>CAMDSC010000022.1 GCA_945907065.1 Chitinophaga pinensis
TTGGCAAGTTTAATTTTTATAAATGCCGTAAACAAAACCTCCGGCGGACACCCCTCAAGCACCGGAGCTCCGGGCGAACTTACCTGTGCCCGAAGCGGCTGTCATACTGATGCCAGCATTATTAAAGATAGCCCTGTAAATACCTTTACCTTTAGCGACCCTGCCAATACCTATAGTGTTGATGGCTCTTATAATCTTTCGATAGAAGTAAATGTGCCTAATATTAAAAAATTCGGGTTTATGGTAGTGGCCATTGATAGTGCCACCAAAAAAAATGCCGGAACGTGGTGGGTTACTGAACCTCTCAAAACTCATATCATAGAAGGTGAAGCCCCGGTAACCGACCGCATGTATGTGACCCACACGGCAGATGGAACAGTACCCTTAGCTACAGGAAAAAACAAATGGAATTTTCGCTGGACAGCCCCCAAAACCAATATGGGAACGATTATTTTTTATTATGTAACCAATGCCACCAATATGAACGATGCCAGCACAGGTGATAAACTGTATCAGTCCAGCTATAAAATTCGCTATTCGGCAAGCAGTGTGGCAGTAAAAAAGCCAGAAACACCAAAACCTTCTTTAAAAATTAACGAAAATTCGGTTACTGTTTTTTCTGAACAACAAACCATTCAATCCTTAAAAATTTATAACTTGGAAGGCAAACTGGTTTACCAAAATACCTCTTTAAAAAATGGAGATACCATTGGCAAAGACGAACTCAAAACCTTTGGAACTTCAATTTTGGTTTACCAATTGGTAACCGATAAAGGGAGTTATAGGGGTAAGGTGAGGGTATATTAGCACTTTGTGTTTTAGTAACTGAAAAAAGTATACTAAAAGGTATACAAAGCCAACTCTTTGGATCCGTATACCTTAAAGATAAATATTTAATGGTTGTGCTAAAAAGTAGATTTAAGATAGCAATAGGATATATTCATAAATAAAATATTTCTTTTTAACCAAGTTTAAATTAATACGTCATGAGTAATATGAAAAAAATAATAATTTGTACGTTCATTCTGTTAATATTATTTTCATGTAAAACTTTATCAAATCAATTAGGTCCTCCTTCAGCATCTCCCTCAGGCCCAAGAACAATAATTCTCAATGGCAATAAAATATCAAAAGATAAAGTTGGAGGCTTTGTTTCTTGGTACTGTAAAGACTATGTTTATGGTGGAAAAGTCTTGGTCGAAGTAGGATATTTTGGGGATTTTAGTCAACCAAATTTAGGATTTATTCTTTACGATGGTGGATTCTCTGGGGAAAAATCACACTATGCAAGACAAGGCTTAAACCATCGATGGAATTGGGGTCCAAATGGGTCAGACTATGCCTTTATTGTAAAACCTGATGCCACGGGGCTATACTATGATTTTACGACTGTCCCTAATGGTGAAAGCACAAAAGCAATGCAAGTTTATAAATGCTTTCAGAGATAACCCCTTGCTGTCGCTTACCTGTTAGCTATCTTCCCTGTCGCTTGTCTTTACGCTGTCGCTCCGCCTCTGGGCGTGTGACATTTAATAATGCCTCAGGCATATATGGCAAGATACCTTTGTAATAATCGCTTGCCAGAGGCAGAGCGATAGCCGTGGAGTTTGATGATTGCTAAATAACATTCCTGTTTTTAGATGCCTCGTTCCTCGGCATGACAAGCCAACCGGAGATTGTCGTTCCGACGACAAGAGGAATCTTTCGACAGATAAAATTTCCAAATCTTCAAATTTTCAAATCTTTATAATTCGTAAATACAATTATCTTTGCGGCATTATGACGTTTGATTTAATAGTAATAGGCAGCGGCCCGGGGGGCTATGTAGCAGCCATCCGTGCTTCGCAATTAGGACTTAAAGTAGCAGTAATAGAACGCACCGAAATAGGTGGTGTGTGCCTTAACTGGGGCTGCATACCAACCAAAGCGTTGTTAAAATCGGCTCAGGTTTTTGAATATATAAACCATGCCAAAGACTACGGAATATCCGTACCCGAAGCGACGGTTGATTTTGGAGCCGTGGTAACCCGCAGCCGCAATGTGGCCGGTGGAATGAGCAAAGGTGTTCAGTTTTTGATGAAAAAAAATAAGATAACCGTAATTACCGGTTATGGAAAATTGGTAGCCAAAGGAAAAGTAGAAGTAGAAAACGAAGGCACCAAAGAAATACATGAAGCCAAACATATTATTTTAGCTACCGGAGCCAGAAGCCGCGAATTACCAAACATAAAAATTGATGGTAAAAAAGTGATTGGCTACCGCGAAGCCATGGTATTACCCGAAATGCCAAAAACCATGATAGTAATAGGTTCGGGAGCCATAGGCAGTGAGTTTGCTTATTTTTATAATGCCATGGGCACCAAAGTAACGATGGTAGAATTTATGCCAAACATACTTCCGGTAGAAGATGAGGATGTGAGCAAAGCCATGGAAAAAATATTTAAAACCAAAGGTTTTGAAATTTTAACTTCTTCAACCGTAGAATCGGTAGATACAAGTGGTGCAGGTTGTGTAGTAAAAATTAAAACACCAAAAAGTGAAGAAACCCGCGAATGTGATATTGTACTTTCAGCAGCCGGGATCCAAACCAATCTTGAAAATTTAGGATTAGAAACCCTCGGCATAAAAACTGATAAAGGCAAAGTTTTGGTAAATGAGTTCTACCAAACTAATGTTGAAGGGATTTATGCCATTGGCGATATCGTTCCGGGACAAGCCTTGGCTCACGTAGCCAGTGCCGAAGGAATTATTTGTGTTGAAAAAATTGCAGGTCATCACCCTGAGCCATTAGATTATAATAACATCCCGGGATGTACTTATGCCTGGCCTGAAGTAGCCTCGGTAGGATACACCGAAAAACAAGCCCGCGAAAAAGGCTATGAATTAAAAATAGGTAAGTTTCCGTTCTCAGCATCAGGAAAAGCAAGTGCTGCCGGCGCTAAGGAAGGTTTTGTAAAAGTAATTTTTGATGCTAAGTATGGCGAATGGTTGGGCTGCCACATGGTAGGAGCCAATGTTACCGAAATGATAGCAGAAGCCGTAGTAGCCAGAAAATTAGAAACCACAGGTCATGAAATTATAAAATCGGTTCACCCTCACCCAACCATGAGCGAAGCGATAATGGAAGCAGCAGCAGCAGCCTACGGGGAGGTTATACACTTATAATTTGAAAATGAATCAATTTGAAAATTGAAAACGTAAGTCTTAGCTGATACGCTTCCCAAAAGAGATGAGGGATGTGTGTTTTTAATATGTTCAATCATCAACTCTCAATTTACAATATTCAATAAATGAATAACAAATAACCGAATAACTCAATAACCAACTTGCAAATCCAAAAATTTACCTTCAACTATTTTTCAGAAAACACGTATGTGTTGTATGATGAAACACTGGAATGTGCCATTATTGATCCGGGATGCTGCAACAGAGAGGAAGAAACTACACTCAAGAATTTTATAACTACTAACAACTTAAAGCCTGTAATTTTATTAAACACCCATTGCCATATCGATCATATTTTAGGAAATTCATTTGCGGCCGATACTTATAAACTGGATTTACATATCCACAAAAAAGATTTAGAAGTGCTAATTGCGGGAACTGTGGTAGCCGACCGTTATGGAATACCATATCATCCATCCCCATCACCTTCCGTTTTTTTAGAAGAAGGAGACACTATAAAATTTGGGAATACTGAATTGGATATTGTTTTTACCCCCGGCCATTCTCCTGGTAGTATTTGTTTTATCAACCATAAAAATAAAAGTGTTATAGGTGGAGACGTTCTTTTTCAAGGCAGCATTGGCAGAACCGATTTACCCGGAGGAGATTTTGAAACCCTTGCCAATTCTATACGGACAAAACTATATACCTTGCCAGATGATTACCTTGTGTATCCAGGCCATGGCGATGAAACTCCTGTCGGTGTTGAAAAAATAAGCAATCCTTTTGTTAAAGCCAGTTTGTCATTTTAAACGCAAACAATAAGGTTTGTTTTTTTAACTAATAATAATACCCTAACCTTGTTGAATAACATTAAAACATGTACGACTTTATTGAAGGCAAAATTGAAAAACTAACTCCAGCTTATGCTGTATTAAACTGTAGCGGCCTTGGTTTTCATATAAATATATCTGTTTACACTTTTGAAAAACTAAAGGGATTGAGCAATGGCCGCCTCCAAGTTCATCAGGTAATATCGGAAGACAGTCATTCCTTATTTGGTTTTTTTACAGAAAAAGAACGTGAAGTTTTTCGTCATTTAATTTCGGTTAGTGGAGTTGGTGCCAATACAGCCAGAGTACTTTTGTCATCTTTAAATGAAGATGCATTGATTAATGCAATAATACGGAAAGATGCCCCGTTATTACAATCAGTGAAAGGTATTGGCCCAAAAGCAGCGCAACGACTTATTTTAGAACTTCATGATAAGTTGGGCAAAATTGGAGGAAGCACCGGAACACTACCAGGCATGGTGAGTAGCGCATTTGACGAAGCATTACAAGCCATGCAGGCATTGGGTTTTGTAAGGGCTATTGCAGAAAAGGCATTAATGAGGGTGAGTAAAGAACAAGGAGACAGTGCCACCACTGAAAGCCTTGTAAAAGATGCCTTTAAATACCTTTAATTGTATATTTTTGCAAATCATTAAAAAAAGTAAGCTATAAGGAAACTTTACTAAAATATAATTAGAAGTTGAAAACCACCCTTACCCGCATATTACTGGTCGCTACGGCGGCCTTTGGTATTTCATTTATCTCCTCGGGCACCAACGATTTTTTGGTGTACGATTCTAAATTATCTACAGATGATGATACCACAAAAAATGACACCTCAAAACTTAAATATCCATTAAGAGATAAAAAACCTTACGACTATAATTTCAAAAAAAGTCGTTTTGACCTTAAAGATCCTGATGTATTAAAGAAAAACACAGAATATGACCCCGGAAGCAATTCCTACATTGAGCATGAAAAATTAGGAAACCGTGATTTAACACCTCCTAAATCTAAGTCATTTTCTGATTATCTAAAAGAGCTAGAAGATAAGGAACAACAAGATTATTTCAAATCCAAAAGTAAAGCTACCAATTTTGTTCGTAGTTCAGGTTTAGTGCCCAGTACTGTAAATGTTCCTGATGTAGTTGATAAATTATTTGGTCCCGGATTAATAGATATTAAACCTTCAGGATCGGCTGAGGCCACATTTGGCGGCAGTTATAATGTTGTAAAAAACCCTGCAATCCCAGTAAGACAGCAAAAAACTGGAACTCCTGATTTTAAAATAAAAATGCAAGTGAGTGTGGCCGGACAAATTGGTGATAAGCTAAAAATAAATACTAATTACGATACCGATGCCACCTTCGAATTTGAAAACCAAATTAAACTTAATTGGGAAGGTCAGGAAGATGATATTCTTAAAAAGATTGAACTTGGAAATGTTAGTTTACCCCTCAATGGTAGCCTAATTCAGGCCGGACAAAGTTTATTCGGATTAAAAGCGCAAATGCAGTTTGGCAAATTAAAGGTTACCACCATTGCCACACAGCAAAGAGGACAAACTACCGAAACAGAAGTAAGTGGTGGAGCCCAAGTTACAAAATTTGACATTCAGGCAAATAACTATGAAGCGAACAAACATTTTTTTGTTGGCCAATTTTTTAAAAACCAATATGACAATGCCTTAAGTTTACTTCCAATAGTTCAATCTGGTGCATTTATCAATTATATTGAAGTTTGGGTAACCAATCGTAACAAATCATTTAATGACAACAGAAATTTGGTTCCTTTTGTAGATTTAGGTGAAACTGATCCATACAATCCTAAACTTAAAGATTCACCAGGAACGCCTGAACAAACTCATAATGAAGCAAATATTTTATGGAGTAAAATAATTTCAGACCCTTCACTAAATAGTAGTACTACAGTTATAGACGCTTTAAAAACGAAATATGCCAATTTGGATATGAAAGTTGGTATTGATTATAATATTTTGACCAATGCACGAAAGCTCACAGAACAGGAATACACTATTAATAAACAACTAGGTTACATTTCACTCAATCAGTCATTAAATAATGATGAAATATTGGCAGTTGCTTATGAATACACCTTTAATGGAAGGGTTTTCAAAGTTGGTCAATTATCGCGAGATAATCCTCCCGGACCAAGCGGAAGTGGAAATGATTTGGTGGTTAAAATGTTAAAATCTACCATTACAAATACTCGTTGGCCGCTGTGGGATTTGATGATGAAAAACATCTATTCGCTAAATACTTATAATGTACAAACACAAGATTTTAGCCTTAATGTGGTTTATGCCGATGATAAATCTGCTGACTTAAATTACCTTCCTGTAAACCCTACTGAAACTAATATTTCCGAAAAACAACTTATTACGGTTTTGAACCTTGATAGAATGAATAAACAAACGGAAGCCAAACCTGACGGGGTTTTTGACCTAATTGATGGAATAACTGTGAACATGATGAATGGTCGAATTATCTTTCCTGTAAGAGAACCTTTCGGACCATTTTTAAGAAGTAAATTTAAAGACCCTAACGGAAAAGATGCCAATTTTTATGCTTACGATGCGTTATATGACTCCACTAAATGGTGGGCAGAACAGGATGTAACCCATAACAAATTTTTTCTGAGAGGAAGTTACCGAGGTAGCGCCACCAATGAAATTTCGTTAAATGCTATTAACGTGCCACAAGGTTCTGTAAAAGTAACGGCCAACGGCGCTGCACTTACCGAAAATGTGGATTATACTGTAGATTATAACCTAGGAAGAGTTAGAATTCTTAATGAAGGAATTATTAATTCTGGTGCTGTTATTAAGGTTTCATCTGAAAGTAACTCTCTTTTTACATTGCAGCAAAAAACTCTTGTTGGGTCAAGATTTGATTACACACACTCCCGAAATTTATTACTGGGTGGTACCATAATGCACATGCGTGAACGACCCTTGACACCTAAGGTAGATATTGGGCAGGAACCAATATTAAATACGATAATTGGATTGGATGGAACCTGGAACAAAGAGTCAAGATTTATAACCAAACTGTTAGATAAGCTTCCATTTATTGAAACCAAAGAAAAATCAAGCGTGATGATAAGTGGTGAAGTTGCTAAAATATTTCCTCATAATGCTAAAACTATTGGTAATACAAAAGGTACTTCATTTTTAGATGACTTTGAAGGGGCTGAAACCCCAATTGATTTAAAATATGTACTTAATTGGAAATTTGCACCGACGCCACAAGGGCAGAAAGATTTATTTCCCGAAACCGCATCGGATTCTACCAATGCTTTCAAGCGGGCTAAAATTAATTTTCATACCATAGATCAAACTTTTTCGGGAAGTAATAAAAAATATATTCCTGATTATATAACCGGAAACGACCAATCCCATCCATTTGTAAGAACTTGGGGTTTGAAGGAAGTTTTTCCTCAGTTAAATATTCAGATGCAGCAAATAAACCAATTGACCACTTTGGATTTGGTTTATAATCCTAAAAAACGAGGTATTTATAACTACAATCCTTCGGCTAGTGATTTTAATCCTGACGGAACATTTAGCCGGCCAAAAGAATCGTGGGGAGGAATAGCCAGAAAAATTGAAACCAACGATTTTGAAGCCGCCAATATTGATTATATCGAATTTTGGATGATGGATCCCTATTGTTTATTAACAGATAGAACCTCATCCAATAAGGGGCAACTTTATATAAATGTAGGCAGTATTTCTGAAGACCTAAATGCTGATAACCGCAGGGCTGTAGAAAATGGATTACCCAAAGATGGCTCCTATTCAGGACTCGATACAACTCGGTATGGACTTATACCTCAGGTAGCACCTCAGATTCAAGCTTTTGATAACGATCCTAACTCAAGACCCAATCAAGACAAAGGATTGGACGGATTAAATGACAATGAGGAACGTACTTTTTACAAGGGATATTTAGAGACTTTAAAAACCAATTATGGCGCTGGCAGTACCATTTATAATAATGCATTAAACGACCCAAGTTCAGATAACTTTCAGCACTATTTTGATGCAGGATATGATGGAATTAAACAAAGTATTTTAGGAAGATATGAAGCCTATAACGGTATGGAAGGTAATTCTAATTTAGGAACTTTATCTACAGGACAACCAAAGTCGGCAAGCATATTTCCAGATGATGAAGATTTAAACAGGGATCAAACAATGAACTTTAACGAAGAGTATTTTCAATATAAAATTGATATATCAAAAAATGCTTTTAATGTGGGTTCTAATTTTGTGACAGACTCAATTGTTACAGTGCCCAACTATATTGATGGAAGTAATTTCCCTAAAACCATTACTTGGTATCAGTTTAAAGTACCAATCAGACAATACGAGAAAAAAGTAGGAGGCATTCAGGATTTTAAATCCATACGTTTTATGCGATTGTTTTTAAAAGGATTTGATGACAGTTTAGTTTGCCGATTTGGACAAATGCAATTGGTTAGAGCCGATTGGAGACGTTATCTAAAAAATCTTAATTTTCCTCCGGGAGTTGGCCCTAATGTTGACCCTAATGATCAAACAGAATTTACAGTATCGGCCGTAAATATTGAAAAAAATAGTCAAAGAGTTCCAGTACCTTATATTGTTCCTCCTGGCATAGTTCGCGAAACCGATCCTACCCAGCAAAATAATGTTCAAATGAATGAACAGGCACTTTCTTTAAGAGTTTGTAAACTTAAAAAAGGAGATTCAAGAGCTGCTTATAAAACCTTAAATTTTGATATACGGAACTATAAAAAAATGAAAATGTTTATACATGCTGAAGGTAATGATGTGGCAGATGATGATGTAAGAGCATTTATAAGAATAGGGACCGACCTTGAACGAAACTATTATCAATTAGAAATACCTTTAAAAATAACACAACCCGGCACCCGAGATCCTTGGGCAGTTTGGCCTCAGGCCAATGAGATGAATATCAATTTAGAAGACTTTCAAGCAGTTAAATTGGAAAGAAATAAATATACTACGGATATTACAGCATATTTTGAAAAAACATTAGACAATGGAAATGTAATTTCAGTGGTTGGCCAACCCGATTTAAGCAATGTGAGAACGATAATGCTGGGCATAAAAAATCCTCTCGAAAAAAACAATAACGAAATTTGCCCAGAGGTATGGTTTAACGAACTTCGACTTGAAGATTTTGTAAATAATGGTGGCTATGCTGCCAATGCACGAATTGTTGCAAATTTGGCTGATTTTGGCAAGCTAAATATCACAGGAAGCTATTCTTCAATTGGGTTTGGTGGGGTAGATAAGAGACTTAATCAACGAAGTTTGAATGAAACTATTACTTACGATATTCAATCCAGTTTTGAGTTAGGTAAATTTTTCCCAATTCGAACAGGCATAACAATTCCATTTTTCATTGGGTATAATGAAAATATTATTAACCCTAAATATTACCCTCTTAACCCGGATGTTTTATTAAAAACAGCGATAAAATCAGCACAATCAAAAGCTGAAGAAAAAACTATTAAAGAAAATGCCCAAGATTTTACCTCGCGATATAGCTATAATTTTACCAATGTTAAAAAGAATAAAGTAGGGGGAGGTAAAGCTCATATTTATGATATTGAAAATTTTAATGTTAGTTATAGTTATCAAAAAATATTTAGGCGAAACCAAATCATTCAAGAAAATTTAGCCGAAACCTATAGGGCTAGCGTTGGTTATAATTTTAGTCAGGCACCCAAACCATGGAAACCTTTCAAAAAAATTAAGACCAAAGCATTAACCCCAATTACAGGTTTTGGATTGTTCTTTGTTCCCCAAAGCATAACCATGCGATTTGATGTGGACCGACGGTATTCTGAATTACAAAACCGAAATAATGATGATTTTAAATCCATTGTTCCAAGATTGTATGATAAAACATTTCTGCTTACAAGAGTATATGGGGTAAACTATAATCTTACCAATAATATTAAACTTGATTATAATGCTACACTTAATGCACGAGTTGAAGAACCTACAAATGCCTTAAATACCCAAGAAAAAAAGGATACCATGTGGAATAATTTTAAAGCTATGGGTAAGCCAAATGATTTCAATCAGGTGATTAATGTTACTTATAATATGCCTTTAAGTAAAATTAAACTGTTAAATTGGATTGTTATTTCAGGCCGATATACCGGTAGTTATAATTGGCGAACCGCACCACTTGCCGCCCCGGTAATGGGAAATACCATTCAAAATTCGCAAACTATCGGTGGAAATGGTCAGTTTAATTTTTCCTCTTTCTATAATAAATTTCCTCTTCTTAAAAAAGCCAATATGCCCAAAGTACCAGGCTCTGCCAAAAAGAAAAAGTATGACGAGGAGGAAACTACTCCAAAAAGCAAAGAAGATAAAAAGAAAAAAGACTTTGAAATTTCTAAACCTTCAAGAGTTTCTCTTAAGTTTATTACCATGCTAAAGCAGATTTCGATAGACTTGAGTTCGACCAATGGAACTACTTTACCAGGCTATAAACGTGGTTTGGATTATTTAGGAATAAACGATAAATACAAAACCCCAGGTCTACCTTTTATTGCAGGATTTCAAGATCCAAAGGTTAGATATAAGCTAGCTGAAGGTGGTCATTTATCTCAAAATCCATTACAAATTAACCGTTACATACAATTAGAAGGACTTGAAATAAAAGGAACCGGAACCTTAGAGCCATTTGATGGCTTTAGGATAAATCTTAATTTTGAACGACGTTTTTCTTTAACTACGTCAAGCACATTTCGATTTGATACACTCACCAATAGTTTTATGGACCAAGGATATATGGAAGCCGGAATGTTCAGTATGTCTACCATTACTTGGAAAACTGCTTTTGAAAAATATGATGATAAATTCCAATCGGATGCTTATGACCAATTTCAAAAAAACAGACGAGTGATGGCTGAAAAAGTGCAGGTAGAAGAATTAAATAAAGATATTTGGAAATCTAAAAACTATGCTAACTATATTGGTTTGCTCGACCCAACATCAAGATACCCTCTAGGAATTGACAGCAACCATCAGGATGTATTAATGTTTGCTTTCATGGCAGCCTATCAAGGCAAAGATGCCAAGAATTACAAACTTGATAGATTCCCGTTAATACCACTTCCTTCATGGCGCATTTCATGGAATGGATTGAGCAATTTGGAACTTGTGAAAAAAGTATTTTCAAATATTACTATAAGTCATGCTTACAGTTCAAGCACATCCATTGGTAATTTTAATACAAGTGCCAATTATGGATTGGATACTTTAACAAAAGGGAAAAATCTTACACCTCAATACCAGTTTACTACCTTGACTATTATGGAACGGCTAAGTCCATTAATAAAAATTGATATGACTTTTAAAAGTGGTTTAACTTTAAACTTTGAAATAAAAACCGATCGTTCTTTAAATTTAACAACCAGTTATAAAATTAATGAAATTCATAATAAGGAATATGTATTAGGAACGGGATATCGTAAGTCAGGAGTTATTCTTCCGTTTAAAATAAACGGGAGAAAACCAATGTTCAAAAACGATTTGGATTTCAGAATGGACTTTTCAATACGCGATGGATATACCATTACACGAGATATAAATTCAAATATTACTCCATCGGCTAATGCCGGAATGAGATCAATATCTATTCGACCTACACTTAATTACAATATTACCGATAATCTTAATTTTAGAGCTTTTTATAACCGCAACGTTAATAAACCTAAAACCACTCTATCTTTTCCTACTGCACTTACAAATTTTGGAATTTCATTAAGATATACGCTTCAATAATATAATTAGGGTTTTAATAAAATAACAGATTCGAATGAAACGGTTTTTTACTTTTCTTAAATGGATATTTATTATTTCCATACTTTTTGTAGGCCATGCCTATATCACTGGCAATACCCATATTTTTAAAACCTTAAGAAGCACTATTTTAAAAGGTAAAATGGGGCCATCAGTTGATACTAGAAAAATGTTCAATACTCGAAAAGTAAATATTGGCACACCACAACCATGGCTTGAGGATTCGCTTTTTGGAAAACTTCATTTTTCAGATGCCGATAATAACCAATTAAATAAATACCAAACTCTTGCTTTTTTAATAGCAAAGCATGGTAAAATAGTACATGAAGAATATTGGGCCGGCTATAATTCTGCTTCCAGCACCAATTCATGGAGCATGGCAAAATCAATATTATCGTTACTAACAGGATGTGCCATCAAAGAAGGAAAAATTAAAAGTGTGGAACAGGAAGTTGGTGATTTTTTGCCGGAATACAAAAAAACCGGGTTAAAAATAAAACATCTTTTAACTATGAGTTCAGGCATAAATTTTAAGGAACAATATATAAATCCTTACGGTTATACCGCCAAAGCCCTTTATGGAAATGATTTGGCGAGCCTGAATAAGAAATATCGTGTTAATAATATTCCTGGCAAGCATTTTATTTATTTAAGCGGAAACAGTCAAGTACTTTCCTTTGTATTGCACAAAGCTACCGGTAAAACAGTGAGTGAATATGCTTCAGAAAAAATATGGCGTAAAATAGGTGCTGAACATCCTGCCTACTGGAGTCTTGACAAAGTAAAAGGGGACGAAAAAGGATTTTGTTGCTTTCATAGTAATGCCCGCGATTTCGCTAAAATTGGGCAGCTAATGTTACAAAAAGGTGTTTGGGGAACGGATACTATTATTCCATACTTCTATTATAAAAAATCGATAAGCCTTGCTCCCACTCTATTGCTGGATGGTAAACCAAACAATCAATATGGCTATAGTTGGTGGATTGTAAAATATAGAGGTATGGATATTTTTTATGCCCGTGGCATAGATGGACAATATATTATTGATATTCCTGCAAAAGATATGGTGGTAGTGCGGCTGGGCCGAAAACGAAACGATACCAAAATAAACGGACACCCAAAAGATTTCTATATTTATACCGATGCTGCTTTGGCTTTGATGAAATAAATTATCGCACAGATGCTCAGAAGTTTATACACTTTATTTATTTTCAGTACCCTCCTTGTTTCTGCGGTAAGCCCCTTTGCCAGCATCTGTCATATCCTTAAACCATTGTTTACTAACATTGGCAAGCACTAAATCTAATACCGTTTTACAAGCTACAAGTACAACCAAATACCCCATAACACTTTTACTAAACATGGCAAACCCTCCGCCTAGAATAACCATAAACTGCTGAACAAAAATGCGGGGATAGGGTTCAAAAAAAACATCATCGGGCAATTTGGTTTCCACCTCGGGGTCCCAAAATAATTCGGAAATAAGCATGGTAAGTTTGGTTATAAAAATTATTGCCAAGGCATATTTATAATTTCCGGTAAACAACAGGCCGAAGGATTCAAAAATATTAGCCCCTGTAAAACCTCCAAAAACCATCATTTGTATGAAAACAAAAAAACCAAAGTGAAATATAAAAAAAGGAATAAGCCCTAATCCTTTTACACCAGTATTAGTTCTCTCAACAGCTAGTGCCATCGGATTCCTATGATTCATAATGTACAAAGCCGCCATTTTAAAAACATGAAGAATGCCAACCAAAATTGTTTCGGCTACATAAAACACGATTATTATCATGGCTTGCCATTCTAAAAACAACACCCCGTAAAGTGGCACTAAATTTATAAGAAGTAAGGCAAGGTTTTTGGAGGTGATGTATTTATTCATTACCACAAAAGAAGTGAATTTTGGTCTTGTTTACTTCTTTGGGACAGCAACCGATACGTTAATAAAAAAAAGGCGCAACAAAACAGTAGTCTATTTGTTAGTAATCTTGAACAAATAAAATTGATACGAATGGAAAACTATTTAATAATCGGGGCTTCTTCTGGCATAGGTAAAGCACTTGCCTTTCAATTAGCCGCTATGGGCCATCAGGTATTTGGGACTTATAATAAGAATGAAATAAATTTAGAACATACTCAAATAAAATACCATCCATTAAATGTATTGGATGAAACCATTTTACTTGAATTTATACCTGAAACCTTATCAGGTGTCATATACTGTCCTGGCAGTATCAACCTTCGACCCTTTGAAAGAATTAAACCAGCCGATTTTATAAATGATTATAATTTACAGGTTGTGGGAGCAATAAAAACTATACAAGCCGTTGCATCAAAATTAAAAAACAGCGAAAATGCCTGCATTATTTTATTTTCTACTGTTGCTGTTCAGATTGGGTTACCCTTTCATTCACAAGTATCTGCATCTAAAGGAGCTATTGAAGGATTAACAAAAGCGTTGGCTGCTGAGTATGCACCAAAAATAAGAGTAAATTGTATTGCACCTTCGCTAACGGATACCCCTTTGGCAGCTACTTTATTAAATACCGAACAGAAAAAGGAAGCAAACTCAAATCGACATCCGCTAAAAAGAATTGGTACAACTGATGACATCGTTAATATGGTTGAATTTTTACTTTCGACTAAAGCAAGTTGGATAACAGGGCAGATTTTGCATGTGGATGGAGGTATTTCTACTTTAAAAATATAAAATTATTTGTTATGATTTGGTTTTAATCCAAACTATAAATCCAATTACGGAAACCTCGGAAACTTCTTAAAATCCGGATCGCGTTTTTCAAGGAATGCATTTTTACCTTCTTGGGCTTCTTCCATTAGGTAAAACATAAGGGTGGCATCGCCGGCAAATTCCATTAAACCCCGCTGTCCGTCAAGTTCGGCATTCAATCCGCGTTTTATCATACGTAACGCCATCGGGCTGCGTTGCATCATTATTTGGCACCATTCCACGGTTACATCTTCTAGTTGTTCCAAAGGAACTACTTTGTTTACCATGCCCATATCGTCGGCTTCTTTGGCGGTGTATTGTTTGCACAAAAACCAAATCTCCCGGGCTTTTTTCTGCCCTACATGGCGGGCTAAATAACTGCTACCAAAGCCTGCATCAAAACTACCAACCTTAGGGCCGGTTTGCCCAAACATGGCATTTTCACTGGCAATGGTAAGGTCGCAAACCACGTGTAGCACATGGCCGCCGCCAATAGCATACCCATTTACCATGGCTATTACCGGTTTAGGTATTTCACGGATTTTTTTATGCAAATCTAAAATGTTCAAACGTGGAACCCCGTCTTCACCAATATAGCCACCAATGCCTTTTACATTTTGGTCGCCACCGCTGCAAAAGGCTTTATCGCCAACTCCGGTAAATACCACAACAAACACATCTTGTGCCTCGCGGCAATACTCGATGGCTTCAATCATTTGTTTGGTGGTTTCAGGCCTGAAGGCATTATACACCTCAGGGCGATTGATGCTGATTTTTGCTATTCCTTCAAAAAATTCAAATTTTATATCGGAATAGTCTTTTATGGTTTTCCAGGTTCTGGTATTTGACATTTCTATATTTTTTAGTACTCTATTTTAGCGTTTGTCATGCTAAGGAACGAAGCATCTCTAATTTGAGAAAAGATTCCTCGTGCCTCGGAATGACAACGTGTGATTATATTTTTAAATCTTTAAACTTTTTGTAAAACTCAATCGTATTTTCAGGGTTGGTAAAAATCTCTAAAATCCCAGGTTTGGTTTTATCGTTACAAAAGGATTCAAATTGCATTTGCAAAGAAACAAAATCATTGGCTTTATAATAACTAAATCCAAATTCTTCCGCCATTCGTTGGCAGTTGCGGGTGGATTGGGTTGCAAAATAATCTTCCCTTTCCGGCAAATCATGCGGACCGTCAATCAACCTGAAAATTCCTCCTCCCCCATTATTTAATACAATTATTTTAAAATTTGGTTTTAAATATTGGTTCCACAAACCGTTGATATCATAAAAAAACGATAAGTCGCCTGTGAGCAGAAACGTTGGTTGATTACTCATCATCGATGTACCTGCAGCCGTAGATATACTGCCTTCAATCCCGCTTGTACCGCGATTTCCGTATATTTTTATACCATTTAATTTATCAGCCAAAAAGCTAACAAAACGCACAGGCATAGAGTTGGCCACATGCAAAAAACTATTTTTTGGAAGATTTTCTAAAATTAGGTTGGTTGCAGAAAACTCATTAAACGTTGATGTTTTAAAAAGTGATTCTGTAGACGCATTCAATTTTTCAGAAACTTGCAGCCACGATGTATTGTAAGAATTATCAAGGTGGTCAGCAGATTTCATAAGCCATTCTAAAAAAACGGCTTCATCGGCTTCTATTTCTGTTGGGTTGGTTTCAAACGGATTGGCAATGGTATGATTGTTGGTTACATGCCAATGTTCCTTTGATTTATGGCTTCTTATAAATTTTTTAAAGCTTTTAGAAACCGTAAATTTTCCGATGGTAATAAGTAAATCGGGTTTTAAGATTTGCTTTAAGCTATCATCGGCCACTGTGCAAATGACATCCCAGTTGGGTACAGATTGCGAAGCGTGCAAACCGCTGATTACATCAGCCAAAACCACAATTTTTCCCTTGGATTTTAATAACTCAAAACTTTCTTTAAACCTTTCGCCCCAAGCATCCGCCCCTGCCAATAGAATTATTTTTTTATGATTGGTTATGTTTCGGTTGGTAAGGACACCAACCGATAAATCTAAATGCTTAGGAACCGATGGTAATTTATCATAAACAAACTCTTCGTTTTTAGCTTCATACAAGGGTTCGGCTAACGGAACATTGATATGAACCGGTCCTTTTTTAGGAAAGGAACACAAGCCAATGGCTTCATTAAAATTAAAATCAGGATTTAAAGGATTAAACGTAAATGAACCAAGTATGTGTTGCGCAAAAATATTGGTTTGCCTAATGCATTGCCCGTCCCATTGGTCAATCCATTCAGTTGGTCGGTCGGCAGTTATTACCAATAAAGGGATTTGGGAATAATAGGCTTCGGTAATGGCAGGATATAAATTAAGGACTGCAGTGCCCGATGTACAAACAATGGCCACTGGTTTTCCTAAAGCCACCGCCATTCCTAAAGCTGTAAACCCAGCCGAACGTTCGTCTACAAGTGAGTAGCATTCAAACTGAGGATTACGAGAAAAAGAAAGAGTTAAAGGGGCATTTCGGCTTCCGGGACATAATATTACATGCCTTATGCCATTATTATAAACGTGGCTAACGAGTGTATTTACTGCTTTTTGCAAGCAAGTATTAATTCAAAAACTGTTCTACGTTGTGATACTCTAAACCAAAAGCATCACTCACTGCTTTGTAAACAACGTTTCCGTCAATTACGTTCAAACCAAGTTTTAATTCATTGTTTTCATTACACGCCTTTTTCCAGCCTTTATCTGCCAATTGCAAAGCATAAGGAAGAGTAGCATTGGTAAGGGCAAGTGTGGAAGTATAAGGAACGGCTCCTGGCATATTAGCCACACTATAATGAATTACTCCATCTATTATGTATGTTGGATCGGCATGAGTTGTAGGTCTGGTAGTTTCAAAACAACCGCCTTGATCCACAGCCACATCTACCATTACAGCCCCATCACGAATTGTTTTTAGCATATCACGGGTAATAAGATTTGGAGCTTTTGCACCCGGTATAAGCACAGCACCAATAATCAAATCTGATTTTTGAATGGCTTCGCGAATATTATATTCATTTGAAAAAACGGTATCAACATTGGCTGGCATGATATCATCTAACTGACGTAATCGAGGTATTGAAATATCCATAATGGTAACTCTTGCACCAAATCCTGCAGCCATTTTAGCGGCTTGAGTTCCTACTATTCCTCCGCCCAAAACCAATACTTTGGCTGGTTTTACTCCAGGTACGCCACCTAACAAAATACCTCTTCCACCCATTGGTTTTTCAAGATATTTAGCACCTTGTTGAATACTCATTCTTCCGGCTACTTCGCTCATTGGCACCAATAATGGAAGACTTCTGTCAGCTTTTTCTACAGTTTCGTAGGCCAAGCAGGTTGCTCCACTTTTAATCATGGCATGAGTTAATGGTTCATGGCTGGCAAAATGAAAATAGGTGAACAATAATTGATTAGGTTTGATAAGACTATATTCTGATTCAATTGGTTCTTTCACTTTTACAATCATTTCTGCAATTGCATAAGTTTCTTCAATAGTAGGAAGTATTGAAGCACCAGCTTTTACATATTCCTCATCCGTAAATCCGCTACCAACACCGGCCGTAGATTGTATATAAATGGTATGACCGTGTTTTTTGAACTCTGCAACGCCGGCCGGGGTTAATGCCACACGGTTTTCGTTATTTTTAATTTCTTTTGGAACGCCTATAATCATGGTAATTTTTGCTTTAAATATTGGGCTGCAAAAGTAGATAAATTATTAGGAAAGGTAATGCAAAAATTCGTTGATTTTTTAGATAAAGCTTCTACAAAAAAATCTCATGGTGTATATTGCGGCCTTAAATAAATACATTTTATAAAAAATAAATTGTGATGATAAATACCAGCGTTGACACTGTGAATTTTAATATTAAATATTGGTTAAAATTTTCAATACTGAATTGATTGATTGTTGGCTCTCTGGGTGTTTTGATGCGTTATAAAATTGGATTTGAGTTTCCGTATTTTAATCAAAAATATATTCAGGAAGCCCATTCGCATTTTGCATTTGCAGGTTGGATAACTCATACTCTTTATATTTTATTAATTAATTTTATTCTGCATAAAATACCTACCGGATATTATAAACAATACCGAGCTTTAATTATTACAAATTTAGTATGTGCTTATGGTATGCTTCTATCATTTTTAATTGGAGGATATGGCATTATTTCAATTACATTTTCAGCTATCACAATTATTGTAGCATGTTTTTATGCCTACTACTTTATTAACGATTTAAAAAAATTAACTTCATATAACCCAAGTACAGCTTGGTTTAAAGCTGCTCTTTGGTTTAATATTATTTCATCACTTGGAACATTTTATTTAGCCTACATAATGACCTCCGGAAATTTTAATGAATATTGGTATTTAGCATCGGCCTATTTCTATTTGCATTTTCAGTACAACGGATTTTTTATTTTTACATGCATGGGGCTTGTTTACAGTAAAATTCAAACAATACTTCCAAATTTTAAGCACGATAAAACCTTTTTTAATTTATTCTTTATATCCTTTGTGCCGGCCTATTTTCTGTCAGTACTTTGGGCAAAAATACCAATATCGCTCTATGTAATTGTTGTTATTGCTGCCTTTTTACAGGTCATTGCTTGGGTTAAATTTATTGGCAGAGTTAGAAAAAATTTAACTTCAAATATTAATTTACCTAAACTTATTCAATATATGTTTTTATTTGTTGCTGCTGCATTTTCAGTAAAATTATTATTACAATTGGGCTCTACAATTCCTGAAATCAGCAAACTTGCCTTTGGATTTAGACCTATAGTAATTGCTTATCTGCATTTAGTATTATTGGCCGTTATATCTGTTTTTTTAATTTTATATATGCAATCGCTAAAATTAATACATCAAAACAAATTAAGTATTGCAGGAATTATCATCTTTGTAATTGGGGTATTTCTAAATGAATTATTTTTAGCCATTCAAGGCATAGCTTCATTTAGTTATTATTCGGTACCAATGATGAATGAATCATTATTTGTAGTTTCTTTGGTATTATTAATAGCACTAATTTTATTGGTTTTATCTCAAACCAGATTTTCTGTTAATGAAAAACTAAATTAAGTTTTTATTAAACTATTTATCCCGAACAATTAGAACGTGATTCTTTATCAAAAAAAATTACTTTTGAATTGTTATGCAGCGTACGGAAAACTTTAGTAAAGATGAAAAAATCGCAATTTATACTGGTAAAAAATTTAAACTCAATACCCTAAAAACCAATTATACCGGAGGTTTTAAATCAGAGAAAGCAGCCGAACAAAAACTAAAGGCAGATATTGAAAATCTATCCAATCTTCAAGAAAAACTTTTTGCAAGTGATAATCACGGTGTTCTTATAATTATTCAGGCAATGGATGCCGCAGGTAAGGACAGTACTATTGAGCATGTGCTTAAAGGCATAAATCCTCAAGGGTGCAACATCACTTCTTTCAAGCGGCCTTCTGATAAAGAATTAAGTCACGATTTTTTATGGCGTACCTCCAATGCACTTCCTGAGAGAGGAATGATTGGAATTTTCAACCGTTCGTAGTATGAAGAGGTATTAGTAACCAAAGTTCATCCTGAAATAATACTTCAACAATCCATACCTGGAATTAATAAATTAAAACATATTGATTCTGATTTTTGGAAAAAACGCTATCAGTCTATTAGAGAACACGAAAAACACCTTGTTGAAAATGGCTATATAATCCTTAAATTTTTCTTAAACGTTTCAAAAGAAGAACAAAAAAAACGCTTTTTGGAACGAATCAACAATCCTTCAAAAAACTGGAAATTTCAATTTGGAGATATAAAAGAACGTGGGTTTTGGGATAAATATATGCAAGCCTATGAAAAAGCAATTGCGGAAACTTGCACACCAAAATCGCCATGGTTTGTAATTCCGGCTGATAATAAATGGTTTATGCAAACGGTAGTCTGTGATATTATACTAAACACCTTGCAAGAAATGAATTTAAAATTTCCTGAGCCAACTGCTGAAGCAATGCAACAATTAGCAGAGGCTAAAAATATTTTGTTAACCTCATAATTAAACCTTTTAAATAAAATGAAAGCATTTTTTATCATAGTAACCTCAATGTGCATTGCATATAATGTTCAGGGGCAAGGCTGCAGCGATGCCGGATTTTGCACCGCAGGAACTATTAAACCTTCTGCTAATAACGATTCGATCAAAAACAGTATTGGTTTTTCGGTTAATTATAGTATTGGAGAGCAAGGAACCACCATAATTTCCCCTCAACTTGAATCTGCCATAAAAACATCTGATAAAAGTATGGTTCAAATTAAAATCCCTTTTACTTTTATTAATGGCGATTTAGGCAAGATTAGCGGAATTGGTGATGTGATTTTAAGTTATAACTATGAGTTAGATTCTTTATGGAAATATCCAATAATGATAATATTAGGAACACGAATAGCTACCGGAAGTTCTTCGTTAAAAAGCAATAATATTTCTTTACCAATGCCGTATCAGCCCAGCTTAGGAACTACTGATATTATTTTAGGTGCCAAAATGAAATTAAAAAATGGTTTCAGTATTTCTATAGGTTTTCAAAATCCTATTTTTAACAGAAACCAAAATGGATTTGACTCTTCAGCATATAAAACCCTAACGAAAACACAACAGATAAATAACAATGATAATTATTTCATATCCTCATACCTTCAGCGTAAAGGAGATATTATGTTGCGGTTAGACAAAACCTTTACATTTAAAAAAACTCTGGCAAGTATAGGATTATTACCTATTTACCACCTTGGTAATGCTAAGGCAAAAATTAACAAGGCCACAACGATAGAATTGAAAAATTCGAAAGGATTGACCTTAAATATTAATGCCGGTTTTGTTTATAAAATTAATAATAATCTAGAATTCTCAGCAATAGCAGCAGTTCCATTAATTGTAAGAGATAGCCGACCAGATGGCCTTACTCGCTCGTTGGTCTTAGTACCTAGTATTAGGTATTTTTTTTAGTCATTGGGTAGTAATACTTTTTTTTAAATGATTCTAAACTACATACCTCAAAAAGCTTCATCTGTTTAAGTATTATATTTGCATAATGAAAAATATAAGTTTTCTATTTCTTTGGGCTTTCGTTGTTTTTCTAACTATACAATCCTGCCGCCACTATCCGGCGGATATAATACCATTGCCTAATGACACCACAAATAATGACACTTCCAATGTAAAAAAACATCCATGTAGCGCTGATACAGTGTATTATGCTCGCGACATACAACCTTTATTTAATGCATATTGTATAGGGGCAGGATGTCATAATCCACCAAGCCCTAAAGAAGAATTAAACCTTACTTCATATTCTACAGCATTATCTAGTGGAAAAATCATTCCTTTTAATGGTGCAGGATCAAAGGTTTATAAATCTATGAACGGAACCGGTGGCGATATTATGCCCCCAACCGGAAAACTTTCGGCAGACAAAATTGCTTTAATGAAAAAATGGATGGATCAGGGAGCAAAAGACCTTTGGTGTGATGATATGGTAGGTCCATGCGATACTGCAGCTGTAAAATATTCCACTACTATTGCTCCAATATTTACTAATAATTGTGCAGGTTGTCATGGTACGAGTGGCGGAGTAACACTTACCAACTATGCTGGAGTAAAAACAGTAGTAACTAATGGCAAGCTTTGGAATGCAATTAATCATTTGTCAGGTGTAACTAAGGCCATGCCTAATAGTACTACTAAATTAAGTGCTTGCAACTTACGGCAAATAAAAATTTGGATTGATGCAGGTTCTCCTCAAAATTAAAAATATTTGGTATTAAAATTGTTTATTATCATTCGATGAAAATCACAAAAATTCTTTTTATTTTATTTCTGGCACTAGCAGGATTTCAATCGTGTTATTACGATGTTGAAGAAAAACTTTATCCTAATAGCGGCGGCTGTGATACAACTAATGCAACCCTCCTAACTAAAGTGAAACCAAAATTAACCGGATATTGTTACAGTTGTCATTCAACTGCTAATACAGCTAGTTCAGGAGCGGGAATTAATCTTGAAATATATTCCAACCTAAAAATATTAGTTGATAATGGAAAGTTAATGAATTCTATTAATCATGTTTCAGGAACATCACCAATGCCAAAAGGTTTAACCTCTAAAATAGATGCTTGTGATATTAGAATAATTGAAAAATGGGTGGCAAATGGGGCTAAAGATAATTAATAAATAAAACAATGTTAAAGCGAATAATTTTATTCATCCTAGTAATCGGTATTATTGCATCTATAGCATTTTATATGTGGAACAAACCTCATAAGGATATTGCCGCCGCTAAAGAAGATTTCATACTTACTTCGACTGATTTTTATAAAGAATATGTAGCCAATGAAACAACGGCAAACACCAAATATCTAGACAAAGTTATCGCCGTTGAAGGAACTATTTCTGCAATAGAACTTGAAAACGCAGATGAACCAACCGTTGCTCTTACTACTGGAACTGCAGATATGACTGTAAGTTGTGGTTTCAAAAAAGAACTATTGAATGAGATAAAAAAGCTAAAACAGAATGATAAAATAAAAATTAAGGGCAAGTGCGATGGTATGGGAATGTTTGGAGTAGTAATTACACAATGTAGCTTAATTAAATAATCACAAAAAAGAAATAAATACAAAATCATGAAAACAAAAATTATAATTTTAATTGGCCTATTCACATTTACCACGGCATTTACATTAAAAATGGAAAGTGGAAAGTATTTGACAAAAAATGGTAAAATGTCATTTTTTTCAAGTACTGGTATTGAAGACATAACTGCTGAAAACAACAAGGTTTCAAGTGTGTTAGATTCAAAAACAGGTAAAATAGTTATTGAAGTTTTAATAAAATCGTTTCGCTTTAAAAAGGCATTAATGGAAGAACATTTTAATGAAAATTACATGGAATCAACCAAGTATCCAAAATCAAAATTTGATGGAAAAATAGACAATTTAAGTGCTGTAAACTTTAGTAAAGATGGCACTATCAAAACAACAATAAGTGGAAACTTAACAATAAAAGATAAAACCAATCCTATAAAAACTGATGCTACAATAACAGTTAAAGGAGGTAAATTAAATGGCAACACAAAATTTAAAATAGTGTTAGCAGATTATAACATTACCATTCCAAGTGTAGTAAAAGATAAAATAAAGAAAGAAATGGAAATTACAGCAGATTTGGATTATGAACCAATGAAATAAGATTTTTTTAAAACAACAATTAATTTCCAAAAAAGTGAAAATACACCAATTTATTTTTGTCGCACTGGCACTAATACCCAGTTTACTTAAAGCACAAACCGATACTACCGATTTATTTGGATTACTGGGCAATTCAGATGAAACAAATTATACGACTGCCACTTTCAAAACTACACGATTAATGAACGGGCATAGTATTGAAAACCAGGCAGCCGGTGTTTTAGATTTTAGAATAAATCATCGTTTTGGAAATTTAAATGGTGGAGCCTATGAATGGTTTGGCTTAGACCAATCTAATGTTAAGATAGGTTTTGATTACGGTGTTTTACCTTGGCTAATGGTTGGGGTAGGCCATACCAACGTAGATAAAACGTATGACGGTTTTGTAAAAGCAAAGTTATTAAGACAGAGCACCGGAAAAAAAAGAATGCCTATTACCATGACATATGTTGCTTCATCTGCAGTTACTACTCTTAAATGGACTAATCCCAATAGAAATAACTATATAAGTTCACGGTATGCCTATACTAATCAATTGCTTATTGCACGCAAATTTAGTAACGCTACTTCCATCCAAATTATGCCTACTTTGGTTCATCAAAATTTGATAGATTCATTAAAATATAAAAATGATGTGTTTGTTATCGGAATCGGTGGAAGACAAAAGCTAACTCAAAGAATGTCAATTAATGCCGAGTATTATTATGTATTGCCCAACCAGATAAAGCCAATCTATGATAATAGTTTTTCGTTAGGGTTTGATATTGAAACTGGTGGCCACGTTTTTCAGATAACTTGTACCAACTCTCGCGGAATGACAGATCCTCAGTTTCTTACCCAAACAGTTGGAAAATGGTTGAAAGGGGACATTCGATTGGGATTTAATATTTCAAGGGTATTTACTGTTAGGGAAAGAAAATAAATTCTTTAAATAATCAGGTTTTCTTTTTCGGTAATAATAATTTCACTTACCAATTATTAATCGAACAAAGTATATATTTGTTATTATTTTACAATGTTTCATCTATTCATAATATTAGTAGTTTGTATATTTCTAATACTATTTGGAATATTAGTAATCCTTATTTTTCTCATCTATAAACACTATAAAAACATGTCAAATTATCCATTAGCAGCTTTCCATTTTAAAGTAGAATGGGGCGGCACTCGTATCGGTTTTACCGAAGTTTCAGGTTTAGATATTTTTTTTGAACCTATTCAATATAGGGAAGGAAACTCACCAGAATATACCTCCCAAAAAATGCCAGGAATTGTAAAATTTAATAATATTATTTTAAAAAGAGGAATTTTGGTAGGTGACAATGATTTTTTTAAATGGATGAATACAATAAAATTAAACACTGTTGAACGCAGGGATATCACTATTAATTTGCTAAATGAAAATCATGAACCGGTTTTGACATGGAAGGTAAAAAATGCCTTTCCAGTTCGGTATTCAGGCCCAATATTAAATGCAAACTCAAATAGAGCCGCTATAGAGGAACTTGAAATTGCTCATGAAGGTTTTAGTGTAGCTGATTAGTAATTTTTAACTTTTTATAATTACCTCCTCTTTTGGAAATCGAATTATTATATCAAATTTATTGAGGATATGTTCCGAAATTGTTGACTTATTATTAAACCTAAAAATAATTAAACCTTGGTAGGTTTGGACTTTTTGTAAAAGATAAGACACTTCCTGATTGGCATATTTATCATGGGCATCTTTAATTTCTGTTCTTTTGCCAAACAAAGCATCCGCTTCATCAAAAAATAAAATCCAACCTTTATTTTCAGATTTTTTAAAAACCTTTTCCAGATTTTTTTCGGTTTCGCCAATATACTTTGACACCACTTGCGAAAGGTCAATTCTATAAACTTCGCGGTGATGTTCTTTACCTAATAAAGTTGCTACTTTATTAGACGTTTGTTTTCCTTGCTCATAAAAAAGACTGATAAAAACTGATTTTTGTTTTGTTATATCTTTCTTACTAACCTTTTTTTCTAACCAATTATTTATTTGAACAATCCCGTTTTGGGCAACCTTTGTTAAGCTTAAACCTTTAGTTACCATAACAATATAAAAAAATCTTTAATAATTAATTGTAATAATTCTTAGTGCATTACTTCAAGCTTTTTAACAATTTTATTCTTATTAATGGAAATAAAATAAAGACCATTTTTTACATCAGATAAATTCAAAGTATAATTTTTGGACTTCAAATTTTTAGCCTCCATCACAATTTCACCGGTTATTGAATACAAAACCAAAGAATTTATTTCAATCAAACCTTTACTAATTTCAATATCAAGCAAATTATTTACAGGGTTTGGAAACACCTTTATACTTTCTGAGTTTTCTAATTTATTAATGTCTGCGACTGGAAGTTCACAGAAAAAAGTATCGGGATTAAGTTCCATAAAACCCTTAGGAGATAAATTTTTTCCTGAAAAAGCTGGATGATTGAAAGCATACCTGTTTACCCGAAACGTATTGTTTTCTGAAGGATTTAAACTAGTGTCCCCTTGTTTTACCTTAACGCCCAATTTTAAAGGAGTAACATATTCCCAAACTATTTCCTCGGTAGGGGTAATTTCAAATGTATAGCCTTTTTGTGCTGAACAAATTAGTGTATTTCCATTATCCAAACGCTGAACACTAGACAATCCTGATGAATACATGGAAGTAGAATCTGGACGTTTGTAAGTCCATGAAAAATTATTTGGTAAAAATTTATTTCCACTCTTTTGAAATGCCCACATGTAGGTATCAAATGCCGGCTGAAAAATATTGACTGTAGAATAGTTTGAACCAACACGATTATTAAAAACCATTAATTTTCCAAAATCTCTATCCCCCCAATTTTTGCCCATCCAATGTATATCGTGGGGGAAAAATAATTTTTGGTCAGCCACTGTTCCTGAATTATATGCAGCCGGATTGCCCCATCGGTAAATCAAGTCTCCTCCCTTTTTACCAAAACCCCCATTTCCTGTTGCCGCTTGAGCCGTTGTTGTGCTATGATCTATAACCCAAATTTCATTAAAACTTGGCGAACTAACTACTATTTGGTCAAATCCATAATTATAACTTATAGCATTTAAAAAAGCCCAGTTTTTTGCACTCGATAAATTAGCATAATTTAAATCAACCTTTCCCGGAAAATCTTTAGGATTGCCATATCCTGGTTTTGTAGAATCATAATTTTGAACCACGTGGTCCCAAAGATGCCATTCCCAAACAATAATAAATTTATCGGTTCCTACAGGTTTTACTTCAATTATTTTATCAGGCCAAATTTCATTGTTGGCTAAATAGGCCGGATTTCGACCTATACTAATAGCTTGCGCTTTGGTCTTTTTTTCCCAGCTAATCATCAAAATATTTCCATTAGGCATTGGCTCAATGTCATGATGAAGCCTATTGAACGAGTCATTTAAAGTAAAAGTCCACAATAATTTATTGTCCCAATCTCGTTTTTCAACAGTACCTCCTCCTCCACCTGACCATATTGGACTGCCGGTTACTTTTGCTGACCGTTTTGTTTTTAAAATAGAGCCATCATCTAATAAATAAACTGTATTCCCAGGTCTTAAATCGGCCGTATCTGCCCAGGTATGAACAATTCTACCACAATTGTCAAGTAAATAAACGTTGGGTTGCTCGTGAGGGTATAGTAAATTATAACCATTAAAGGTTTTGGAATTATCAGCAGATATAAGGCCTACCGTGTGCTTTTGTGCCCAACTAAATTGGGTAAAAGCCGAAACTATTAGAGTGAGTATAAATTTATTATTCATTGATTTTTAAGTTGACTATTTTAATAAATAACTAGGTGAAAGAAACAGTATTTAATCAGACAGTTGACATAATTAATATTACCAATGAGATATAGCTGCATCAATTTTACTCCTTAACGATAAATTGAGAAAATTGTCCGTTTAATAATATTGAATAAATACCATCGGCAAATTCTGATAAGTCAATTTCTAATTCCTTATTGGTTTTTAATTTGGCAACACAATTAATAATTTGACCTATACTGTTCAAAATCTGAACTTTTGGCTCTGTATTATCAAAAGGAATTTGAATAAAATCGTTAGTTGGGTTGGGATAAATCCCCTTTAATTTAGGAGCATTCATATCAATTGAATTAAATGCTTTTACTGTATTAAACGCCCAATTTAATGAATCAAACGCAACCATTTCATTCCCAGTAGAATCTTTAAAACAACCTTTGTCAATTGAAATAGATATTCTGGAATTGTTAGAATAATTATTGGCCGGAGTTATTGAAACTATCTTTCCATTAACACTTATTTTAGAATCACTTATCAAAATAGCTTCTTTAAACTGATTTTTTTCATAAATGGAAACATATCCTTTAGTTCCTTTAAATACTTTTTCGCTAAAGGTTACTGCAGTTGAAGCATTTATTGCCACATTGCCTGAACGATGAACAGGAAGAAAAGCTATAGGTTTAGGTGCAGTAATATCCGGAGATGTTAGAGAACATGAATAACTGTAAGAGTTTTTTTCAATTGGACTAGATGGGGTCATATTTTTGCCTTTAAAAGCATTGTATGATTCAGCATAGTATGTAATTCTAAAAACGCTGTTTCCACCAGCCTCGCCATCTGTACCTATTTCATCCTCGGCTGCCACAGGATTAATATATTCCCAAACCACGTTGTTTTTATCATCTAGTTCAAAAAACTTGCCAGGCAAACCAACACATACCAAAGTATTTCCATTTGATAATCTGCTGGCTCCTGATATAAAACCTGAAAAAAAGTTTTCAGGAATAGGATCTTTATAAATCCATTTCTGTGAAGATGGACCGTAAGGTAGTGTAGAGTTATAAACTCCTGCACTCATTATTGTTGGTGTTATAATTTCAACTGAAGAATGTGCTGGAAACCTACCAAGTCCGTTGTTAAAAATCATTATATCTCCTCCATCTTTATACCCTTTGGGAATCCAATAGGCATTGTGAGGAAGAAAAAATTTTTGATCCATTTTTGCCCCTTTATTGTAGGCTGCAGGATTGCCCCAACGGTATAAAATATCACCACCTTTACCGTATTTTCCACCTGAATGAGTGGCCGCTTCTTTTATGGTAGTACTATGATCAAGTATCCAAACTTCACTTAAATTGTGACACGTAATTAATATTTGATCCAGTTCTTTATTATAATCTATGGCATTAATATGAATCCAATCGGCTGACTGGCTTGGTGCATAATTTATATTCATCAATTCTGGATGATTGCCTATAACGTTATAATCAGGTTTGGAAAAACTTGCATCCTGAATTATATGATCCCACAAAGTCCATTGCCAAATAATTTGTGCTTCATTTGTTCCAATAGGTTTTATTTCGATTATCCGTTCACTATACAATTTTGTTCCTCCCATGGTGCCAGATTTGCGACCCTTTGCTATTGCTTCACTCTCTGATTTTACATGTCTGGCTATCACAAGAATATTTCCATTATCCATAGGATAAATATCATGATGCTGCCCCAATGAATCATTTGAAATTATATAAGACCACACTACATTCCCGTCCCAATCAATTTTTTCAATAATTCCTCCATTTGCACCCGACCGAAAAAAAGTATCTTCAGAAATTCCTGTTCTTAATAAATTGCCATCAGGCAATAAATAAACTGACAGACCCGGACTATAATTGCTTTTCCAGCTATGCACCTGTTTCCCGCATTTATCAATAAGGTAAGTTGTTTTGCAATACATGGGTGCAAATAAAATATAACCGGTTTCGGTACTTCCGGCCAAATGCTTGGTAACACCCAAGGTTTTTTGCTGGCCATAAAGCGCTGAATCAAATATATGAGAAACAAATAGTAAAGTTAAAAAGTAACGCAGAATAAAAGGAAGGGATAAATTAGATTTGATAGAAAAAGAATAATTCATTACATCGATTATAATATTGAACTTCGAATTTCGCTAAATTTAAAGACATTATTATCCTTTTCACAATAACATGTCTATCAAATTACAAAATGACAAACCAATATTTGGAAGCCTTTAAAGAGATTTCAACGATTAACTAGTTGAAAACAAAAAAAATAACTTTTAAATTAATTTACATACCCATCAAAGCATCCAGCGGATCTTTTCCAGTGAGCATGAGTTGTGGATTTTCGAGTAGTTGTTTTACCGTTACCAAAAAACCTACCGATTCTTTACCATCAATTATGCGGTGATCATAAGATAAGGCCACATACATCATTGGGCGAATTACTACCTGACCTTTATCAGCAATTGGGCGTTCTATAATATTATGCATTCCTAAAATAGCCGATTGAGGGGGATTAATAATTGGAGTGCTTAGCATTGAACCAAATACACCACCATTTGAAATTGTAAAGGTTCCTCCAGTCATTTCTTCAATAGATAATTTATTATCGCGAGCTTTAACGGCTAATGAGGCTACTTGTTTTTCAATATCCCAAAGGGTAAACGATTCGGTATTTCGCATCACCGGCACCATAAGTCCTTTTGGACCTGAAACGGCAATGGATATATCACAAAAATCATTGTAGATAATATCAGTACCATCAATATAGGCATTCACAGCAGGATATTTTTGCAAAGCCAAAACACAAGCACGAGTAAAAAACGACATGAAACCCAAACCAACACCGTGTTTTTCCTTAAATTTTTCTTTGTATTTGTTACGGATATCCATAATCGGCTGCATATTCACCTCGTTAAAGGTGGTTAGCATTGCAGTTTCATTTTTGGCGGCTACCAATCGTTTGGCAACTGCTTTTCGCAGGTTACTCATTTTTTCACGGCGCTGCTCACGAGTTGCATTTACAGTTCCATATCCGGCACTAGTTATTGTATTTGCAATTATTTCAGGTTTAGCTGAAGCATTGGCAGCATCGTCTTTGGTTATTCGTCCATCTTTTCCGGTTCCGTTTACTTCGGTGGGATTTATCCCTTTTTCTGTTAAAATTTTTGCAGCAGCAGGGGATGGCGTTCCTGTGGCATAATTAGCAGATGAAGCTGCGGTTGCAGGTTTGGCAACTAATGGCTCTGTCTTGGTTTCAACTTTTGCAGTTGCTTTTTCTGGTGCCTTGGCATCAGTGTCAATTGTTGCAGCTATGGCTCCAATTTTTATATCATTACCTTCGGGGGATAATATTTTTAAAGTTCCGGCACTGGTAGCATTCAGTTCTACAGTGGCTTTGTCCGATTCTATTTCAGCCACGGCTTCGTCCATTTCTACATAGTCACCATCTTTTTTTAACCATTTTGAAATCGTTACTTCGGATATAGATTCACCAACGGCTGGAATTTTTAGTTCAATATTCATTAATTAAATAGGTTGAAAACCTACCGCAAAAGTAAATCAATTTACGATTTTAGATTTACGATTTTAGATTTTTATGTTCCACAGACAAACAATTTAATTATACAACATTCCTTACTTATTGTAAATTTGAAACTCTTATGAAAAACATTCTTACCATTTTAGCACTTACCTTTCTTTTTTCGGCTTGTAAATACGAAGACGGACCCAAACTTAGTATCCGAACCAAAAAGCACAGGGCAGTAAATTCATGGTCAATTGATAAAGTATTGGAAGATGGAGTAGATAAAACCGATGCTTATAAAAATGCTTACGTCAATTATCAGGTTACTTTGCAAAAAGATAAGTCCTACGAAATAAAGTACCGACCTTTTAATATCAGTGATTATATAGAAACCGGAACTTGGGATTTTAGCAGTGATAAACTCTATATCAATTTTACCCCAAAAGATTCTAAAAGCCCTAGTAAATGGAAAATTTTAAGACTAACAGAAAATGAAACTTGGGTAATTCAAAATATCAATGGAAAAGATGTGGAATTGCGAATGAAAGATTAGCAACTATAACTCATACAATAAATATTTCCTTCGCATTGCTTCATAGTTTTGCAAATCCATTTTCCAAGATTCGCGTATTTGAGCAGTGGTTTTACCTTCCATAATTTGCAATCTTAATTTATCTGACCCAGCTAATCTATCAAAGGATGAAGTTTTAAAAAACTCTCCGTTTTCGGGCAAATTACTCTTATAAAACAACAGTAACCAATCAACATAAACCTGTTTGGAATCCAACAAATAATGATTGCAAAATTCAGTTAATAATATCCCCTTGCATTCTTTGCCTTCATATGGTGGGTCGTCAGCCACTCCGGGTATTTTTTTGGGGGTAAATGCAGTACTGCCATTTTTCAATCCCGGACGGCCTAGCCATTCAAAAGGTTTTGGTGTGCCACGACCTACACTCACATTGGTTCCTTCAAATAAACCCAAAGATGGGTACAAATACACTGATTCCATTGATGCCAAATTAGGTGATGGCCGAATTGGTAATTTATACATTGTGTGATGGGTGTAGCCTTTTAATTTAACGACTGTCAATTGGCATTTTTTACCTTCACCTAACCAGTTTTCGCCTTGTATCATTTGCGCAAATTCGCCAACAGTCATACCATGAACCAATGGAACAGTGTGCATTCCAATGAATGATTTAAACTTAATATCCAGCACCGGACCATCTACATAAAACCCATTGGGATTAGGCCTGTCAAGCACAATAAAAGGAATATTGCTTTCAGCACAACTTTCCATAACATAATGCATTGTAGATATATAAGTGTAAAATCTTACTCCAACATCTTGTATATCAAAAATTACGTAATCTATTCCTGCTAAATCCTCTTTTGCAGGCTTTTTATTTTTACCGTAGAGAGAGGTTATTTTAATTCCAGTTTTGGGGTCAATGGCTGAATTAACTTTTGCTCCGGCACTGTGATCGCCTCTAAAACCATGCTCAGGTGCAAAAATGGTTTTCACCTTTATGCCTAAACTAATTAATGAATCTACCAAGTGCGTTTTACCAATTACCGAAGTTTGATTGACAACCAAAGCAACGGTTTTTCCCTTTATTATTGGCAAATATTGTTTGGTTTGCTCCGCTCCTGTTATCACAATTGTATCGGATGCTTTATAATTTAAGTTTCGTGGTTTAAGTCTTAAAGTATCGGTACCTTTCAGTGTAGTATTTGCTTTGTTTTGGAATGAAAACAAACCTATTGAAACTATAAGAAATAAATATCGCATTTTTGTTGATTGGAAAAGGATTTCAATATTATACAAAGCAATCCACTTGCAAAAGTGGTTGTTTATAAGAAGTGTAATTTGTAGAAATTGTTGCATAAAAAAATATAAAAATTTGAAACATTGAACCTCAGTTTATACATAGCACGCAAATTAACTGCCGAATCGGGTCATTCATTTACCGAACGCATTATCCGAATTGCATCGGCAAGTGTGGCTATAAGTATTGCTGTAATGCTTTTGTCTATTGGTATTGTTAAAGGTTTTCAAAAGGAAATAAAAGAAAAGGTAATTGGATTTAACGGTCATGTAATAATTAAAAATTTAGACCTTAACCATTCGGGTGAGTTAGTATTATTTCCTAAATCTCAATCATTTTTAAAAAAAATAAAACAACTTCCATATGTAAAATCTATAGTTCCATTTTGCCAAAAACCTGGCATACTGCGCACAGCTACTGATGCCGAAGGGATTCAATGCAAAGGAGTGGTACCCGGCTACGGCAGTATTTTTATTAATAAACAAATAACAAAAGGTAGAGGTCTTGAAAATAATGACTCCACAGATTTAAATGAAATACTAATTTCGGAAACTACTGCCAACCGACTAAAATTAGATACCGGCCAACGGGTGGAGCTTTACTTTATACATGAAGGTCAAATACGAAGACGAAAACCAAAGATTTGTGGAATATATAATACCGGAATTAATGAAATTGACAAAAACTGGGTGCTGGCTGATATACGAATGATTCAGCGAATTTATACCCAAGGCTACGATAGTATTAATGGATTTGAGGTATATTTATCGTCGTTGGATAATTTAAAAGACAAAACAAAAGCTATTGACGAAGAATTAGGGACTAGTCTTACTGCACAATCCGTTAACGAAACTTATTTTCAAATTTTTCAATGGTTGAGTTTACTTGATATGAATGTGCTTGTCATTATTTTCCTAATGGTAATTGTATCTGTAGTAAATATGATGACAGCTTTATTGGTTTTAATAATAGACCGAACTCCAATGATTGGCCTTTTAAAAGCTATGGGTAGCAGGAATAAATTGATACGTCAATTATTTTTATACAACGGGGCCAAGTACCTTTTTAGAGGATTAATTTTAGGAAATATTATAGGGTTGGGATTGGGGTTTATACAAAATCAATGGGGTTTGATAAAACTCAATGAACAAACCTATTATCTAAATAAAGTACCGTTTTTTATTTCTCTACAAGATATTTTAATGATTAATGGATTAACTTTTGTAGTTTGTATTCTGCTGCTCACCATTCCTGCCATGTATGTGGCACGAATTCAACCGGTGAAAGCCATCGGATTTAACTAAAACTCTAGAATTTAATTTGTGATTAGTTTTTCCAAAATTGTTTTCTAAATAATTATCTTCGCAAACTCAAAAAAATGGAGACTTGTCCGAGTGGTTTAAGGAGCAAGCCTGGAAAGTTTGTATACGGGTAACTGTATCGAGAGTTCGAATCTCTCAGTCTCCGCCAAAAGGGACGAATCCAGTTTATTATGGGTTTGTCCCTTTTCTTTTGTAGTGTAATTGCCCGTCAATTGGGAGATAAGCTGAAATACAGGATGAACGGTTTCCGTTCGAAACGTTCCATTTTCACGGATATAGAATAAACCATCAGGAAACAACAATTTTTGCAGTTTTTCTCTAATCGAAATTGTAGCTAAATCCCATATTGACGTAAGTTTGGAGCATATCTCTATGGCATATTTTATCCCTTGATCGAAGTTCGAACTCCCTGATGCGTTTCTTTCCAGTTCACTTACGATAAGCGATTTTTCTTGAGTGAACCTTACATTGAATTTTTTAAATGTTTCGGCTTCCATTTCATTCAGGGCAAAGTACTTTTCTTCAATTGTATCAATCTTTTTATCAATCTCGACCAACTGCGATTTTAATATTTGTTCGTTGTTTTTTTGTTCAATTATCAATTCATTAAATGTATGCTTCAATTGGTATTTAAGCGGCTCATGCAATTCAGGTTTTATTTCAAATTGACTTAATAAACCATGAAACGCATCATGAACCTTTATTACAAGGTGGGCTGCAGTTTTTAACCCCTCAGTGTATTTACCCTCTAAACTTGAATAATAGGTGGATAGTGGTTGACTTTTAGATTGAAGGAGATTTGCAAACAGAAGTAGAAAAAGTACAATTACTTTTTTCATAATTTAAAACCACCAACTTGGTTATCTATCATATTCTTTACCATCAGTTGAATATAAATATAGCTGTTTAGAATAACCAAATCTAATAATTTCTTTTTCTTTTATTGTTTCAGCAAATTTGGCTAACATCATTCCTCTACCTAATAAGGAAACTCCAGTACCTGATTCTTCAAGTAAACCATCTGCTGAACAAATAAATGGCAAATTTAAACCTGCACGCCAATAGACTACTGTAGCACCTTTAGGTATCAAGCCTATTGGCTGAATAACAAAAAAGCCACAAAAGCATCTAAAAAATAATACAAATAGCAATAAAGCTATTCCGATGTAAATAATTTTTTTCTTCATTTTATTAGGTGGATTAAGCCTTTATAAAGGTCATATTTATTGTTCTTCCTGTTAAATTGAATTATAACCATGTATACATCCATTTGTGATGGAACACCTTTATAAACTCCATCCCAACCGTATTTATTAGGTTCAAGGTTATCCATTTTTAAAAGTAATTCACCCCATCTATTATAAATTCTCATATCAAAAGAGTAAATCTCAGGATCATAAATTATTGGGAAAAACAA
>CAMDSC010000023.1 GCA_945907065.1 Chitinophaga pinensis
TCCTTCTCGTTTTCCTTCGGATCTCCTTGATGTAATTTTCGGTGGTTTGTTTCTTTTTTGTTTCCATCTTTTGTAAAATTATAATTTTTTGGAAACACTCCCTTATATTTGAATAATATTAGTCCACTTTATGCTGACGATTTACAATCTCAACAGTTTCCACTTCTGAAGTTTTTACAATAGGTTTTATACCATAAATAAAATTTATATATTCGTTATAAAGCCTAATATTTTGAATGCTTCCAATGATGCGATTAGCAGATGGGATAAACCTAAAAGCAGCAGTAGCAAATGCCGCCAACAGATGAGTCATTGAGGTATTATTATTGCTCCAAAAGGTAACCAAAAAAAGTGTGGCAATACCAAGTACCGCCACAAATTCTAATACCTTGGGCGGAAAATTATTTTCCAGATTTACTGCTTTTTGGGTTTTATGTAGGGCTGTTATTTTTTTATTAAAAGCTTTAAAAAAATGTGAACACCTGCCAGAGAGTTTTATATCCAATAACCCATGCATAAGCGTCATTATAGATTGATGGTATTGTACATTGTCGGTCATAATTTTTTTGCTCATAATTTTTAGTTTTTTACGACTTAAAAAAAGCAGAATTGCACAAACGGGCAAGAGCACTAGCATTAGTAACAATAAAAGTTTATAATTAAAAATCAAAAGAGAAATAATAATTACAACTGTTAAAAGCAGTTCGCTAAAAAATATTAAAACAGCCTGAAAAATAATCTCTGAAAAATAACCCCCAATTGTAAAAACTTTGTTTAAAGCATCAGCTAATTGGGTGTTTTTAAATATTTCAGTGGGCTGATTATAATAGTGCTGGATAATTTGAGATGTTATTTTATAGTTAAGATTATAGCAATAGTTTAATGTAAAGCGGCTTTGCCAAATGGAGAAAGTGAATTTTATAAAATAAATACCAACAAGAACTAATACGGCATTAAAAAGAGAAACACTTAAATGAATAATCGGCAAAACAACAACGACTGTTTGCTGAATAATACCTTGAACCACTAAAAAAAGGCACATCAAACCGCTGAGTTCAATGCAAATACCCAAAAGGGTTATTAAAAAAATCGTAATCGCTTTTTGGCTCCCGTTCCGGTAAAATATAGTTAGTAATTGGCGGAGCGAACCAATGAAAGTCATAAATACTGGTTTTATTTAATAAGGTTCAAAAGGTAGGAACCATAGCCGCTTTTAGTAAGTGGAGTAGCCAATTCAACCAACTGTTTTTTGTCAATAAAACCCATTATATAGGCTATTTCTTCAATGCAACCAATTTTTAATCCTTGACGTTCTTCAATAACCTGCACAAATTGCCCGGCTTGCATAAGCGATGCAAAAGTGCCAGTATCCAACCAAGCGGTTCCACGGCTCAAAACACCAACTTTAAGTTTCCCATTTTCAAGATAATGTTTATTTACATCAGTTATTTCATATTCACCTCGGGCTGATGGCTTTAGTTCTTTAGCAATTTTAACCACTTCATTATCGTAAAAATACAACCCGGGCACCGCATAGTTGGATTTGGGTTGGACAGGTTTTTCTTCAATACTAATGGCTTTCATTGTGTTGTCAAATTCTACAACTCCATACCTTTCAGGGTCTGACACGTGGTAGGCAAACACAATGCCGCCATCAGGATTATGACTTTCATTAAGCAGTTCCTGCAAATTGCTTCCAAAAAATATATTATCACCCAAAATTAAGGCCACTGAATCGCTGCCAATAAATTCTTCACCTATCACAAAGGCTTGTGCTAAACCGTTGGGTTCATATTGAACTTTATATTGAAAATTGCATCCTAAGCTTTTTCCATCTCCTAATAGTTTTTCGAAATTTGGTAAATCATGCGGAGTACTTATTATCAAAATATCTTTTATCCCAGCCATCATCAGTACCGAAAGAGGATAGTAAATCATGGGCTTATCATACACCGGCATCATTTGCTTACTCATTGCCAGTGTTAAAGGGTGCAATCGGGTACCGGAACCACCGGCTAGAATTATTCCTTTCATTTGTAGTTAATATTTATTTTTTAGGCATTTGCCAAATGAAATGCCCATTATTTTTAATTTGTTTTGATGAGAACTTTTTGTTCATGGGCATTTCATATAATAGAAGCAAACTTACAATAAAAGGCAATAAATATTAAGCGATTATTAAATCCGGCTTTTGTCAATATTACTTACTTTTGCCAAGCCAAAAAATGTCCGTTTCTCTCAATCAAATAAAAGCACCTATTGCTTCCGAACTTGATATTTTTGAAAAGAAATTCAGGGAAAGTATGAAAAGCAGAGTGGCTTTGCTGGATGTAATTATGAATTACATTATCAAACGCAAAGGCAAGCAAATGCGACCCATTTTTGTTTTATTGTCTGCACGATTATTTGGACCTATTACCGATAAAACATATAGAGGAGCTGCATTGGTTGAACTACTTCACACTGCCACTTTGGTGCATGATGATGTTGTGGATGTATCTTTTACTCGTCGTGGTTTTTTCTCTATTAATGCTTTATGGAAAAATAAAATAGCTGTATTAGTTGGTGATTATTTGCTATCAAAAGGGCTATTATTAGCTTTAAAAAATGGCGATTATGATTTATTAACCATTCTGTCGGAAGCTGTAGAAGCTATGAGCGAAGGAGAACTGTTGCAACTTGAAAAGGCTCGTCGTTTGGATATAACGGAAGAGATATATTTTGATATAATTGGTAAAAAAACAGCTTCTTTAATTGCAAGTTGTTGTGCTATTGGAGCCGCAGCTTCAGGAGCGAATGGGGATGAAATAAATAGGATGCATGAATTTGGAATGAAAGCCGGCATTGCATTTCAAATAAAAGACGATTTGTTTGACTATGGAAGTGATGATATAGGCAAACCATTGGCAATAGATATTAAGGAACGTAAAATGACTTTACCGCTAATTCATGCACTTAGTAATGAAGGCTATTGGGAAAAGCGCAAAGTAATAAGCATTATTAAAAACAATAACAACGACAAAAAGAAAGTGGCGTATGTTCTTGATTTTGTAAAAAACACTGGTGGAATTGATTATGCTACTAAAAAAATGCTTGATTATCAGAGGGAATCCTCTGCTATTTTAACTTCTCTTGCCAAACCCGAAGAAAGTATTTATTTACAAAATTTGGTGGATTTCGTGGTAGAAAGAAAGAAATAAAAATATTTTTCATTAAATAAAAAAAGCATAAACCATTTCTGATTTATGCTTGCAACTATTGTAAATTGTGGCTTATAGTTTTACTTCGGTTTCCCAGCCTTCCTCTGTTTTCTTAATATTTAACCCAACGTCACAAAATATTCCGTTAACTACCAATGGTAATCTTGAATTATTGTAACCAAGGCTTTCAAGATATTGATAGGTTTCTTTTTGGCTTTCAAAAATTTTACGTTCAATTTTCACAGCTACCTCAGGTTGGCTTGCAAAAACGGGAGTAGGGGTCAGATAGGCGGCTTTTAATTCAGTTACCCTGGCTTTTAATAGCTCTATAAATCGTTCGTCGGCATCGGCAGGTACAGTCAAGGTAATTATACGCTGGTTGTTTTTACCTAACCAAAATCTTGAACGGCATGAACTGCTGCAATATTTTGCATCATTTCTGTTAGCTATAAATTCAATACCACAACATTGACAAGTTGTCTTTGGTTTTGAATACATGTGTTTTTGTAAAACTATTACTTCCTCCATATCTGTTTCATTTACTGAAGGCAAAGATTGGTGAATTATAATAGTAATTGAAAACGGTTAATAAACAGGTGTTTTATTTAATGGACAGGTATTCAGGTTAAGTCTAAGACTACGGATGAGGATTTAACCTGAATCTCAACCTTAACCTATATAGCTTTCACCTCATTCACCAATTTGGTCAAGGTAGCTTTGGCGTCGCCAAAAAGCATTGAGGTTTTAGGCTGGTAGAACAATTCGTTTTCAATACCGGCATAACCTGCTTTCATACTTCGTTTCATAACAATAATATTTTTGGCATTTTCAACATCTAATATTGGCATTCCATAAATTGGGCTGCTTGGATCTGTTTTAGCGGCAGGATTTACTACGTCATTTGCTCCCACAACTAGCACCACATCGGTTGTTGTAAATTCAGGATTAATGTTTTCCATTTCCACCAGCTTATCATAACTCACGTTACTTTCGGCTAGCAAAACGTTCATATGGCCGGGCATCCGACCTGCTACAGGATGAATAGCATATTTAACTCCTACCCCTTCACTTTCCAATAGTTCTTCCAACTCATGACAAACGTGCTGAGCCTGAGCTACAGCCAAACCATAACCCGGAACTATAATTACTTTGTTAGCATATTTTAATAAAATAGCAGTATCACCGGCGTTTATCTCTCGAATATGGCCACCGGATGGGCTAGTTGACGCTTCTCCTGTGCTTCCACCACCAAAATTACCTATCAATACATTGGTTAGGCTACGGTTCATGGCTTTGCACATTACCAAAGTTAATAAAGTTCCTGCACTACCAACCAATATTCCACCAACCAACATTACTTTGTTATCGTATAAAAACCCTCCCATGGCTGCTGCTACTCCTGTAAAAGAGTTCAATAAGGATATAACCACCGGCATATCGGCACCACCAATTGGCATTACGAAGAGAACACCGTATAAAACGGAAAGTCCCCAGATTACATAAAAATACGTTACGGTTTCAGCCGGTCCTGCAAGTATAGTATAACAAGCTATTCCTAATATTAAAATCAATAATCCAATATTTACAACTTGTTGAATTTTTAAGGTTTTATCGCCAACTCTTCCGCTTAGTTTTCCCCATGCTACCAAGCTACCAACAAAAGAAATACTACCGATAATTAAACCAAGCATAATTATTAGTAAATGGCCCTGAGGCAAAGCACCAATTTCGTGGTTATGCGTTAAATGTGTAAACTCAACTGCTGAAATAAGCATAGCACAAGCTCCGCCCATACCGTTAAAAAGACTTACCATTTCTGGCATTTGGGTCATTTTTACTTTTTTGGCAGAAAGGGTTCCAAGAATAGAACCGATAATTAATCCGCCAAAAATCCAGCCGTAATTGTGCAAGCTCATTCCTTCATTATTTTCATATAAAAAAATAGTTCCGAAAATAGCCACCGTCATACCAAAGGCTGCTATTAAATTTCCCTTACGGGCGGTATCGGGCTTGCTCAACATTTTTAGCCCAATCATAAATGATACTGAGCCTACAAGATATATAAGTTGTAAAATATTACTGTTCATGGATTATTTTTTCTTTTTAAACATTTCCAACATTCTGTCTGTTACCACAAATCCCCCTACAACGTTAAGTGTTCCAAGGATTACAGATATAAATCCTAAAATGGTAGCGAACATGCTTTCGGCCTGACCCATAATAATAATAGCGCCAATAATTACAACTCCATGAATAGCATTGGCACCGCTCATCAAAGGCGTGTGCAATACGGATGGCACTTTTTCAATTAATTCTACCCCAACGAAAATCATTAAGATTACGAGGTATATAATTTGAATATTTGAGTTAATGAATTCTAACATATACTAATTTATTTTATTAATCATTTTTATTAAACTTTGTTTATTGGTTGGAAGTTTACTTGTAACTATTTCCCAAATTATTTCATAATCAATTCCAAAATATTCATGGATTACCATATTTCTTAATCCATACATTTGCCTCCACGGCAAGTCAGAATTATCCTCTTTAATTGTATTTGGAATTTTATTGGCAGCTTCGCCTATTATTTCTAAATTTCTAACAACTGCATCTACAGCCATTCTGTTTTTTTTAAACTGTTCAAAAGAAAGATTATGCACGTATTCATCTATTAAATTCATAGATTCAAGCATATCTTCCAAAAACAATTTAAACTCTCTCTCCATTTTATAAGTAGGTTGTTTGATTTAATATTTTTTCTTTCAATGCCGGCTTTAAGGCATTAACAGTAACTAAATCAACTTTCCTTTTAAACTTAAGTTCTAAAAATTCAACTAAATCAAAAAATTCCCAACCAACAGGTTTAATAAATTCAACTAACAAATCCAAGTCACTGTTGGTTGTGAATGTATCATTTGTTAAAGACCCAAAATAACCCAATTTACTAACAAAAAATTTGTCGGATAATGCAGGTTTCAAATCCTTTAAACTTGAAATTATTTCTGATTGGGTTTGCATGTTATTTAATTGGCTAAAATAGTTCCGTCTTTGGTTATCACCGTTCCTTTGGTAATTTCTTCTTCCATGTCCCATTTAAATCCTTCAGAAGTTGATAAATGATCAATAAAGGTAGAGATATTTTTGGCGTAAAGTTCACTTGCCACGTTGGCCAAATCACTTAACATATTGCTTACTCCAACTAATTTAACGCCGTGTTTTACGATTATTTGGTCTTTTTCAGTAATCTCACAATTGCCGCCTTGTTCTGCAGCCATATCTACAATTACAGCACCCATTTTCATCTGCTTCACTTGTTCTTCGGTTATTAAAACCGGAGCTTTTCTTCCGGGAACCAAAGCTGTAGTAATAACCAAATCCGCCTGAAACAAACTTTTATTTACCGCTGCTTTTTGGCGTGCTGCATAATCAGCTGAGGCTTCTTTGGCATATCCACCCTCACTCATTTGGGCAATAACCTCAGGCGTTATAATCAAATCTTTATCAGAAGCCGCTTTTGTTTCAACCTTTGCACCTTCCACTTGAATAAATTTAGCACCCAAACTTTCAGCTTGTTCTTTAGTTTCAGGTCGCACATCGGTGGCTTCCACTACTGCACCAAGCCTTTTGGCTGTTGCTATAGCTTGCAATCCTGCTACTCCAATTCCAAATATCAAAACTTTAGCTGGTGTAATCGTTCCTGCGGCGGTCATCATCAAGGGGAAAATTCGTCCCATTTGATCACCACCAAGAATTACCGCTTTATAACCGGCTAAGTTGGCCTGTGAACTAAGAACATCCATACTTTGTGCTCTTGAAATACGAGGTATGGCATCCATACTTACTGCAGTCACTTTTTTGGCAGCCAATTTTTCAATCAATTCGGGATTGGATTTATGCAATAACAGACTAATCCAGATTGTTCCTTCTTTTAATTGAGAAATTTCGGAATCCGAAGGAGCATTCACTCTTAATATTACGTCGGCTGTATTATAAATATCAGACGTTGAAACTATTGTTGCCCCCGCATTGATATAAGCATCGTTGCTATAGGAACTGGCTGAACCAGCGCTGTCTTCAATAAGTATTTTGTATCCTTTAGTAATTAGGCTTTTTGCCACGTTGGGTGATAGAGCCACCCGATTTTCTTTAGATTTTGTTTCCTTCAGTACGCCAAGTTTCACTGTTGATTTTGGGTTTTAAAATTGTGCCACGAACCTACATTAATTTTAAATCAAAGGCAAAATAATTAAATTAATGTATTTTATTTTGTTAAGTCAAAATTATAGTCTTAAAAGACGATTTAAATTTCGTCACTTTTTTAACGTTTTTCTAAGTGTTCTTTAATGCAGCAGTAAGGGTTTTCCAATTTGAGTCTAGAAATTACCAATAAACTTTGGTTCCTAATTAAGAAATTTAAAGAAGGGGCGACAAAAGTAATAGATGCTGTAAGCTAAATTAAAGTAGCATTAGTTGCCTTTTGTTTGGCTGATAAATGCTTTCCAATCGGCCAGCTTTTCATTTTTAAGTACTCTTGGGAATTTTGTTTGGGCATTAAAATGTCCTGTTTTTTCCATCCAGGCAATAAATAAATCATTGGGAATGAGATCAACATAAATATCGCGAAGTGCCGCTGTTCGCTCAATTCGGTAATCGTCGTTAAGTATTTTTAAATGCGAGTCAATCGTGTTTTTTACAACTTCGGCATCTAGGCTGTTTCCATCATATCCAATATACCATTGATGGGCAAAGTATCCATCAGGATGCGGGATTCCTGTTACGGTAAATTCAATAAGACTAACCCCTAAATTATCACTTGTTAATTCCAAGGCACGGTTCATATTGTCTACACTCAGGTGCTCGCCACACAGGCTTAAAAAATGCTTGGTTCTTCCTGTTATTTCTATTTCACAATTTTTAAGGTTTGTAAAACGGATAACGTCACCAATTAGATATCGCCAGGCTCCTGAACAGGTGCTTATCAATAATGCATAATCGGTTTTCTCATCTACTTCTAATAAGGACAAGGCTTGAGGATTGCCAATCATATCACCACTGTCGTCAAAGTTTTTTTCGTTAAAAGGTATAAACTCAAAATAGATTCCGTTTCTAAAAAGCAGCCTCATGCCACTGGCATCTTCTCGGTGTTGAAACGCAATAAATCCTTCAGAAGCCAGATAGGTTTCAAAATATTTTATAGGTCGCCCTAAAAGTTTATCAATGCTTTTTTTGTAAGGTATTATTGAAACACCACCATGAACATATACCTCAAGATTTGGCCAAATCTCATGGATATTTGAAATTTTATAATGTTCTAAAATATTTTCAAAAAGCATTTGCACCCATGCCGGCACGCCAGCTATTATTCCCACATCCCAATTTACTGCTTCTCGAGTTATTTTCTGAATTTTTTCATTCCAGTTTTTTTCCTTCTTTATTTCAGTTTCAGGTTTGCTTATTCGTTGAAATACTAAGGGAATTCTAACTGTGGTTATTCCACTTAAATCACCTGAATAATATATTCCGTTATAGTCCAGGTCAGTACTGCCACCCATCATCAACCAATTTTTCATTATATGATCTTTAGGTACATCAGTTCGCGCAATGGATAGCATTTGGCGAACACTGCCTCGCTGAATAGCTCGTTGCATTTCCATTGTTACAGGAATATATTTACTGCTATTATCGGTGGTACCACTGCTTACGGCAAAATAATCAATTTTGCCGGGCCATGTAATATTAGGTTCTCCTTTTCTACACCGTTCCCACCAAATAAGCATTTTTTGATAATCACCTGCAGGTATGACTTTCCTAAAATCGTCAACAATGTTTTCGGAATTACTGATTTTTTCAAAATTATAAGCTTTCCCAAATTCAGTAAATTGGGCTTTTTTAATAAGTCGTTTGAGTGTTTTTATTTGAGTATTATGACCTCTTTTAGCACTAATATTCCTATGGAATTGTAAGTTTTTGCTTTTTTCAAAAAGAGTTTTTAAGAATGGCATTTAACAGTAAAATATTATTATTTCAATGCAATATTAACAAATTAAAATTAACTGAGCATGTTTTATGCGACCGTGTTCATAAAGGAATATTTTAAAAATTGTATATGTATAAATAGAAAAATGTGATTTAGTTTGTTGGCAATATGAAAAATTTACTTTTAATCATTAGTACTTTTTTGCTTTTATCATTTACCCCATCATCAACTTATAAGCCATGCGGAAAATACAATGGAAAAAATATTTATGAAGGAAAAGATGGTGGTTGCTATTATTTAAAAGGTAAGGAACATCGAAAAATTTAAATTGATAAAAAAATTGTAAGTGCAAATGAAACGAGTAACAGGTCTTGGTGGGATTTTTTTTAAATCTGAAAATCTACAGAATACAAGAGAGTGGTATAAAACACACCTTGGGATAGAGTCTGAAAGCTGGGGAGCTCAATTTAATTGGCGTGATAATGATAACTCAGAAATTAAAGGTTGCACAGTTTGGAATCCGTTTAAAAAGGATACCGACTATTTTGAGCCCTCAGAAAAACCATTTATGATTAATTACAGGGTTAACGACCTTGTTGAATTAATAACAGCTTTAAAAAATGAAGGTATTGAAATAATTGGAGAAATGGCAGAGGATGACTTTGGAAAATTTGCTTGGATAATGGATCCTGAAAGCAATAAAATTGAACTTTGGGAGCCTCCTAAAGATTAGGCTGAAACCATTTCTTGAAGCAATGTAATAGAAGCTAAATAATCATTTACTGAATCGGGAACCAGGTATCTTACCGATTTATTCATGCGAATCAAACCCCGGATATAGGTCGAAGAAAGTTGTATTGCTGGAGCTTTGTATATTTTTACTTTTTGGTTTTTTGCAAATTCACCACCTGTAGAACCTTCTCGCTGATAGGAAAGAATTTTATAATTCATCAGGATATATTCATAGTCCTTCCACTTGTCTAAATGCTGCAAAGTATCCGTTCCCATGATTAATTCAAACTCATAATCTGGATATTTTTTTGATAATGCTTTTAAAGTATTAAATGTATAGGAAGGGCGGGTTAATGAGAATTCGATATCGCAGATTTTTATTTTGCTATGTTGGCCAATGGCCAATTTTACCATTTGCAACCTGTCGTTTTCAGGGTATAAATCTTTGGCTGATTTTAAAGGGTTTTGAGGGGATACTACAAACCAAACTTCATCTAATCCGGCCTGATTTAACATGAACTGAGAAATGATTAAATGACCGTTATGTATGGGGTTGAATGATCCGAAATATAAACCTATTTTCATTAATTGGATTGTCTGAAATGACAGAAGCTAACAAATATATAACAAAAAAATAACCTGAGCAAAATAATGACTAATTCTTTTCAAGAAATTTTAGTACAACCTGCTCTGCTTCTGATAAAGCTAACTGCAAATTATCATTTATTATTACTATGTCAAACTGGTTTTCAAAACCCAATTCAAAATTAGCTTTATCAATTCTTTCTTGCAGGTGATGTTCAACCTCTGTGTCGCGTTTTCTTAATCGGTCCATTAATATTTCAATAGATGGAGGCCTTAAAAAAACGGCAAGAGCTTTGTCTCCGTATTTTTTCTTGATATTGATACCTCCTTGAACATCCACATCAAAAACAATTGTTTTGCCCTGAGCCCAAACTCGGTTTACTTCCGAAACCAAGGTGCCATAGTATAATCCCTTGTATACTTCTTCATATTCCAAAAACTCTTTAGCGGCCATTTTTTTTTCAAAATCGACTTCTTTTAAAAAATAGTAATCCTTTCCATCTGTTTCTGACGGTCTTTTTTTGCGGGTGGTGGCTGATACAGAAAAACCTAATTTGTTGCTCATTTCTTTAAGCAAATGCTTAACAACGGTGGTTTTACCTGAGCCGGACGGTGCTGAAAATATGATGAGCTTTTCCAATAAAAAATTTTTATTTAGTACCGTTGGCTTAAACCAACGGCAATGGATTATAAAACATTTAAAACCTGTTCTTTTATCTTTTCTAATTCCTCTTTCATTTTAACCACGGCCTTTTGCATACCTGCATGGCTTGCTTTTGAGCCCATAGTATTTATTTCACGGCCTATTTCTTGGGCTATAAAATTTAGCTTTCGTCCGCTTTGTTCCTCTTTCAGAGTATCTAAAAAATGGCGGCAATGAGATATCAATCTGTTTTTTTCCTCGGTGATATCTAATTTTTCCAAGTAATAAACTAATTCTTGTTCAAAACGATTTTTATCAAATCCTTCTTTTCCTAACAATTCGTTTAGGTTTTTTTGAAGCTTTTGTTTGGTTATTTCCATTCTTTCGGTTTCAAACTCTTCAACTTCTGGTATTAGTTCTTCTATGGCAAAGCAATGATTGGTTAGTAATGTTTGCAAGGCCTTTCCTTCTTCTTTTCTAAAGGTTTCAAGATTATTGAATGCTATTTCAAAGGTTTTCAAAAGTTGTTCCCAATCTGTTTCCTCATAGCCTTGATCTTCAAGTTTCATTAATTCAGGCATGGTCATTAACGACCGAAAAATATCTTTTGAATCAGCACCCAAACTATCGGCCAGTTCTTTCCATGATTTATAAAATTCAATGGCCAAAGGTTTATTTATAACAACGGGTTCAGGTTCCGTGCCTTTTTGTTTTTCAACATTTATATAGGCATTTACCGAGCCTCTAACCATTTTAGCTCCTATGTGGTTTCGTAGCACCATTTCTTTATCGCTAAACAGTTTAGGAAGCCTAAGATTAAGTTCCATAAACTTGCCATTCAGTGATTTTAGTTCTACTTTAAAAATGTATTTATTGGAAGTAGTTTCGGCACTTCCATAGCCGGTCATGGATTTAAGCATTTTGTTTTTTTGATTTATTAACTAAAAATACACCTGTAAAAATAGCCACTGCAAAAATAACTTTTTCAAGGGTAAGCATTTCTTTTCCAGCCAAAACTGCGATTAAGGTGGCCAAAACCGGTTGCAAATAAATATAGGACCCAACCAATGATGGGCTAGCATGTTTCAGAGACCAGGCATTTAACAAGTAAGTAAAAAATGTAGTGCCTATTATTACAAACGCAATCCCAATCCATATTGAGTTGGGGAAAGCTGCAAAATTTGTAGTAATTAGCTGATGAAATCCAAAAGGCAAAACCAAAATACTGCCCATGGCAAAAGTGTAGGTAGAAACCGTTAACGGATTATATTTTCGCATTAATGATTTTACTTTTACCAAATATACCGAATACAAAATAGCATTGGCAGTTACCATCAAATCACCCCAAACCGTTTTTTCGCTAAAGTTAAGAGCAAATCCACCTATTAAAAATATTCCTCCTAAAGTAGCTATTGCTAAGCCCGCTACTTTTAAAAAACCAAATCCTTCTTTAAGCACAACACCCGAAATAATAGCTGTAAAAATTGGGGTGAACATCATCAATACCGCACCATTGATTCGTTGGGTATAGCTTAAACCTTTAAAAAATAAAAGCATATTGAACAATGTGCCAAAAAGAGTGCAAATAAATACCCGTTTCAAATCCTTCTTATCTGTTATTTTTTCACGAATAAAAACGATTTGTATTACAAAAAATATAAATCCGGCGATGATTATTCGTATGGCCACAAAAGCTTCTGAAGGCAGCCATTGGGGCATTATTTCCTTAGCAATGGTAAATGTGGCAGCATAAAGCAAGGCCACCATAAACAAAGCAAGATGAACAAAAAGTGTAGTGTTTTTCAGAGTTGCGAAATTACCCTTTCTTTAATTCAATAATAGTAATTTCAGGCAAAATACCAAACCGGCCGGGGTAACCTAAAAATCCAAAGCCACGATTTACATACAAATGTTGATGACCTTCCGTGTGCAAATCGGCCCATTCCTTATACATGTATTTTATGGGGCTCCATTTATAGTTTCCAATTTCCACCCCAAATTGCATACCATGAGTGTGGCCTGAAAACATTACGTCAATATCCGGGTAATTATTTAAAACTTCACCACGCCAGTGGCTTGGGTCGTGCGATAGCAATAGTTTTACAGGCAAATCTTCGGTTCCTTTAACGGCTGCATGCATTTTTCCATACTTAGGAAAACGGCCTTTATTGCCCCAGTTTCCAATTCCTAATACACCAATGGAATCTTCGCCAATAGTAATACGTTCATGTTCATCCACCAATAATCTCCACCCTAAATTTTTATGAACTGTTTTTAAATCTTCCAAATTTTGGATCTTGGCTTCAGGACTTGGCCAGCTAACATAATCGCCATAATCATGATTACCGAAAATGCTAAAAACGCCGTGAGGTGCTGTTAATTTATTAAACACATCCATGTAAGGAGCCATTTCAGTAGATTCATTATTTACCAAATCGCCGGTAAAAAATATGACATCCGCTTTTTGGTCCAAAACCATTTGAACGCCGCGTTTCACTGCTTCAGTATCCCAAAACGAACCGGAGTGAATATCGCTGATTTGAAGAATACGAAATCCGTCAAACGAATCGGGAAGATTTTTTAAAGAAATGGATCTTCGCTTTATGCGGTAATCATAAGCTCCGCTAAAAATACCCCAACTCAAAGCTGTAAGAATTCCGGTTCCGGCCAGCATACCCGTTTTTACCAAAAATTCAGAACGGTTAATTTTGGTGCCGGCTACACTTTCGGTTTTTGTTTGAAATAGGGAGACAATCCATCTAAAAAAGCGAATTATATCATCAATAAATAAAAATAAAATCCAAGTGAACTTGGCAAAATATTGGCCAAAAAGAAAGGTAGCAATTACAATTTTTAATCCCCAAAACTGGTGTGCAGGCAAAGAATGAAAAGTAATTAAAAGTATAATATTAAGGGCTGAAAGTATCCAAAATCCTGTTTTCAGCCAGCGCTGAATTTGAGGTTGATAGTTGCTGATTAAAACTTTAAATCCGCTAAAAACATACCAATCTATCAACAACATTATGGCTGAGAAAAAGGCAATTATTATTAATTTATTGGGCATTTATTTTATATGAAAATTTTGAGTTTTGAAAATTGCTAGAATTGACAGTTTTAAGACTTATATCTATTAAATTTTAGTTTTCAACTTTTAACTTAACTCTATTTAGCTACTAATTTTTTTCTAATAATATTTCTTACAGCAAAATATCCTATTCCTCCATTGCTAATGTTTCCTGAAATATTAGAAGGTGGAGCTGAAAACGGGCTACCATCGCGACTAGTTTGAGTTTGAATGGCTGTTAAAAAATTGTAATATTGACGAGATATAGCCATTTGTTCCAATGCTATACTATCATTTAAACGAAAAGGAAACTGAAAATCCGTGCTTAAATATTGGCCGTTTTCTTCTAAAAATTGATCATCAGCCAAATAATAAAAGTCCTCGGTTAGCAAGGTATCGTTTTGGTATAAATTCCAAAGATAGCAGTCGCCTTTTCCAGGTTTTTCTCGTGTCCATTCATATAAATAATAGCCAGCAGGAAAAAATCCTCGCTTAGGCATATACACCGCTTTTAATGAATCTATAGGGTTTTGGGGTAAACATGTTTCAGTAGCACTGTAGGTTTTTCCTTTATAAGATACATTTAAAGTATATGCTACTCCAACTTTACAAGGATTAATATTTTTTGAATAATAATATCCTGCAGTGTCATGGTATAATGTATCCTTACTTCCATTGCTACCCAATATAGTAACCATAGCATCTGTTACTTCTGGTATGGTTAGTGAATAATAATCAGCAGTTGTGGTAACTCTTACCATAAAAGGAATACTATCATTACTTATATTTGATTCTATTACAGGAATAGCTCCTACATTATTCAAGTTTAAAATAACTTCATCGCGGCAAGAAGATAATGCCACTATGGCTAAAAATGATACTATTAGGTTTTTAAATATTTGGTTCGTCATTAGTTTTCTTAATTAAAATTTAAAATTCCAAGTAACAGATGGTATCCAGCGGAATAAAGCAATTTGTTCAGTTATTGGTATTCCTGTTTTTACCTGTGTTCCATCGGTTCCTTTTACCATTCTTTCCCCTGTGTTTATTACATAAGGATTTTTACGGCCATAAACGTTATACACTGAAAAATTCCAGGAACTTTCTACTTTTCCTTTTTTTCGCATGGTTGGATAATAATTTACACCCACATCCATTCGATGATAGGACGGAAATCGTTGCGCATTTCGAGGTGCCCATAGTGTAATAAGTTTTCCATCATATTCCCATCTTCCTTGCGGATAGGTAATAGGATTGCCGGTGGCAAATATGAAATTGAGACTCGCATCCCATTTTTTTGTTATTTCATAATTGGCTGTTGCTGTTAAATTATGCCTTCTGTCGGTATTTGTTGGGTAAGGATTGTAGTGATTTATTCCCATAATTTGTCGCATGGATTTGGATATTGTGTAGCTTATAAAACCTTTTAAATTTCCTTTGGTTTTTTTTATAAAAAACTCTGAACCATAGCTCCAGCCTTTGCCTGTGAGCAACTCACCATATACCTGATTATTCAAAAACAAAACGGCATTGTCTCTAAAATCAATTTGGTTTTTCATCCATTTATAATATACCTCCACAGAAGTTTCCAATCCTAAGTCAAAATTTTTGAAAAAACCCAACGCTATTTGATCGCTAATTTGAGGTTTTATATTAATGTTGGCAGGTATCCATTGGTCGGTAGGCAATGCAAAGGAGGTGTTTCCTGCTTGTTGCAAATATTGAAAGGTTCTGTTGTAGGAAGCTTTAATTGCATCATTTTTAGAAAGATTATAACTGGCACTGGCTCGCGGTTCAAGACCGCTATAGGTATTAAAAATTGAATTTTTTTTATAAGAAAACGTATCTTCAACAATTGGTGCCGAACCAATGCTATCATATGCAAATTTGTATTCATTAGCACTTCCCAAATTATTAAAAATAGAATAACGAAGGCCATATCGAACTTTAAATCGGGCATTAAATTTATGTTCATGCTCCGTATACAAAGCACTCTCTAAGGCTTTCCGTTTTTCTAAAATAATTGGGGCAGTAAGGATGGAGCCATCACCAATTGGCCTTATTTCACCGGGATTAAAAGTGTGATGAGTTATAGCTCCACCAAAATTGAATTTATTATTAGGATTATAAAACCATGCAAAATCTGATTTATAACTTACATCTGTAATTCCCTGTGTAAATTCTAAACTATTAGCGTCCGAAATATTAATTTTAAAATAGTAATCAAAATCGCTATAGATAAGAGTTTGATTACTAAAAAGTTTTTTATTAAATAAATGGTTCCAGCGAATGGTAGCTGTTTTATTCCCCCAACTATTCCCAAAAAGATTAGAAAACTCAAACTTATCCCTACCAAAATAACCGGATATAAATAATTTGTCTTTATCGCTCAATCGGTAATTTATTTTAGCGTTAAAATCGTAAAAATAAAGCTTGCTGTTTTTAGCTTCTTCTTGCGGAGCTAATGGTAAAAAAACATCGGCATACGATCTACGGCCTGAAATAATGAAGGAAGCTTTATTTTTTACAATCGGTCCTTCCAAAGTGAGGCGGCTTGATAACAATCCAATTCCTCCTGTTCCTGCAAATTTTTTATTATTTCCTTCCTTCATCCTAATATCTATTAAAGATGATAAACGACCGCCGTATTGAGGTGGTATTCCACCTTTATAAACATCCAAATCCCGTATAGCATCCCCATTAAAAACGGAGAAAAACCCTAACAAATGCGATACATTATAAACGGTGGCTTCATCCAATAATATCAAATTTTGATCTTGGGTTCCGCCCCTCACACTAAACCCTGAATTACCTTCTCCCGCACTAATAATTCCGGGAAGCATGGTTACTGTTTTCAACACATCCACTTCGCCAAATACCACTGGTATTCGCTTTACAGTTTGCATATCAAGTTTTATTACGTTTATCTGCTTGTTTTCTACTTTTGATTCTTCAGCCTTTGCATTTATTGTAATTTCATCAATATCTTTTGAGGTTTCGGTAAGTTCTACATTTATTGTGGTGTTTTTGTCAAGGGTTATATTTTTCTCTATTCCTTCATATCCCACATATTTAAATTGAACCTTATAGGTTCCTTTTAGTAAGGTTAAAGAATAAAAACCATAAGAATTTGTAGATACGCCATAAGTTGTTTTAGGAATTAGAACTGTTGCTCCCGTCAGGTCTTCACCGGTTTTAGAATCTGTAATTCGTCCACTGATGGTATAACTTTGGGCAAATAGTAGGGTTGTGAAAAGGAGAAAAACGGTTGTTAGGATGGGTTTAAACATTTTTGTATTAAAGCGGTGCAAAATTATTTTTATAAAGGATTTGATACTATTACGTTAGACTATATTAATGTAAAATCTGATTAACGGGAAAATTGTTTGGTAAGAGTGAAAATAATTAGGAATTAAAAATTAGGAATTAGGAATTGGTCACCCGTAATTCGTAATTTCTAATTCGTGATTAATGAATGCTATTAAAAAATGGATACCTAATATTATAACTCTAGGGAATTTAGGTTGTGGGATGTTGGCTTGTTATATTGCTGCCAGCGAGAGTGGTGAATATACGGATGAACACTTGGAAGAATCTGCTTACAAAATGTGGTGGTATGTTTACCCCTCACTTTTTATTTTCGGTGCAGCCATTCTTGATTTTTTTGATGGTTTAGCGGCACGATTATTAAAAGTTAATTCTGAATTAGGAAAACAATTAGATAGTTTAGCTGATGTAGTAAGTTTTGGAGTGGCCCCATCTTTTATCATTGTTGGTTATAATTTAATGGGAGATTTCTCATATTTAGGTTTCTTAATCGGAATCTTTTCTTGCATCCGCTTAGCCAAATTTAATATTGACACCCGCCAAAGCGATTCGTTCCTTGGTTTACCCGTTCCAAGTACCGGTATTGTTATTGCATCCTTGCCTTTTATAGATAAATCAGGGTCTTTGGCATTTATGCTCAATCCATGGATGGTGGCGGTTTTGGTGGTTTTACTGTGTATTTTAATGGTTTCCGAATTGAAGCTTTTAGCTTTAAAATTTAAAAACTATAGCCTGAAAGATAATGTTTATCGCTATTTGGTTTTGCTTATAGGTTTGCTTGCTTTGATATTTTTTCAATTTCAAGGATTGCCTTTGGTTATTTTGGGGTATGTATTGGTTTCGTTAATTGCCCCCAAAAAGAAAGCAACCTTATAATTTTAACTTTTCCAAAGTTCCAAAACTTTGGAAAAGTTTTTAAGCCATTATCGTATTTTTGCACTTTAATAATTGAATATGAAATTTATAGCTGAAATAAACGTAATGCCTCACAAAAATTTGTTAGACCCACAGGGCAAAGCCGTAACCGGAAGTATGGCTGCCATTGGCTTGCCACAAGTTCAAAATGTGAGAGTTGGTAAACATATTACTATGGAAATAGAAGCTGCCAATGAAGCTGAAGCCAAAACAAAAACCGATGAAGCCTGCCGTAAATTATTGGCCAATCAGGTAATGGAATTTTTTGAGTTTACTATTCACACGGCTTAATTATCAAACTGTTTTAGTGTTAATTTGTTATTTCTAAACTCAATAACAAGTAACCCATTAACTCAATACCCGAAATGCATATAGAACAACTGTACACCAACTGTCTGGCTCAAGCCGCTTATTATATTGAAAGTAATGGCGAAGTTGCTATCATTGATCCTATTCGCGATTATCAGGTTTATATTGATAAAGCCAATGAACAAGGACATAAAATAAAATATGTGTTCGAAACCCATTTTCATGCCGATTTTGTATCTGGTCATGTGGATTTAGCTAAAGCTACAGGGGCTACTATTATTTATGGCCCAAAAGCTGAAACCGGTTTTGATGCGCTTATAGCAACCGACGGACAGGTTTTTGAATTGGGAAATATTACAATAACAGCGTTGCATACTCCCGGCCACACACCTGAAAGTACCTGTTATTTATTAAAAGATGAAAAAGGTAAAGACCATTGTGTTTTTACAGGAGATACTTTGTTTGTAGGAGATGTAGGCCGCCCGGATTTATTGGATGGTAATCCTGATTTGAATACCGAAAAAATGGCCGGTTGGTTATATGATTCATTAAACTCAAAACTAAAAACGTTGGGTGATAATGTAATTGTTTATCCCGCCCATGGCCCCGGAAGCGCCTGTGGCAAAAGTATGGGAAAAGAAACTTTTAGTACGATTGGCGTTCAAAAAGCTTCTAACTATGCCATGGCTGATTTAACAAAAGAAGAATTTATAGCTCAAGTAACGGATGGTATTTCAGCCCCACCCGACTACTTTTTTAAAGATGCAAAACTTAATAAACATGGATATGCCAGTATTTCTGAAATAGAAACCAACGGTATGAAAGCCCTTTCAGTGGAGGAATTTGAAACACTTAAAACAGATGGAGCGTTAATAATTGACAGCCGCGATCCATTGGTTTTTGAAAATGGTTTTGTGCCACGATCCATTAATATTGGATTGAATGGACAATACGCTATTTGGGCGGCTACCTTATTTGAGTTGGACAGAAAAATAATGTTAGTAACCGAGACAGGCAAAGAACAGGAAAGTGTTATCCGTTTGGCTCGCGTTGGGTTTGATAATATTGCCGGTTATTTGAACGGTGGATATGATACTTGGGTTGGTGCTGGAAAACGAATTGATATGCTGGTATCCGTAGATACTGAAGAATTAGCCTTGGAGCAAAAGCATGGTAAAAACATTGGAATTTTGGATGTTCGCAAGCCTTCCGAATTTGATCAAGGCCATGTTGAAAATGCTGAATTTAATACCTTAGCCAGTCTTCAGGATAATTTAGAACGTATTGATAAAGACAAAGACCAGTATGTATACTGTGCCGGTGGTTACCGTTCGGTAATAGCTTGTTCCATACTTAAAGCCAACGGCTACCACAAAGTAACTAATGTTTACGGAGGTTTTGGGGCTATAAAAAATGACGACCGAATAAAAGTTTTTATTCCTGAAGTTCAGGTTCCTTGCAGTAAATAGCAAATTTTTAAACTCTTTTTTAAGAAAGTTTAATTTTTTAAAGCGTTAAAAAAATCAACTTCCTCTCTATTTTATTATTTGCCTTTTGTTATTTGTCATTATTGTTTAGCGGCTATTTTAAAATTACTTTTGCCCCTCGTTTTTAATACAACACATGAGCGTTTTAGTTAATAAAAATTCCAAAGTAATAGTTCAAGGTTTTACAGGTACTGAAGGTACTTTTCATGCCGGTCAAATGATTGAGTATGGCACCAATGTGGTAGGTGGAGTTACTCCAGGCAAAGGAGGACAAACCCATTTAGATCGCCCTGTTTTTAATACCGTAAAGGAAGCGGTAGATAAATCCGGAGCCAATGTTTCCATCATTTTTGTTCCACCTCCATTTGCAGCCGACGCTATTATGGAAGCTGCGGATGCAGGTATTAAAGTAATCGTTTGTATTACCGAAGGAATTCCTGTAAAAGATATGATTCCTGTAAAGGCTTATATCAAAAAACGTGATTGTATTTTGATAGGCCCTAACTGCCCGGGAATTATAACTCCTGATGAAGCTAAAATTGGAATTATGCCGGGTTTTGTGTTTAAAAAAGGAAGAATAGGTATTGTATCTAAATCAGGAACTTTAACCTATGAAGCAGCCGATCAGATTGTGAAAGCCGGTTTGGGTGTTTCTACAGCTATTGGTATTGGAGGCGACCCAATTATTGGAACAACCACCCAAGATGCTATAGAACTATTTATGAACGACCCCGAAACCGATGCTATTGTAATGATAGGCGAAATAGGCGGAAGCTATGAAGCCGATGCCGCCCGTTGGATTAAAGCCACCGGAAATAAAAAAGTAGTAGTTGGGTTTATTGCCGGGCAAACCGCCCCTCCAGGCCGCCGTATGGGCCACGCTGGAGCCATCGTAGGTGGAACTGATGATACTGCGGCAGCCAAAATGAAAATTATGGCCGAATGTGGAATTTACGTAGTTGAATCTCCTGCCGATATAGGAACTAAAATGGTGGAAGCCTTGAGCTCTAGGGTGAATTAAGAATCTCTAAATTTCAATAAAGTTAGTCCTACACTCTTAAAAATTAGTAGTCACTGTAAACCTAATCCCACTAAAGGCAGGCTCTAAGCGGCAAACTCCTCCTGAGCAATTTACACCTTCCACTTGTTTTATATAAGCTAGGGTAAAGGCCGAGGTGTGAATGCTGTATTTTCCAAAGACGGAATAATAGTGAAGTACTTTGTCAGGTGCAGGATTGTCTTCATAACGGTGAGGTTTCACATTTATCATATCCGATAAGGCAAATGAATAATGCGGTGAAGAGTTCCATTCCAATATCACATTGGCAAAACTTCCATAATCCTGTTTGGTGCTCAAATATTGTCCTTCAAAACGAAATGAATTTTTCTTATCCATTTTCCAAGTCACTTCTGCAAAAGGAGTAATTGTTTTTACAGGGGCATGGCCGGGTTTGCCTTGATAAATAGCTTGGTCGTAGTAAATGGCCTGAATACCAGCTTTTGCTTTAAGGTTTTTATTAAACTTATGGCTGTACTCAATATAGGCCTCACGATAAAGAGTATCCTTGTTTAACTGATCAATTCGAGCCAAATTAATCAATATTGAATTTTCTTTATTAATAGTAATATTAATATCGGCCTGAATTCCTTGTTCGCCAGTAGTTATGGCTTGTGCTGCATATCGGGCTAACAGCCTATAGGTACTTTGTTGAGTAAGGGATGGCACAAAACCTACAATACCTTCCAAAGGTTTAACATTTGGGCCTAGGGTCATATTATAATCTTCAGCATATCGATATTGTAAATTAAAGCCAATTCCTCCTTTATGTTTAGCTCCCAACTTAGATTTAGCATAACCAAAAGTTGTTAAAAACAGTTTACCTTCTTTATTTTCTAAACTGCCTGTAAGTTGATTTCTGGTAGCTTCCTTCGTTTTTCCTACATATTCCAAGTCATAGGTAAAATCTTTAAGAGCCATTGAAAAATAACCATTGTAGGCATACACATTATATTTTGGATAAAAACGTTTACTCACTTCCATAGCGTTTATTTCAGAGGCAATGCTATTCATTGCTTCATCGTTAAGGGTTCTATTTACAAGTGAACCCCCTCCGTTAATGGTTAAATCTCCAAATGTTTTACCGCCTTCAGCATTTACACCTTTAATAATTTGGTTGGCTACTCCAAAACGGTTGTCCTGAAATCCTTTTTGTCGTCCGGTAAAGGCTTTAATAGTTAAATTATCAGTAATTGCATATTTTGCTTTCACACCTTGCACCGCATAATCAATACCGATTAATCTATCCTCATAGGCTCTAAAAACAAGACCTGAGCCAAATTGCTCATAAAAATAGCCGGCAGTTATATTTAATTTTTCAATATCTTTTGAAACTTGCCAAAAACCCAAACCTTGACCTGAAAAAGAACCGCTTGGGTTAAGCAAATTGGAATTATTAAACAAATCAAAACGAGTGGCTATATTAAAACCATAATTGCTGTAGTTCATAAAAAGAAAAGCCTCGCTGCTTGATTTTTGAGTGCCATATTGTGGTGAAGTTTTTTCTGTAACACCTATACTGGAATCAACATCAAACACATTAAAAGTGCCTTGAAAATTTCCTGAGAATACGCCTTTATCGTTTTGTGCCTTGGTAAATAAAGCTGCGCTAATAAACAGTAAGGTTGTAAATAGTTTTTTCATTTAACTGCAAGTCTAAAAAAAATTAATGGTTTCATAAGTAAATTATATTTATTTTTTATATTTGAAGAAACAAAGGCATGAGAAATAGTTCTTTATCATTAATCCTTTTTACAAGCTTTGTATTTTTGGCTTGCAAGAAAGATCCGTCAATGCCTCCATTCAAATTTTATGATGGAATTGGGACTCTTTCAGTTGTGCAAAGTGGGTTGTTTTATTTAAAGGATACAAAACTTCCTATTGAGTTAAAATTTATTCGAGTTGTTAGCGATTCCCGATGCCCTGAAGGAGTTCAATGTTTTTGGGCGGGTGCTGTTTCAGTTGAAATATTACTTGATAAATCTGTAAGTTTGGTAATACCTTCTATGGATAATCCGACAATTTATAAAGGGTATAAAATTGTTGTAACCAATGCAATGCCTTATCCTAAGTCGGGCATTTCGATTAAGGAAAGAGACTATAAAGTTGAGTTTAAGATTTTTAAATAGGGTTTTTAAACCTTTCTCCCTACCATTTTTTCCAGCTCCATCATTTCATCCCTTAATCGCGCTGCTTCAATAAAGTCGAGGTCTTTGGCAGCTTTCATCATACGGCTTTTGGTGGTGGCTAATAGTTTTTCAAGTTCGGGCTTTGCTAAATATTGAATAACCGGATCGGCTGCCAAACTAATGGTTTCATTTTCTACATAGGCCCTATTCATAGCTGCACCATATCGCGGAGCATCGGGGCGGTCAATCAAATCTTCAATAGATTTAATAATAGTGGTAGGGGTTATTCCATGTTTGGTATTATATAAAATTTGTTTGGCCCGGCGTCGGTCCGTTTCTTCAATGGTTTTTCGCATGCTTTCAGTTACTTTGTTAGCATACATAATTACCTTTCCTCTCACGTTTCGGGCGGCCCGGCCTATCGTTTGGGTAAGGCTTCGTTCGCTTCGCAAAAAACCTTCCTTATCGGCATCAAGTATTGCTACTAATGATACTTCTGGTAAATCCAAACCTTCGCGCAAAAGGTTTACACCAACCAATACATCAATATTTCCAAGTCTAAGATTCTTCAAAATTTCCACCCGGTCGAGGGTTTTTACCTCACTGTGAATATAGGTGGCATTTATTCCAAGGTTTCTTAAATATTTATCCAATTCCTCTGCCATTCGTTTGGTAAGGGTAGTTACCAATATACGATCGCCCATTTTTATTCGAAGGTCTATTTCATACAATAAATCATCCACCTGATTGGTGCATGGCCGAACTTCTATTTCCGGATCAAGCAAGCCTGTAGGACGAATAACTTGTTCTACCACTATTCCGTCGCTTTGTTGAATTTCATAATCTGCAGGTGTGGCGCTTACATAAATCACCTGACTTTTCATCATCTCAAACTCCTCAAATTTTAAAGGGCGATTGTCCATAGCAGCCGGTAATCTAAAGCCATATTCTACCAAATTTTGCTTACGGCTTCTATCGCCTCCATACATTCCTCTTACTTGTGGCAATGTAACATGGCTTTCATCCACAACCATCAAATAATCTTTAGGAAAATAATCCAGCAAGCAAAACGGGCGTTGCCCAACTTCGCGTCGGTCCATGTAGCGGCTGTAGTTTTCAATACCGCTGCAATAGCCCAATTCGCGTATCATTTCCAAATCAAAATTGGTACGTTCTTCCAGGCGTTTGGCTTCCAGATGTTTCCCTATGGATTTAAAATAGGTGACCTGTTTTACCAAATCATCCTGAATATCGCGGATGGCAGCTTGCATACTATCGCGATTGGTTACATAAATATTAGCGGGATAAATGGCCAAATCATCCATTTTGCTGATGGTTTTCCCAGTCATTGGGTCAAATGAACTTAGTTCTTCTATTTCATTTCCAAAAAACGAAACTCTGAACGCAAAATCTTCGTAAGCCAAATAAATATCTACATTATCTCCGTTTACTCGGAAAGTTCCGCGTTTAAACTCCACAGTTGTGCGGCTGTAAAGGCTTTCCACCAACGAATATAAAAACACATTTCGGGCTACTTTTTGCCCTACCGAAACTCGCACAATCCCTTTTTCATAATCATAAGGATTTCCGGCTCCATAAATGCACGATACCGAAGCCACCACAATTATGTCTCGCCTACCTGATAACAAGGATGAAATAGTTTTAAGCCTCAGCTTTTCTATTTCTTCATTAATATTTAAATCTTTTTCAATGTATGTATTTGAGGTTGGTAAATATGCCTCGGGTTGGTAATAATCGTAATAGGATACAAAAAATTCAACGGCATTCTCCGGAAAAAAATTCTTAAACTCGCTGTAAAGCTGCGCTACTAATGTTTTGTTATGACTAACAATAATAGTAGGTTTTTGAACCTGCTGAATAACATTGGCAATGGTAAATGTTTTGCCAGAGCCTGTAACACCAAGTAAAGTTTGACTTTGGTCGCCATTTTTTAAGCCTTCCACCAATTGCTTAATAGCAGTGGGTTGATCGCCGGTTGGCACAAAATCAGAGACTATTTTAAATGGCATTGGGAAGTGCGAAGATACTTATGGAATTAGTAAGTTCTATGCAAGTTTTAATTTCTATTCCTTCACAAACCGTTCACTCACTAAGCCTTTCTCCGTTTTTAAAACCATAAAGTAAAGCCCTTGCTTTAAGAATCGAATATCAATTTTGGTTTCAGAAGAATTACTAATTTCATCAGATCCTAAAAGCACTTTGCCAGTTATATCATAGATGAAATATGAACCAATGGATGAATTTTTAAAGTACAAATAATCCTTGGCAGGGTTGGGGAATACGGTAATTGATTCACGGTTTTTTAAAGTAATTTTTGCTGAACTTCCACCACCAACGGTTCCGGTTATCATGCCCGAACCAAAGCCAGAAACCCAAATCTCAGAATTTTTATAAGGATTGTAAGTGACCCTTACCGGATGACGAAAAGCATACGCATCTACCAACGTAAAAGTTGGAGGAGTAGTGGTTGCATTTTTGCTAAACCAAAGCCCGTCGGTTTCGGTGGTGTAATACATTTCATCTTTATTTTTAGGATTTACAGTGCATGAATTTACCCGATAGGAAGCCGATGAATTTGAAATTTTTGTCCAATTAACCCCTTTGTCGGTAGTTCGGTAAAGCCCGCCTGTTCCAGCAGGTACGGCACTTCCCCAACCGCTGAAAACGGCTGCATACCAAGTACTACCAGAAGTATCGTGCGGGTCAATTACCACATCCTTGGTCCAATATTTCATATTATTGTGGCTCCTATCTTGCCAAGTTGTTCCGCCATCGGTGCTATAAAATACTCCGGATGAAGCTGTGAATTGAACAGGGCTTCCAGTTCTTCGGCCTGAATAACTAGCCACCAAATTTCCGTTTTTCAAAACCTTAATAACAAAGGCATGGCCTTGAGTTCGCGGTGGATTGGTTACTTTTTTCCAAGTACTAGCTGCTCCTTTGTCAATATCATCGGATACATAAACGCCACCCAATGTGCTGTGAATTATACTGGCATAAAGGCGTTTGGGATTATTAGGGTCCAAAGCCAGCCAAATAACAGGATGTGCAAAATCGTGAAGTAAACTAAAACTTGTGCCGCTATTGGTACTAAAATAAACACTTCCTTTTCCTACATCAATTATGGCATCCGTTAATCGGGTACTTTGGTACATATCATGAATATTGGAAGTGGCGGCATACAAAGTTCCGTTGCTGTGTTTCACAATATGATATACTGAATTTTGAGATAAGTTTGGAATTATTTTCCAGCTTTTGCCTTTGTCTTCACTCATTACTCCATTGATATCCGAAAACGAAGCCAGTAAATGAGTAGAATCGGTCCAAAGCATGTTCCAGTTGGTTGTATTTTCAAGCCCCACGCCTTTATAAGCTTTTCCCTTTGGTGTAGCAGCATTCTTAGTATTTTGGCTTGATGGGTCAACATACATTTGTTGCCAGGTTGTTCCTCCATCAAAAGTGCCATGGGCAAACCCAAAATCGGTAAATATAACTTTATTAGCATCGTTAGCTGCCACCGTAAATCCAAAAGGGCATTCGCCATAACTCCATTGCCTGTCGCCCTGATAACCGCTCCAGCCTGTATAAATATTTTGATTATTGGTACTTATAAAAGCGTGATTCCATGTGGTTCCGCCATCGGTGCTTTTCATAACTATTGGCGCACCGGTGGAACTGCCACCAGAAAGATAAATCGTTCCTATATTATTGGCAGCCATTCCAATAAAAACTGGATAGTCTGTTGCTTTATTAACTCCAGTCAATTTAGGTTTCCATGTTCCATCTGAATTATCCATTATATAAATTCCCTTCATATTGGCCGAACTTCCATTGCTGTATTCAAAAGCATGTTGAATACCTGCCCAAACACTAGTTAGGGTGAGGCATGAAAATCTCATGTTTGTTCCATCAAATGCAGCTGAAAACGAAAGCATTTTTTCTCCAGTAACCATTCCTGTGGTTGTCATTAGGGCAAATGAAGTTCCTCCGTCCGAGCTTTTTAATAAGCCATCATTTAACCCGATGTAAATATCCGTTCCTTTAAAAAAACTACCTGCTATATGATTTCCTTCGCCGGTGCTTTTGCAGGTGTATATTTTTTTGAAGGTGGTTCCTCCGTCTTTGCTAAAATATATTTCGCCATAAAAACCCAAAATCAGTCGGGTGGGGTCGTTATAATCAGCCGTTAAATTATAAGCCACATCGGTTGGAAAAGGATTGCCCTGCAATAGGTTCCAGGTTTTGCCACCATCAGTACTTTTTACCGGGCGTGTATAATCGGTTCCGTCTTTGGAAGTATAATCAATACAATACCGAATAGTAGCATCTTTGGTGAATTGCATTTTGCTGTCATGCCCGCCTTGTATGGTTTTAAAATGCAACATACTCCAGCTTGCTCCTTTGTTTTTGGAATGATAAATTTCACTCATATCACAGGCCATAAACAGCTCGTTATTATCAGCAGGATTTATGGCCGGCGAAAATAAAGCACCCCCACCACCAATGCCTCGCGATTCAAAGGATGTAGGTTGGCAAAAAGCTTTAAAATTTAATAAAAGAAAAAACGCTAAGACAAGTTTATTGATAATTTTCATACAAATATTTTTTTTATTCTAATAGCAATCGTTCATTCAAAATTTTTCCATCCACGTCCAATACAATATTGTAAAGACCTTTAGAAAAATGACCGAGATTAAATTCACAGCAATCCGGACCTACAATGCTTTTTGATAAAACTATTTTTCCTAAAGCATTGTAGATTGTAATATTTTTTATTTCAACATTTGGATTGGTTTTAATATATACCAAGCCATTGGTAGGGTTGGGATAAATAGTAATGAAATTTTTAAGAGTTAAGTTATTCACTTTTAAATCGGATGTAATGGTAAAATTCCAGTCTGTATTAGTTAGTATCCCTTTGTGCTCATTATTATCCCAATCTAAAAATGTTCCTTGAGGAAACGTAATGTATTCGGTTTTACCTAAACTAAATTCTCCCGGTGTAATTATTATCCTATTGAAATCTACAACTACACTATCACTGTTCACGTTTATTCGTTGCTTTTCAATATTACTTTCAAAAATGCGTATAATTCCGGTTCCTTTTTTTACAGGTTCGTTAAAATAAACTATCAATTGCGATTTGGGCTGCACTCGGGTAGAGTTATCTGCAGGTTCAACCGTTGTGGTAAAAGGTGCCTGAAGTTTAGGGTTTATTTTTATTGATGTTTTCCAAACGCCTCTTCCAAATGTACCTGCATACAACAATCGGTCTTTATAATTAATGTCCAAATCTGTTATAACCACATTTGGCATATTTGCATTTAATATTTCCCATTGATTCATACTTGTATCTTTATAAAAAGTACCAATATCGGTACCAATAAACAAACCTTCTTTTGATTGTTTGTCGTATTCAATACAATTAATGGCAACATTTGGTAAGTTTAAAGTGAGATTAGTAAAACGCCCATTTCCAGTAACTGCAGTATTTATCCGGTAAACCTTTGCTGTATTTACATAATTTGAATTGGTGTAATAAAAAACATCTGCATTATAAGGATGAATCCTAAGGCAACTAATGGGGTTGGAAGAGGTTGTTACTAATGTCCATATTCCACCACCATCTGTAGTTTTGTATACTCTAGTAAAATCAGCAGCATAAATTATTTTCGAATTAGTAGGAGCTACTTGTAAATGAATAACAAAATTTGGTTTAAAAATACTATCACTGATAGCGGACCATGTAATACCACGGTCTGTTGTTTTGTATATCATTTTAAATCCGGCATACAAAGTTTTGTTATCATTAGGGTCAATAACATAAGGTGTAACCCACGATCCTTTTGGTTTGTCTTTAATATTATCAGAAATAGCAGTTTGTCCATTTTCATCCAATCTATATATTTTACCGTATTGCGAAGTGGTGTAAATAATATTGGGTTGCAATGGGTCGATAGCGCAATCCATTCCGTCTCCTCCAGTAGCTTCATACCATTTATCCCCCCGCCTTATTTTGGAGCCGTTATCTTGGGAGCCGGCTACCACAATATTTGTATCACTTTCGGTTATTGCTATTTTATAAAACTGTGTAATTCCAAGCCCTACAGACAAATCAGTCCATGATGTGCCATTGTTTCTACTGCAATAAATGCCCCCATCATTGCAATCAAACAAATTACCATTTAAAGGATTGTAAGTCATAAAATGTTTATCAGCATGGGTTACTTGAACATTTTTTGGATTTTGGCTTGTGCCGCCAACCCACATAGTATTTATTTTAAAACTATCACTTCCGTTTGTAGATTTCCAGTTATTTACCCCCCCCACAAATACTAAATTTTCATCTGTCGGCGATAGTGTAAAAGCTAAATCATACCATCCTTGACCACGCTTAGTATTGCCATCATATGCACTGCTCAAAATATTGATTTTTCCGGTATCGTATTTTATTTTAAAGGTATTTCCTGTGTCCATCGATTGATGAATTCCTCCAAATTTTCCATCTTTTTTATCGGCCACTAACAGTTGCACTTTGGCAGGATTTGCAGCTGTTACCCCAATAGTTATTCGCGTAGCCAAAGGTTTTATAAAGGTTTGTTTAAAGGTGGCTCCGCCATTGGCACTTCTGTAAAGTTTTGCATTGCCATTATAATCATAGGTGGTGGCATACACAATATTGGCATTGCCCGGGCAAAAAGCAATATCCATAAAATAACCAGTTTGTTTTCGTATCCAAGTTATTCCGGCATCAGTGGTAACATACACACCATCAGAGGTTGCACATACCAAATGTTTTGAATTTTTAGGATTCATCAATAATTTGCTAATTAATTTAACATCAAAAATATTCCAGTTCATGCTGGTAGGTTTCCAACTCAGTCCGCCATCCGAAGATACCAAAATTCCAATACTTTTATTATCGCCTTGCGGGCCACCTGTTAATCCAAATAGACTTCCTTTTTCACCATCTCCTGTGGCAATATAAATACTGTCGGGATAATTAGGATTTACAGCAATACTGCTTACACCAAGCACCACATTATAATCAGAAAGAGGGGTCCATGATTTTCCAAAATCTTTGGTTTTCCAGATGCCTCCTGACGGTGAACCTACCCACATCGTATTAGTATCGGCGGGATGAAACGAAACACAGTTTAACCGCCCCAACCCATTGTATCCGCTGGGTGTGGTGGTGGGGCCTAAAAAACTCCATTGGGTTTTGATAGGCGATGCTTTAAACAAAAGTTGTTTTGAAACAAATTTTTGGTATTCGGTATAATTTATATCTATAGGCGGAAACTCCCCTGATTGGCTTACCCGTTGTTCCCAAAACCATTCCCAGCGTTTAAACTGGCTGTAGCCTTCGCCTTTACCGGGAGTTTTATCTTTCCAATAATCATTAAAGGCATGTTGAATATCAAAAAAAGTAGCGTTGGGGTTAGTTATTTTTGAATTCCATGGTTGTGCTGTAGCTAGTAAACCAAAAAATGAAAAGAGAAGAAGTGGTAGTGTTTTTTTCAATTAGAATAATTTAGAAACCAAAAGTAAAAGAATTTACGCAAAAAATAATAATTAACTTTGACTCCAAATTATTAATGACCATCAACTAACACTTACCAACAATATAAAAATGAAATTAAAATTTTGCGGAGCAGCTAGAACAGTAACGGGAAGTAGTCACCTTGTAACCCTCGATAATGGATTTACTATACTCTTAGATTGCGGATTGTATCAAGGCCGCGAAGATGAATTGGATGATTTTAATACCCATTGGGAATTTGATCCGGCCGCTATTGATTTATTGGTAGTGAGCCATGCCCATATCGACCATATTGGCCGAATTCCAAAATTGGTTAAAGACGGGTTTAAAGGGAATATTATATGCACCCATGCCACTCGCGATTTAGCAGCTATTATGCTTTTGGATAGTGCCTCTATTCAAGAAAAAGATGCCCAATGGGCCAATGAAAAAAATCTTAAAAAGGGAACGGCAACCAAAACTGAACCTCTTTATACCACCGAAGATGCTCAAATTTGTATGCGGCAGTTTACAAGTTATAATTACGACCGTTGGTTTCATATTTCGCAGGATGTTCAAGTTTATTTTGCTGATGCTGGACATATACTTGGCAGTGCCTCCGTCACTTTAAAAATAGCTCGTGCCAATGGTACCATAACGTATTTAGGTTTTACAGGCGATGTAGGCCGCTGGAACCGACCTATTATAAAAGACCCTGAACCTATGCCACAGGTAGATTATTTGATAAGTGAGAGTACTTATGGTGGCGAGTTTCATGACGAATTGCCGGGGGATATTAACCAGTTGCTAGATATTGTTCATAATACCTGCGTGATGCACCGCGGCAAATTAATTATTCCGGCGTTTAGCGTTGGTAGAACTCAGGAAATTGTTTACATGCTTGACCACTTAGAATCTAAAGGCAAGCTTCCTCATATTCCGGTTTATGTAGATAGCCCACTGGCAGTTAATGCCACCGATATTTTTACCGTTCATCATGAGTGTTTTGATAGTGAAATTATAAATTATATGACCACCAATGACAATCCATTTGGTTTTAACAAGCTTATTTATATTCGAAAAGTAGAAGATTCAAAAGCTTTAAATGATAAAAAAGAGCCTTGTATAATTATAAGTGCCAGTGGAATGGCAAATGCAGGCAGAATTCGTCACCATATTTTTAATAATATTGAAGATGCTGACAATACAATTTTAATGGTAGGGTATTGCGCTGAAGGCACATTAGGAGCCAAGTTGCGTGAGTACCCAACAATGGTAAAAATATTTGGGAAAGAACTAAGAGTAAGAGCAAACATTAAAATAATAGATGGATTGAGCGGCCATGCTGACCAAAAAGAAATGCTTAAATTTTTGAGTAATCAAAATCCAAAGCAAATTAAAAAGACTTTTTTAGTCCATGGCGAATATGAAAGGCAACAAAAAATGAAACAAGCCTTAGAAGGAGCTGGATTTTCGAATGTCCATATTCCTGAATTAGGAAATGAGTTTCCATTGGAATAATTTATTTCATCAATTTTTGATTCACCTTAAATGCCACAAAACTGCTCAAGGTTCCAATAATAGCTCCGGCCAAAACATCACTTGGATAGTGAACACCCAAATGCATTCGGCTATAGCCAACAGCACTAGCCCAAGCAAAAGTAGGTGCAGCCACATACCATTTGGGGTAAGCCAAAGCTAGACTAGTGGCAGCAGCAAAGGCAGTAGATGTATGTCCTGATGGAAATGAATACGAACCAGCATGTGTTTTTTTGAAAATATCCGGGTTGTCTACAAACGGCCGTTCACGGTTAATGGCATATTTTAAACCAAAAGTCAGCAAAGTGTTTAAAGCCAAACCTCCCGCAGCTGAATAAGCATTTTCTTTTCCCTTGGGCAAATAATGATAATAACCAATGGCAAATAAACTAAGCGGTGTAGCTATGGCAACAGGGGTTGCGCTATTTGTTATTCCTAACCAAAATTTATCGTATTTGGTATTTGGCGAATTGATGGATTGAAGAATTCGGGTATCAAAATTTTGAGCCTGAATAGTCCCAATGGTCAATAAAAAAATAAAGATTAGCTTTTTCTTCATCACTTTTCATATAGAAATATAATCTTCTAAATAACTAAATTTTTCAGTTAAACGTCCTGCTTCGCAAATAGTTGCATTTTTTATCATTTCGCTTTCAGGCTTCAATAATTCAGGCAAAACAACTTTAATGAAATCGTTGGCAAATCCTACTGAAGCATCAGCAGGTAATTCACTTGGTAAATTTGAAACCGCTAAAATATCAATGCTGTTCTCGCCGTAAGGTTCACATTCGCATTGATTGGCTGCATCCCAACCCATTGTCGAATTATCAGCATGAGTATCATGCAAAGTAATTGGTACTGAACCTTCAATATCGCAACTAATATCACCAATTAATTTCAATGAAAAACCGTTGGATTTTGTATCTTCTTTTGAAAAATGCTGAGGCATGGCACTATCCCAAAATACACCATTTATTAATATGTCGGCAACTTTTGTATAAGGCTTAAATATTGACTGATAAGCATTATGATTATGAAAAAAATGTTCATGGTTCCATAGTTCTCCATCTTTTCGTTTGTAGAGGTGGTGGCTATCTAAAAGGGTATAAACGGTTTCGTGGTAATTACTACTTAAAAAATCAGACGGAGACACATTTTTTATTCCAATGGCTTTTAGTAATTCTTCAGCACCAGAGGAAACCCGACCGCTACCGGTTATCACAATTTTATGGTTTTGCTTTTTTATGATTGGTTCAATGGATTGAAGAATAGCTATCATTTCTCTCAAATCAGCACATTCATAAGCAGGTTTTATATTGAAAGTTTTGTTTTTTATACCCAAAGATTTCAATGTTTCATAAGTTCCCACCAGTCCGGCGTATCGTCCAAATCCTAAAACTCTTGAACCATTAGGCCACACCAAACATTCATAATCAATAAGACGAATATTTTTTTTGATAATTTCCTTTAACATTTCTCGATTGTGAGGTTGTTTTTTTATGGTATGTGAAAAAAATAAATAGGTTTTTCCTTCAATTAGTTTTTCGGCAGGAACTTCTTTTATTCCAAATAAAATATTGCAAGCCGATAAATTATTAGAAACTGTTATTCCTTCTTTTTTATACAATTCATCTCCAAATATTCGGTCAGACGAGGTTTCTGCAATAATATTTATATTAGCATATAGCGTTTTAATTTGATGACATTCTATAGGCGGGAAAGCCACACGTTTATCAGGTGGCTGCTTGTATTCACAAATCAATCCGAAGGTAATCATGCCCGCGAAATTAGTTATTTGTTATGGTGTTATATTATGGTTTGAAAAATGATATTGCGATGAAAAAAATAAACCTGACACCAAAAATTTTGGCCTTACCTTTGCAATTAATACACTACACCAACTTGGGGTTGACCGGATTTGACGGGTTGTGCAATTGGTGGGTAAGCATGTAGAGACTTGTTCCAGTAGCTCTTAAATCAGAAGGTTCAAACCATAAAAGGCGAAAACACTTTCGCAATGGCTGCCTAATCTAGGATTAGTGCACTTGTCATCCATCTTCTTGCCTAATCCCTAACTGGTGAGATTAAAGATGGTCGAAACGATGGGGAATCTGAGGGCCACGCCAGCCAACCCAAAGGATTATTATGCAGGCTAAGGCTTATGTTGGTAATTGGTGAACCGGCTTAAGCTCTAAAAATAATTATCAATACACATGTAGAAAGCTCAATCAGTTCCTTCGCCGGACCGGGGTTCGAATCCCCGCAACTCCACTTTTTTCCTTCACATTCTTTTTAGTTTTTTCAAAACCCTTCTCCCACTAGAGGAAGGGTTTTGATTATAATTATTTTTTTTCTAATTTCACCCATAAATGTTTCACTTATGTTTCACCTGGAAGGTCAAAATGTTTCACCTGTAAAAAGTAGAGTATGAAAGCAATGTCAATTAAAAAATATCTAAAACCATTAAAAGGTAACCTTAACTATTGGGTAGTAAATTATCAAATTTTATATAATCG
>CAMDSC010000024.1 GCA_945907065.1 Chitinophaga pinensis
TCTTTTCATTGGAACAATTGTCGTTTTTGCAGGTTGTGTTTGTGAAAATGATAATAAATCAATGACGAAAAATGAATCGGTTTTGCTTCCAGATACCTCAAAAATACCACATACTAAATTGGGGGATGAAATTCGTTACGGTTACCAATTGTTTACACGAACCGCCTATTACTTGGGGCCCGAAGGAAAGGTAATGCAACTTACAGGTAACAAAATGAATTGTAAGAATTGCCATCTCGATGCGGGAATACGGCCCATGAGTAATAGTTTGAGCGAATCCTATCTGAAATATCCGCAATACCGCGGCAGAGATGGAAAAGTTCTTACTGTGGAAGATAGAATTAATAATTGTTTTGAACGACCTATGAATGGAAAAATGTTGCCTTATGAAAGTCGTGAAATGAGAGCTATGGTGGCTTATATGCGTTGGTTATGTGAGGGAAGAAATGCATCGTTCAATGATGATACGTTGCACTTAGGAAAAATTACACTTATTGATAGAGCTGCAAGTATTGAAAATGGAGCCAAAGTATATAGTAATAAATGTGTTAAGTGCCATGGTGCTGATGGCCAGGGAATATTAACCCCCGATAAAGAAACCTATATTTATCCGCCACTTTGGGGAATGAATAGCTATGCCCAAGGTAGTAGCATGCATCGAACCATCACTGCCAGTCGGTTTGTGAAATGGAGTATGCCTTTTGCAGATAAAAAAACTTTACCACAATTAACGGATGAAGAAGTCTTTGATGTGGTAGCATTTATGAATTGTGACTCCATACATCCGCGGCCTTACAGAAATTTGAAGAAGGATTGTCCTGATATAGAATTTAAACCCATCGACTTTCCTGCAGGCCCATATTTAGACCCCTATCCTGAATCGCAACACAAACTGGGGCCATTTAAGCCCATCAAAGAATTTTATGAAAAACGCAATAGAAAAAACTAACACATCAACTTTGACATTTTTAAAGCCATTATTTTTATTCATATTTATTGCCATTGGTTTTCACTCCGTAGCACAATTATCCGAGGCTAATTATAAGATTTATTCTGTAAAGCTTGGGAAGGAAGTAACACTTAGTGAAATAGGAAATGATTTTGCCAATTATGATGTTTTGTTTTTTGGCGAAGAACATAACGATTCGGTAACCCATTATTTGGAAAGTAAAATGTTTGAAATACTGTATCAAAAAAATCCAAACCTAGCCTTGTCTATGGAAATGTTTGACCGTGATGTGCAGTTGGTAATGAATGAATACTTGAATGGAGATATTCGCGAAAAAAACTTTAAAAAAGATGCCCGGGTGTGGAGCAATTACCGCGATTACCGGCCTATGGTGGAGTTTGCCAAAAGCAATAAACTGGATGTAATTTGTGCCAATGCCCCAAGCCGCTACACCAACTTGGCCGGCCGCAAAGGACAAAAAGCATTGATGACTTTGGGTAAAGAATCTAAAAAACAGTTTGCCCCTTTGCCCTACGACACCGCCACCGGAAAATACTATGAAAAACTGATGGATCTTTCAGGCCACTCAGCCGCCCTGGCTGCTACCGATACAGGAGCCAAAAAAGCTGCACCAGCCTTTTCAATGGGTAATTTTAATTTGGTAATGGGCCAATCGCTTTGGGATGCCACCATGGCCTATTCTATTTCTCAATACATGAAACACAACAAAGGCAAAAAAGTGATGCAGGTAAACGGTAGGTTTCATAGCGATGAAGGTTTTGCCGCAGTAACACAGCTTAAAAAATACATGCCAAAACTAAAACCTTTAATAATTTCAACAGGCAGTGATGATGCTTATCCAAATATTGACTGGAGCCTACATAAATCATTGGGTGATTATATTATAATTACCGACCCCAGCGTTCCAAGAACTTATAAGGATTAGAGGCGTTATTTTTGTTCTAAAGAAATCATATTTAGCATATCTTATTTTTTTTACACCTTTGCACCTGCATGAACAGCCAAAATATATTTAAATTAATATCTCGCTTATTAATAGCGTTTGGCATATTGTTTATCAATCTATTTTTGTTTACAGCTTTGGCTCAGTTTGTTTGTCAGGCGGTGTATCATATTAATATTAGCAACTACATAGGGGCTGGTAATTTTATAGGTGCAAGAACCAACGAAATACATGCTACACGGTTGTTTTTTGCTATTTATTCCATAGGCACTTTTGTTTTTTCTTCTTTTATTCTTGCCCTTATTTTTAAACAAAAACCTACCGAATATTTAGGACTTAATACTTTCCCTAAAGCAATTTATCTGGCAATTGTTCCTTTGTTATTATTGGTATCGCTTCCTTTGCTTTCATGGTTGGTAGAAATGAATAACCAATTGGTTTTCCCCCAATTTCTTTCGGGCTTAGAAAAGCAATTGAAAATAATGGAAGACCAAAATAATAAGTTGTATAGCCTTATGTTAGGAATGAATGGCTATAGCGATTTGTTTATTAATATTGTTGTAATGGCTTTAATTCCGGCAATAGGCGAAGAGTTGTTTTGCCGCGGGGTTTTGCTCAATGTGGTGTATGATTATTCCGGTAAATTTTTAAAGTCAGTTGTAGTTGTCGCGGTTATTTTCACCTTGTTTCACATGCAGTTTTATAAATTTGTGCCAATGATGGTATTGGCTGTTATCCTCGGTTTTTTTATCAATTGGACTCAAAGTATTTGGGCATCTATATTGTTTCATTTTTTAAACAATACTGCAGCCGTGCTGGGTAATTTTTATTACCAAAAAGGCTTTAAAAATCTATTAACCGATGACAAAGCCCACATGCCAATAATTTTAACCATTCTTAGTTTTATAATTACCATCGCCCTAATTACTTGGGTCAACAAATTTTCAAAACAATCAACAGGTATTACACATGAATAATTTAACACAAAGAGCCATTTCGGGAACCGTATATGTTGCCATTATTTCTGGTAGTTTGCTTATGGGAAGTTGGTCAGCCTTTTCATTATTTTTAGTTCTTACTTTCATTTGTTTGTGGGAGTATAAAACCCTTTTGCTGGATGAATTGTCAGTTATTCAAAAAACCTTATTTATCTTGTGTGGACTGTATTTGTTCTCCGTATTAAGCCTTTGGCAGTTTATGTATATACGCCGTATTTATTATGGTATGGGTCTTTTATTTACTGTTTTGCTTTTTATTATTCAATTATTTCATAAGCATAAAACGCCCTTCGATATGATTGGCCGTCAACTTACAGGATGGATATATATTCCGTTTTCAATAGGATTGCTTTACGGTATTGGTTACCAAAAGTTTTTATACATAAACGATGAAATAGCCTACAATGGCAAGTTTGTTTTAGCCATATTTATATTAATTTGGGCCAATGATACCTTTGCATATTTAACAGGAAGATGGCTTGGAAAAACGTCTTTATTCAGTCGTATATCTCCCAAAAAAACAATTGAAGGGTCAATTGGTGGAGTGATACTAACCATGGCGGCAGCCGTTGGAATATTTTACTGGCAGCATCAGTTTACCATGGTTCAATATTGTATTTTGTCTGTAATAATAAGCATTGGAGCCACTCTGGGTGATTTAATAGAATCCATGCTTAAAAGAAGTTTGGATATTAAAGATTCGGGTAATTTAATTCCAGGCCACGGCGGAATATTAGACCGAATGGATGCAACTTTGATTACCGCTTGGTTAGTATATTTCTATTGCCAGCTTATTTAGTAACATAATCGTTAAATCTTATTGCCTTAACGTAAAATTAATTTAGCTTTGCGCCTCTTTTTATAAAGCTATTATTTAGTAAATAAACATGACTCATAACCAACCAGAACACTTGAATCCATTGGATTCTATGAAAGAACGGTTTTCAAATGCGGCCAATATTCTTGGCCTTGACCAAATGACTTACGATATGCTCATCAACCCTCAAAAAGTGGTTATAGTAAGTCTTCCGGTAATTTTAGATGATGGAAAATTAAAGGTGTTTGAAGGAATACGAGTGGTTCATTCAGCCAGTATGGGGCCTAGCAAAGGTGGAATTCGTTATTCCATGAATGTTACCCTTGACGAAGTAAAAGCACTTGCCGCATGGATGACTTGGAAATGTGCCGTAGTTGGAATTCCTTATGGTGGTGCCAAAGGCGGTATAAAATGCGACCCGCGAAATATGAGCCAAGGTGAGTTGGAACGACTTACCCGCTCCTATACAGCAGCTATGCAAGATGTATTTGGTCCGGATAGAGATATTCCAGCCCCTGATATGGGAACCAATCAACAAACGATGGCTTGGATTATGGATGAATATTCAAAAATTAAAGGAATATCAAGTCCAGCGGTAGTAACTGGCAAGCCATTAGTTTTAGGAGGCTCATTAGGCCGAGTAGAGGCTACAGGCCGAGGTGTAATGGTAACTGCAAGAGGTGCTATGGCAAAATTAAAAATGGATCCGCAAAGCTGTACTTGTGCCGTTCAAGGATTTGGTAATGTAGGATCTATTTCTGCCAAATTATTAGCCATGCAAGGTTTAAAAATTGTGGCTATATCTGATGTTACAGGAGGTTATTATAAAAAAGATGGTATCAATATAGAAGAAGCGATAGCTTATGTTGAAAAAAACAACGGTACCTTAGAAGGATTTAACGCGGATAGAATTACCAACGATGAATTATTAACTCTAGATGTAGACGTATTGGTGCCTGCAGCAATGGAAGACCAAATAACGGATGATAATGCACATGCCATCAAAGCTAAATTGGTGGTAGAAGGTGCTAATGGCCCAATAGCCAGTAATGCTGATAAAATATTGCATACGAATAAAGTTAATATTGTTCCTGATATATTGGCTAATGCTGGTGGGGTTAGCGTTTCATATTTTGAATGGGTGCAAAACCGCTTAGGTTATTATTGGACAGAAGAACGAGTGAACAGAAGAGCTGACCGAGTAATGAAACAAGCTTTTGATAATGTGTATCAAGCTTCGCAAAAATATGATGTAAGCATGCGAACTGCCGCATATATAGTAGCTATTGATAAGGTGGCCAGTACTCAACGTTTAAGAGGGGTATTCTAATGTATTTGCACCGCGAAGGCTTTGCCACAATTTTAATAGCTTCTATCGTATTGATAGGAATAAATTACTTAAGTGATAAGTTTATACCTTATGCGTTGATTAAAAGTATTCTAGTTATACTTTCATTAGCTGTATTTGTTATCATTCTTCAGTTTTTCAGAAATCCAAGTCGTCAATTAACTCAGGATGCAAGTGCTATAATAGCACCTGCTGATGGTAAAGTTGTGGTTATAGAAAAAGTTTTTGAGAAGGAATTTTTAAATGCTGAATGCATGCAGATTTCTATTTTTATGTCGCCTTTTAATGTGCATGTAAATCGCAATCCAGTAAGTGGAATAGTAAAATATTTTAAATACCATAAAGGTAAATATTTAGTAGCTTGGCATCCAAAATCAAGCGAACTTAATGAGAGAACTACTACCGTTATAGAAACCGAAAACGGTGATAAAATATTGTTTCGTCAAATAGCCGGTGCTTTAGCTCGACGTATTTGTTGGTATGTAAAAGAAGGACAACCTGTAAAGCAAGCTCAAGAGATGGGATTTATTAAATTTGGCTCACGGGTTGATGTTTTTGTCCCTTTAAATGCTACGATTAACGTAAAAATTGGTGAAAAGACATCTGGCGGACAAACCATTATTGCAAAATTGAAATAGTTTAAATTATCTTTGAATATTAAATATAAAAAATAATAAAATGAAAAAATTAGTATTAGTATTAGGATTGGTAATGGGTTCAATGCTTGCATCTGATGCAATAGCTGCTGTAAACATTAATGGAAACACTGTTGAGCATAACGACGGAGCTAAACACAGAAAAAAGAAAAACTGTAAAAAAGCATGTTGCAATAGTGATGCTGCCGCTACCCCAAAAAAGGGCTGTTCTAAAGAAGGATCATCTTGCTGCAAAAAGAAAACTACTACTGAAGCCCCAGCTCCGAGTAAGTAATTTTAAAATATCTTAAAAATAGAAAGGTCTGTTCATTAGTGAGCAGACCTTTTTTATTTAATGAAAATTCTACTTTCTGATTATATTCGCTGAAAATAATATCATGAAAAATATATTCTTAGTTTCCTTATTATTATTTACTACAACGTTTTTTAGTTGCAAAAAAGACGGATGTACGGATAAAGATGCCGATAATTTTTGTAAAGAATGTAAAAATGGCGGTGTATGTCAATTCACGGATAATATTTTATTTTGGTTTGATAGAACCACTTCACAACAGATAATGACAGCGGGAAGTACAAACCTTTCATATTATATAGATGGCAATTTGGTAGGTTCATCAGCTGCAGGGGGTAAAGATTCAGGGCTAAGAGTGGCCGTGTCTCTGGGAACCTCAAAAAGCAAAACGGTGTCATATAGAGTGCTGGATCAGGATAAAGCGGTGATCTGGGAAGGAAAGGCAGATCTGAAAGCTAAACAAGGCACATTGGTGGATTTGAGTATAAGAGAACAACGGGAAGAGATTATTGAAATTAAAACCGCATTTGGCACTATGTATATGTGGCTTAATAAAAAAACATTAAAACATCGGGCTAATTTTTTAAAGTTGGTAAGGCAAAGCTTTTATGACAGCACCACGTTTCACCGTTGTGTAAACAATTTTGTAATACAAGGAGGTGATCCATTATCAAAAGATGACAATCCTTCAAATGATGGCAGCGGAGGCCCTGGTTATACAATAGATGCCGAGATTGATACTTCACTATATAAACACGACTATGGTGCAGTAGGCACAGCCCGAGACAATAATCCACAAAAGAAATCAAATGGTTCGCAATATTATGTTGTTATTCAAACCGGAGGTGCACATTTTCTCGACAATAATTACACCGTATTTGCTAAAATTATTAAAGGCATGGATGTAGCCTTAGCCATAAATAGCCAGCCAAAAACGAGTGACCGACCCAAGACTAATATTTATATGGATATCAACCTGCTTTATAAAACCCAAAAACAAATTACAGATGAATTTGGGTATAGCAATTTTAGTTGGTAGTTACCTTTTTCCAAAATTTTAAATTTTGAAAAAGCTGCGCAAAAAATAAAGAAGCAAAACAGATTATTATTAATTCCACCGGCAAGGCAAAGCGGCTAGCTCCTAAAGGCCCTGTTAAAAAAGCAATATAAAATATAACTATTGCCCCGGCCCATGCCAATCTGTTTTTTCTTTGAAGCCATAAAAAGCCTAAAAAACCAAAGGTTTTTAAAACATTAATAATGAAAATTAATACTAAAGAAATTGAAACAATAGGATGTTCATTAAACATACTTTTTAGGCGACTTTCATTGGTTCCCTTATGCAAAAAGCCTGTAGAATTTTTTTCTTCTATTCTTAAAAAATTATAAATATCAAACCTTCCTGGATCTAAAAAGAAGTAAGCTACACCTTTGCAATGGTATAAAAAATAACCTCTAATATGAGATAGCAAAGCTTCTTTACAAACTTTATTTACCTGATTATAGTTTTCTTTAAACTCATATTTGGTATGAGGCACAATCATTAAGGGTTCCAATAGTTTTTCAGTTTCGGCTTTGCCAATAGCTTTATTCAAATACAAATTGGTATTGTAATGCAACAAATTAATATACCCAATGGAACTGTAATGAAATACTTCTGTTAGTTTTTCATTTTGCTTGCAGATAGCAAACCAACTTAAAAAAGGAATAATAACCAGAATGGTTAATAGCTTGGAGTGGTTTTGTTTTATCACAATGATTAAGCTGTATAAAGAAATACCAAAGGAAGCAAGAAGAAAAATGGGTTTAGTAAGGGCTGCCAGAGTTGAAAATAGGATTAACGATATTAACCAAATAGATTTTTTGGATTTTATATAAAAAGCAAACGATACAATGCAAATCATAATGAACGATTGCAACCATAAATCGGCCATTATAAATTGGCTATAGATAAACTGTGAAGGGGTGAGAAGTATAAAAAAGGCTAAAAAAATATAGGCCAATGAATGCTTTTTGATAAGTTGTTTTAAAAGTATTAACGCTAAATAAATATTAAATAAGCCTAAAAATAGCTGAAGTAAATAAACAAAATTTAAGTGAAGATTGAGTGAACGGAAGGTATATAAAACAATAGGATAGAAAGGGGTTCGCTTACTGTAAAGTCTATAATCAACCTCAGCAGATTGCGGCCCGGCATAAAAGGTTTTATTAATTTCAAAGCTTTTACTACTGCTTATATATTCCTCTGAATCGCGCAATAAAACGGGTTGATTGCTCAAAGAAAAAAATAAAACAAAGTGATAAACTATCAAAAACAGAACTAAGATTATTCTTATCTTCTTTGAATCATTTTCAAAAATGGAGGTCAATCCGTTCATAATTATATTTTAGATATTGAAAAATGATTCGTTTGTAAAATTAAAGGCAATATACCTATGTTTGTTTAGGTTTTATAAAATATTGATATGCCTAAGCCGCACAAAATTATAATTCTATGGGTGATAATGCTAATCACTTTAGTTTCAAAATCCCAAACTTTAATAAATACTATCGGCATTCCAATTACAGAAAACTTCAATTCATTAACTTCCTCCAATTCTTTATCATCATGGGTTCAAAACGCAACACTTAAAGATTGGTATGCATATGAAATGGACCCTTATAATAAACCGATTGATTACAGCGGTGATTCGGGTACAGGAACCAGCGGACGACTTTACAGTTATGGAAGAGCATTGCGCAGTGATCGAGCTTTAGGCTCTTTATGTTCGGGCTCCAATGACACTATAGTTTTCGGTTGGAGATTGAAAAATAACACTAGTATTAAAACAGATTCTCTTAAAATTTCATATACCGGCGAGCAATGGCGCAGATCATCAGGAACAGCCGCCAACAAACTCTTATTTTTTTATAAAGTAGCTTCAAGTATTGTCGGTATTGATTCTGTTACTATCAGAAATTTAACTGGTAAAGGTTTTACATATTTTTCAGGTTTGGATTTTTCGAGCCCTCAAACAGGAACCACAACATCTTCACTCAACGGAAATGATATAGCCAATTCTAAATTTTTAAGTCAAACTATTTCTGTTTCAATTACCCCCGGCGAAGAAATAATGCTTTTATGGCTCGACGATGATGAAGCCGGAAACGACCATGGGCTAGCCATTGACAATGTCTCCGTAACCTTATTAACCAACCCCGATAAGGTGCCATTGGTAACTATTGGCGAAATAAAGCAACTAGATACGAATGGCATAAATCTAAACCTAAATAAAAAGGTAGAAATAAGAGGAACCGTTTATGGAATTAATTATGAATCTTCAGGTTTAAAATTTGTGATTCGCGATTCTAGTAATGGAATCGTAGCTTATTCTGCTTTAAAAAATTTTGGCTATAATGTGAACGAAGGAGATAGTATTCATATTATTGGAAAAGTGTCGCAAACAGAAGGGTTGATACTGATTTTAATTGACACTATATTTAAAAAGAATAAATCAAAAATTGCTTTAAAAAATCCTTCTTATATAACCTTACCCAACGAAAACTTTGAAGCTGATTTAGTTAAAATAACAAATCTTCAATTGGCTCAAAACTTAAAATTTTGGCCAAAAGATAATTTTGTAAAATTTTTGCAAGGCTCTGATACTTTATCCGTTTTTATTGATAAAGAAACAGACATTGATTCTGGCGAAATACCATTGGCTCTTTCTTTTTCAATCACTGGATTTGTGTTTCAATCTTCCAATTCTCCAAAATTGAACGATGGATATTTTATGGTTCCGCGAAGTTTAAAGGATATTCAATTTATTTTGCCACCATCGGTTTCTTTTGTAAAAATCAACCTGACCGTTTTAGAAAAAGATACCGCTTTTATTGAACTTAAAATCAATAATCCAAATGCTAATAAAACCTTAGTTATTATTGATAAAAAAGGAGGAACGGCAAATGTTAATTCAGATTATATTTCCAGCTTACCTTTAACCATAAGCTTTCCGGCTTGGTCTGACTCAACCCAATGGTTTAAAATTCCGATGGTAAATGACGCATTTGATGAACCAGATAAAACCTTGGAATTAGTTATAAAAACTATAAACAATGAAGGCAAAATTTTAAAGGATTCCAATATCACAATCACCATTCAAGACAACGATAATCCTTTGTATCCATTAAAATTTGCTTCCAAAATTAATAGCTTTGGAATACCCGATTCCAATAATGTAAAGATTCAGGTTCAAGGAATTGTTTATGGCTTAAATTATCGCCCGGCGGGTTTGCAATTCACAATTAGAGATAGCACAGGAGGTATGGGAGTTTTTCATCCGGTTGGTAATTTTGGTTATGAATTAAAGGAAGGAGATGAAATTCTGGTTTCAGGAACTATCAGTCATTTTAGAGGACTAACGCAACTAATTTTGATAGATACTGTATTGAAACTTAACAGCAGTTTGGTTTTAACATCACCAATTGAGGTTATTAAGCTCAATGAATTTTCAGAATCAAATCTTGTAAAAATTAAGGAATTAAGATGGGCGCAACAAAAACCAACCAAATGGATTGCCAATTCAGCTTATAAATTTACCAATGGAAAAGATACCTTTCAGGTAAAAATAGATGGCGATATAAATTTGGCTGAAACCGCAACTCCAACTTATGATGTTCTAAATATTACAGGCATTGGCTCGCAGGTTTCCACCTTTTCAGCCGGTCCTTTTTTAGATGGATATTTGCTGTATCCCCGCTACAATTCTGATATTGAAAAACAGGAAATACAAGCAAGTTTGCAAAAAATACAAACGAATTTTGTTTCCGTTTTTCCCAACCCAAGCAATGGAAACTTTGAAATAATCAGTTCTAAACCGATTAAAGCATTTAGTATAATTTCAGCTACCGGAGAAACTATTTTTAATTCAAAAATTTCAAACTTGATTCAAACATCGTTAAGCCTAAATTTACCCAAAGGTATTTATCTTTTAAAAATAGTTTCTGAAAATAACTTTGTTTACAAACGGATAATGATAAAATAAATCCTTTTGTGAACCTTTGTGCTTTAGCGCCTTGGTGGCAAAAATAAATAGCAACTATTACGTATGAAAGATTACAAAAAATACTACCACATTCCTGCCACGCCTGACGAGGTTTATGCAACCCTGACCAATCCCATAAGTTTGCAATTAATGACTGGCGAAAAAGCAGAAATGAGCACTGAGCCCGATTCAGAATTTTCATTATGGGATGGAAGCATTGTAGGCAAAAACCTTGAATTTGAAGAAAATAAAAAGATTGTGCAGCAGTGGTATTTTGGAGATGAATCCTCCGAATCTATAGTTACCATGAAATTTCACCCCGATAAAAGCGGAACTTCACTGGAACTAAAGCACACCAATATTCCGGATGATGATTATGATGACATAGTAGAAGGTTGGAATCAATCCTATATGGCTGCGCTTTATGAGTTTTTTGATGAATAATCAAACAATCTTCTTCCCATCATTTCCATAAAGTTTAGACTGAAAGGTGTAACTCAAAAGCAAAGCTCGTTGAACAGCCAGTTCAGCTTTAGGGCCTTTAAACAATTCATTAACTGTCTTGGTCCAAAATTCAATCCATCGTTCAAAATGGGCTGGTTCAAGGCTTAAGTGCAAATGTTTATCGAATACATTGCCGGTATAGCCTGGTTTGTCAATCAAAATAAACGCCCAAAAATCTACAATTTTTGGCAAATGCGCTTTAATGTCAAGGTGCTTAAATTTATCTTTTGTAATCGTATCTTCCAGAAGTTTATCATAAAAATTGGATACCAATAATTCAATGTCTTCATAGTTTTCAATGTCTTTTAAATCCATATTTCGAATACCTTTGCTGCTTCAAAATTAATCAACATTGGCCATCATTCTTTCTATAGAATCCAGCGGAACTATTTGCTCAGCGGCATTGCACCAAAATGGCGAACTTTTAGCATTGATAGAAAGTGATGAACCCAATATTCATGGGCAAAAACTGGCGGTTTTTATCAAAGAAATAACCGAACTACAACAAATACCCATTAATAGTTTGGATGCCATAGCTGTGAGTGAAGGTCCCGGGAGTTATACTGGTTTGCGTATAGGAGTTTCAATTGCTAAAGGATTGTGTTATGCTTCACAAATTCCATTAATAGCAGTGGATACTTTGCAATCTATGGCGTATGCCATGCTTCAGCAAAAAGAGTTTTCATTTTCTGATAATGCAGTGTTAATGCCAATGATAGATGCCCGTAGAATGGAGGTTTATTTGGCCGGATATGATTTGCAGTTGAACAAGATTTTGCCAACCAAACCTGTTATTTTAGAAGATAATTTTTATAATACGTTAAACCAACCCACTTTTGTTTGTGGTAATGGTGCTTCAAAAATTGAATCTTTATTTTTTAATAATTCTTTAACTTTTGTTCCTGATATAAATTTTTCAGCCAAGCATTTAGGATACCTCGCTTTTCAAAAATTTGAAACCAATCAATTTGAAAATGTGGCTTATTTTGAGCCACTGTATTTAAAGGAATTCGCGATGGTTATGAAACCTTAACTAACATTTTTTTTAAATCTTCTTTTTATTTTCAACTGATTTAGTATCTTTGACTCTACTATTTTACTATAAACTATTATTTAAGTATTGCATGAGGTTCAGATATCTAGTTCTATGCATTGTTATATTTTCAACTTATGGAAATTCCTATTCTCAGGATAGATATGGATTTCAACATTATCAGGTTATATTATACGCAGGTACGTCTCACTTTTTTGGTGACCTTGGAGGATCTGATAAAAAAGGAAGTCATTTTTCACCCGCCGATTTAAACCTTGGAACAACCGGATATTCAGTTGGTGCAGGAATTATAAGAAAATTTAATAACCGTTTTTCGATGCGGGCTAATATTATTGAAGCTACTGTGCGAGGTTCTGACTCATACACAACAGATCCCTTTAGAAAAGATAGAAATCTTAGTTTTAGATCTACCATCGAAGAATTGTCAGTTACTACCGATGTTAATATTTTTACTTTTAATAAAAGCCAAAAGAACACTCATAATTTGTTAGTTTTTGCAGGGTTTGGAGTATTTAGATTTAATCCTCAGGCAAATTACAAGGGCAAATGGTATGATTTACAACCGCTAGGCACTGAAGGACAGGGTTTGGTAGATGGTAAATCAAAATATAAAAAGATAAGTTATAATATCCCTTTTGGATTAGGATATAACTTTGATGTTTCCGAAAGGCAGAAAATTGGTCTAATTCTTACCATGCGCAAAACCTTTACCGATTACATAGATGATGTGAGTACAAATTATTATGATAATAATAAATTGACGGAGGCTAATGGTGAAATTGCAGGTATTTTGGCCGACAGGAATCTTGAGCGTGATTCTGGAGGTACTAAAAATTCAGGGGATGGTAGGGGCAATCCCAAAATTAATGACAACTTTGCTTTTCTACAGATTAGCTATAGTTTTAGATTTTATGCTAAAAAAAGAGAACAGAGTTTTCCGTTTACGTCATTTCATAAAGATAAAAAATGTTTTAAATGGTAGTTTTAATTAAACTTCCTTAAGTTTAAAAAATACTAATTTGTACCTTTACTAATAATATCCTGATACACCATTTTAGATATGGTTCCTAGTATTTCGGGAAGATCTTTGGTTGAATACCCTTTGGTCATAATGGTTAATAAATAAGGATTACCATCAATATAAACTAATCCTGATTCATGCAATTGGCGGGAAGTGGAATCTCCCATTTCTCCAAATTTATGAGCTACTATTGTATTAACAGGAACTCCTTTAATCATTCCTAATTTAAAATTGCACCCTTGCAACAATTCTAAAGCAAATTCCGAGTTATCCCTGCTCAAGTAGCTGCCATTATATAAAACTTTTAAAAAAGTAGAGAAATTTTTAGCAGTTATGGTTAAATTATTTTTGGTAAAAGAAGGAATATTTAAATCAGAAAATACCTGACGAAAAACACTTAAGTCAACTTGACTATTTAAAAGATAAGTTGCATTATTATCGGAATACGAAACCATATATTTTAGTAATTCACGTATTGTATATTCCTTGCCTGCAACAATTTGTTTTGATCCAAAAGTTTGATTAGGAATTTCACTGTTTGGGGTATTAAAAGCAATTTTTTTATTTAGTAATGATGGGTTTTTTTCCGCCATTTTTAGGTAAGTTATCATACCGGGTACTTTTATTAATGAGCCAGGATAATAATTTTCAGTATCGTTAATACACATCCATTCACCATGATCAAATTCTCTGATATAAACCGACGCAGATATTAGCTTCTGAGAGTTTTTCAGTTGTTCGATGTAAGTAATTAGTTGTGATTTAATATTGGAAAAACTGGATGACTCTGTTTCTTCTTCAGAATATATCAAAGGTTTTATAAGGCGATATCCTTTGAGTCGTGCCATTTTATTATGGCCTATCCCTGATTGGGTGTCAATTTTAGCAATGGTTTGGTCTGTGATTTGATGAATCTTTTGGTGCAGATATTCATTAATAAGATACGTTCCCGCGCTACTTATTATTACTATTACAGCAATGACAGGAAAATTAAATCTTTTAACAAGCATTCGGAACTAGATTAATTAAATATAAGACGTGATACTTAAACGAAACGTTGCCCCTTGCAATAAGATTTTGCACTTTTATAAAAAACTGAATGCAAAAAATATGCATAATTCTTTAATCTAAAAACCCATATCGGCCAAGGTTAAAAATAGTTTTACTCTTGCTTCTACATCTTCGTCGTTTAATTCCAAAAGTCGTTCAGTTCCAAATTTTTCTACACAAAAAGACGCCATGGCACTTCCATAAACTACTGCTTTTTTCATATTTTTAAAAGATATTTCGCCGCTTTGTGCTAGGTAGCCCATAAAGCCTCCGGCAAATGTATCGCCGGCACCAGTAGGGTCAAAAACGTCTTCCAAAGGCAAAGCCGGACAAAAGAATAAATCATTTTCATGAAATAATAAAGCGCCGTGTTCGCCTTTTTTTATTACCAAATATTTGGGACCCATATTGCGGATAATGCGACTTGCTTTTAATAAACTGTATTCGCCGCTTAACTGACGAGCTTCTTCATCATTAATTATTAATAAATCCACCTTGGTCATGGTTTTTCTTAAATCTTGCATGGCTATATCCATCCAAAAATTCATAGTATCCATAGCTATAAATTTTGGTCGGGTTGAAAGTCTTTCAATAACAGTGCTTTGTACACTTGGCAATAAGTTTCCAAGCATCAATATTTCACAATTTTGGTAGCTTTCTGGAATTATAGGGTCAAAGGTACCTAAAACATTTAGTTCGGTTACCAATGTATCGCGGCTGTTCATGTCGTTGTGATATTTTCCGCTCCAAAAGAAAGATTTCTCTCCTTCTTTTATTTGTAAACCTTCAGTATCTACTCCTCGTTCATTGAGTTTTAAAATAAAATATTTTGGAAAATCGTCACCAACTACTGCCACTAAATTTATATTCTTGTAAAAAAATGAAGACGAAATAGAGATATAGGAAGCAGCGCCACCAACTATTTTATCTGTTTTTCCAAAAGGGGTTTCGATGGCATCAAAGGCCACACTTCCAATAACTAAAAGACTCATATCTATGTATATTTTTTAAAGGTTGCAAAAGTAAGGCTTTAATTTTATCTAACTTTGCGGGCTTTTTAAAAATATGCCACGAGTAGTTGTCGGTCTTTCCGGCGGAGTTGATTCATCTGTAACAGCCTTGCTTTTAATAGAACAAGGCTATGATGTTATTGGTATGTTTATGAAAAACTGGCACGATGAAACTGTGGTAATCAATAACGAATGCCCTTGGGAAGAAGACAGCAAAGATGCCTTGATGGTGGCCGAAAAACTCGGTATTCCATTTCAAACAATTGATTTAAGCAAGGAATACAAGGAACGCATTGTCGATTATATGTTTGCCGAATATGAATCGGGGCGAACTCCAAATCCTGATGTATTGTGCAATCGCGAAATTAAGTTTGATGTTTTTTTAAAAGCCGCTGAAAAACTGGGAGCTGATTTTGTAGCTACCGGTCATTATTGTCAAAAAGGAGAAACAGAAACCGCCAGTGGAAAGGCTTACCAATTGCTGGCCGGAGCGGATAAAAACAAAGACCAAAGTTATTTTTTGTGCCAAATTACCCAAGAACAATTGGCTAAAGCCTTGTTTCCAATTGGTCATTTGCAAAAACATAAAGTACGTGAATTAGCCGCCAAAGCGGATTTGATAACTGCTGAAAAACGGGATTCACAAGGCTTATGTTTTGTAGGAAAAATTAGTTTACCTGAATTTTTGCAACAACAACTAAAACCCAAACAAGGTGAAATTATAGAAATTGAAAGAAGTTTTTCGCCAATAAATGAGTTGGAGGTTAGCGAAGCTCACGATTTGGTAAGCGGAATTTTGAATAACCCAGATCCTCAGTTTTCGGATTCTTTTATTCAAGCTTTGAATATATTGAGCGAACCGGTCCATTACCAAAAAAATGATGGCAGAGTAGTTGGAACACACAGCGGTGCTCATTATTTTACCATTGGCCAGCGCAAAGGATTGCAAGTGGGTGGCAAGCCCGAACCCTTATTTGTGTTAGAAACTGACACTGCTAATAATCTAATCTACACTGGCCAAGGCGATGACCACAAAGGCTTGTACCGAAACTGTTTAAAAATAAACACCTCCGATATTAGCTGGATTGAACCTCATAAAGCCATTTCTGAAAACGCACGTTTACCAATTAAAGCTAGGGTGAGATACCGTCAAACTTTGCAGGAGGCTATTTTGATAAATGCAGGAACTGCCCATTATTTATGGTTTGATAAACCACAACGCGGCATTACTTCAGGACAATTTGCAGCTTGGTATAAAGATGAGGAATTGCTTGGGAGTGGGGTGATTTGTTAGGTTTTTAAATTAATTCCCTATCAAAAAAATACAAGGCTCCTTGTTTACATTTACATCTTTAATATTCCAATTGGCTACTTCTTTGGTTACTATTTGTTCGTGTTCATTGGTAATATTAACGGCCACACACAGTTTGGTTTGGGGTTTTAAAATAGTGAGTAGTTGTTCCAGTAGTTTCGCATTACGGTAGGGTGTTTCCATAAAAATTTGGGTTTGCCCGGTGCTTAAAAGCAGTTGCTCTATGGCTTTTATCTTTTTTATTCTTAACGGTTGTTCCACAGGCAGGTAGCCATGAAATATAAAGTTTTGACCATTGAAACCCGAAGCCATCAATGCTAAATAAATACTAGAAGGGCCGCTTAATGGGACCACTTTAATTTTATTTTTATGAGCAAATGATACGGCTCGGTTGCCGGGATCGGCCACACATGGAATGCCTGCATCGCTTAATAAACCTAGGATTTCTCCTTGCAAACAGTTTTTAAAAAAGGGTGTTAAATCTTCCTTATCCCTGCTGTGTTCATTTAATAAATGAAAAATAAAATCATTTTGTGGTAACGGATGTTCAATGGTTTTTAAAAACGCTCGTGCCGCTTTTTCTGATTCAACGATAAACTCTTTTATGGAATAAATCTGTTTTAACTGATTTACAGAAATATCATCTTTATTGCCGCTACCAAGAAAGTTTGGGATTAAGTAAAAGTGGCCTTTTAACATGGGTTCAAAGGTACTATGTTGACTAGGATTTTTATAATAATTCAGAATCTCAGAACTTTTAATCCTAAAAATCATAGTTTAGACAATATACCAATAACCTTTATCTTTGTCCTTCTTAATTATGAAACCTCCCGAAAGTATATCCGACACTAATACCCAAAGTGCTTCTCAGCATGATATTCAGTTGCCAAATGATTTTAAAAATCCGCCGGTAGCTAAAAAAATAGAAACTCTTTTAGAAAAACACGGCGATAAGCGAATAGATAATTACTATTGGTTGAACGATAGGGAAAATCAGGAAGTTATTGGTTACTTGGCGGCCGAAAATAAATATACTAAGGAGGCTCTTAAGCACACCGAAGATTTTCAAAAAAGGCTGTATGATGAAATGATAGGCCGGATAAAACAAACCGATGAATCAGTGCCTTATAAATCCAACGGTTATTGGTATTATACCCGATTTGAAGAAAAAAAGGAATATCCTATTTATTGCCGCAAAAAGGATTCGTTGGATAATGCCGAAGAACTGCTTTTGGATGTTAATGTATTGGCTGAAGGTCATGCCTATATGGATGTGGCAGGAATGAGCATTAGTCCTGATAACAAAATTTTAGCTTACGGAACAGATACTTTGAGCCGAAGGATTTATACTATTTATTTCAAAAATTTAGAAACAAGCGAACTGCTAACTGATACCATTGAAAATACAACTGGTGGATGCAGTTGGGCAGCCGATAATGAACATGTTTTTTATTCTGTAAAAGATGAACAAACCTTGCGTTCATTTCAGATTTATAGAAGAAAATTAGGTGTAAAAGATTCAGATTTAGTATTTGAAGAAAAGGATGAAACATTTAATGCTTTTGTTTATAAAAGCAAATCTAAAAAATATCTGATAATAGGAAGTGATAGCACACTTACCAGCGAATACCGAATATTAGAAGCCGAAAATCCTAATGGTGAGTTTAGGATTTTTGAACCCCGCAAGCGTGGCCACGAATATGGAATAGCCCATTTTGAAGATAAATTTTATGTAACTACTAATAATAAAGCTCAAAATTTTAAACTTATGGTAACCCCTGAAAACAAAACAGGGATAAAAAACTGGAAGGAAGTGATACCTCATCGCACCGAAACATTATTGGAGGGGATTGATTTGTTTAGAAATTATATGGTAGTGGAAGAACGGACCAATGGATTAATTCAGATGCGGGTTATAAACCAAACCGACCAATCGGAACATTATCTTGATTTTGGCGAAGAAGCTTATAGTGCAGGTGCATCTGTTAATCCGGATTTTGATACCCAGTGGATGCGATTTAGCTACACTTCTTTAACTACCCCAAGCAGCGTTTATGATTATAACTTAATAACCCGTGAAAAAAAGTTGCTAAAACAACAAGAGGTTTTGGGTGGTTATAATCATGAAGAATATAAGACTGAGCGGCACTATGCTTTAGCTGCAGATGGAACAAAAGTTCCTGTTTCTTTGGTATACAAAAAAAGTTTTCCTATACGGTCCAAAAATCCGTTGTTGCTTTATGGCTATGGATCCTATGGTGCTAATATGGATGTGTATTTCAGTTCAGTGAGGTTAAGTTTACTCGACAGGGGATTTACGTTTGCTATAGCGCATATTCGTGGCGGGCAAGAAATGGGTAGACAATGGTATGAAGATGGCAAACTACTAAATAAGAAAAATACGTTTACTGATTTTATAGATTGTGCTAATTATTTAATAAATGAAAATTATACCAGCCCTAATCATTTGTATGCCATGGGTGGCAGTGCCGGAGGATTATTAATGGGTGCTGTAGTAAATTTAAATCCGCAACTTTGGCATGGAATTGTGGCTCAGGTTCCGTTTGTTGATGTGGTCACCACCATGTTAGATGATACCATTCCATTAACAACCGGCGAGTATGATGAATGGGGAAATCCCCATGAAAAAAAGTTTTATGAATATATAAAAACTTATAGTCCTTATGATAATATTGAAGCTAAGGATTATCCAACCATGCTTGTAACTACGGGGCTTCACGATAGTCAGGTGCAATATTGGGAGCCTGCTAAATGGGTTGCCAAACTGCGTGAACTTAAGACAGATAAAAATAAAATTTTACTTTTTACCAATATGGAGGCTGGTCATGGCGGAGCTTCGGGGCGTTTTGAACGGTTTAAAGAAGTTGCGTTAGAGTATGCATTTTTATTGGATTTGGAAGGCATAAAAGTATAAATTTTATAAATGAGAAAGTCAGCCCTAAGTATCATATTTCTTACCATTTTTATTGATTTACTTGGCTTTGGGTTGGTTATTCCTATTTTGCCTGCATTGGTAACCAAAACCTTTGGTTATCCTGAAATAATTGGAGGTGCTGTAATGGCTTTGTTTAGTTTAATGCAATTTATTTTTAGTTCATTTTGGGGAAATTTAAGCGATAAATTTGGGAGGAAACCAATCCTCATGAGTAGCTCAGCTTTTACCGCCTTAGCTTATATAATTTTTGCTTTTACCACAAATATTTGGTTATTGATTTTTTCAAGGGCATTGGCAGGTTTCGGTTCAGCTAATATTTCGGCTGCTACGGCCTATATTGCTGATATTACTACCAAAGAAAACCGGACAAAATCCATGGGGATTATAGGTGCCGCTTTTGGGTTAGGTTTTATTTTTGGCCCACCTATTGGTGGCCTCCTAATGAATAAATATATTAGCCTGATGCCAGTTGGGTTATTAGCTGCAGGTTTATGTTTAACTAATCTTTTTCTAATTTATTTTATACTTCCCGAAAGTTTGAAAGAAAAAGGAAAAGGCACACGACTCGGCTTTATTCAAAGTAATATTATAGCTTTTAAGGAATTACAAACTCCTTTTATAGGAAGAATATTATGGCTAAATTTTTTGTTTGTTGCAGCCTTTAGTATGATGCAGGTATCAAGTACTTTGCTTTGGGATGATGTATATGGGATTTCAAAAAAAGGAATTGGATATATTTTTGCCTTCTTAGGTTTTATCGCTGTTATCGTTCAAGGAGGATTACTAGGAAAGTTAACCCGCACTTTTCAAGAAAAAACTTTGGTGTATGCCGGTTGGATATTAATGGCTATCGGACTTGGCTTTCTTCCTTTTTTACCCAAAGATAATTTTTGGTATCCTACATTGCTATTAATGGCAATGATAGCTTTTGCTAATGCTTGCATTACGCCGGTATTTACTTCAATGATTAGTAAAAAAACAGATTCTGAACATCAGGGGCGAATAATGGGAACGGTTCAAAGTTTCAGTGCTTTGGGACGCATTATTGGGCCAATAATAGGTGGTGGATTATATCAAATTATGAATCAACTTCCATTTGCTATAAGCGGAAGTATAATGATGGTGAGCATGCTTTGGCTTACTGGTTTATTTAAAAAAGAATATTAGCCTAAAACTAATTTACTCTGCTCTTTTTACTACCAAATAATAATCGCCATCCAATTTTCGATAGCCAAATTCATAACAAAAATAATAGGTATTGCCGGTTTTGGTATTCAGTATATGAGTGAAGTATTCAAAACTAAAACCTTGGGAGGTTAGTTTTTTTGTTGGCACTGTTGCTTTGCCATCATCGGTTGTTATTAGCTCCTGAAGTATTCGACGGTTTTTGCGAAGTGTGTTATTAATATTTCGCATCAAGGCAGTGGTGTCACTGTTTAACTTATTGTTGTAGTTATTTCGACAGGCATCACTACAAAATTTTTTATCGGCTCTGCCTAAAATTTTAGTTTCACAATCAAGACAATATTTAACTTCCATAGAATTTGTTTAATGCCTCACTGGCAAAGCACTTAAACAAATATAACCATAAAATCTGTTCCGACAACAAACGGTTACAAATAGTTGTAAAAGACTGTAAATAATTCTTAACCGAATCGGGTAAAACTACCACCACATCTTTGTACTGCCTTTCGAGATAGAAGGGATTAACAAAAACAGTTTAACAATTTAATTAAAAAAAACATGAACACATTAAGAAATTCTGTACGCCTTTATGGCAACGTAGGAAAAGAACCAGAAGTAAAAACTTTTGACAATGGAAACAAAGTAGCCACTTTTTCATTAGCTACATCTGAAAAACGCAAAAATCAAAAAGGCGAGTATTTAGAAGAAACTACTTGGCACAATTTGGTGGTGTGGGGCAAGCAGGTTGACACTATTGAAAAATACGTGAACAAAGGAGACCGGTTATCCATTGAAGGCCGCATTACCAATCGAAGTTATGAAGCCAAGGATGGCACTGCAAAATACATTACCGAAATAGTGGTTAATGATTTTTTACTGACTGGCTTACCTAAAAATAAGACTACTGAGGTGGGAATTGGTGAGGAGAATTTGCCTTTCTAATTTAACAATTACCACGGATACACTAAGAGCACAAAGTTGCACGGAGTTTTATTTATTACTCCGTGCAACTTTTTTTATGTGTTTCTCAGAGGTCTCTGTGCCTCCGTGTTGAAATTTAAATATTCAAATTTACTCCTCAATCCAATTATCATCGCTTCTATCCACTTTGGAGGTCAGCAAAACTTCCTCATTTGCTATTAATTTGATAGTGCAATATTCATCCGTAAAAACGGTGTAGTCAAATTCAAAATCAATTTTATGAACGCCCGGTTTTTCAGAAGGATTATAATATAACTCTCTTACCAAAATTCCCATAGCATCAAACATAGCGATGTGAACTTTGGTTGTTTCAGAAAATTTAAACTCAAACATTCCTCCAATAGTTTCTGTCTTTTTGGGTTGCACATAGTCTGCATATCCTTGTCTTAATAGTTTTGCATCAGGAACCGGTTTGCCAATTGTACGTCGTCAAGTTCATTAGGACAAGTGTTAAACAAAACTAAGTGATTGATTGTGATTTTGCAATAGGTGATTTATCCGCCTTTGCAAATTGGTTATTTACATCAATTCGACTACAAAATAAATGATGAAACAGGTCGTGACTTTTTTCAAATAGGTTATTTTATAGAATTGTTTCGAAAGACAGCACCAAACACATCTATTGACACAGACATCAAAGACAATTAAAATACGGTTAATAATATTTAACAAGTGGTTTTGCAACGCCAACTATTAAAAAGGTTGAAATTTGTGTTATAAATCAAGGCATCGGGCTCTGGAATTTATTGAATATAAAACCCCTCCTGCTCCCGATTTATTCTCTTATTGATAGGGTCTGCTTTAAGAAAACTTTTAAATGTCGGTTAAATTTATCCCCACAAAGCATAAATTTGACGATTCTAATTTGAGTCGGTTAACAAAGATAAAATATAAAAACCCCTTAGGAAACAGTCCAATTTTTGATGCAAAAATGGGTGGAATCGGTTTCATATTTATGGGGTCGGCCGTATTTCTAATCAATTTTAAATATGGGATCAATGTGGCGCTAATAGCCGCTTTAAAACAGGGATTATATACTTTTTTTGTTGGGGGAATAACTATCAGGTTGTGTGAAAATATTTCAACTTACTATAAGAATAAAGTTTTCTCAGTGTCGGTGTCAATAGCAGTTTCTTCAATACTTGCCATTGCTTCAACATACTTTGTTCATTCTTTAAAAGGAACTCCCGCCCCTTTTGAGTCAACCATTCCAACTATTATTGGAGCGCCACTCACCTATGCTTATTGGGCCATAAGGAAGCGCAGACAGTTGGAGGTCATTAGAGGTAAATTAGAGGCCTAAACCCTTATAAAATAACAGGGTTTTAATTATAAAAAAAATCCTTTTAAATCAGCCGCTAGTTTTTTAATATCTGATTTTTCAAAAGGATGTGGCGTATTGAGATAAACCTGAAACTGAGCATTTGGTAAAGTTTTATAAATATTAGCTGTTTCATCCAATGTTACCATTGCATCCCTGTCGCCTAGGGCAATTCTTATGAGGTGATTTATTTCCAAAACATATTCAGGCTTCAGATATTGATTCAGTCCCAAATCGCTCATTAAAAAAGCGATGGATTTTACAAGGTTTTTCCAGTCTTGCTTATGTATGGATTTTAAATGCTCTACATATTTAGGGATTTTTTGTTCCATTTTTTCAGGATCAAGCATGGCGGTTTCCTTGTCGGCAATTTCAGCCATCCAGTGCCATTTGGTTCCCAATGTATATAGGCTATTAACCCGTTTAGGGAAATGCATGCATAAATATAAACCAATATAACCACCTAAACTGTGGCCAAAAATATTTACAGGTTCAGTAATTTTTAACTCATTCAACTGAAAAAGCAATGCCTCAGCCATTAATGGAACGGTGATGGCATCTGTTGAATATGGCTTTAATCCTTGCCCGGCCAAATCCATAGCTTTTGCCTGAATATTACAGGTTTTTAATTCAGCTATTAAATTATCAAACTGTGTAGCATGGCCCAAAGCACCGGGAAGTAATATTAATGGGCTCATTTATATTATTAACTAAAAAAATTAAACCAAAGTATTTCCAAATCCTTACCAATTGAATAATAACGGGCATATTGGTAGTTTAGGTTATTTACGATTTCGGGGTCTTTAATTATAACTTTCATAATTTGAGTTGGATGATAAATGGCATCGTTAATGGAAGGAAGCAATGCATTTTCGGGTGATGGAGCATAACCAACCCACGATTTTTTTCCTGTAAATACTTCAATAGCTGAATACCATTTGTTGGGTCTGTTTTTAACAAATACAAACCAAACAGGGCATAGTAAAATAAGGATTAACGATGAAGCGATATCAAATAATCGCTTTTTTTTAAGGGTTGAAGAATCTGCTAATCTCAGAGTTATTTCTTCAGTAAAAAATTCCCCAGAACTGTTTTTGGAATGGCTGCCGATTATAAACGAACTGGCTTCGGGAGCTATTTTGTAATGAACTTTTTTAGGTCCCAGTTTAACCATCCAATTTAAAATGGACTTTGCTGAAATATCTTTACTGCAAAAAACAATTTCTTCAGCTTTAAACACGTTTACAATCTCTTCCAATTTTTCACTAGTACCTAGGATATTTATACCCCCTTCGCTTTTTTCGGTAAGTACAAATCCAATAAAGTCTAAACCTTTAGTTGATTTGTTGAGCATTTCATAAATACGGTTCGATTCTTCAAATCCACCTACAATTATCAATTTATTGGAGGCTGAATTGGTAAGGCTAAATTTACCTAAACTCAAATAATTGGAAAGTAAGCGGGTAAATGTCATTTCAATAATGGCCCATAATGAACCTAATATTATCAGTCCTCTCGAAAACCTCAAATTTTCGGGAAACAAACCGTATACAGCAAGTATTGCAATGGTAGCAATCGCTATTCCCCGAACAATATTTTTTAATAAAAACGGCCTTTCATATCCTTGACTAAAAAAAGTAATGGCCACCCAAAAAGCAATGTAATAAGGCACATGAATGGTCATCAACTCTTTGGGGTAATGTTTTATGAATTTTATATGCTCTTCCCAATACGATTTTAGAAAATACATTCCTGCAAAAAGCAAAACCATATCCAGAAGTGGAAGCCACCAACGGCTAAAAAATCGATAAACCAAAGCCGCAAAAGCTCTTAGATAAATAAAAGTATTTATTAAAAAAATGAGTAGACTCGATTTACTTCCCTTGTAGTGTTTGCGGGCAAAGATAACCATAGCCTGATAAAATATTTTTACATAATTGGCACTTCCTTTTTTGGTGCTTTCGCCCTTATAATGGATAATAGAAGTTTCGGGGAAATAGTAATTTTTATATCCACCCTTTATAATCCGGTAGGATAGGTCAATGTCTTCACCATACATAAAAAAGGCCTCATCCAACAAACCTACTTTTTCTAAAGCTTCGCGCCTCATAAACATATATGCACCAGCCAAAACCTCAACTTCATTCGTTTCATTTTCAGGCAAAAATCCCAAATGATAGCGTCCAAACTTTTTGGATTTTGGAAACACTTTATTTAACCCGAACATTTTATAAAGGGCAACTTCAGGTGTTGGCAATCCACGTTTAGACTCAGGTAAAAAATGGCCACTGCCATCTACCATTCTCACACCCAAAGCTCCTGCATCGGAATGGTTATCCATAAAAGCGATGCACTTTAAAAAACTGTCTTCTTCAACTACTGTATCTGGATTTAACAGAAGAATATATTCGCCTTTGGATACCTTAATGGCTTGATTATTAGCTACCGAAAAACCGGTATTTAGAGAATTGGCAATCAGATTTACCCAATCAAATTTTTGGTTGACCATTTCCACACTACCATCTACCGAGTTATTATCAACCACCCAAACTTCACCATCAATCCCTATCATTGCCTTTTGAACCGCCTTAAGGCATTGCTCCAAAAAGTATTTTACATTGTAGTTAACAATAATGACCGATAGTTTCACAAAAAGAATATAGTGGTTGGCTTGCAAAACTATAAAATAGTATGGATTAGAAAGTATATTTAATTGAAATCCTTTGATTCTATTGCTTTTGTTATATGAAATATTCAATAAATTGTAGTACTCCTTTTGCATAAATTAAATAAAAGGCTATATTTGCAGCGAAATAGAGGATGTTAAAGAGGGGATAGATTCCCCTTTTTTGTTGAAATATGGTTAATCTAGTATCAAAATTAAAAGACTGGTCAACTGATTACCTGCAAGGGTCGGATGAGTTTTTGGTAGATATTGAAAATAAGCCGGGTTCCAGCAAATACAGAGTGGTAGTAGATGGAATTGAAAGTATTACGATAAAGCGATGTGCAATGTTAAGCCGTTATTTATCAAAGCAAATGGATGAGGATGAAAGTATAGATGAGGATGATTATTTTACGTTTGAAGTATCATCACCGGGAGCTGACAGGCCTTTGAAACTGCAAAAGCAATATTACAAACACATTGGAAGACAACTGGAAGTTGAAACTTTGGATGGAGAAAAAAGTACAGGGAGTTTGATAAGTGTAGACGAAGATAAAATTATTATAGAAGTAGAGGTTTCTAAAAAAGAGACAGCTGCTAAAGATATTGAATTTAAAAATATTAAAGAAGCAAACGTTATTATTTCATTTAAATAAAGAATAAAAAGATGAGTTTAGGAATTGGATTAGTTGAATCGTTTTCGGAGTTCAAGGAATTTAAAAACATTGACCGTGCCACCATGATTCGCGTTATGGAAGACGTGTTTCGCAGCATGCTAAAAAGACGCTATGGTGACGATAGCAATTTTGATGTAATTGTGAATGACAAAACGGGGGATGTGGAAATTTACCAACGCCGCCTTATTGTGGACGAGGGAGAAGTAGAAAACGATATTTCAGAAATTGCATTATCGGATGCCCAAAAGATGGAGCCCGATTTTGAACTGAATGAAGAAACTTATGAAGAAGTAACTATGGAAGCTTTTGGTCGTCGGTCTATCCTAGCAGCTCGTCAAACCTTAATTTCAAGAATACTTGAACTTGAGAAAGACGAAGTTTACAAGAAATATAAAGACCGAGTTGGTGAAATTATTACCGGTGAAGTTTACCAAATATGGAAAAAGGAATTGATGGTATTGGACGATGAAGGAAATGAGTTGATATTGCCTAAAGGCGAAATGATACCTCGTGACTTTTATAAAAAAGGCGATACTTTAAAAGCCATCGTTTTGCGTGTGGAAATGAATAATGCTTTACCAAAAATAGTTTTATCACGTACTGCTCCAATGTTTCTTGAACGATTATTTGAACTGGAAGTGCCAGAAATATTGGATGGATTAATAACCATTAAAAAAGTAGTGCGTGAACCTGGAGAAAGAGCCAAAGTAGCTGTAGAAAGTTACGATGATAGAATTGATCCTGTTGGTGCATGTGTGGGTATGAAAGGTTCAAGAATTCATGGTATAGTAAGGGAATTGCGCAATGAAAATATTGATGTGATAAACTATACAACCAACACTCAATTGTTTATTACTAGAGCTTTAAACCCTGCTAAAGTATCATCTATCAATATTGATGAAAACTCTAAACGTGTTGCGGTTTATTTACCATCTGATCAGGTTTCGTTAGCCATTGGAAAAGGTGGATTTAATATAAAACTTGCAGGTAAACTTGCAGGTTATGAAATAGATGTTTACCGTGAAGATTCAGAAGATGAATACGATGTAGATCTTGAAGAATTTAACGATGAAATAGATGAATGGATTATTGAGGAGCTAAAAACTATTGGGTTGGATACGGCCAAGAGTGTTTTAGCCACGTCAAATGAAGATTTGGTTCGTCGGACTGAATTGGAAGAAGAAACAATTGTTGAGATTAAAAAAATATTGGAAGCTGAGTTTAGCTAAAATATTAAGTTATTAAGTTATTTTGAAATTAGCTTTAATGTAATTAACCAATAACTAAATAACCAGATTAGGATTATGAACACGAATAAATTAAACTGAAGGACTATGGCCATATAGGGAAATGCGTCCTTCTGTAAGTTTTTAAATTTAGACTATTAAAAAAGGGACAGAACAGAAGATGCCAGAAGAAAAATCATACAGGTTAGCCAAAGTAGCTGGAGAGCTTGGGGTAGGTGTACATACAATAGTAGAACACTTGCAAAAGAAAGGTGTGAAATTGGAAGACACCAAACCCAATGCAAAAATTGACCAGGCTGCATACCAAATCCTTCTGCAGGATTTTCAGTCTGATAAAAAAACAAAAGATCAGTCGAAAACCATCGAGGTTCAGATGAAACGTGATAGGGAACAACATCTTGAAAATGTTTCTTCAAAACCAAAACCCGCTGCTGATGAAGTGGAAGAAGATACTTTTTTTGTAAAAGATCTGGGTTCTACCAAAAAACCAATTTCGAGTAAGGACGAAAAACCGCAGGAAATAATAGAAGAAAAACCTGTAGAACCCGCAACAGAAAGACCCAAAGTAGAAGGTCTTAAAATTTTGGGTAAAATTGATTTATCTAAAAAACCTGCAAAACCTGCAGAACCGATTGTAGTAAACGAAGAAAAACAGGAAATTGTAATTGAAGAAAAACCCATCATAAAGGTTGAAGAAAAACCAGAAATAATTACCAAGGTTATAGTTGAGGACATACCCGAAATAGCTGAGCAGGCAATAATTATAGAAGCCAAGCCGAAGGTTGAAGAAGTTGTGATAGTTGAGGAGGAAGTTGCAATAGAAAAAGTTGAATTAAAAGTTGAAACAATTGAAGATACGGAAGATGAGGATAAAGTAATAAAAGCCAATGCCCCTAAGTTAAAAGGCTTATCTGTAATGGGCAAAATTGTGATACCAGATCCTATTGTAAGGAAAAAGGTAGTAAACGAGGATGCTCAAAAGAAAAAACGCAAACGAAAATTAACTGCAGAAAAGATTGACACCAAAGCTGTAGGAAATCAATTTGTAAAAAAACCTGAACTTAAACCTGACCATAAACCAGCCCCTGGAACCCGCCCTAAAAAGGATGAAGTAAGTGGCAAACAGGTTCAAGAGCAAATGAAGCAAACCTTTGCTAAAATTGGTACTCAAAAAAATAATGCTCAAGGTGGAAGAATAAGACAACAAGCAAGAAAAGATCGAAAATCAAAATTCCTTGCACACCAGGAAGAGCAAGTAGTTAGGCGTGAAATTCAGAGCAAAATAATACAAGTAACAGAATATGTTACAGCCAATGAATTAGCTTCATTAATGAATGTGAAGGTGAATGATATTATCACTACCTGTTTTTCATTAGGCATGATGATTTCTATAAATCAACGATTGGATGGTGAAGTCATTAACTTATTGGCCGAGAATTTTGGTTATGAAGTTGAATTTGTTTCAGCGGATGTGCAAGAAGATATTATTGAAGAAATAGACGACCCTAAAGATCTTTTAGAACGACCTCCAATTGTAACAATTATGGGTCACGTGGATCATGGAAAAACATCGTTACTTGATTATATACGCAGCACCAATGTGATAGCAGGTGAAGCAGGTGGAATAACACAGCACGTTGCTGCTTATGAGGTAACAATGGCCGATGGAAAAAACATCACATTTGTTGATACTCCGGGTCACGAAGCTTTTACAGCGATGCGTGCAAGGGGAGCCAAAACTACAGATATTGTAATTGTTGTAATAGCTGCTGATGATAGTGTAATGCCACAAACAAAGGAGGCTATTGCACATGCTCAGGCAGCACAAGTGCCAATAATTTTTGCTTATAATAAAATTGATAAAGATGGGGCAAATGCTGATAAAATAAGAGAGCAATTATCTGCCATGAGCATATTGGTTGAAGAGTGGGGTGGTAAATATCAAAGTCAGGAAATTTCAGCCAAAAAAGGACTCAATATTGATAAACTTCTCGAAAAAGTAATACTTGAATCTGAATTACTTGAACTCAAGGCTAATCCTAATAAGCGAGCCAAAGGAACTGTAATGGAAACGCATCTTGATAAAGGAAAAGGAGTAGTAGCTACACTTTTGGTTCAAGAAGGCACTCTTAAAGTTGGTGATTTTGTACTTGGAGGAAGCCATTATGGTAGAGTAAGAGCTTTATTAAACGAAAGAGGACAACGAATAACTAAGGCTGGTCCATCTACACCAGTAAGTGTTCTTGGTTTTCAAGGAGCACCGCAAGCTGGAGATATTTTTAATGTATTTGAAGATGAATCCAGTGCCAAGGACATTGCCAACAAACGGACTCAACTGCAGCGGGAACAAGGAATCAGAGCTTCTAAGCATATAACCTTAGAAGAAATTGGACGCCGATTGGCTGTAGGTTCGTTCAAAGAATTGAAGCTTATTGTAAAAGGAGATGTGGATGGCTCGGTAGAGGCATTGAGCGATTCGTTATTAAAATTATCGAAAGAAGAAGTTCAGGTAAGTGTAATTCATAAAGGGGTTGGACAAATTACCGAATCCGATGTATTGTTGGCCTCCGCTTCGGATGCAATAATAATAGGGTTCCAGGTAAGGCCTGCTCAAAGTGCTAAAAAATTAGCGGAAGATGAGGAAATAGAAATCAAAACATACTCAGTAATTTATCATGCTATTGAGGAAATAAAAGCTGCCATTGAAGGTATGCTTGACCCTGAATATGTGGAAGAAATTACTGCTAATATTGAAGTTCGTGATGTGTTTAAAATTACCAAAGTTGGTACTGTGGCAGGAGCTTATGTGTTGGATGGAAAAGTAGAGCGAAGCAATAAAGTACGTATTATACGCGATGGTGTGGTGGTTCACGAAGGTGAAATTGACACTTTAAAACGTTTTAAAGACGATATGAAAGAAGTTTCTAAAGGGTATGAATGTGGTGTTCAGATTAAAAATTATAACGACCTTAGAATTGGTGATATTTTAGAAACCTTTAAGCAAGTAGAGGTGAAACGAAAAGGGTAGGTAAGTTAATGGGTTATTTTATTATTCTTTTTTTAACTGCGATATATATATCCAATCTCTAATAAATTTATTTCTCTCCATTACTCAATTTACTTAGTAGCCAATTATCATCGTGTCTAAAACTGATATACGAACCCTCTCCTTAGAGCAACTCCAAAAGGAAATAAGTTCTTTGGGAGAACCTGCTTTTAAAGCTAAACAAATATTTGAATGGCTTTGGAAAAAGAGTGCCTTTAGTTTTGAGGAGATGACCAATCTTTCAAAACTATTGCGCGAAAAGCTTATTGAAAAATTTGAAATAAAGGCTGTAAAAATATTAACCCAGCAAAAAAGTAAAGATGGTACTATAAAATTAGCCTTCAAACTGTGGGATGATAATATTATTGAAGGGGTATTAATACCAACAGCTAGCCGCATGACAGCTTGCGTGAGCAGTCAGGTAGGTTGCAGCTTGAGTTGCAGTTTTTGTGCTACCGGTTTTTTAGAAAGACAACGAAATTTAGATGCCGCAGAAATTTATGATCAAGTGGTTTTAATAGGTCAGCTGGCTATAAAACATTACAATATTCCATTGAGCAATATTGTGTTTATGGGCATGGGCGAACCATTGCTTAATTATGCCAATGTGATGAAAGGCATTGAACATATTACCAAACCAGAAGGGTTGGGAATGAGTCCGCAGCGCATTACAGTGAGCACAGCCGGAGTTACCAAAATGATAAAACGATTGGGCGATGAAAATGTAAAATTTAATTTAGCACTATCACTGCATGCTGCCAATAACGAACGACGCAGTTCTATAATGCCTATAAATGATACCAATAATTTAGAAATGCTGGTAGAAGCTTTGAATTATTTTCATGATAAAACAGGTACCCGGGTAACGCTTGAATATTGCGTAATAAATGATACCAACGACCACGAACAGGAAGCGATGGAACTGGCTCAATTTGCCAAAAAGGTAAAATGCAAAATCAATCTTATTGAATACAATCCTATACAAATGGCAGATTTTAAAGCATCCTCTGCCGAAAAGATTGAAAAATTCGCCAAAATACTGGAGCAACAAAAGTTGATTGTAAATATTCGAAGAAGCCGCGGCAAGGATATAGATGCAGCTTGCGGGCAATTGGCTAATAAGACAGAAAAAGTATAATTCATACAGATGACAAGCCGACTTTTATATTACCTTGTTTTAAAACCCTTTTCTTATCTGCCACTAAGTATTCTTTATGGAATTTCAGACTTTTTGTATTTAGTACTTTATATAGGAATAAAATATCGCCAAAAGGTAGTAAGAACCAATTTGGTGAATTCATTTCCTGAAAAATCAATTGCAGAAATTGTTAAAATTGAGCAAGGGTTTTACAGTCATTTTTTTGACCTGATTGTTGAAAGTGTTCGATTATTTAGCAGCTCGGAAGCCGAACTGAAAAAGCGAAACAAAGTGCTGAACCCAGAGGTAATGGATGCATTGTATGATGAAGGAAAAAGTATAATACTTGTTGGTGGACATTATAATAATTGGGAAACCGGAGCTGCAATATTAAGTACACAGGTTAAGCATCATATTGTTGGTATTTATGCTCCATTAAGCAATCAATTTTTTAATACTGAAATTTTGAAAAGCCGTGAACGGTTTGGTATGGAAATGCTATCCAAAAAAATAGTGAAAGCTGGTTTTGAGCAAAATAAAGAAAAACTCACTGCTACTATTTTTGCCACCGATCAATCGCCAACCTACAGTAAAAGTGTACATTGGACTAAGTTTTTGAATCAGCCAACTGCCGTACTTTTAGGTTCAGAAGTTTTTGCAAAGGACTATGATTATCCTGTAGTTTATATTTATGTATCAAAAGTTAAGCGCGGCTATTATGAAATGGAAGCAAAGCTGTTGGAGAAAAATCCTACCCAAACCCATGTTGGTGAAATTACAGAAAAACACACCCGATGGCTTGAAAATCAAATAAACGAAACTCCTCAATACTGGCTTTGGACTCACAAACGCTGGAAACGAAAAATGAAAGAAGAAGATACATTTTACAAGCCATAAAAAAATATTTCTTTTAACATTTAGTAAAGTAACCCTGTTTTAGAACAAGGCATGTAAAAATTAAAAGAAAATAATTCCACATCTGCCATTCACCTATTACTAGTTATTAGGATTAATTTGTTACGTTTGAAACTCAATTAAACTTGACCTTATGAAATATTTTTCCAAATGTTGCTTGATAGCGCACTTTTGGGCAATATGGCCTAGCCATGCCCAAGCTCAAAATTATAAACCCGCCAACCTAAAATTAATAGCTGAGGCCGATAGTTTGGCAGCTGTTTATGAACTAACTGCAGATACCGCCAGCCGTGATGCAGCTTTAAATATCTATTTAGATATAGTAAAGGATGAAAAAAAAGATGAGCATCCTGATACGGCAGCTATAATTCATTGCAATTTTCAGGTAGGTTATATTGATATGAAATGGGGCGAATATAAATGGGGTATGGAGGCTTTTGAACGAATGCTAAACTATGTGAAACGGCCCGCCGACCAAGATATTATAAGTAAAGCTATGCCCTATCTGGGCTATTGCTATCGAGAAACACGATTAGAAAATTTCACTTTTGATCTACCCGTATTTGACAAAACAGAACGGCTTGAATTTTATTTTCCAATCAGCAATGTTTTTACTTATAATGACGATACAATTAAATTTAAAATAAATTTTGGTACTTATGATGGTATAGGTTTAGGAACATTAGGGAGAGCAAGGGGGGTAAAAGCGGAATTGATAAGCGGACATAATAATCTGAGTCTTGGCAATTGTGAGGTTACAGATATTGCCGAAAGTCAGGCCATATTGAAAATATTTGATTATGAGGGCAAAGATTCACTTCACCTGATATTCAAAAATGATATGGTAAAACTGCCAATTCAGTTTCCAAAGCGGTTTCATGATTTGATTACAAATTGCCTTGTTTATGGTATTGATTTTTACAATATTGACGGGTATGATTTTTACGATTATCGCCAATGGTATATGCATGGCAGCGATTCCATTTTCGATGATATTGTATGTAGATCGTCAGCATAAAGTGGACATAAGTGTGACTAAACAAAGTTATACTTAAAAACCATAAATTGCTTACAATGAAAGAAAAAGAACCAAAAAATGCGGAGGCGGTTATCAAGGATATTCGCCGACGAACCAAACGTAAATTTAGCTCTGAGGAAAAAATCAGAATTGTTATTTCAGGATTGCGTGGTGATGAATCCATTAACACCATTTGCAGAAAGGAAGGCATCGCACCAGCGTTGTATTATCGATGGAGCAAAGACTTCATTGAGGCCGGCAAACGGAGGTTGAACGGAGATACCTTACGGGAGGCGAACACAGATGAAGTACTTCAGATTAAAAATGAGAATGTAGAGCTTAAAAACCTGGTGGCCGAGTTAATGCTCGATAATCGGACGTTAAAAAAAAGCATGAATGGTCTCGAATCAAATTCCACAGGTATATGAGAATGACAGCGGCAGAAAAAATGGAGATCATCAAGATGGTAGAACAATCGCCCATTGGCGTTAAGGCTACCTTGGAACAAATTGGTATTCATAGAAGTACGTTTTATGCGTGGTATGATCGGTATGTCAAATTTGGCGAGACTGGATTGGAAATTACTACATCAAAACA
>CAMDSC010000025.1 GCA_945907065.1 Chitinophaga pinensis
CTTTTTCATTTAAACTAAACTAATAATCTTATGACTGAAAATTCTAATAAAAATGTAATTCATCACGCACAAACCGGCGATTCTCAAGATGTAATTGATGTAGAACGTGAACATTTAAAACTTAATGAGCAGCAAACAGTTTCAGGTCTTGCTATTTCAGGTGGCGGAATTCGCTCGGCTTCATTCGGTTTAGGTGTAATGCAATCCTTGGTAGCCAATAATCAACTTAGCAAGATGGACTATATGTCTACGGTTTCAGGTGGCGGCTACTTAGGTTCGGCTTTAACATGGGCGCTTAAACAAGGAGGTAAAGATGCTGGGACTACACCTGAAAATTTTCCTTTAGGAAAACGGGCAAAGCATAAGGTAAAGGATTCTGTGTTAAAGGATAATACAGCGGATGAGAGTGATAATAAGTTACTTGATTTCATAAGACAACACGGTTCCTATCTGGCCCCAACTTCCAGTTTGGATATGGTGTCATTTGTAGGTGTTGTTGTTAGAAGTATGATTATGTCATTGTTCGTTTATATTAGTTTTATTACATTAGCCTTAACAGGATCAATATGGCTATTATACTACATATTAATTGACTTGTTGCATTGGGTAAATGATAAAAATTTAATTGTAGAAGATGCAATTAACGAAGACCCAAGAACTGGAGGTGTAATGCTCGGAATTGGTATTTTTATTCTTTTTATTATCGTTATAAAAGGATTTTTTTATTCTTTGGGCACATCATTTAGTGGAGAAAAGGTAACTAGGTTAAGGTATATAAATTTTATTAAAGGACAAAAATGGATAGGTAGAATGCTTAAATTAAGTTTAACGTGTTTGGTTTTTGGTTCGTTACCTAATCTAACAAATTGGATAGATGAAATTTCATACTATGTGGCAGGTGGCTCTACATTTTTTGGCACAGTTGTAGGATTGTGGCAATATAAAAAGGCTCAGAATAAGGAAAAAAGCACAGGAATTTCATCTGATTTATTAATATATGGTGGTGCATTTGCACTATTTTATGGGGTGTTGTTTTTTGCATATCTGGCGGCCTACAATATATTTTTAGATAGAAACCATAATATGGAATCACCTATTGGATTTTTATTTTTAGCTATTTTAACAGTGATTTTTGGGAGGTTTGTAAATTTAAATTTTATTGGGCCCCATCATATTTGGCGAAACCGATTAATGGAAGCATTTATGCCAAACAAAGATGCTGTAGAAAATAATGCTTGGCAACCGGCTACTGAAGCTGATGGCGCATTAATGGAAGATATGTGTGATAAGAACAATCCCAAACCCTACCATATCGTAAATACAAATGTGATTTTAGCCAACTCGCCAAAGGTAGACTACAGTGGACGTGGAGGAGATAATTTTATTATTTCACCACTTTATTGTGGAAGTGATGCTACCGGATGGAAACAAACCAAAATATTTCAAAAAAACAAAACACGAGGTATAACTTTGGCTACAGCTATGGCTACTTCAGCGGCTGCTTTAAATCCCAGTGCAGGGGTCTCGGGTGAAGGTGTTACACGGAATGTGGTGGTTTCAATGTTATTATCAATGCTCAATCTGCGATTAGGGTATTGGACCAGCAATCCAAGCAAAACAAATACGATAGGTTCACCAAATTTCTTTGTTCCTGGCCTTACCAGTGAAATTTTAAGGTTTGGGTTATCAGAAACAAGTAGAAACCTTCAACTTTCGGATGGCGGACATTATGAAAATTTAGCTTTTTATGAATTAATTCGTCGAAAGCTTGACCTAATAATAGTATCGGATGGAGGAGCCGACCCCAATTTTAATTTTGATGATTTAGCAAATGGTATTGAGAAGGTGAGAGTAGATTTTGGTGCTAAAATTTCATTTATGGACGATTATAAAGTTGATCTTATCTTGCCTGGCACTTCAGGAGATACCCATTACCAAAAGAAATATGATATAGCAAAGCGAGGTTTTGCTTTTGCTGATATTAAGTATGCCGACGGAAAAAAAGGCGTGTTGGTATATTTAAAATTAGCCATGATTGAAGACCTACCAACCGATGTATTTAGTTATAAAGGAATCAATCCTTCGTTTCCACATCAATCTACTTCCGATCAGTTTTTTGATGAAAAACAATTTGAAGCCTATCGGGAATTAGGATATTATGTAGGCTGGCAAATGATGGAATCACCAAAAGGTGAGGAAATTTTTGGCAAACCAGATTCGAAAACTTCTTAGTTACTCAAAGGAATTTCTTTTCTGAAATAATCCCGTCATTGGTCGAAATTACAATAAAGTAAATACCATGATTAAGATTGGATAAATTGATTTCTTCAGTATTGATGGCTGATTGCAGCAATTGTCCGCTTGTATTATAAATATTTATTGAATTTATAACCATTGAAGCCGGTAAGGATACTTTATTATTAATTACTCTTATTTTTACTGTTGGTTCAATAATTCCAGTGTTGGATGGAGGTGTGAATTTATAAACGGTTCCATTCATTGGCATACCAGTCACTGATTTAACATTACTTATTTCAGTCTTGTTTATTGTTGGATTTAGTGGGTCACCTTCTACCGATATAAACTTTGTAAAATTAGAATTATAAATAGACACATAAGTTCCGTTATCTAGCCAAGTATCTGTTTGAACACGGTTAGGACCATATCTAAATTCTATGATATTTGAGGTTTCATACAACCAGCATTGAACACTTGCTGAATCTTCAAGGCTTGGAAGATTGCCATCAAAACCAATATTTTTATATTCCACTTTAAAAATTCGGTTGGGCGAAGTGCCCGATACTAAATAATTGATAAATGATTTGCCAACTCCACGGCTGCTCATCTCTTCTCCTAAAAAGGTTATTTCTTCACCATAAGTTTTATCAATACTAAGGCTCCCCCAATCATTCAGAAATATGGAGTCACCAAGATTACCCCCCCAGTATTTAAATGTGAAAGGCATTTTAATGCTTTTTTCAAATTCAGTCCAATCACCGATTACTATATTGGTGGCTCCTGAAAGACTGAAATAAGCTTCATTACTTTTTGAAAATGAGTAATTCTGGGCATTTACACTTAGAGCAAAACCTGCGGCTATTAGGAATATTATTTTTTTCATGATTGTTTGTAATCATCGAAAGTAGGTAAAAACGCAATATTGGCAAAAGGCTGCTTATCAAATTTTAACTTATGGAAAATTTATTTTAAGCGAAGATTGTCGCTTCGCATTTTGCGAGTTCCATAAATCAAGGTCACTGGCAATTTTGATAATAATAGTTTTCTGAAATAAGCTAGAGGCATGAAAAGGAGTTAGATTGCATGATGCAAGCTACAACTCAGGGTTTATTTCTCAAATTCTTAATAATTTACATTATCATTTAATAAATTTTGTTGTTAGGATTAGAAAATAAAATTTTGATTTTAGTAAAAAGAGATTTTTTTTTATGAGTCTCTAAATACAATAAGTAAAATTCATGAAACGCAATTTTTAGAGGATTTTCACTCTTACTTCTTTTTGTTACTCCATAAGCAACCGGTTCATCTTCAGCACAAAATGTTCCAAAAAATCTATCATAAATAATAAATAAACCACCAAAATTTTTATCCAAATACTGCTCATTACATCCATGATGAACCCGGTGGTGGGACGGTGTATTTAAAAACAATTCAAAAGGACCCAATTTGCCTATTAATTGGGTATGAAGAAATAATTGATAAAAGGAAGTGAAATTATCTATGAAAATGATCAGTAATGGGTCGAATCCAATAAAACAAAGTGGTGACCAAAATAGGAACCTATATGTAAGGTGAATGAAGTGATTTCGAAGACCAATTGTAAAATTAAAATAATTGGAAGAATGATGAAAAGAATGAACAGCCCAAAATAGGTTTACCTTATGTGCCATAAAATGAAATAAGTAAAATATTAAATCACATGCAAAAATGGCTACCAACCAAACCCATAACGTATTTTCCAGTTCAAAAATTCTATAGTGATAAACAAATTCATAGAATATTAATGCTACTAATTTTAATCCTAAACCTGCGACAATAACTACTAATCCGAAACAAATATTGGTTAGTGAATCTTTTAACCCATATAAATGACGATTATCTTTATAATTAATAAGTGCTTCTGCAGCCCAAATAATTCCAAATAGATAAATTGTAACTGAATTGATACTTAATTCTAACATATTTTATTACTTTAAATATACGTTAACGGTTCAAAACTAGGACAAAGAGGCTAATGAAAATTATTGATTAAACCAATACTAATATATTGAGTTGCATTAATTGCAAAATTTATTATTATTAATAATCTATATTTTTATTTTTTAATTGAATTTTAATGTAAAATGTTGAGCAAATGTAGAATTTGCAATAATTTTAACAACAATTTGCGTTTCTTATTTATAAAATTACTTTAGCGAGCATAAATAAAAATTGATTGTTTTTACCTTTAGTGGTTTGATTTTTTAGTAGCAAGCAATTGAGGGAATTAAGAATGACTCATTCCTCGTCATAATATATTATGGAAGATTGTCAATACGATGAATTAGGAATCAGATTTAGAGTTATAAACGATTTTCTCTCAAATACACTTTATAAATGCTGAATATTGGAGATTTAATTCCCGAAAAGTTATAATACCACCATTCCCCTTACGGCATCAATCTTCCATACATCCTCGGAAAAGGAATACTTTCCCTCACATGTTTCAGTTTGCAAACCCAAGTTACTAATCGTTCCAGCCCAAGGCCAAAACCGGCATGTGGCACAGAGCCATAGCGGCGCAAGTCAAGGTACCATTCAAATTCCTGCATGGGCAGGTCGTGTTCTTTTATTTTTTGGGTAAGTAGGGCTTCGTCGGTTTCACGTTCGCCGCCACCTACTATTTCACCATAGCCTTCGGGGGCTAGTACATCTACACCACGGGCAAAACGGCTGTCCGTTGGGTTGCGTTTTAGGTAGAAGGCTTTAACGTCATGTGGCCAGTCGTACACCATGATTGGGGATTTAAACAACCGAGTAATTACCGTTTCATCACTACCTCCAAAGTCGTTGCCATACTCAAAGTTTTTGGCGGAGCTTATCCATTGCGGTATGTTGCGCAAGTCTTCTTCCACGTCTTTGGCTTCGTTTTTTAGTTGACCAATTTTGTTTTGGTTAAAGTTTATTTCGCCCTTTTTCATCCCCGGAGTTTTTAGTTTTTGCTCACGGTCGGCTATTTCAGCGTTTATTTCAGTCAGGCGGTTTTCGGTAGTAGCTAATAAATCTTCCAATGATTTTATACTATTTTGCCCGTCTACATCCTGTTCCCCTTTTATAATTCTTACCGCTTCATCGTAGGTTAATCTTGGAAAAGCACCAAGACTGCTTTCTAATAAGGCAGTATCGCGGTCAATCAGTTTCAGTTCGGTTTGGCAATTGGCCAACACATCTTTTAACACATGCTGAAGGAATTTTTCAATCAAATCCATGTTATCAAAAATATCATGGAAAGCCATTTCCGGCTCTATCATCCAAAACTCAGATAAATGGCGGCGGGTTTTTGATTTTTCAGCTCTAAAGGTGGGTCCAAAGGTGTAAATTTTTCCCATAGCCATAGCCATTGCTTCACCATATAACTGTCCCGATTGAGACAAATAAGCCTTGTCTCCGTAATAATCGGTTTCAAACAAATTGCTGGTTCCTTCGCAGGCATTGCCTGTAAAAATAGGGGCATCCATTTGCACAAATCCTTCGTTTTGAAAAAAGGTATGAATTGAAAAAATGATTTGGTTCCTGATTTTCATAATGGCCCATTGGCGGTTGCTTCGTAACCATAAATGCCGTTGGTCCATCAAAAACTCAATGCCGTGTTCTTTTTTTGCAATGGGGTAATCTTTTACATTTTGCAAAACCTCAATATGCGAAATGTGTAATTCAAAGCCTCCAATTTGGCGTTCGTCCGCTACCACTTTTCCAGCCACAATCAGCGAACTTTCCAATCCAAGGCTAACTGCTTCATTAAATTTTTCTTCACCTATCAGGTTAATATCTCCAATGCACTGGCACTGGCCTGTTCCATCCCTTAAAATAATAAAAACCAAGCCTTTCCCATCTCTACGATTGGCTACCCAGCCTTTAAGTGTTACTTTTTTGTCAACAAAGTTTGATAAATCTTTAATCAGCATTTTTAGTTATGTTGTAATAGTATAATTTTGGGCAAAATTAATTCAATTTTCCCTGATTGACGTAGCCCCGAGATGTTAAAACAAAACCTAAGTCACAAATTATTACAAAAACTATCGCCGCAGCAACTCATGTATGTGAAGTTGTTGGAATTGAACACCCTTAATTTTGAACAACGTCTGGAAGAGGAGATGATTGAAAATCCCGCTTTGGAATCGGGCAAGGATGATGATGATTTTGTTGCTGAATTTACAGAAGACAGCTATGCCGATATTGATGTAGATTTGGGAATAGATACTACTCCTGAATTTGAAGACAGTGAAATTGAGGCGGTAGACAAAGCCATTGAACATGCCGAGATAACCGATGGTTATATGGAGGAAGATGGAGGTGATTTTAGGTTGAATGAAGATTATAATCCCGAAGTTGAAGAAAAAAGTTTTCCAATAGTTACAGTTAATACAAGTTTTAGAGATAGCTTAACAGAGCAAGTTCATGCAGTATTAAGTAGTGAAACTGACGAACAATTAGCAGAGCAAATAATTGGCTCATTAGATGATGATGGCTATTTGCGTCGGGAGTTGCGTTCCATTTCCAATGATTTTTTATTTCAGTATAATATTAGAACTACGGAGGAAGATTTAGAACGGATTTTAAAAATAATACAACGGTTTGACCCACCAGGAGTGGGAGCTAGAACCTTGCAGGAGTGTTTACTCATTCAAATAAAACGCAAGGAAGAAAAGGGCCGCAATCCAATAATGGAACTGGCCAAAATGGTAATATCTGAATGTATGGATGATTTTTCGAAACGTCATTTCGAAAAAATAGCCAACAAATTGGATGTGGAAGTTGAGTATTTAAAGGAGGCCGTTTATTTTATTACCAAGCTAAATCCAAAGCCGGCATCAGCCGATGAGGAGACTAAAAACGAAACCATTATTCCTGATTTTATTGTTTCAGAAAGTTATGGCGAACTGGATGTTTCATTAAATCAAGGAAATCAACCTGACTTGCGAGTGAGTCGTGGATTTATTGATACACTTCAGCAATACGACAAAAAAAATTCAAAAAACGGTCATGTTAAAGAAGCAGTACAATTTGTAAAGCAAAAAATTGACGGTGCCAAATGGTTTATTGATGCCGTGAAACAGCGCCAAAATACTTTGCTGAATACGATGAGTGTTATTGTAGAAATTCAAAAGGAATTTTTTAAAACAGGGGATAGCTCCAAAATTCGCCCGATGAAATTAAAGGATGTAGCCGAACGAATGCAAATGGATATTTCAACAGTATCGCGTGTGGCAGCCAGTAAATATGTGCAAACCGATTATGGAATTTTTTTATTAAAGTATTTCTTTTCAGAAGGTATAACCAATGAAGAAGGAGAGGAGGTAACTACCAAAGAAGTGAAGCGCATTATGGAAGCTGCCATAAATGATGAGGATAAAAATAGTCCTATGAACGATGATGAATTAACGGAATTGCTCAAAACAAAAGGATATACCATGGCTCGACGAACAGTTGCAAAATATCGTGAACAATTAAATATTCCTGTAGCTAGGTTGAGAAAAGCCTTTTAGCTTTGCAACAATGATAAAATTCGCAAAATTCTTTTCAGTTTTCTTTCACCCTCTGTTTCTCACCTTCTATAATTTTCTGTATTTTATATTCCTGACTGATGCCAAAGGGGCAGCCTTAGGTTTTATCATAACTCTGTTTTTTTTAGCATGTGTCATGATTCCGATTTTTTACACCGTAATGATTGTTTACAAAGAAAACCGGGATGTAGAATGGGAACAATTTTCTGATATGTCAATGCTTTCAAGAAAGAAACTATTAGCTTATACAATTATCTATAACGTAATCTTTTTACTATTTGTAATAAGTTTGAGTCATGCTTTTTTAGGAGACTATAAACCCATGTTTGCATCCGTTCTAATGGCCTTTGTATTTTCAATGATGCTTTCATTTGTATTGCATCTGCTCAATATTAAAAATAGTTTACATGCACTTAATGCCTCATTTTTTCTTGTTTATTGTCTTATTTTTTCTTGGAAAATACCTGGCATTGAAAGTTTGGAAAATACCAAAGAAATCTTATTCTTAATTTTTGCAGGAGTCAATTTTATTGCGCTTATAGGAGTTATTTGGGCAAGATTATTTACCAAAGCTCATACAGTAAAGGAAATAGGCTACGGATTATTAGTTGGGATTTTAAGTCCCGTTATACTTACTTTGCTCACTTATGGAATTTAAAACAGTCCTTTACCAAAAAGAAGGAACACTACTTCGCATTACCCTAAATCGTCCCGAAGTTTATAATGCATTTGACGATACCCTAAGTTATGAATTACAGGATGCCCTAAAGGCAGCTGCCAAAGATGATGAAGTTCGGGTTATAATATTAACAGGTTCTGGCAAAGCGTTTTGTTCGGGTCAGGATTTAAAAGCCATCGCTGGTATTGAAAAGCGTTCGTTTATTGATTCTATAAATAAACGGTACAACCCAATAATTCGAGCTATGCGCAATATGCCTAAACCAATTATTTGCCGACTAAATGGTGTGGCTGCAGGTGCTGGTTGCTCTTTGGCTTTGGCATGCGATTTGATAATAGCTTCTGAAACAGCAGTTTTGGTAGAAGCATTTGTAAATATAGGTTTGGTGTTGGATTCAGGCTCATCCTACTTTTTGCCACGTTTGGTAGGAAGTACTCGTGCATTTGAAATTGCAACAATGGCTCCAAAAATAACAGGTCAGCAAGCTTTTGATTGGGGAATAGCCAATCGGGTAACTTCACCTGAAAATCTTGACAATGTGGTAAATGAAATTGCTAATTATTATGCCAATGCACCAACCAAGGCCATTGGGTTAATGAAAAAAATGCTAAATAAATCTACTTCATCCGATATGGAAACCATTTTAGAATATGAAGCCTATTGTCAGGAAATAGCTGGAAATTCAGAAGATAATAAAGAAGGTGTTACCGCATTTATAGAAAAAAGAATGCCAGAATTTAAAGGTAAATAAATCGTGAAAAAAATAATACAATACATAACCCTAACCTTTTTATTGCTATTTATGGCTCAATCAGGTTTTGCGCAACAATGTGGAACCTTTGAGTATGAAAATTATCTTAATACCAAATTTCCGGGGTATGCCAAGGCATTGTATCAAACCCGACAGCAATCCCTAAAGGAAATTGAGAAAATGAATAAAGGAGGAAACGATACTGTTTATCGCATTCCTGTAGTTTTTCATATTGTATGGAACTCTAAACAACAGAATATTCCGGATTCATTAATTTATTCTCAAATAGATGCCTTGAATGAATCGTATAGGCATGTTCATAATGATACAGCAAAGGTCAGGACTGTATTTAAACCCGTAGTTGGAGATGCCAGAATTGAATTTTATTTAGCTACTATTGGCCCCGACGGAAAACCAACAAACGGTATTGATAGATTTAAAACAACAGTTTCTGATTTTGGGGATGCAAGAGGAATGGGTGAATCTGTAAAATCATCATTCGAATACGGAGTGGATGCATGGAATCCTGATAAATATTTAAATATCTGGGTTTGTAAATTTACCTACAATGGAACCATAGCTATTACAGCCTATGCATTTCCTCCCACAAATGCTAAATTTTGGACTGCGGCAAGTTTTGTTTCTACTGATTTGCAAGGCGTGGTTATTAATTATCAGTATGTTGGAAAAAATAATCCAAATACTCAAGACCCATCTTCAATGAAAGAGAGAACCTTGGTTCATGAAGTTGGACATTTTTTTGGGTTGCGTCATACTTGGGCTGATAAAAAAAATGTATGTTCCGGCGAGGATGATGGGTTAAAAGATACTCCGCTTAGCAGGGCTGCAAATAGAACTTGCGGTGCTAACTATAACACATGCAATGAAGGCACTGGCGACAAACCTGACATGACAGAAAATTACATGGATTACGCTGCCTTTCCTTGCACTGTAATGTTCACTCAGGAACAGGTTCAACTTATGCGCAATAACTTACTTACTCTTCGTTCTCAGTTATACAAACCCCTCCCACAGACTTATTCCAAAATCTCCGTTTCACCAAATCCTGCCAAGGGGGATATTAGAATCGTTTTTGAACAGCAAGGTGAATATACCATGAATTTAACAGATATCATTGGTCAACCGGTTGACTCTGAAAAATTTACTGTAGGTTATAAATTGGAGCATACCTGTTCCACCACATTGGCCGCAGGCATATACTACATTACCATTACTGATAGTAATAATTTGGTAACACAACAACGCATTTTGGTGCAGTAGTATCCGTTTATTATACACTCCTTTCTGGTGGAGTGTTCACCAATTTATACATTTAAATTTTATAATTAAAGCACTGTAAATCAATGTTTAAAATTACTTTTATTTAAAATTGTCCCAAGCCTTTTGCAAGTTCTCTCTCTGTTGTTTTGTAATCAACATACAAAGCCTCTTCCTATTATTTCCTGCTCCCTTAATAATACTATAGATTTGATTTCACATACCTCAATTAATTATTTGATGAAGTATTATTAAATTTAGAATTATGAAATTACTCAAAAGTACCTTTCTTCTTTTTTTACTGGCTTTTTCTGCATTTAGCTTTGCTCAGCAGTTGCCTTTATTAAGCAATTATTATATCAATCCATACTTGTCCAATCCCGCATTGGCCGGTTCCAAAGGAAGCAATGTGTTTTTATTGCACCGCAATCCTTTTAGTGGTGGGCAAAATAATTCTGAAACCTTTTTGGGTACTGTGGATGGACTGATTCAAAACGGCACAGCAGGATATGGAGCCATGGTGTATAACGATAAAGTTAATCTTATTAATAAAACTGGAGCATTAGGTACTTACAGTTATAAAATGGCTTTTTCTAATAAGAGCATTTTTTCACTAGGTGTTTCCTTTGGTTGGGAGCAAAACCGGATTTTATTAGATAGAGTAAAAGAACCAATAACTGCCGAGCTCGTTTTGGCAAACAGCGCCACACAGTCCACCGTGTTTGATGCCAACTTAGGCGCAGCCTATCAAATTAAAGGATTAAATATTGGCCTAGCCACCTACCAATTATTTAATAACAACGCCATTGAAGCAAAAGAAGGATATACTGATAAATATAATTACCGATACAGCCGTCATATAATGGGCACTGCATCCTATCGAATTGTAGCCAAATCAGAAAGTATTTTTATTGATCCAATAATTCAAGTAAAAGCCGGCAAAGGTTTGGCACCTCAAACTTCCATTATGACAATGGCCAATTTTAAAAATAAAATATGGGCAGGAGCAGGCTACCGTCAGCATTATGGAGTTGATTTTATGGCAGGAGTGTTGTTGGCAAATAAACTCACCCTTGGTTATTCCTATGGCATGGCCACCGGCACAGTTGCAAATAATACCCCCACTGCCCATGAAATAATAGTAGGATTAAAATTAATCAATACTAAAGTTAATAAAGACACAGATAATGATGGAGTGCCTGATATTTATGACCGCGAGCCCAATACCATAACCGGTTGTGCAGTAGATAAACAAGGCGTATCTGCCGATACCGATCAAGATCGAATACCCAATTGTATAGATAAACAAAACAACACCCCATTTGGCGCTCCTATTGATACCCAAGGAATAGCATTAGATACCGATAACGATGGCGTAATTGATATGTACGATCGTCAACCAAATACTATTCCCAATTGCATAGTCGATAATTTTGGAGTAGCCGCCGATGGCGATAAAGACGAAGTACCCGATTGCATTGACAAAGAACTAACCACCCATTGGGCCGCCAAAGTTGATGCCGATGGCATATCCATCGATACCGACAAAGACGGAGTACCGGATGTATTAGACAAAGAATCCGAAACCCCTCATTGGCAACACAGTGGCCAGCAGCCCAATCCCAACGCCTCCAAATGCATAGTCGATGCCAATGGAATTACCAAAGACACAGATGCCGATGGAGTGCCCGATTGTAGCGATGCCGAACTCCTAACCCCCAAAGGAGCCAAAGTAAATCGCAAAGGCATCAGCCTTAAAAAACAAGAAGACATAATACCCGAAAAAAGCAGCGACAGCGATGGCGATGGCATATCTGATGAACTCGATCTCGAACCCAACACCCCCATAGGAGCAAGTGTCGATCAATGGGGCCGCAGCCCACAAGTAAATTCCGATCCCGCAACCGTTCACCGCATCGATATAGCAGAAATAGAAGACAACTCCAATCAGTGGGATTATTACGTAATTGTAGGAGTATTTCGCTACTACAATAATCTTAAAAACTACCAAAAATACCTCCTCAAAACCTACGACGAATCCACCCAAGTATTAGTCACCGATCAAAGCTATTATTACGTATGGACACGGCAAATAACCACCAAAGCCGATGCCCAAGCCGAAGTAAGCCGCCTCACCACAGCCCGCCTCAAAGATTACATCGTAGGCAACCCGTGGCTATGGCGTGAACCTAAGAAAAAGTAATTTTTAGGAATTATTTAATAATAAATCGAACAAGATTTAAACCATTGATGCGGCAGAAGTATACCTCTGGATGAAGATGAGATAAATTCATTTCAACACTATTTTCAAAATCCATTTTAATTAAAACAAGTCCATTTAAATTTATTATTTCCAAGATATTAGTTTCCTGTTCTTGGTTAAAAGCATAAAGAAAATTATCAGTAATCTTAATTTTTGGTAATTCTGTTATTCTACAAATTTTAACAGTAGAATATTTGACTTTTTTATTAAAATCAAGTTGGTTAAAGTGATATTATTAAATTCCGAAATTTGGAGAATATCGATGAAAATACAATTCAGTATTTTGTTACTAATTTCTCAATTTTAATATATAAACTAAAAAAGCCACCATTTAGGTGGCTTTTTTAGTTTATATATTTTCTCTGGTTTATTTACTTGAACCCACGCGGTGCATAGCGCAGCGGAACCCAAGAGTAGATAAATCTTGTTCTTCATCAAGGAAACGGCGAGTACCGGGGCTCATCCAATAGGCACGATCGTTCCAACTTGCCCCTTTATACACACGGGCTTTGTTATTAATTAACGAAGTAACGCCATATTCATAACCTTGCTCACCGTCAGCATAAACATCTTCATCAAGGTATCCCATATTGTCGGATTTTTTGTAATTACGACGCACTTTATTTTCTTCTTCATTAACCGGAACATACGTTAATCGACCTAAACTATCCTTTACATCAATAACACCATCAGCATCTAATTTTTTCTTCATGTAAACGTTACCACGAACGGCATTGAAGTCAGTCACATCTTGGTAAGATAAAGGACGATAAACATCCATAACCCATTCACTTACGTTGCCACTCATGTTATACAACCCAACATCATTAGGCCAGTATGAATGCACATCAGTAGTAATAAAAGCACCGTCATTCAATCGACCTGAAATACCCGCCTGATCCCCTTTATCACGCTTAAAGTTAGCCATAATATAACCGCGATTTTTTTCTTTACGGCCTTGATTTCTTGTTGTTAAACCTCCCCAAGAATATATTTTCTTAGCATTAATGTTTTCATAAGTGGATTGACCAAGGTTAGCTAAAGCTGCAAATTCCCATTCTGATTCTGTTGGAAGTCTGTAATCAGGAAGCATAATTCCATCTTCCATTCTTACCTTACGTGTACCTTTCTTATTCTTTATATCTTTAATAGGTTTTTTACCTTTCTTTCCTTCAAACTGACCAGCTAAATAAGTGGTAGTGTTGAAATTTTCTTCATTAACCTGTCCAGCATCAGGAATTAAAATCCCCTCTCTAATTAAAATGTATTCATTTACTCTATCGGTTCTCCATGCAGCATAAGCAGTTGCTTGTAACCAATTAACTCCAACTACAGGGTAATTTTTATAGGCAGGGTGACGGAAATAATATTCAACATAAGGCTCATTAAAAGCTAACTTATCACGCCAACAAAGTGAATCAGGTAAAGCTTGTTTATAAACTTCTGGGTAATCTACATATACACGGCTAAGCCAATGTAAGTATTCAAGATAATGAAGATTACTTACCTCAGTTTCATCCATATAAAAGGAAGGAACTGTAACTTTTCGTTCAATATTGTTGTGTTCGTAGGTTACATCTTGTTCACTCGAACCCATTGTGAATGCTCCACCTTCTACAATAACCAAACCCGGACCAGTTTCCTGTCCGGCATAATCATGTGTTTCAAATCCACCCCATTTAGCGTCATTATATTTCCATCCTGTAGTGGATGAGCGTTCTTTTTTACTACACGATGTAGGTAATAAAAACGCTGCGGCTAATGCGGCTAAGGTTATACTTCTCTTTAAACTCATAGTGACGTTGTTTGTCTGTTTTTAACGTTAAGATTGCAATATTATTGTATTTTTACCTAAAAGAAAATATTTTTTTAGAGTAGTTTACTAAAAATCAGGGCAAGAAAGCTTTTTGTAACGCAAAGCACGCTTAGAAGCACACCACTCAATGGATGCTGATACTTCATGGCTGCCCGGTGCAGCTTGACGTGCAGAAGAAACGGTTAAATCATAGCTGTAGCCAAATTTGAATCTTTCTTTTCTAAATCCAACTAATAACATAAGTGCATCAGAATTAGCATAGGTACCAAATGTTTGTCGATACCACATCCCAGTTACTAAAGGTCCTTTATTAAAATAAAATCCTAAATTTAATTGTGTGAATTTATTTTGAACCATCAATAACATGTTAGGGGAAAAAGTCATGTTAGGATCATAAGTATTATCAATAGGAATAACTAAACCTGAATGAAGAGTATATCTTCTAGGAAGTTTAGAATCCTGAGTACCTAAAAAGGATTGAACTGGTTCGATAACGTTATGAACGGCTAACCCAAAATAAAAACGCTCGGTATACCCTAAAACACCGGTACTGAAATTTGGATAGGTAATTCTATTTGGACTAAGTGGTTCTTGAGTTGGATTTACAAATCCTTTTGTTGGGTCAATTTGATCCGGAAAACGAAGTTTTTTCCAATCCAAAGAACGACTCACAACCTGAGCTTCAAGACCAAAACGCATTGTAAATTTTCGGTTTACAATTAATTGATACGAATATATTCCTGCTAAAGTGTTAGAAGTTAATTTCCCTTCACCAGCTACGTCATTCATGACTATAAGTCCTACACCGCCACCTATTCCGTCAAAATGTTGATCATAGGAAGCTAAAGTGGTAACAAATGTGCCTGGCAAACTTGGCCATTGGTTACGATAATTAATATTAATTCTTCCACCACCATCACAACTTCCAGTACCTGCCATTGCAGGGTTTGTGTAAATAGGAGCAGCATAGAACTGGGTCATCTCCGGGTCCTGTGCTTTTGCAAAACCAATACTTAATAATGCTGCACAGATTGATAAATAACGTTTGATCATCTTTTCTATTTTATGGGTTTTAACTTGTTTGCTAGGATATTAATTATGTGATAACTGTAATATTTTACAAACATTCAACTTTTTATCGAATTTACATAATAAAATTACGATAATTTTGTTTTCAATATACATATGACGCACAATCTTATAAAAATGTTGCTCTCAGCAATATTATTTTTATTGTCTTTTACCAATATTTTTGCTCAAACCCATCACTATAATATATCATGGGAAAAGGAATTATCAGCTTTTCCTGGCAATTTCAGTGGAGCTCAAGCTGAGTTTTATGCTAAAGATAAATATTATCCAATTTGGACCTATACTGAATTAACAGGCCAAAATATGTTGGATGTATTTATATCTAATGAAGTTTATGAATCTATAACCGCCAGTCCAAAAGGTATAGAATTTTTAAAAAATGTTAAACATTTGGAAGTAGCAAATAGTGAAGAACGTGGGCAAAATAGACTGAAAGTGAAATTAGTGCCTTTTAGGGTTACAAACCAAACGATTGAGCGACTTGTAAGTTTTGACATAACCATGAAGGTAAGTGGAATAATAGAAAACCGATTAAATAAAAAGGGAAATAAAACACAATCTGTATTGGCTGCTGGTGATTGGTATAAGCTACGAATTAGAGAAGATGGAGTTTATAAATTAGATAAATCCTTTTTTGTAAAAAACTCTATTAATACGGAAAATTTAAATCTCGCAACCTTTAAAATTTTTGGAAATGGCGGGCAAATGCTGCCCGAAGTAATTGCTGAGTCAAGGGTAGATGACCTTGCGGAAAACGGTATTTATATAAATGATATCAATGGAAATAATAAATTGGATGACGGAGATTTTATTTCTTTTTATGGCAAAGGACCAGATAGTTGGGTTGAAAACGCAATCGATTATTCGCATGTTAAAAATGTTTATTCCGACTATGCTTTTTACTTTTTTACTTGGGGTGGTATGGGCGGTAAACGTATTTCTGAAAGTGGAGACGGTGGCTCGAGTAGTTTTACAAATGTTATTACTGAATCGGATTATTTATATGTTCACGAAGATGAAACTTTTAATTTAAGAAATAGTGGAAGGGAGTGGTTTGGAGAAGTTTTAACCATCGAAAAAAAATCATTTGATATTACTATTCCCGATTTGATAACTACTACAAAAAGTATTATAAAATCGGAGGTAGCTATTCGCACAGCCATCCCAACCTATGTTAATATTTATCTAAATAATGATAAGAATCCATTTATTACTCATTTTGGAAGCTCGGTAAATTTTGATACAGATGATAATTTTGCTGATATTAGTGACAGTCAAAGGTCATTTGATGCTACTTCTAACTTTAATTTGACTTATGATTTTTATCGGCCTCAATTGGGTTCGGAAGCTTGGCTAAATTACTTTGAAATTCAATGCAAACGAAAGCTAAAACCAATTGACGGACAAATACATTTCTTTAATTTAGAATCAAAAATTGCAGGTAATGTAAAATTTCAAATAGAAGATTTTAGCAGCGATTATTTAATTTGGGATATTTCAAATCCTATTGATGTAAGTATTCAAAAAACATTTAATGATGCAGGAAAAGGGGCGTTTGTTATAAAGGCAAATAGTAAACTATCGCGTTATTTGCTTTATAAAAACGGCTCTGAAAAAACACCTGAAATGGTTGGTAAAATTGAAAACCAAAATTTACATGCTTTAACATCTGTCGACTATATTATTATAACTCATCCTGATTATAAAACTCAAGCTGAAAAATTAGCTAAATTTCATGAGGAGAAAGAAGGGTATACTTTTTTAATTACTTACCCTGAAAAAATATTCAATGAATTTTCGAGCGGAGCATTAGATATTACAGCCATTCGCGATTTTGTAAAAATGATTTATGACCGAGGAGATATTTCTAAAAAGCCGAAAGCTTTATTATTATTTGGTGATGCAAGTTTTGATTTTAAAAACCATATTTATAATGGCAATATGGTTCCAACCTTTGAAAGTTATGAATATAATAACTCAGTAAGCAGTTATTGCTCGGATGATTATTATGTTATATTAGGGGATATTGAAGGCTATTGGCCTAAAGATCCGGGGTCATTTAAATCAATGGAATCCATGGATATGGGGGTTGGTCGCTTGCCGGCCAAAACAACTTATGAAGCTGATGTCATGGTGGATAAATGCATTCATTATAAAACCAATTCAAATAAAGGTGAATGGCGAAGTTCACTTACTTTTTTGGGAGATGACGAAGATGGAGATGTACATTTCATTGATTCTGAAAAACTAACCGACCTTAGCGAAAAGGAGTTTCCACCAGCCAATATTAATAAAATATATTTAGATGCATACAAACAAGTATCCTTAGGAAATGGTAATGCTTATCCCGAAGTAAATGAAGCCATAAATAATACAATTGCTAAAGGCACTTTGGTTTTTAATTACCTTGGCCATGGCGGTGGTAGCGGTATGGCGCATGAAAGGGTAGTAACCCGACCACAAATACTTAGTTGGAAAAATTATGATAAACTTACTTTTTTTGTAACAGGAACCTGTGATTTGGCCCAATATGATAATCCTAAAGAAGAATCACCAGGTGAATTGATGATGATAAATAATGAAGGAGGAGCGATAGGTATGATGACCACCACCCGCAAAGTTTATATTGGTCTAAATACTGCATTTTCAGAAACACTTTTTAAAAGTAATTTGTTCAAGCGCGACGGAAATCATTTTACGACGTTTGGACAGGCTTATGTAAATGTTAAAAACGTAATGGTAGGTTCGCCCAATGTTAGAAACTATGTAATGTTTGGTGACCCTTTACTTGATCTTAATTTGCCGACTCAAAAAACCTTGGTAACATCTATTAACGGTAATACAGTAACTTCAATTTCAAAAGACACCCTGAAGGCATTATCAAAAGTAGAAATACAAGGAAAGGTAACAGACCTTTCAGGAAGTTTACTATCTGATTTTAATGGCGATGTTTCGGTAACACTCTTTGATAAAAAACAAACTTTTAAAACACTGGCCAATGACCCAGAAAGTTCTGTTGCTCCTTTTGAAGTAAGAAATAATGTGCTTTACAGAGGCAAAGCATCGGTAGTTGCCGGAAATTTTAAAGTATCTTTTATCTTACCTAAAGATATTGATTACTCAATAGGAAAAGGAAGGATATTTACTTACGCCTATAATGATAAAACGGATGCGGTAGGTGTTTATGACAGTGCATTTGTTGGAGGAACCTCCTCTAATTTAGCTTCTGATAATCAAGGCCCAGCTTTAGAAGTTTTTTTGGAGGATGAAAAATTTGTAAACGGTGGAATAGTTTCCAAAGACCCTTTATTATTAATTAACCTTTGGGACGAAAACGGAATCAATACCGCCGGGAATGGTGTAGGAAGAGAAATTTTAGGAATATTAGATAAAGGAAAAGAAACCTCTAAAAATTATATACTTAATGATTTTTATTCAACAACACTTGATAGTTTTCAAGGGGGAGAAGTAAGATTTAGGTTGGCTGATATTGCTCCAGGAACTCATACTTTAACTGTAAGGGCTTGGGATGTATATAATAACAGTGCCGAAAATCAGGTAGAATTTGTAGTGGCCTCCAATGAGAATATGGCCATCCGAAATTTGTTGAATTATCCAAATCCATTTACAACTAAAACTAATATTCATTTTGATCATAACAAAGCCGGACAGGAATTGAATGTGGCTATAAATATTTTTTCAATAAGCGGCAGTATTGTAAAAACTTTGTTTGCAAAAATTCCAAATGCATCCTCACATATTGATCAAATAGAATGGGATGGAAAAGATGAATATGGCCAAACCCTAGCCAGAGGTGTATATATGTATAAAATTAAGGTTAAATCAGAAGACGGAAAAACCGAAGAAGAATTTCAAAAAATGGTATTGTTAAAGTAGTTAAATATCGAAAATTAATTATAATTTTGTCGGGATTAACTTAAATAGTTACGAATGGTAATACGGTTACTTAAATTTTACAATCATGCTTAAAAACAATTTATTAATTATCGGTTTACTAGCTTTAGCGGGTACTTCGTTTGGTCAATCAAAGGTTAAGGTTACATCAAAAGATCAGTTAGTTGGCCAACGGAATGTTATCACTACTGCTGTTCCATTTTTAACAATAACTCCTGATTCACGCAGTGCGGGAATGGGAGATGCAGGAGTAGCGCGAGATGGAGATGCAAATTCAATTCATTGGAACATTGCTACAATGGCCTTTATTCAAAAAAAAGCAGGTATGTCGCTTAATGCGGCTCCTTGGCTTCGCCAGTTAGTTCCTGATGTTTGGTTTTATGATATGGCGGGTTATACCAAAGTAGGAAGTAGAAACCAAAGTGTTGTTACTGCTTCAATTCGTTATTTTTCTTTAGGTGAAATACAATTTACCGATGATTTTGGAAATTCAAATGGTAATGCCACGCCTTATGAAATGGCTATAGACGTTGGGTATGCAACTCAATTATCAGAACATTTTTCATTAGGAGGTGCCATGCGTTTTGTTAATTCATGCCTTACTTGTGGCGCTACTGGAACTGTAGGTTCTCAGTTTAAGCCTGGTCGTGCTGCTGCCGGTGATATTGGAGTTTATTATAAAAAATCAATAAAAATGGGGGGTAAAGATGTGAAATGGGCAACCGGAGCTACTATTACAAATATTGGCAACAAGGTTACCTATTCTACTTCTGCTGAGAAAGATTTTCTTCCTGCTAATCTTCGTTTAGGTACAAGTTTTGGGTTTAAAATAGATGATCATAATGAACTTAATTTTAATTTAGATTTTAATAAGCTTTTAGTGCCTACTTATCCTGTTTACTTCACGAATGCTAATGGAGGCGATAGTATTAATGCCGATGGTAAAAAAGTAGTGGAGTTTGGCAAAGACAGTAAGGATGTCCCTGTTATTTCAGGAATTTTTCAGTCATTTGGTGATGCGCCAGGAGGATTTAAAGAAGAATTAAAAGAATATAATATAGCCACAGGAATTGAATATTGGTACGACAAACAATTTGCAGTTCGTGCAGGTTATTTTAATGAAGCTGATACAAAAGGAGGAAGAAAATATGCAACCTTTGGTATTGGTTTAAGATACAATGTATTTGGTATAGATGCAGCCTATTTACAACCATTTACACAGCGTCACCCTTTACAAAACACCATTCGATTCTCTTTATTGTTTGATATTGATGCTTTCAAAAAGCAGCAAGATGATAAAAAATAAATAACCTTTATTTAAATAAAAAAAATGGCCACTAATCATAGTGGCCATTTTTTTTATATTTAAATTGTTTATCCTAACTTTTGATTTTTGCTGTTTTACCGGTTATTTCAAAAGTTACGGGCTTAGATACTTTTTCTTTTAATAAAGCTAAATCCAACACTTGAAGCATATTTACAGCATAATGAAATTTAAGGTCTTTGGTGTAATCGTTTCCAATATCTTCCACATCTTTGCTGTTATTTTCGCACATTATTACTTCATTAATACCCGCTCGTTTAGCTGCAAGTATTTTTTCTTTAATTCCGCCTACCGGCAATATTTTACCACGTAAAGTTATTTCACCGGTCATAGCCAAGTTAGGTTTTATTTTGCGCTGGGTAAACCATGACGCCAAAGCTGTAAGAATAGTAATACCAGCCGATGGACCATCTTTTGGAATGGCTCCTGCTGGAAAATGGATATGCACATCGTATTGGTCAAAAACCTTTGGATCAATATCAAGGTAGTCGGCATTGGCTTTTAAAAATGTGAGGGCTGTAATGGCCGATTCTTTCATTACATCACCCAATTGGCCGGTAAGAGTAAGTTTGCCATTACCTTTAGTAGTCTTACATTCAACAAATAATATTTCACCACCCACGGATGTCCATGCCAAGCCGGTAACAACTCCTGCGAAGCTATTATCTTGATACATTTCTTTATCTATACGTTGGCGACCTAATACTTTTTTAACATAATCCACATCAATTTTAGCTTCAAATTTTTCTTCACCCACTATTTGTTTGGCACGGTATCTGGCCAATGAAGCAATTCTTTTTTCCAAAGCCCTCACCCCAGATTCGCGAGTGTAATTTTCTACAATTTGTTCAAGTACACTATCTGTAAATTTTAAATCTGATGATTTTAAACCATGCTCACCCAATTGTTTTTTAACTAAATGGTTCTTTGCTATCTGAACTTTTTCTTCTACTGTATATCCGTTAATTTCAATAATTTCCATTCGGTCTAATAGGGCTGGCTGAATCGTATCTAAAGAATTGGCGGTAGCAATAAACATTACTTTTGATAAGTCAAATTCATGCTCTACATAATTATCATAAAAGGCAGTATTTTGTTCAGGGTCTAAAATTTCCAATAGCGCCGAAGATGGGTCTCCTCTAAAGTCACGCCCTATTTTATCAACCTCATCCAATACAAAAACAGGATTTGCGGTACCTGCTTTTTTCAATGCTTGTATTATTCGTCCCGGCATAGCACCTATGTATGTTTTTCTATGGCCGCGAAGTTCCGCTTCATCATGCATTCCGCCGAGGGACATTCTGGCATATTTTCTGCCAATGGATTGAGCTATGCTTTTGCCTAATGATGTTTTACCAACTCCGGGAGGGCCGTATAAACAAAGTATTGGACTTTTAAAATCTCCTTTTAGTTTTAAAACGGCAAGATATTCTAATATTCTATCCTTAACTTTTTCTAATCCAAAATGATCATTGTCAAGTACTTTTCTGGCTTTTTTAAGGTCGATAAAATCTTTGCTATATTCATTCCAAGGAAGTTCAAGTAATAGTTCACAGTAGTTAAAGGTTATTGAAAAATCAGGTGCTGCCGGATTAGTTCTCATTAATTTATCCAATTCCTTATTAAAAACTTTTGCAAGTTTCTCGTCCCATTTTTTAGCTGCCGCTCTAACTCTTAAAGCTTCAATATCCTTGTCAGGCGAGTCTTGCCCCAATTCTTCCTGAATGGCACGCATTTGTTGATGAAGAAAATATTCACGTTGCTGCTTATCAATATCCACCTTTGCTTTGCTTTGAATTTGGTTTTTAAGTTCCAAATGTTGCAGTTCATTATTAAGGTAGGTAAGCATTAAAGCTGATTTATCACTAAACGAAGTGGTGTTTAAAATCGTTTGTTTTTCATTAACCGAAATATTAAGGTTTGATGAAATAAAATTTATTAAAAAATTAGGGCTTTCAATATTTTTTAAAGCAAAATTGGCTTCACTAGGAATATTAGGAGATAACTCAATTATTTTACCTGACATCTCACGAATGGATGCTAAAATAGCTTTACTTTCTTTGTTTTTTTTAGGCTTTTCATCAATCACAGGATGAGCCATACAAATAAGGTAAGGGTTATTTTTAATAGTTTCTTTAATCTCTATTTTTCTTCGCCCTTGCAATATAGCAGTAGTATTTCCATCAGGCATTCTAAGCATTCGTATTATAATGGCTTCGGTTCCTATTGGGTATAAATCATCAAAAGTCGGATCATCATTGTTTGGGTCTTTTTGAGAAATAACGCCAATTATTTTATCTTTTTTATAGGCATCCTTAATCAGTTTTACTGATTTATCTCTCCCTACTGTTATTGGAATTACAACGCCTGGAAAAAGCACTGTATTTCTTAATGGTAAAATGGGTAACTCTTTTGGTTTATGATTTTTTTCAGATTCATCATCTCCTTCCGGCGACATTAATGCTATAAAATCTGCATTGTCATTTTCAGGATCCGTTTCGTTAAAGTTAAAAATATCATTTTTCATGGTCAAGATGTCAGTTTATATGTTTTAATAGATTGGCTATTCAATAGGCAATTGATATGCCATAAATATATAATTGTAGTTCATTATTAAGTTTTTGTATAAACCTTGTTTATCAAAAAAAATGGTTATTAATTTGCAGAAATTATGATAAAAAAAATTATGAAAGTTAAACAAATTCTTGGATTCTCAATTTTGGCTATTTCTTCAGCCTTTTTGCTAAACTCGTGTGGTGATGGAACCCCAAATCCTGCGCCAGGTATTGATTTTATAGCGGAGGGTGGCTCAATAACAGGAGATGTAACAATGGATGGTGATAAAGCCTTTTCAATTGTTTTTAATGTAACAGATGATTCTAAAGTGAAAACTGTAGAAGTAAAATCAGTTGTTAATGGAAGAATATCTCCTCAATTAGATACCACAATAAATAAAGCCAGTGCTAAAATAAAGTTAAGTAGAAAATCTTATGCAGCTATCGCTACAGAAGTTTGGACTATAACTGTTACTGATGATAAAGGTTCTTCAACTAGTAAGTCTATAACAGTAACTACTACATCTGCTGCAACAGGCGATCCTATTTCTTCTTTTGATAAAGATAATGCTGGCGATCCATTTAAAGTTTGGAATTTTTTAGGCCCAAAACCTGGTTCTTTTAATATTTTGGATGGTATAACTCTAGCTTCTGGTGACCCAGCCACTGAAAAAGATATACAAGATTCAGTTGTTCTTGCAGAAGTATCTCAATGGCCAGCACGATGGACTTCAAAAAATGGTACAACTTTCAAAAAAGTTACAGGTTATACTTATGATGCAGTTTTAAATACTGGTCAATTAGAGGCTGTTTGGAATGCATCAGGAAGTTCAATGAAATCGATGGTTGTAAACACTGGAGATTTGTATATTGCTAATATTTTAGCTAAAACTTCTGCACCAGCTAGATTGGCAGGAAAAGTATTAGTATATATAATTGATGTAAAAAAGACTACTGGAGATAACTTAGATTACGTTCAGTTTAAATTTAAAAAGAAAACACTTTAATAAATAATAAAAATATTTCAATAAAAGAGCCTCGCTTCGGCGGGGCTTTTTTATTTTTGTACTCTCTACTTATTTTTAATAATTTGATATGAAGAAAATAGCTGTATTTACATCTGGAGGAGACTCTCCAGGAATGAATGCTTGTATTAGAGCGATTGTTAGAACAGCTATTTATCATAAAATTAAAATAGCAGGTATAGTTGGTGGTTATGAAGGAATGATTAATAACAACTTCATAAATCTGGATGCAGCTTCAGTTGCAAATATTATTCAGAGAGGTGGTACCATTCTTAAATCATCCCGAAGTGAAGAATTTAAAACTGTAGAGGGAAGAAAAAAGGCGTATGAAAATATTAAAAGTCATAAAATTGATGGAATTGTTTGCATAGGAGGAAATGGAACTTATACAGGAGCCGGTGTTTTTTTTGAGGAATATGGAATACCAAGTATTGGTGTTCCTGGCACCATAGACAATGATCTTTTTGGAACAGATCATACTATTGGCTACGATACGGCAATTAATACTGCTATGGAGGCTATTGACAAAATAAGGGATACTGCTGACTCGCATAACCGCGTTTTTTTGGTGGAGGTGATGGGACGAGATACCGGATTTATTGCTTTGGCAGTTGGAGTAGCAGGTGGCGCAGAGGCTATTTTAATACCTGAAGACCAAAAAGATGAAGCCAAACTTTTCGATATTTTTACGAGAAACAAGAACAGAAGAAAATCTTTTTCAATAATAGTAGTATCGGAAGGTGAACATGGTGGGGCAATAAATGCAGCATCAAAACTTAAAGAAAAGTTTCCGGAGCTGGATATTAGAACAACTATTTTAGGACATATTCAAAGAGGTGGAAGTCCAACGGCTCGTGATAGGATATTGTCCACACGACTTGGTTTATCAGCTGTTGAGCGATTATTGGAAGGTGGAAAAAATGAATGTGTAGGCATGATTAATAACACAATTCATTTCACTTCATTTAAAGAAGCTGTTGAAAAATACAAGCCTTTGCCTGAATATATTTATGGAATGATTGATAAGCTTTCTGTTTAAAAAATTGATTAATGCTTAATTATCAATTTTTTATTCTCACTCATAAATTGAGAAGTATAAACCTTATAAAAATAAACACCTTGTGCCAATCCAGTTATATCAATTTCAAAATTGCCGGAAGTGCTTTCCAGCTCAAATCGTTTTAAAACCTGCATTGGCTCGTGGAGAATTGAGAGCTATTGGGGCTACCACTTTGGCCGAGTATCAAAAATATATTGAAAAAGACAAAGCCTTGGAACGCCGTTTCCAATCGGTGATGGTGGAAGAGCCGGATACGCAAGAAGCTATTTCTATTTTACGTGGACTAAAAGAAAGGTATGAAGTGCATCATAAAGTGAGAATAAAAGATGAAGCTATTATTGCTGCAGTTAAGTTATCGCAACGCTATATTTCAGACAGGTTTTTGCCTGATAAGGCGATTGACCTAATGGATGAGGCTGCGGCCAAACTCCGTTTGGAAATAGATTCCGTTCCTGAAGAACTGGACGAACTGGAGCGACGGATTATTCAATTGGAAATTGAAAAGAAAGCCATCAAACGTGAAGGGGACGATAAAAAAGTAGATGATATAAATAAACAACTCAGCAAACTTGGTGAGGAACGCAATGAACTGAAAGCAAGCTGGCAAAGTGAGAAGGCTATTGTTGAAGGTATTCAAACGAAGAAGACAGCTATTGAAAATTTAAAACACGAAGCCGATTTAGCTGAACGTTCCGGCGATTATGGCAAAGTAGCTGAAATACGCTACGGGAAAATGAAAGAAACTGAGGAAGCTTTAAATAAATTGAATACCGAATTGCAAGAAAAACAGATAAGCGGAGCGCTAGTGAAAGAGGAAGTGGATAGCGAAGATATAGCCGATGTGGTGAGCAAGTGGACTGGCATTCCTGTAAAAAGCATGTTGCAGGGGGAACGTGAAATACTTTTAAATTTAGAAGCTGAACTTCATAATAGGGTTGTGGGGCAGGAGGAAGCGATTACTGCTATTTCCGATGCAATAAGAAGAAGCCGTGCCGGATTAAGTGACCCCAAAAAACCAATTGGTTCCTTTATCTTTCTAGGAACTACCGGGGTTGGTAAAACCGAATTGGCCAAAGCTTTAGCCGAATATCTTTTTGACCAAGAAAGTGCCATGGTACGAATTGATATGAGTGAGCATCAGGAAAACCATACCGTGAGCCGCTTAATTGGTGCCCCTCCGGGATATGTGGGGTATGATGAAGGAGGCCAGTTAACCGAGGCCGTTCGCCGTCATCCCTATTCGGTCATATTATTGGATGAGATAGAAAAAGCCCATCCCGATGTGTTTAATATTTTGTTGCAGATATTGGACGATGGCCGATTGACAGATAATAAAGGCCGAACCGCTAACTTTAAAAACACAATCCTCATCATGACTTCAAATATTGGTAGCCATATAATTCAAGAAAAATATGATAATTATAATGAGGCGAATAAAGACGAAGTGATGGCTTCGGCTAAGCTGGAAGTGTTTGATTTATTAAAGCGAACTATCCGTCCTGAGTTTTTAAATCGTATAGATGAAGTGATTATATTTACACCGCTAAGCCGCGAGGAAGTAGGGCAGATAGTAGAATTGCAGTTTAAAAATGTAACCGCATCCATGCTGGCTTTAGGTTTTGAATTGCAAGCCACCGATGAAGTTATGGATTGGTTAGGTGAATTGGGTTATGACCCACAATTTGGGGCAAGACCGCTCAAGCGAGTAATCCAACGTGAGGTATTAAATGAACTATCGAAGCAAATAATAGCTGGTAGTGTGAATAAAGAAAAACCTATTCTTTTGAAATTGGATAAAAATAAACTCATTTTTGAGAACTCTTAATTAAGAAATAAAGATTTTTTTCATAGGCATTAGAATTTATTGAAAAGGGCGTTGTGAAACGTCCTTTTCTGGTTTTAAAAAGGATATAAACAAAAAACATCACCTATAAAATGGAGAGGTTTTTTTTAGCATATACCTTTTTAATAGTTAAACATCAATCCTTGCATATTTGGCATTGGCTTCAATAAACTCCCGGCGTGGTGGTACTTCATCACCCATCAACATACTAAAAACGTGGTCGGCTTCGGCAGCACTTTCAAGCACTACTTGTTTTAAAGTTCTGCGCTCAGGATCCATAGTAGTTTCCCAAAGCTGTTCGGCATTCATTTCACCCAAACCTTTATATCGCTGAACTCCTACGCTATCTGGCTTGTCACCACCCATTCTTAAAATGTGTGCAGCACGTTCATCTTCAGTCCAGCAATAGGCTATTTCCTTGCCTTTTTTAAGTTGGTAAAGTGGTGGTGTGGCAATGTATAAATATCCTGCTTCAATTAATCTTCGCATGTAGCGGAAGAATAATGTTAAAATTAACGTACGAATATGACTTCCGTCCACGTCCGCATCCGTCATAATAATTATTTTATGATAGCGAAGTTTGTCAAGGTTTAATTCCTTGGCATCTTCAGTAGTACCAATAGTTACACCAATGGCATGAAACATATTTTTTATTTCCTCATTATCATAAATTTTATGTTCTAGTGCTTTTTCTACGTTTAATATTTTACCACGCAGTGGCATAATGGCCTGAAATTTACGTTCGCGGCCTTGCTTTGCAGTTCCACCGGCCGAATCTCCCTCCACTAAGTATAGCTCGCATAAGGCTGGGTCTTTTTCACTGCAATCAGAAAGTTTTCCGGGCAATCCTCCACCGCTCATAGCACCTTTTCGTTGCACCATTTCACGGGCTTTTTTTGCAGCATAGCGGGCTTGTGCCGCTAATATCACCTTACTAACAATTATTTGAGCAAGTTTGGGATTTTCTTCCAAATAATTGTTCAGCATTTCACCCACACACACATCCACAGCACCCATTACATCATTGTTTCCTAATTTTGTTTTGGTTTGCCCTTCAAATTGCGGCTCCTGAACTTTAACTGAAATTACACCCGTTAAACCCTCACGAAAATCATCCCCGGCTATTTCAATTTTAACATTTTTTAATAAACCTGATTTATCTGCATAGGATTTAAGAGTTCTTGTCAGAGCACGACGAAAGCCGGCCACATGGGTTCCTCCTTCAATGGTGTTAATATTATTTACATAGGAATGCAAATTTTCAGCATAGCCATTATTGTATTGAAAAGCTACTTCAACTGGTACGCCGCCTTTTTCACCTTCTACACAAATAGGAAATGGTATCAGGGTTTCGCGGGTGCCATCTAAATATTTTACAAATTCTGATAAGCCCCCTTCTGAATAAAATTCTTCAGTAAATGCATCTCCTTCGTCATTAACATTTCTCTTATCCGTAATATTTAAATGAATGCCTTTGTTTAAAAATGATAGCTCACGCAGACGGGCAGCAATTGTATCATACTTAAATTCAACATGCATAAAAATGGTGGCATCCGGCCAAAATGAAACAATGGTACCTCTTTCAGTGGTTGTTCCTATTTCTTCTACCGCTGTTACCGGTTTCCCAATATTATATTCCTGCTGGTAAACTTTTCCTTCACGATGAACCGTGGCTATCAACTTGGTTGAAAGTGCGTTTACACATGAAACCCCAACACCATGCAATCCCCCAGAAACTTTATAGGAATCCTTATCAAATTTTCCGCCGGCATGCAAGACGGTCATTACTACTTCTAATGCTGAGCGATTTTCCTTGATGTGTAAATCGACAGGAATTCCACGGCCATTGTCTTTTACGGTTATTGAATTGTCTTCATTAATGGTAACAAAAATGTGGGTACAATGTCCTGCAAGAGCCTCGTCAATCGAATTATCTACAACTTCATATACTAAATGGTGGAGCCCACGTGGGCCTATATCACCAATATACATTGCAGGTCGTTTTCTTACCGCCTCTAATCCTTCTAAAACCTGAATGTTTTCGGCACCGTAATTACTCATATCTACTTTTTTCTCAGCCATTTTTGCGATTAATATTAATGTGTAAATTTACATTAAAGCGCCCGTATTTTCAGGTATTTGACGAGGTGTTGTTTTCCACATTTAATTAACGAAGAAAGAAGAAAATGTTTGAAATTTAGATTGTAGAAAGTTCCCCCCTCAAATTTTCTCCAAGCAATAAACTTATATTTTTTTCATTCCCCAACAACCACATCATCTTAGCCGTAGCTGCTTCAAGCGTCATATCGGCGCCGCTAATTACTCCACATTTATAAAGATTGTTTCCAGTTTTGTAAGCTTTCATATTTACAAACCCTTCCTGGCATTGGGAAATATTGAGAATCGTTTTGCCCTTATCCATCAATAGTTGAATGGCATTTATAAATATTTCGGATGACGGAGCATTGCCACTTCCAAAGGTTCTTAATATTACGCCTTTTAGTTGTTTATCATTGGCCAAACGACTCAATATTTCAGGATTGAACCCCGGAAAAAGAGTAATTATTATTATATTGGTTTCAAAATTTGGAAGTACACAAAAAGGCTCAGTAGGAATATTTAAAATATATTTATCCCGAATTTGAATGGATTGCTCCAAACTTCCCAATTCAGGAAATGACGGAGATTCAAACCCTGAAAAATCTTTGGAACTTGATTTTGTAGAGCGGTTGCCACGTAATAATTTATCGTTAAAACAAATTAATACTTCAGCAATAACAGGCAAATTAAAAACATTAGCCGCCGCAATATGAATGGCGTTGCTCAAATTGCTTATTGCATCTGTTCGTGGATGAAAAATGGGTAACTGACTACCGGTTAAAACCACAGGTTTTCCTAATTTTTGCAAAGCAAAACTAAGTGCCGATGCGGTATAAGCCATGGTGTCCGTTCCATGAATGATTATAAAGCCGTCATAACTAATATAATTTTTTGATAGTGTTTCTAAAATTTCAGCCCAATGGTTTGGGTTAAATTCTGAACTGTCAATCACGTGGTCAAAGGATTTGTAAGTAAATTCAATTCCTTTTTCTTTAGTAAAAAAACCATCTAAAGATAAAGCAGGCATGGCTTTTTGAAGGAATTCCCAACCTTGCGGAATTAATGGACTATTGGAATCTCCGGGTATTTCATGACCCATACCAATTGTTCCCCCTGTATAAAGAATTAATAATTTAGCTGATGGCATTGAAAATAAAATTATGCTCGTTTCATAGCCAAAAGATACAGAACCGCCATGCGAATGGCTACCCCATTTTCTACTTGTTCCAGAATTATAGATTGACTGTGATCTGCCACATCGCTAGTTATCTCCACTCCACGGTTAATAGGGCCTGGATGCATAATTGTTATTTCCTTTCCTAGGCTTTCCAATATTTTTCGGTTCAGACCGTATTGCATGGTATATTCACGAAGTGTGGGGAAATATTTTATATCCTGGCGTTCCAATTGGATGCGAAGCATATTAGCCACGTCACACCATTCAAGGGCTTTCTTTAAGTTATATTCTACTTTTACTCCCAAGTGTTCAATGTGTTTTGGGATTAAAGTAGCTGGACCGCAAACCATTACTTCAGCTCCAAGTTTTTGCAAACAAAAAATATTGGACAATGCCACCCGTGAGTGCATAATGTCGCCAACTATGGCTATTTTTTTACCTTTCACATCACCCAATTTTTCACGTATGGAAAATGCGTCAAGTAAGGCTTGGGTTGGGTGTTCATGAGTTCCATCTCCGGCATTAATAACTTGCGTATTGGTGTTTTTAGCCAAAAAAATGGCGGCTCCTGGGGCAGGATGTCTCATTACTACCATATCTACCTTCATTGCTAAAATATTATTGACTGTGTCAATCAAGGTCTCACCTTTGGTAACGGACGAGGAGGATGAAGCAAAATTTACAACATCGGCTGATAATCGTTTTTCTGCCAATTCAAACGACACACGGGTCCTTGTAGAATTTTCGAAGAAAATATTGGCAATGGTGATGTCTCGTAAAGTTGGGACTCTTTTTATTGGTCGATTAATAACGGTTTTAAAATTATCAGCCGTTCTAAAAATCAACTGAATATCCTCGTGGGATATTTCTTTAATTCCAAGCAAGTGGTTTACACTTAATGATTCTTCCATCTTTTTTATTCAGTTATTATCCAAACTTCAGGGGTTGATTTATTTTCAAGCCAAACTACTTCTACTCGGTCATGGGTACGAGTATCTACTTCTTCACCAATATAATCGGGCTGAATGGGCAATTCTCGGTTGAATTTTCTATCTACCAATGCCATCAGTTCAATTTTTAAAGGTCTTCCAAAATCGGCTAAAGCATTGAGTGAGGAACGAACTGAACGTCCAGTATATAGCACATCGTCAACAATTATCACATTTTTATTTTCTATCAAAAAGTCAATTTTAATAGTATTTGGTACAAGTATTTTATCACCTTTTCTGAAATCATCGCGGTAAAAAGTGCTATCCAATTCGCCATATAAAATAGTTTTATTGCCAGAAATACGGGATATTATTTCCACCAACTTTCTTGCCAGCATTATGCCGCGTGGCTGCATACCAATAATAGCAACATTGTTCATATCACCATGATTTTCGGTAATCTGCAAAGCAATCCTTTCAAGGATTATCCGGGTTAGTCCGGAGTCAAGTATCAAGCGTTTTTCCATTCGTTTTACCCTTCAGACAATTCTAAAATAAAATCAAACTCTTCTTTTTTTAATTTGCTAACCGATAATCTACCAATTCTTATCAAATCTATATTTTGAAGCATGGGTTCTTTTTTCATTTGCTCCAAAGTAACAGGTTTTTTAAGATTTTCAAGAGGTTCAATATCTACCACCACCCAAGCTGTTTCGTGGGTTGTAGGGTCTTGATATGATTCTCTAATTACTTTAGCCAAACCTACTATTTCTTTGCCTTCATTACTATGATAAAAACAACAAATGTCACCAATTTTCATTTCACGCAGATTATTTCTGGCCGTATAATTTCTTACTCCATCCCACATTGTGGAGCCGTCTTTTACCAGTTTATCCCAAGGATATTTTACCGGTTCTGATTTGATAATCCAATAGTTCATTTAATTATGATTGCAAAAAAAAATCCCATTTCAAAAATGAGATTTTTTTTGTGAGTTATAAAAATAAGTTATTCAATTATTTTAACTATTTATTAATTCTTTAGCTTGACCTACCCAATTTTCACGTTCTACACGTCCAGGAGATTTTGTTAAAGCTTCTATAGCCTCAATTCCTGCTTCGTTTAGTTTGCTCAATTGCTCAAAGGTATGAATTCCAATTTTTTGAAGATCTTTTTCAAATTTTGGGCCTATTCCTACAATTACTTTCAAGTCATCTTTTTTATCTCCGGCTTCACCTACAATGCTTAGAAGAGTTTTAATGTTATCATCAGAAGCATTATCAGATTTTGCAGTTTCTTTTTTTGCTTTAGCAACTTTCACTGGTTTTTCTTCAGTTTCAGTTTTCTCCGCTTTTAC
>CAMDSC010000026.1 GCA_945907065.1 Chitinophaga pinensis
TATGAAGTAGTAAGACCATACTCAAAACTTATAGTGGTGCTGTCGTTGCTGGGGTTTACTAAGGCATTGAGGGTGGCACCATAATAAGTTATTCTATTGGCCGGGACAGCTTTTACTGTTGGTTCCTGGGCATTCGTTGTCAAATCTAAATAACCTGTTGCTCCAACTCCCAATACGTTGATAGGAGTGGCTCTGTTGGTAGTGGTATTATCTCCCAATTGGCCATATCCATTATTCCCAAATGCATACACCGAACCATCGGCGGCAAGAGCTATGCTGTGATAACGTCCTGATGCAACTGAGATAATTGGATTATTGGCATTATCGCCCAAGTAGGTAGTGCCATTATAGGCTCCTTTTAATACTTTGATAGGAGTGGCTCTGTTGGTAGTGGTATTATCTCCCAAATATCCATATTGATTGAACCCAAATGCATACACCGAACCATCGGCAGCAAGCGCTATGCTGTGATACTCTCCTGCTGCAACTGAGATAATTGGATTATTGGCATTATCGCCCAAGTAGGCAGTGCCATTATAGGCTCCTTTTAATACGTTGATAGGAGTGGCTCTGTTGGTAGTGGTATTATCTCCCAATTGACCATAAACATTGCCCCCAAATGCATACACTGAACCATCGGCTGCAAGCGCTATGCTGTGAGCGGCTCCTGCAACAACAGAAATAATTGGATTATTGGCATTATCGCCCAAGTAGGTAGTGCCATTATAGGCTCCTTTTAATACGTTGATGGGAGTGGCTCTGTTTGTAGTGGTATTATCTCCCAATTCGCCAGAATAATTGCCCCCAAATGCATACACAATTCCATCATGGCCCACAGTAATGGTATGCTGGCCATGAGCAGATTGTGAGAAACTACTTCCTGCTGTAAAAACCCTGTCGCTACCATAAGTGGTACCGCTGCTATTTACTGCTTTGGCTCTGTAATGGTAGGTTTTGCCAGGGGTTAAACCAGTAATGGATCTTGTTTTAAAGAGGGTGGTATTGCCTGTGAATTTGCCAGATACACTGGCAGTAGCGCCATATGAAGTAGTAAGACCATACTCAAAACTTATAGTGGTGCTATCGTTACTGGGGTTTACTAAGGCATTGAGGTTGGCACCATAATAAGTTATTCTATTGGCCGGGACAGCTTTTACTGTTGGAACCTGGGCATTCGCTTTAAAAGGGAAAAGAAAGGCCAAATAAACTAAACTACTTATTAATATTTTGTTCACAATAATGGTTTTAAATTTTGTCAAATATAGGATTTATATAGTAACCAAAAAGTATTTTTTAAGAGTCAAAGGTTTCTCGTCCCAGAAAATTATTTAACATTTTAGATAAACAGTAGCGCAATCAGACTATCAAATAACTGAAAGGATTTAACGAAACTGAATATGAAAAACAGAAATACGAATATTTGGACTCAGCTGACGGTAAACTAATTCTATAATGTTTGAGGTAGAAAAACGAAAGCACATAATTGGATGACAAAACAATTTTAATTTACAGAAGAAACCAGCACCGAGAACGACAATAAATTATTTAAAAAATTGCCATAAATTTTGCATAGTGTTAGAAATAGAAAATTGCAATTTACCGACCTTGCTTGAAAATTACTACGATTTAAAACTAATCAAGTATCTTAAGTAGTTTTCTACCGGTTATTTAGTTATCTTTTGCTATCAATTTTATTTTTTACATCAATCTCAATTTTGCAAATTTCAATACCAATTGCTTTTCGCCATATTCATTAAACAAAACAGAAGCTTTGCGAGAATCCCCAACCCCTTCCATTTTGGTAACTACCCCTTTGCCAAATCGCTGATGCTCCACATTCATGCCTTCTTTAAGCCCGGAGGTATTATCGGGTATAAAGTTTTCAATGGCTTGCGGTAAAGGCTTAAGGGCGGGTTTGGTAAATACACCCGGTTTATTGGCCGCAGTTTTCATCCACGAGTTGGTTTGCGAATTGTTATCATCGCTTCTACTGCCAATGGATAGGGGAGAAGCCGTGGCAAAGCGACGGTCAATATCCAAAAATTCTTTGTCTATTTCATCCAAAAAACGGCTGGGTTCGCATGGCAGCAAGGTTCCAAATTTGAACCGTGATGTAGCATAACTTAAATATATTTTCTTTTCGGCACGGGTAAGGGCAACATAGAATAGGCGGCGTTCTTCCTCCAGTTCTTTGCGGTTGGCCAGCGACATTTGTGAAGGAAACAAATTTTCTTCCATTCCCCCAATAAACACCACCGGAAATTCCAAACCCTTGGAGCCGTGAATGGTCATCAAAGTTACTTTGTCTGCATTCGGGTCATCTTTATCAGCATCCGTTAGCAGGGCAATGTCCTGTAAATAATTTTCAAGGGTTTTTTCCAGTTCGTTGGTATCGTCTTCCACAAATTCCTTAATACCATTAAGCAAAGCCACCATGTTTTCATACCGGCTAATGCCTTCAATGGTTTTGTCTTCGTTTAGGAATTTTAATAAACCCGCAGCTTTGGCCACATAAGCAGCCAATTCATAAGCATTATGGGTTTTTCTCAATTCCCCAAAACTTTGAATCATAATAGCAAAGTCAATGATTTTGGAAGCTGCAGCTTTTAACTCAGGAAACTCTCTAACCCTTTGAATTACTTCCCAAAATGACAAATCATTTTGTCCTGCATATAAAATTAAACGGTCGATGGTAGTTTGCCCAATACCACGGGCGGGGTAATTGATAATGCGTTTTAAGGCCTCTTCATCATTATTGTTTACAACCAACCGCAGGTAGGCTACAAAATCTTTAATCTCCTTACGCTGGTAAAATGACATGCCTCCAAAAATTCTGTAAGGCACATTCAATTTTCTTAAAGCTTCTTCAAAACTCCGTGATTGAGCATTGGTGCGGTAAAGGATAGCAAAAGCTGAGTTGGGCAATTGCTTTTCCATCTTTTCATCAAAAATGGCTTGAGCTACAAAACGGCCTTCTTCATTGTCGTTAATGGCTTTTAAAACTTTTATTTTATCACCTGTGGCATTGCTAGTCCATACCTTTTTTTGAAGCTGGTCTTTATTGTTTTTAATAATGCCACCCGAAGCATTTACAATTACCTGAGTGCTGCGGTAGTTCTGTTCCAGTTTAAAAATTTTAAGGTCGGGATATTCACTTTCAAACGATAAAATATTTTTGATGGTAGCCCCACGAAACGAATAAATACTTTGGGCATCATCACCTACCACACAAATATTTTGATGCACGGCAGCCAGTTTTTTAATAATCATAAACTGGCAATGGTTGGTATCCTGATACTCATCCACCATCATGTATTTAAACTTATGCTGGTACTTATTTAAAACATCCGGAAATTTGGTAAGCAATTGGTAAGTTTTAAGAAGTAGGTCGTCAAAATCCATGGCTCCTGCCTTAAAACACCGTTCTTCATAGGCCTTATATATTTTGCCCAATTCAGGCCTTCCTGTGGAAGAATCGTAAGCATTTACTTCCTGATCGGTTTGGTACATTCCGGCTGTAATCAGGTTGTTTTTGGCATTGGATATACGGGCCAAAATCATTCCGGGTTTATAAATTTTATCGTCAATCTGCATTTCTTTCAAAATGCTTTTTATGAGGCTTTTTGAATCTTCAGAATCATAAATTGTAAAGTGCGAAGGGTAGCCCAATTTATCGGCTTCAATCCGTAAAATTTTGGCAAATATGCTGTGAAAGGTTCCCATCCAAAGGTTGCGGGCTTCATGGCCCACAACGGTTTCAATACGGTTTCGCATTTCCTTGGCTGCCTTATTGGTAAATGTAAGGGCAATAATATTAAAGGGATCAACCCCTTTATGAATTAGGTTTGCAATTCGGTAAGTAAGTACTCTCGTTTTGCCCGAACCCGCTCCGGCTATTATCATTACTGGGCCTTCCGTTTCAGTAACCGCTTGTTTTTGGGGATCGTTCAGTTGCTTCAAAAAATTTTCCAACGCACTATAAATTATAACTTTCAAAGTTATAGGATGAGGGTAATTGGATTACAAAATATTATCAGTAAATATCAACATCTCCTATTTATGGCTCTGGCTTTAAAAGTAACGGTAATAGAAAAGCAAAGGCAGTTTATAGATTTTTTATAATTTCCTTAATCAAATTAAATTAGCTTTGTATCCGATTTCTAAAAAAAAACAATGAATAACATTATTCCTAACGACCGAGCTATTATTGTTCCTATTGATTTTTCTAAAACTTCTCACAATGCCCTATTGCATGCCGCCGATCACGCCCAAATTTTTGGGAATGATATCGTGATGGTTCACGTTTTAGAGGAAAGTTACCTTTCAAGTCTATTTGGTGGCAGTGGAAGTAAAAATGACCTTATCAAAACCGGCATTGATTTAAAGATGAACGAACTGAAAAGCGAAGTATTGGCGAAATACCCTGCTTTGAAAATCAGCTATTTAATTCATTCGGGCAAAGTGTACAAAGCCATTGTTGAAATAGCCGAAAAAGTGGGCTGTGATAGCATAATTATGGGAACGAAAGGTGCAGAAGGGATTGATCAGATTATTGGAAGTACTGCATCTCGTGTTATGAGTTATGCCAACGTCCCGGTTATTATTGTTAACGAGTTTCCAAAGAAAGGCCGTTATGAAAAATTGGTTTTACCAATAGATTTAACCAAAGAATCAAAACAAAAAGTTACTTGGGCTATTCATATTGCCAAAAAATATAACTCAGAAGTTCACATTATTTCTGAAGTGGAAGACGATGAATTTTTGCACAACAAAATAAGAGCCACCATTTATCAGGTTAAAAATATACTTGAACAAAATGGTGTTAAAGCTGTAATTTTTGAATTGGATGAAGAAAGATTCCCCGGCCATTTGGGTGTGGATACCTTAAAATATGCTGATGAGATCAATGCTGACCTCATTCTTATTATGACTCATCAGGAAAAAGGATTTACTGAGTTTATTTTTGGTTCAGAAGCACAGCAAATTGTAAACAGGGTAAGTAAAGTTCCCGTTATGTGTATTCACCCGAAAGAATCTGCGTTTACTTATACCTTTACCGAAGGATTTTACTAGAAAATTTCAAAATTTAATATTTATAAAAAAAGCCAAAACATTAAGTTTTGGCTTTTTTGTGTTTTAACTTTTTTGTTATTAGTTATTTATCTCTTTTACCCAAAAGGTGTATTTAGAATTTGGATGTGCCGTCATGTATTTATGGGCTTCTTCGCTTGACTTAAAATTACCAACTGATACATAAAACTGGTTGGTGTCTGGTTTTTTAACTATCGATCCTTTGAATCCGTCAGCCTCTAATTTTTTAATCAATATTTTAGCATTGCTTTCCAATGAGTATAGTCCAGTAATTATATAAAAATTACCACTTGAAGTTTTAGTTGTTGTTGGTTTAGTTGTTGGTTTAGTTGGCTTTATTGGTTCTTTAGCAGTTTCAATTACACGGGTTTCTTTTACTATTACAAGAGTGTCAATTACTCTTATAATTTCAAGTTCAGGTTTTTCAGCAGGTTTAGGAGTTTCATATTTTTCTTTATCGATAGTTTCCTTTTCTTTTGTTGCTGGAGTGTAAGAAATAATCAGTTCATGTGAATTACCTAAACTATTCAATTTATTGAAGAATGCTTTTTCATACATATAGCCCATTTTTACATCGGGTAATACCCAAATACCTCCCATTACACCGTATCCTGATTTTGGTCTTAGCCAAGCACCACCCCAAAGTTTACCGGTTTTTTCAGCTAACACATTTATATCTACTCTAATTGGTATAGCTTTTTGAACTTGCCAAAAAACCAAGGGAGTAATTTTAAAATCTTCGCTTGGAGCTATTGTGTATTTAACATGCCCGTTGGTAATTAAGGGGTTATTAAAATCTAATTTTGTATTTACACTTTCACCTACCGAATTTTTGCTTTTTATAAGTTGTTGCAGTGCAATTCCGATTTCTAAATTTGAATTACTATAAGTTGCGCCAGTTCTAAAATCAACAGATGACCGGGTATTATTAAACAAGGCTGCATAAAATGGGTCATTATAATCACTTGTTAAAACGGACGATGTATTAGAATTAATTGAAATAAAATCAATACCTGCTCCAAATCTTAAGTTATTATTTTCATCCATATTCTTAATACTGTAAGCATAATTTAGCCCTACAATCTGTTTGCTTAGAAGTGGAGATTTTTCAGCCCAAAAGAATCCTCCAAATGCAGATTTATATTGCGAAGGAGACATTGAGAATGAACCTATAAAAGCTTCGGGACTTCCTTGTATTCCTGTCCAGTATTTTCTTCCGGCCATAGTTACATTAACTGGTGAAGAACTTCGAGTCATCGAAGGATTTGAAACATTTAATAATTGAGAAGTAAAACCGAATAACGGAGTTTGTTGGGCATTTGACGTCAATGTCAAACCACTTATTAATGTTAGTAATGATATACGAATTGATTTCATGGTTTTAATTATTTAATAATGTTTAAAATACCTGTATAAATTTTGATTTTACTTTTGTTTTCTATTACATAAACGTAATATCCATCGGGCAATGGCGATGAATCTCGTGTGCCATCCCAAGTGTTTTTATAGGCGGTTTCTGAAAAAACCAATAACCCTTCACGGGTAAATACATACACATCGCAATTGTCAAGTTCACTTATATCTTTCAATACCCAAGTATCATTATGTCCATCGCCATTTGGAGTCAATAGATTTGGTACAAATAAATTATCTTCTGTATCTACGGATACAATCATTGAGTCTTTTGCTTCACAACCTTTACCATAAGTATTATAAGCTCTTAAAACGTATTTTGTAGTAAAGAGTGGCCTAGAAACAGGTGTTAAAATTGTAGGATCATTTAGCCATGTTATTGGCATCCATTCCATCATTGCATTGGCGCTACCTTTTAATGTAACTGGTTTCCCTGGTAATGTTTTTAAATCAGCTCCTGCATTTACAATGGGTCTGTCTTCAACCGTAAGACTTAAACTATCTGAAGTATAACACTGAGGCGAAACTGAAATAATTGCTTTTTTGAAGGTTTTAGCTTTAAGCAATAGTGAATCATAAACTTTACCATCATTCCAAACTGTAGTTCCTATTGATTTATTTACCAATATTTTTATACTATCGCCTGAACAAATATGAATATCACCGTTAGGTATAAGGGTGATAGTTGGTGTTACTGGTGACATTAATGAAACAGGTATTGTATCAAAACAACCTGTATTAAGAGTGATTTTTAAATAGCCTTTTTGAATACCTGAAATTGTTGGAATAAAGTTAAGGTCGTATGTTGAATAATAGGATGCATTTATTTTCCATTCAATATTTTTAATTGTATTAAAAGGTGGAATTGTAGAGGTGTTTTTAACATCAATTGCTATAGGAAAACATGGTGATTTTGAAGTATAACTCAAGGATGGAATGTCATCAATAATAATGGATTGTGAAGTGGTATCTGTAAATCCTTTTTTATTCATTATAATTAATGTGACTAAATAGTTGCCTGCTACAGTTATTTTCTTTTTAATAGTTATTTTGTTTTCTGGTGTTAAAACTGTGGATGGTCCTGTTATTGACCATTTCCAGAAATTAATAACTGAATCAGAACGTGAGTTAATGGCTGAAAAAGTAATTGAATCATTGCTACAATGACCAGCAGTATTTATCAAAGCAATTGGTTCATCTGTTGATAATATGTTATTTCCTCCAATTGAATTGCCGGCTGTATAAAAACCAAATCCTGATGATCCGTTGTTGCTAATAATTGATCCTTTTTTAGCAGTTGTTCCTGCTCCTCCAAGATCAATTGCAGTAGTTGAATTTTTATATATAACTCTGAGATTAGCTGGATTATTTACTAGGTCATTAGTAACCAAACTATCGTATAAAAATCCTACAGAATTAAATGAAAAACCAGCTTTATTGTATGGATTGGTAATTTCCCAATATCTAATATTTGTTATATGTGTAATTCCGGCAGGCATTGTTATTATTGGTGCTTTACCATTAAAGCTTTTTAAACCAATTACAGAACTAGCTAATCCAGCTGGCCACTTAGCATTAATATATAATGGGCGATAATCATTACCCAGGCCAATAGGCATAGTATCATTTATTGTATAGTTAGTAGGTAAACCGTTATATTTAATAAATAAGTTGCCTTTAAAATAACTATTACTATTACCAGGTTTTAAAACTGAAGTTGTGCTGTTTCGGCCAACTAGCAATGTATCATTAGCTGTAGCTACAATATATCCATTCATAAATTCTAATCCTTGGCTTAAATATATTTTGCCATGTAAAAATAAATTTTGATTGACACCTTGCATTGTTATTCTTCCAATACTAGAAGCCTTGTGAGGATAAAAATTAATAGTCTTGTCCACCACTAATTTTTCAGTACTTACTATGCTATCCAAATAAATGTTCCAATTATTGCTCGCAACAAAAAAAGCAGGAGTCAGCAGGTCGTTTCCATCATGGGTAGTAACATAAAGGTTTTTATCTTTAAATAAAACCCAACCCATATTTCTTCTGTCCAAGTAGTGACGTATTTTATCTTCAGCTGCAATGGCTTGAATATTTGAAAGACTATTACCTACTACACCTTCAAATATATTTCCAGTAGCAATTATTTTGGTTGTAGGTTTTAGCCCGTTAGTAGAAGAATCGAGAAAATAATAGTAGTTATTAATTTGCGAAAAATCTGTGTTTGTAGAGTTTACAGCCGTATTTCCTTTAATAATAATTCCATTTGTAGATTTAGATAGTTTCATATCTGTCAACAAGATACTAAGCAGTCCATCATCGGCATTGGTATAAACAGCTGTACTGTCAAAACCTTTAAATTCGGAATTATTGAATGTTAAACTAACTGCTGAGGTTGGTTTTGGTTGATTAACTTCTATTCCAAAAGTTCCATTAGTAAACTTATTGTCGGTAAAATTTATTTTAAAACTATTGGAATGATTCTTAATTTTCATGCAGGTATGGGCATCATTAATCAATGTATTTGAAAAATTGGCAAACCCTTTTGATACAAGATTATTTAAATAGATACCAATAAAATCAATATTTGGATCAAATGGATTTATATTATTGGAATCAAAAATCAAGTCATCGGTGTTTATTGTAAAGTTATTTAAATTAATTCCTATTTCATCTGATTTAATATTTAAGTATGAAATAGTATACGTTTTTCCATTATAATCGGTATAATTATAAAAACTCAATCCATTCTCCACCGAGTCAATTGTAATAAAATTTAAATCAGTATAAAAATTATCACTTAAAACAATACCTTCTGCACCATAATCACCTGTGGTTATTTTGCAATTTGCAATTTTGCTTGAATCGCTTGCTACCACTCCACTTGAAAGGTTTATACCAGAAATTGAAAAATTAGTAATAATAATATTTGAAAAATTTAAGTAGTTATAAAGCCCAACTCCACCAATTCCGTAGGATACCTCATACTCCAAACCATACTTGGAAGCGTGAGGTGCCGAATTAGGATTATCTCCTAAAATTTTAATTCCATCCAATTCAATGCCGCTCGAAGTTATTTCAACGGCTGAGTTACCTGAAATACTTGAGCCAAGTGCAAATGAAGGTGGAACTATAATTGTTTCGGGATTACGTGTGCCAGTAAGAGGATTAACTCCCCAATTGTTACCTCTTATTACTAAAGGTCTGTCCACGATTACCATTTCCTGATACATACCTTTTGCAATATAAATAGTATCAAACCAGGAAGAATTTTGAATTGCATTTTGAATAGTTTTTTTAGGACCAGTTGTTGCTAAATCCCAAATGGAATCTTTTCCATCAAAAGCATCATCGCCTGTGGTAATGTTAACGTACCATTTGGCTGCATTTGCATTTGGTGCAAATGCTAGTACACAAAGAATAACAAGTATTTTAAGTTTCATTTTTTTATATAATTTAATCGCGAATTAATAGTATATATATCAATACATTACTCTATAGTGTTAAAATTAAAGTGTGGATAAAGTGCTTTTTAGTTTGAATATTGATGATATTTTATGTTTAGATTTTTAAAAAAGTGTATTAGGACAATATTTGTAAATTTATTATCACAACGCCCTTCATTGTTTATATCTTTTGGATAGCAAAATCTCTTTGATATTTAATTTCGCGTTTCAGTATTAATATACCCTGTGGCGCAAGAAGTAAGATATGACGAAGATAGTATAAAATCCCTCGATTGGAAGGAACATATCCGTCTTAGGCCTGGTATGTATATTGGTAAGTTGGGCAATGGTTCATCTGCTGATGACGGAATTTATGTGTTGCTCAAGGAAATTATTGATAATTCCATCGATGAGCATGTGATGGGAAATGGCAAACATATCGATATCAAAATAGAGGAGGGCAAAGCCAGCATTCGCGATTTTGGCCGTGGAATACCTTTGGGAAAGGTACTTGAATGTGTATCGAAAATAAACACCGGTGGAAAATATGATTCCAAAGCCTTTCAAAAATCAGTAGGGCTAAACGGAGTGGGAACAAAAGCGGTTAATGCTTTATCCAATTATTTTAGAGTACAATCCATTCGAGAAGGAAAAAGCAAAGTAGCTGAATTTGCAAAAGGAGAATTAATTGGTGAAAAAGATTTGGAAGTGGACCAACCTAATGGCACCATTATAGAATTTATTCCAGATGATTCTATTTTTAAACATTATCGATTTATTAATGAATTTATAGATAACCAACTTTGGAACTATGCCTATCTTAATTCGGGGCTTACTGTAAATTATAATGGCAACAAGTTTTTTTCCAAAAACGGGTTATTGGATTTGCTTCGTCGCAAAACCAATGAAGATGAATTGAATTATCCTATTATTCATTTAAAAGCAGATGATATAGAGTTGGCTTTTTCGCACGATAATCATTATGGTGAAGATTACCACACCTTCGTTAATGGACAAAATACAACCCAAGGGGGAACCCATTTACAAGCTTTTAAAGAAGCTATAGTTAAAACAATCCGAGAGTTTTATAAAAAGGATTTTGATGCAAGTGATATCAGGTCATGTATTACTGCAGCTTTGAGCGTTCGGGTTCAGGAGCCAGTATTTGAATCGCAAACCAAAACCAAACTTGGTAGTGCTGAAATGGGACCGGATGGCCCGACTGTAAAGGCATTCATTCATGATTTTATTAAAAAGCAATTAGATGATTACCTTCACAAAAATCCAACCATTGCCGATGCAATGCTGAAGCGTATTTCTCGGAGCGAAAAAGAACGTAAGGAAATGGCAGGAATCCGTAAACTGGCCAATGAACGTGCAAAAAAAGCAAATCTTCACAACAAAAAATTGAGAGATTGCCGAACCCATTTTACCGATGAAAAAGATGAAACCCGTTATAATACCACGCTTTTTATAACAGAAGGAGACTCGGCAAGTGGTAGTATTACTAAATCACGAAATGTAGATTTACAGGCTGTTTTTAGTCTAAGGGGAAAACCTTTAAATTGTTATGGCCTAACCAAAAAAGTAGTGTATGAAAACGAAGAATTTAATTTACTTCAACATGCTTTGGATATTGAAGATGGGTTAGAAAATTTGCGTTATAATAATATTGTAGTAGCAACTGATGCTGACGTAGACGGAATGCATATCCGCTTATTGTTGATGACATTCTTTCTACAGTTTTTTCCTGATCTGGTTCGTAATGGACATCTCTATATTTTAGATACTCCATTGTTTAGGGTAAGAAACAAACAAAAAACAATTTATTGCTACAGTGAATCAGAAAAGCAAGCAGCTATTACCAAATTAAAAGACAAGGTAGAAATAACGCGATTTAAAGGTTTAGGTGAAATAAGCCCCGACGAATTTGGATTATTTATTGGAGAAGAAATTCGCCTTGACCCAGTAATTGTAACTCAGGAAATTTCGATAGAAAAAATATTGGATTACTATATGGGTAAAAACACCCCCGAACGTCAAGAATTTATCATAAATAATTTAGTAATTGAGCTGGATACAGACTATGTTCCGGTGGATGAGGGTGTAGAAATTGAAGTTTAAATTGAATAAAAATATTATCAGAAAAAGTTAAACTTTAATAAATGAGCGAAGAATTACCCATAGAAGAAGAAAATCTAAATGATATAAGGCATGATGACCCCAAGGTTATTCCTGTGGCGGGTATGTACCAAAATTGGTTTTTAGATTATGCTTCTTATGTAATTCTAGAAAGAGCTGTTCCAGCTTTGGAAGATGGCCTGAAGCCAGTTCAGCGACGCATATTACACAGTATGTGGGAAATGGAAGATGGCCGCTATAACAAAGTGGCAAATGTGATAGGAAATACAATGAAATTTCATCCGCATGGCGATGCAGCTATTGGTGATGCTTTTGTAAATCTAGGCCAAAAGGAATTATTGATAGACATGCAAGGAAACTGGGGCGACATTCGCACCGGCGATAGTGCAGCGGCTCCAAGATATATTGAAGCACGCTTATCAAAATTTGCTTTACAAGTAGCTTTTAATCCTAAAACTACCGTTTGGCAACGCAGCTATGACGGAAGAAACCGCGAACCGGTAACACTTCCAATGAAATTTCCATTATTACTGGCACAAGGGGTAGAAGGAATAGCAGTAGGTTTAAGCACAAAAATATTGCCACACAATTTCATTGAATTAATAGAAGCGAGTATTGCTATATTAAATGGAAAAAGCACTAACATCATGCCCGATTTTCCTACAGGAGGTTTGGCAGACTTTAGCAATTATAATGGAGGAAAACGTGGTGGAAGAATAAGAGTAAGAGCCAGAATTGAAGAAAAGGATAAAAAGACATTATTAATAAAGGAAATTCCTTTTGGTACCACTACAGGCAGTATTATAGATTCAATAATAAAAGCCAACGACAAGGGAAAAATAAAAATCAAGAAAGTGGTTGATAATACCGCCAAGGATCTTGAAATAGAAATTCAGTTAGCTCCCGGAATTTCTACGGATAAAACCATTGATGCTCTTTATGCGTTTACCGATTGCGAATCAAGTATTTCGCCCAATGCCTGCGTAATATTTGGCGATAAGCCACATTTTATGGATGTGAATGACATCCTGAAACATTGCACAGATTCTACTGTTGATTTGCTAAAATTGGAACTTGAAATTAGGCGGGGAGAACTAGAAGAAAAATGGCATTTCAGCAGTCTTGAAAAAATATTTATTGAAGAACGTATCTATCGCGATATAGAAGAATGCGAAACCTGGGAAGAAGTGTTGGGTGCTATTGATAAAGGTTTGGATCCTTTTAAACCAAGTTTACGAAGAGAAATAACCATAGAAGATATTACTAAACTAACTGAGATACGGATTAAACGTATTTCAAAATTCGATGCTTTTAAAGCAGATGAATATATGAAAGGTTTGGAAATTGAACTTGATGAGGTAAACAATCATCTGGAAAATCTTGTGAAATTTGCGATCCGCTATTTTGAAGCGTTATTAAAACAGTTTAGCAAAGGTAAAGAACGTAAAACGGAGATTCGCCAGTTTGACAGTATAGAAGCAAATGTGGTAGCGGTAGCCAATCAAAAATTATATGCCAATTTGGAAGAGGGTTTTGCAGGTTACGGACTTAAGAAAGATCAATATATTTGTGATTGCTCCGATTTAGATGATGTAATTGCCATTCGTGAAGACGGGAAATATACCATAAGCAAAGTGAATGACAAAGCTTTTTTTGGCAAAAACCTGATTCATGTTGATGTGTTCCGTAAAAATGACGACCGCAAAGTTTATAATGTCGTTTACTTGGAAGGTTTGAGCCGCAAGTATTTTGTAAAACGATTTACCATTACTGGAATTACCCGCGATAAGGAATACGATGTAACTCAAGGAAAACCGGGTTCTAAATTACTTTATTTTTCAGCCAATCCAAATGGTGAAGCCGAGATTATAAATGTGCAGTTAAGTAATATGAGTAAGGCACGTATTAAGATTTTTGACTACAACTTTGCAGACCTCGCCATTAAAAACCGTAATAGTATTGGAAATACGTTAAGCAAATTTCAAGTACGCAAAGTTACCTTAAAGGAAAAAGGCCGCAGCACCATTGGAGGCCGGGCCATTTATTTTGAACCTGCTATTGGTCGTTTAAATTCAGATGGAAGGGGAGAATACTTAGGTAGGTTTGATAATGAAGATAAAATTATAGTGATATACAAAGACGGTAGCTATGGCATGACCGACTTTGAACTTACAAATCATTATGAGCCAAAAGACATTGAACTTATTAGAAAATACAATCCTGAAATGGTGTTGAGTTGCGTGCATTATTTAGCTGATGAAAAACAGCATTATGTAAAACGATTTAATATAGAAACCACCACTATTGGTAAAAAATTCATTTTTATACAAGAGGGCAAGGGCAATTTGCTAACTTATATAACTGATAAGTCAGAACCAATTTTATTAATAAAAACGATTAATAAAAAAGGGGAGAAGGAAGAAAAAGAAATTAACCTTGTTGAATTTATAGGGGTGAAAGGCTGGAGATCCTTAGGAAATAAATTAACCTATGATACTTTAAAATCCTTTGAAGATATTACACCAGAACCAATAGTAGAAGTAGAAGAAATTCCACTAATTATTGAACCTACAATTGAAGAATCATACGAAAAGGAAACATTAGAGCCTGAAAAGAATGATGAAACTCCAAATGATGACAGCGATAATGATGACGGGGAAGATAACTCAGTAAAGCCAGTTCAAATAAATTTATTTTAATAAAAAATTAAATTATTTATAAAGCAAACTTTCGGCTGCTTTCTATACGCTTAAATAAATTTGAAAGAGATGAAGAATTTTGTTTAGAATCTTTCTCCTGCTCAGAAGGCTTTGAGCCCTTTAATTTGGTGACTTTTTCAGTATTTTTTTTCATAAATATTTCAAATTTTAGGTATTATTTTGTGTCAATTTACTGACAAAAAAAAACAAATGTAACAGGAAAATTAAATTATGCAAGTGAATGTTTACAAATACTCAAAAAAAAATCTTCTCCACTATTTAATCTCTAAAGCTAAAAAAAGGTATTTTTATTTTGCAAAAAAAAGTCAATAATTAAGGGAAACTTACTAAATGAATGCTATATATTCTCAATTTTATAATTTTTTGTTCGAAGTAAATTTATAAAATTTTAATCATTAAAAGTTATAAGTTAAAGGCGTAAAAAAAATGCTGAATACCTATGGGTATCCAGCATCTAATTTTGTATTTAAAATATATTTATTTTCCTTTTTTCTTTGGTTTAGGAGCATAGGCTGCCCAATCCACTAAGGCTTTTTCTACCGCATCTTTAAAAAAGAAACTTCCTGCCGGAGCTTTATCCCCTAATTCTTTAGCTTTGGCTGCAAAAGTATAGGCTTCTTCATTTAAACCCTTGGCTGATAATATTTGAGCTTTCACCCAATTGTTAAACCATTGGTCGCTATTGGATATAGATTGATCCACATATCCTAAAGCCTTATCATATTCTTTTTTGTCATAGTAATAACGCGCTGAATTATTATAAATACTCCAAATACCTCCAGTTGACTTGTCAATATTTTCTGTTGCTTGTTTATCGGTATCTACTTTTACTGTGAATATAATTTTAATATTCTCCCATAACATATTTACATTAACCATTTCATTTGTAAAATCAGAAAAGGTATAAGTTAATCGTTCGGTAAATGTTTGTGCACTCCCACCTACAGGCATAGTTCCATCGGCTGCTGTAACAGTAGTTGCTACTGAGGCGGTTTTTATCTTTACAATATCCATATCTGATTTATATGAATCTGCGGAAACTGTGGCATCCTTATTAATATGAATTGTCCATTCATTTATTCCGGGGGTCATTAATATTGAATATGAACCTTTAGGTATAACAACACCATTAATTGATACATCGCGAGAGAAAGTAATTTTAGTAGCTGAATTGGCACCTGCACGCCACACTTTATCATAAGGAACAACATCACCCCAAATTTTTCGCCCTTTTACACCCGGGCTGCTGTAATCAATGGTAATATCGGTTAATCCTACGGTTTGCATCACAGAAGCCTTAGGACTTGGCTGTGGTAATACTAACTGGGCTGATACATTTAAAAACAGGAATAATGCTAAAAAGGCAATTGAGATTTTTAATAGATTTTTTTTCATTTTTATTTAATTTAGTTTTTTTGATATTTAGGTATAAGTAGAATTTTAAGCTAATATTTATAATTAACTTAATAAGGCAAATATATAAAATACATTATTTGATACTTAATAATTAAAAGGAATTTGTTTTATTAGCTGTTGATTTTATTTTGTCTCCAGTAATTTAAAAAACTGGTCAAGTTCAGGTAAAATGACAATTCGGGTTCTGCGGTTTTTAGATTTACCTTCCTCGGTATCATTAGAAGCTACAGCAAGGTATTCTCCACGGCCAGCGGCAATCATTCGATTTGGTTCTATGCCATAATCCTTTTGAAGGGTTCTTACAACAGAAGTTGCACGCAGTACACTTAAATCCCAATTATCTTTTATCTGCCCCTTATAAATTGGTTTATTATCGGTATGACCTTCTACCATGAACTGAATTTTGGGCTGGGCCTTAATAACATCTGCAACTTTACTTAAAACAGATTTAGCTTCTTCTGAAATTTCATAACTGCCACTTTTAAAAAGCATTTTATCTGAAATTGAAATGAAAACGGCACTTCCTTCAACATTTATTTCAATATCTTCATCGTTCACATCCTTAAGAGCCCCTTTAAGATTTAAAACCAAAGCCATATTCAATGAATCTTTGCGTGACATCTCTTTTTGCAATCCTTTTATATAAATGTCTTTCGTGTTAATATTTTCCAAAGATTTTTTAATGCTTTCAGCCTGTGAATTTGTAATGATTGATAAATCATTTAATTGCTGAAGCAAATTATTACTAATAGATTTTAAATAGGCAAGTTCGTTTTCAAGGCCTTTTACTTTTTCAGATTTTTGTTCTTTGTCATTTAGGCAAATATCAAGTTCGTGGTGCACTTTTTGATAAGAGGAATCCATGGATTGGAGTTCGGCGACTTTCTTTTTGTATTTTTTTGTACTAACACAAGAACTTAAAATAACTGCTAGTAATAAAGTAGGGAGGATTATTTTTTTCATTTAACTATGCAAATTTCTATTAATAATAGAAAAAGAACAAGCCTTATTTTAATGACTGTGATTAAAAAAATATTTTTAAACTTATAATTGTACCCGGGACGGGACTTGAACCCGTACAGCCGCAAAGCCACAGGATTTTAAGTCCTGCGTGTCTACCGATTCCACCACCCGGGTAAATTAAGATTGGATGCTGTAAGTATTAAGACTTACTTACAAAAAAAGCCACCTTTATGACGGCTTTTGTGTGGAGCGAAAGACGAGACTCGAACTCGCGACCCCGACCTTGGCAAGGTCGTGCTCTACCAACTGAGCTACTTTCGCTTATTTTTTTGGTGGTGCAAATATAGATTTCGATTTCAATTTTTCAAACCGTTTTTTTTAAAAGATTTAAGATTTCTAGATTTAAGATTTAAGGTGTTAAAAAGTAGGAGGTTATAATATTTAGATTTATAATATTACCCTGAATGAGCTATTGCAATTTATCGAATAACATTTACCACACCATGGTAGTTGTGTTTTACATTTCCGTAATCTATTAATTCAATGTAATATGGATATAGTCCAGTTTGAACTATTTCACCATTATAATGTCCATCCCATGCTTTTCTTCCCCAGTCAGGATAAAATATTTTTTCACCCCATCGGTTAAATATTGTTAGTTTAAAATCCTTAATACCCAAACCGGATGGCTGAAATAATTGGTTAATATCATCATTGTTAGGTGAAAAGGCATTTGGAACAAAGGTTAATAAAAGGAAGTTTACATATACTCTGAGATATGCTGTATCAATACATCCAAATTGGTTTTCTACTATTTGATTAATATAATAACTGCCTGAATCTTTAAATGAATAGATAGGATTTTGAACAATTGATGAACTGCTATCGCCAAATGAATAGTACCATTTTGAAGATCCTGATGATTTATCTGTAATAGTAATTGTTGGATATTTAACATCTGGGTATTTTGGAAAATAATCAAAAGCAGCATTAGGAACTGGGTAAATTGTTACAGATTTAGTGGTATCATAATCACAGCCTTTATAAGTTGCTATAGATAATTTGACCGTGTAATTACCCGTATTTTTAAAAATATGAGTTGTTGGTATAGTTTTACTAAGATTGCCATCACCCCAACTTAAATTATAATCTGAAATTATGTTGGTACCAGTGTATCCGGTAAACTTTACAAATACACTATCATTTGGGCAAGCATCATTTAAACTGAAGTTGGCATAATTTGGATTTTCTGACTGAATAGGAATTGTAATTGAGTCTTTGCATCCAAATGTATTTTGAACTTTGAGTGTGATTGGTTGTATTCCGGAAGTTGTAAATTTCCATGAAAACGAATCGTTTGAATTAATTAGAATGTTGTTAAAAAACCACTGGCTTGAAACTAAGGATGTTTTTGCACCCGGATTGGATTTATTATTCAATTTTACAAAATTATCATTACAAGGAGAATTGGATATAAAATTAGCTTTTGGTTTTTCCAAAACCTCATATACCGAATCCTTAATAAAATCACATCCATTGATTGTGCCAATATGAACTCGGTAATTAAATATACCTTTTGAATTTACTGGAAAGGAGGCAGTGCTATCAGGAAACCAGCCCGCCATATTTGACATCACCCGGCCAAGTATTTTGGCATTGCCCTGTATTGATATGTCACTATAAAACATGCTATCACTTTCACACGCTTTTGAAAAAAGAGATTTTACAATAACTTTAGGATAAACAATAAATGTTTTTTGTGAACTATCAATACAACCCGAATCTGAAATCACTTTTAAATTGATAGTATAGTTTCCTTCTTTTATAGGCGTAATAATTGGACTAATTAGTTTGGAACTATACACTGTAGTGATTTTCCAATCATAGATCTTCATTTGTCCGGAGGAAATGGTACTGAGATTAGAAGGCTTTATGGTATCGTAAGGGCAATAATTAAATATATTGAATGTTGCCTTAGGAACAGCATTTACAACCATTATTTTTTTTATAGAATCGGAACAACCTTTAATCGTTGTGATTTTATAAGTGATGTTAAAGCTGCCAGTCGTATCAAATTTATAAGCAGTTTGTTTTGTGTTAAAAATTGTGTTTTTAATATTCCAACGGTAGGTTATTATTGAATCAGGAGTGTTGAAATTTGATTTATCGTTGAATCGGAACGAATCATTCATGCATTTTCCTCCGACATTAAATCCAGCTTTAGGATTATCAAAAATAAATATTGAATCATTAAAGGAAGTAATACATCCCGAATCGCTTGTTGCAATTTGTTTAAAATAATATTTACCGGATTTGGTAAATACCTTCGAAACCGTTTTACCTATTAAAGAATCGGTGGCAAATTTCCAGATTACATTTTTAACTCCCATGCGAGCCACTGTTGTTTTATCACTCAGCTTAACTGAATCGCCCAAGCATTGATTTAACTTAGTATTAGAAACATTTGGGTTGCCAAAAACTTTGATATATTTATAAGTTGAATCTGAACAACCATAAAGATTTGTGGCAATTAACCTTACAAAATACAGACCGATAGTATCAAAAACAAAAGTGGGATTGGATTGGGTAACGTTGTTAAAATTAATACGCCATAAGGTTGTTCCTTTTTGCTGACCAAAATAATTGCTTTGGTCAAAAAACTTAATGTCTTTCTTTTCACAAAAACCTGAATAACCAATATTTACAACTGGTAATTTTGCAACATTTACGTATGTCGAATCTTTAATTGAACAATTATTTTGGTCTTTTACTGTTAAATAATATTTAATTGAGGTTTTAGGATTTGCAAATACAATCATTTTAGTGGAGGAATTCAATGATGTATTAGGAGTCCAGTTAAAAGTTAGTAATCCTTTTCCACCTTTGGCGGAATCGCCAAGTTGGGTGAAATTGCCGAAGCACACGGATGAAGTATCTTTTAATTTAGGTAAAGTAATAAAAGGTTTGGTTGTTATTACAACTGTGTCGTATGAAAAACATCCTCCCGTTCGGGTGGTTTTAAGGAGGTAGGTTTTTATTTGATCAGCGGTTGTAAGATTTGATTTTTTATAGATGGTTTTTGATTTAAAAGGGGAACTTAAAAAAGTAGATGGAAGCCATTCATATTTATACTTTTTTATTGAATCAAGGCCAATGGATACTGAATAATTTGAACAGAAACCAGTATCTCGACCTGCATTTTTTAGTTGAATATTTAATAATGGAAGAACATTTTTCAGGCATTGGCAATTATTGGTATCAGATACAATTATAAGCCGGCACACATCTATATTTTTTACAAAACCATTAAATGAAAAGTTGATTTGTTGTTTGTAAAGCCAGCCGTTTGTTTTTATAAATTTTTTAACAACAACATCCGTTTTGTCGTATTTGTTATTAGCATTTTTATCAATTATCAAATAAAAACTTGTGCTCATTGATGTGTCAATTGGTTTTTTATTATTAATCACACTAAATGCCATATCAATTATTTCGCCACTATCCCCAGCATTTACTGATAAAGATTTTATTAACTTCATAACTGGCTCGGCTCTGTCAATTTTTAAAGCTTTATAAAAACTTCCGGTTGCCACATTTATATCGCAACTGTCTTTTGATTTTACACAGTACGCCTTTTTCTTGGTTACCGATTGCATTGTAAATGCTTCGGTTCCGCAGGATGGAGCTTTATTGGTTATGTTAATTTTGAAATCAAGCATGGATGAATCTCCTGGAAGTAATCCTTTGGGGATGGCCCAAGACCAACGCATTTCACCATTAACGTTAGTAACAATACCTCTTCCTATTATTCTAACTGTGGACAAAGATGCAGTATCTGGAATAAAGCCAATTGGTAAAGCTAATATTAGTGAATCATTAGCCAATGTATTAGTTGGCCCAAGGTATATTATTTTTGACTTGAAGGCTACCCATGGATTGCATAAATTTATACTATCAGGTGATAATTTTATTAAAGAATAATACGGATTATCAACGCCTTTTATTTTAATGGGGCGACCCGTAAAACCTATACGCCTAACAGGTTCACCACAACCAATTTTGCCTTCGGGCATAATAGATACAAAGGCTCCAGCGGTTATTTGGCAGTTGGTTTCTAATAAAAATTGTAAAAGAATTCTACTTTTGGTGGTGTCAGATACTTTTTCTAATCCGTTTTTTAAAACACTTAAACTATCGGATAAGGCCCATTCATAAGTGGTTCCGGTCACTAAAATTGGTTTGCGAAGTTTCACAAATTTGGAACCATAAGGAAAGGAATAGTAAATTCCTGTATCTACAAATGAAGTGCCAGGAGGAATTGTAACTCTTAGTTTTAATTGGTAGATATTATCTTCATCTACATTGGCAATTATTGCCTGATATTTTCGGTTGGTGCATACATCTGTTCGTGATGTATCTTCGAGCAAAGTACTTATTATTAAAGGGGGGTATGGGCTTAAAATAAGATTTACATAAGTTAATAAATTTTTACATGAATAGGCTTCCAAACTATCAGGATAACTATCACAATTCCAACCAACAGCCATTTTAAAACTATCTAAATTACAGTTCTTAGTTGTAGCAAAAATTCGAAACGAACGGGCAGCAGTAGACGATAAAATACCGCTTTTAAAAATCCCATTTTTAGATGCCAAAAAAGAATTGGTTGTCAAATCTTTGATTGCTAATATTTTTGCTTTTTGAAGCATTGTATTTGCTAACCAAAGATTTGAAATATTACTTCCACTTTTAGTATTTGATATTATTATATCCCACGAAAATGTGTCTTTTTTTGAAACACTTAATGTATTGATAGCAGCAACCAATATAGAGGGATGTGTAAATTGAAGGTTATCAGGGTAGTTTTCAACTAAATCAGTTACTCCTGCATCCGTCCATTTAAAGTAAGAAGAATATTTTACAGTTTCATATGTGTTAATAGCGGCATTGCATCCGGGTGTTAAATTTAAAACAAAAGTGCCTTGATAGCCTTCATCACTACGTTTATATATTCCTTTTGTTAGATTAAAAAAGGTATCAAGATTAAATACTAAAGAATCTCCACTATTAATAATAGGTTTAATATTTGAGGAATACGAGGTTGAATAATTTGAAGTACCTGCTGAACGATAATAATAAATTGCAGCACTTGAAAATGTATATCCCTTTGGTAATGCTACTTTTATTTTATCTAAATAATTAAAATTACGATATTCAAAAGGGAAAGGGTTTCCACCAACATAATTATCGCAACAATTGCCAGCACTAAAATAATAACTATTATAAAGTGTTACAGGATTGCAAGAACTGGCCGAATAATTTTCGGTAGAATAATTTGTAAAATAGGAGCCTAAAAGAATATGCCTTCCCGAAAATGAATCGCATTGCAGTTTTTGTGAAGCACTTGGATTTGGTGTCGTGCTTAAATAATATTCAGGATTATCAAAAAATGCTTCACCTGAATAAGCGCCAATATTAGTAGAATAAACGTAATTCAAATTTACTACTACGCTATCAGAGTTTAAAAAGAAATAATTGGTCATAGTGCCGCAACCAGCGGCTTTTGCAGCTATACTATTTAAATCTATTTCACAATATCGGGTGGTTCCTGAAGTATAAGTATAAACAGGTAATTTATTGCAGCTATATCTAACTTTACCATTCCTATAAATGGTAAGAATAGCTAATAATGGTTTTAATAAACTCCCATTAAGCACTGAGGTTTTTATTCTTCCATCAAAAAATAAATTGGCGCTTCCTGAGGACATAACAATTCCTGAATAAAAGGTAGATAAAGTATCATAAACAAGTGATCTGTTACTTTTAACTCTTGAAAAATCTAGTGCACCAGTGGCATCAGCTAATCCGTCATTGTTATTATCAGGCTTACCATAATTTTTCCGTTTCACATTAAAAGATTTAAAAAGCATCCCTCCATTACTACACGATTTTGTACAATGCACTTTTATACTACCATTGTTACATAATAATTGAAAATATTTACCACTGTTGCAAGTTGTATCTGGTGAGTATAAAATACTAACCGAATAGGTTTTTATACCCGAAGGATTGTAGGCTTTACAATCTGCTTCAATACTAATATCTAATTCAGATTTAGCAAGTGTTATCGTCGGTTTATAAAAATCGGCAATTATATCAGCGCCATTAATACTCACTTTATAGGGTTTCCATTGAGCACCGTAAATATCAGTAAATTTAAAATCATTAAGGTTTAAACTGTTTTTCAAACCTGCTTGAAGTGTCAATTTTATAGAGAACTTAGATTTATTTGTTAAAGGGAATAGTGATACTGCTGAAAGTGTATAATTAAGTTTATTAGGAACCCCCGAAACAATATCTGTAGGTATCCAAGGCGTAGATGTCATGTATTGTATTCCTCCTCCGCTTCCCCAGTTTTCAGCAACTATATAATTAGAACTACATGTATCATAGTAGGATGCTGAATAAGTCCATCGGTGGGCTGTTGTAGTTGTATTGCATGTAGTTGACATGCAAGAAACCGATTTCCAAGACACATAAATTGTATCTTTTTCTTTAAAGGATCCAAGCATCAAACTAAATCCACCAATGGGTAAAGTTCCTAAACATGAAAAATAGCTTGTGCCATTATTGTATCGAATACTAGTAAATTTTTTACCTAACTTAACTCCATATTTTCCTTTGGTAACGGTCATTCCTTGAGTGTCAATTGCTGACATTTGTAAATTATAGAACCCCCCATTATAGGATTGAAGAATATTTACAATTGTATTATTTATTGGTTTATTCGAATTATTAATAACTCTTATTTCGTTAAAGGTTGGTTTGTTAATATCAAAACACCAGTCAATTGTGGTTTTGGGAATAATTGTTAACCCCTGAATAAACGGATCAAAATTTACAATTGCATTTTTTGTAGAAATATTACATACCGTATTACCACAACCAAATTTTACGGTATAAATGGAAGTTAAATTATTACATTTTATAACCGCTACCGTATCCGAAATTTTAACTTCTTCATTGGCATCTAAATAATTATCTTTATTTCCAACAAGTTTAAAATCATTCGAATCAAGTTTTGAAATAATTGAATCAACCGAGTATTTGTCATTTAGCCTTGATGAACGCACTTTTAATCCATTGGCATTGGTTCTATAAAAAGTAATATTTGCAGCTCCTCCTTTTCCTGTATTTTTTAAAGTAATTTCTCTAACAAACTTATCATTTAGATAGGCATTTTTAATTTGATTGGTTATTGTATTTAATAAAATATTAGGAATATTAACATTTAAACTCCCAGTGGTATGACTCTCTGTTCCTCCTGAATAAACGAATGATAATTGAGGCGTGGCTTGATTTCCTTTGCTTATAAAGGATTGCAAATCGCAAGTGGAAGTTACCTTAACAGATAATCGTAAATAACCAGCAAGTGTAAAATCAGTGAGTTTAAAAACAGGAGTATTAAGATTGGAAATGTTGGATTGGGAAGCCCCGCTTGCTTTAAGAGAAGAAGGTTGATAATAGCATCCTGAAGGAAGACCTATAGTTAAAAAAATAGTACTTATTGAAGAGGATGAGATATTCCGAATTTCAAAGACTAAGGAATCAGCTTTGCCACAAATGGTTAAGCTAGAAGGGAACGTAGTTTGAATATTAAATTTCTTTGATTGCGAATAAGCCTGTTCAGCTATTGCAAGTGAAAATAAAATTAATAGATAAATTTTAGTTCTTTTCATCTTTCATTACATGGAAATACTGCCAATTTAATGGCATCAACATGCGAATATACAATTCTTTTAAATGGAATTTATTTCGATGTTATTACAATGACTTTTACCAAAGGAAAATAGAAAGTATATTGAGGGTTTTGTAGGAATATGAGTTTATAAAATTTCAATAATTAATTGGCTAGACTCTCGTTTTAGTCCAAGTAATTGATTAGCTCTACCACGGTTTATAGCTATAATCATATATCCATTTTCATCAAAAAAACAGACCTTTTCCCCTTCGGGAACATCTGTATAACTTTTATGAATTTTGTCCACAGATTCAACTCTACTTAAGCAAAGATTAAACTGTCGTTTCCCAACAGAGTTTTCAAAAAAACTCTTGGTAAGATTTGTATAGGCATTTCCAAATGAATCGATATAAATAATATCAAATGAAATTAGATTTTCTTTTAAAACTGGCTTTTGAAGAATCTTATGCTTTATACCTTCTTGCTGTCCTCCAATTTTACTCAAATCATAATTATTTTGAATAAGTTTTAACACGTAGTGTGGAAAACTATTCTTAAATGAAAAATAGTCATTATCCGAAACCTCAATTCGTTTATAAATATAATCTGAATCAGAAAAAACCAATGGAATTATGCCATTATCAGCGGCAATAATAAATTGATCATTCTTTTTTGCAATTATTACAGCTTTATGAACCGCTAAACTTGAGTCTACACCTACAGCATGAATTGTATTTTCGGGAAAATGAAAGATGCTATTTTTTAAAATAAAGGCTGTTTCAATGAGTTGGAAAGGGGAAATGGAATGAGTAATGTCTATAACATTAGTTTCAGGTAAGATTTTTGCAATATTTCCTTTTAATTCTGCCACAAAATGCGATTGAGAACCAAAATCGGTTGTAAGGGTAATTATTGGCAAAATATTTGGTTTGATTATTTTAAGAACAAATGTAGATTTGAAAAAAATCATTACTTAAAAACATAGTCACAGGGTATCTACTAAAGTAAACGCCCTTGAAATAGAGAGAAAACGAATAATTTATTTAAAAAAAACTAAACCGATTGACTGAAAAAATCTTCCTAATTGAAAAAACAGATCCCGCCATTTTCTTTGGATCTAGCAATAACTATTTTAACCTTCTAAAAAAGGTATTTCCATTATTAAAAGTTTCGGCCCGTGGCAATGAAATTAAAATATCTGGTCCTGAAAATGAAATTGAGGCATTTGGGCATAAAATAGAACTACTTCAAACTTTGATAAATACTCGTTCTACTCTGAATGATGAGGAATTATTTAAGCTTTTGTCGGATGAAAATACTTCCAATGCAATACCACGTGATGAAAACGGGAATGAAACATTGCCTGATAATGTTTTGGTTTTTGGCCCCAACGGAAAAGTAGTTAGAGCCAGAACTCCCAATCAAATAAAGATGGTGCAGGAAGTGGATAAAAATGATATTGTTTTTGCCATTGGCCCAGCAGGAACTGGAAAAACATACACAGCCGTTGCATTGGCTGTTAGAGCTTTAAAAAGTAAAAGTATAAAACGTATATTTTTGGCTCGTCCTGCTGTGGAAGCTGGAGAAAATTTAGGATTTCTTCCTGGGGATTTAAAAGAAAAGATTGACCCTTATCTTAGGCCATTATACGATTCATTACAAGACATGTTGCCTGAAGATAAATATAATAAATATATAGAAAACCGCACTATAGAAATAGCTCCTATGGCGTTTATGCGTGGCCGAACTTTGGATAATTGCTTTGTAATATTAGATGAAGCTCAAAATGCTACCAACACCCAATTAAAAATGTTTTTAACCCGTATGGGGCCAAATGCAAAGGTTATAATAACGGGGGATTTAACCCAAGTAGATTTGCCGCCAAAAATGGAATCGGGACTTAAAAAAGCCATTAAGATTTTAGATGGAATTAAGGGAATTAGTATGGTTTATTTAGATGTGGAAGATGTGGTAAGGCATCATTTAGTAAAGGAAATTATTAAGGCTTACGGCAAAGTGGATAATCAGGGTTAGGTAAATCTCAGCGCGGTTGTTTTAAAAACTAAAATTGGTTGGTCCTTATAAAACCATTAAATCATTTAAAATTTTATTACGGCCTTTTCATACATCATTTTAGGTGTATAATTTCGTTCTTTTAAGCGGCGATGTTTACCTATCCAAAAGCCTTTTGGAAGATTCTCAATATAAAACTTTTTATTAATTTCACGGTTACTCATTCCTATAATCCAAGGAATTTTATAGTATTGTTGGAAAAACCGCATCGAGCGTGGTTCATCACCATAATTCATTCCAATTACTTGAATTTTATTGCCAAATTCATTGTGTATTTTTCTTAAATAAAAAGTATCTTCTTCCAATCCTGGTAAGTCATCATTAAAAAAATAAAGGTAAATATGTTTTCTTCTAAACTGCTTTAATGAGTATTTAACACTCATTTCATTTACAAAACTAATTTTAGGAACCTTGCGGCAAATTTTTAGCTTTTTATACGTCTTTTTATTTGCAGCTTCTTGTATGTCAATCCATTTGCCTAATGGGTCAATGGCTAATATATAAAACTTTTTTTCATTCCATTCAAATGAGGTTTTGTTTTTACCTTTTTTATATTCAATCAAATCTTCAGATATAATGGATTGTTTGTAAGGCCCAATGTAAATCATATCCGTTCCATAGTCATTATATAAAGAGTTTACATTCATGTCCTTAATACCTACAGTAAACGAATCGTTGAGTGAACGATAATTGGCCGAACATAAATTATAACGTTGCTCGCGGAAGCAATTATTTATTTTGGTAAAAACCTTTTTGCCACTGTGTTTTTGATAATGTTCATTCAACAAATCTTTGTAGGCCAGATTTTTTCCAAACACTATCCGACTGAATTTTATCTCATAATCCGAACCGGCAACTTTGCTGTTTTGAAGGTTTACTATTATAGAGTCCTTTTCAAAAGGTATTAAATAGGGGAGTCCATCATCAGAAAAATCAAGGTTGTTATTTTTATCAATAAAAAAATGAACCGTGCGACGGCTCATTCTGTTATAATTTCCAATAATTGCTATTAAGTAGCCTGAATTTTCAGCATTATCAGCGCCCGAAAAATAGATGAAAGAATAAGCTGTGTCAACACACCCAAACATATCAGGTAGTTTTTTAAGACCTATCCATTTGGTATTTTTAGAAATTTCAGCCCCAAAATTACTGTAGGGTTCAATACTCATTCCTGTGTATTTATAAACCGGAATAATGGCCTGAGTTTTCTTTAGTTTATCATCTTCAACTTTTGAGTTCAGATTTACTCTAAAAGGCTTTTGAGCCCATATTAAGCTACTATAAAAAATACTTATGGCAACAAATAATTTTCTCATTAAATGGTAAATAGAATTATCTATCGCTCCTAGATCCTGACAAAATGGAAATATAATAAAGCAAGGTGGCCAATGAACCTAAAGCTGCTACAACATAAGTTAGAGCTGCCCATTTCAATGCATCTTTGCTCATTTCATATTCATCAGGGGTAACCATATTTTTATCTTGTATCCACGCCAATGCCCTGCGACTGGCGTCAAACTCTACAGGAAGTGTGATAAAACTAAATACTGTGGTAACTGAAAATAATACGATACCTACAATGAGCATTGTTGGGTTTTGTGTGGAGCCCATTACCATTATTCCAATAAGAATTATCCATTGCATAAAATTGGAAGCAACATTAACCACCGGCACCAATCGGCTTCTTAAATTTAACCAAACATAAGCATCGGCATGTTGCACTGCATGGCCACATTCGTGAGAAGCTACTGCGGCAGCGGCGGCATTTCTTCCATCAAATACATCTCGGCTTAGGTTTACAGTTTTTGTTAAAGGGTTATAATGGTCGGTCAATTGGCCTTCAACAGAAACCACCTGAACGTCAAAAATTCCGCTATCCTTCAACATTTTTTTTGCTATTTCAGCGCCTGACAAACCCGAATGAAGAGGGGTTTGAGAGTACTTCTTAAATTTACTTTTAAGCCGTGAACTGACAGCCAAACTGATAATAAAAAACAGGATTCCTAGTGCATATACTCCAAACATAATATTTATTTATTTTTCAATACAAAATTGCAACTTTTGTTCCAGTTATTTGATTTGAAAATTTGAATTTAAAAGTGCTATTCAATTAAACATTCCTAATTCATCATTTATAATTCAATATACCCATTCCACCATTCCTTATCAAACCCAGCATTGTATTTTTCATAAAATTTAATAGCCGGTTCATTCCAGTCCAATACCTGCCAATTTATCCGTTTGCAGTTGTCATGCTTGGCGGTTTTTATTATGGTTTCAAATAACTCTTTGCCAATTCCAAAATTTCTGAAATCTTCTTTTACATAAAAATCTTCAAGATAAAGGCACTTTCCTTTCCAAGTGGAGTAGCGGTAATAATACAAAGCAAATCCTAAAATTCCCAAATCACTTTCGGCCACTATACATTTAAACAAGGGATTATTAACAAACCCGTCAATTTTCATTTGTTCAGCTGAATTGAATACTTCTTCCGGAGCTTTTTCAAATAATGCCAGTTCATTAACTAGGGCCATTACTTCATGCATATCGTTTTCTTTGGCAGGTCTGATATTTACTTTCAAAACTTAATTATTGGTTAGCAAATGTAATCAGTGACACTATATAATTTTAATCACTTTTTAAAAATTTAGATAATCACCATCCAAAGTAGAATAAGTATTTTAGTGTTAAATATGAACACTTTAAAAAGCTCCAAAAATCCAAATCATTCTTTTGTGAAAGCCTTAAAATTCGTGTTAACTTAATGTTAAGTCTGTTTTTGTCCACATTATAATTCAATCGTATGCATACTTATTGTCACACAGTTAGTATTTTGTTAATAATGTAATTCACATCTCATGCACATTTATTTTACCTTAGTGGATAACAAACCAGAGGTTAAAATTCAATTTTAAATTCTCTAGAATTGTATCGAAAACTTATATGCCACTTGACCCAACAACTAGAAACAAACGCCAGCAAAAGAACTTAGAAGAGATAGTTTATAATGGTAAACTTCCACCACAAGCATTAGACTTGGAGGAAGCTGTGTTGGGGGCTATGATGTTGGAAAAAAATGCTCCTGAAAAAGTTTTAGATATACTTAAAGAGGATACTTTTTATTCCGATTCAAATAAACTCATTTTTAAAGCAATTGCCGAATTATTTGTTAAAGCAAAACCTATCGATATTTTAACGGTAACCGAAGAACTTAGAAAACAAGGAGATTTGGAATTAGCCGGTGGTGCTTTTTATGTCACTCAATTAACCAATAGAGTAGCTTCAGCTGCCAATATTGAATACCATTCACATATTTTAATTCAAAAATATATTCAAAGGCAAATGATAAATATTGCTGGCGAAATTGGTAAAAAAGCATTTGAAGATACTACCGATGCCTTTGAATTATTAGACGATTCGGAACGCAGATTATTTGCTATAAAAAATGATACCATGAAAAAAGGTCACCAGTCATTGGGTGATATTTTACATAAAGCCATTAAGCATATTGAAACTTTAAAAGCCAACGAAAATCAATTTTCAGGTGTTCCTTCGGGTTTATCAGATTTGGATAGACTTACTGGAGGCTGGCAAAAATCTGATCTTGTAATAGTGGCCGGTCGTCCGGGTATGGGTAAAACAGCCTTTGTGGTTTCAATAGCTCGTAACGCCGCTATTGATTTTGGTAAAGCAGTAGCTTTGTTTTCGCTGGAGATGTCATCCATTCAGTTGGTAACTCGTTTAATTTCGTCCGAATCAGAAATTGCTTCTGAAAAAATACGTAAAGGCGATTTGAAAGATTTTGAATGGGAACAATTGCGAGTAAAAACTGAACGATTGGCAGAAGCTCCTATTTTTATTGATGATACTCCTTCTCTTTCTATATTCGATTTTAAAGCCAAAGCTAGGCGTTTAAAATCGCAACATAATATTGAGCTAATAATTGTCGATTATCTTCAATTAATGCGCGGAGATGATAAAAATATAGGAAACCGCGAACAAGAAATAAGTTATATCTCACGAAGTTTAAAAGCCTTAGCTAAGGAATTGGATATTCCAGTAATTGCATTAGCCCAGTTAAGTCGTAATGCAGAACGCCGCGACGGACATCGTCCACAATTGTCAGATTTAAGAGAGTCGGGTTCTATTGAGCAGGATGCAGATATGGTTGGATTTATTTACCGTAGTGAATATTATGGGGTAACTGAAGATGACCAAGGAAATTCCACTCACGGTGTTGGTGAATTTATTATCCAAAAACATAGAAACGGTCCTACAGAAACCATAAAAATGCGCTATCAGGGCGAGTTTACTAAATTCTCAAACCTTAATGATTCATTCATTAATGATAATTTTAGTTTTACAGATAGAGGAGGAGATACAGGAAGTATTGTTCTCGGTTCTAAAATGAATGATATGGACAGTCCTCCGCCTTTCTAAGGGATATATTTATAATCTAATAGTGTTGTTGTTCAGAAGAAATAAGAATTTTATTTAGAAATACTCACCTTCTGATTCCAAACACTTTCTCCATTTTTCACTCTCACCCAATACATTCCTTCGGCCACATCCAAATCTAAACTATTCACTTTTCCAACCTTTTCAACCCTTCCAACTCGTTCACCCAAAAGGTTAAAAATTTCAATCGAAACATCTTTGGAAGGATTCTCAATTTCGATGGTAAAACTTCCGCTGTTAGGGTTAGGGTAAATTTTAAAACTTTTTTCTGAAAGCTTTAAAATTCCTACCGTTACGTTTTTACAGGTTTGGGATGAGCATCCGGAAATATCTGTAGCAGTAAGGCACACCTTGGTTTGGTCGGAGGATTTGATGGTGTGAGAATAGGTGGTGGCCGAGGTTTTGACACTGTCTGTAGTT
>CAMDSC010000027.1 GCA_945907065.1 Chitinophaga pinensis
CCTGTTTCAAAGTTTCCAAATTCATCGCTCAGTTCGGCAAAAAAATAATTGGAAGTATCAAATAGTCCTTTTTTTGTAAACGGTATTTTTATGGTATCTCCGGCACAGTAGGGGCCGGCTTTTACCTTACCTCGGGTTATAAAATAATCGGTTACTTTGGTAAGCCATCCATCTTGGGTAAACCGGCTCCCATCTTTTTTTGAAGTACTAGTATGTTTACCAAATTTTATATTGCCCCAAAAATCACCTCCTATATATACCGATTGTTCAGCTATACCACTTATTGCATACACTTCACTTGTTGTTGAATCTCTAATACCTCCTCCACTTGCTGCCCATAATACATTTCCTAAATAATCCATTTTAAAGAGAAGTGATTGGTTTGCTTCGTTTTTTATTAAAGGGGTTGAAATTGTATCAGTTCCAAATACAGCTTTATTTGTTATTACTCCACTGTAATATAGATGACCATTATTACTAATTAAATGGGTTAATTTATTTCCTGACCCATATTGATTTTTTTTTGAAGTATCAATAATTTGAGGATGAAAGAACCAGCGCGGTTGTAGGTCGGAAGTAACTGATGCTGCAAAGATTTCCTGATATTGATAAACAATGTATCCTCCTGTAGGGTAACGTGGTGGTATTTTTTGTTTACCCCAAGTTACACTATCGCTAAATGCTCCTCCAAAATAAAGATGTTCGCCATCGGTAGCAAGGCATGCTATGGATATTAATCGTTTAGTACTTATTATAAATCGTTTTTTATAATTACCCGCTGTATCTGTTTCGGCAATAAAGGATCCTTTAAAAAAAGTGTCAATGCCCACAATAGCATTATTGTATGTATTGCCAGATAGATAAATTTTGTTTTTCAGATACACCATTCCTGTTATCTCAAAATGAGTACTTGCTGGAGTAATATAGAGGCATTTATTCCATAAAATACTTCCGTCGGATGGTTTTAATTCGCCATAAATATACGTCCTATTTCTACTGAATGTTGGGTTATATGTTTTACTTAACGGATATGTATTTTTCCCCACAGTGGTTAGTTCTGTACTACTGCAAATAAAATAAACATGACCTGAAGAATAAATAACTTTATCTGATAGCGAACTGATGGAATTGCCGGTTTGGATAACCCATATAAGGTTGAAATCTTTATCAAATTTGGCAAATATTATTTTACCCTTCACACTGCTCAACGTTTTTCCTCCAATAGTTTGTGTTCCGGATATATTTCCGGTAATATAAAAATCACCTTTATAATCTCTGCAAATGCCTGCAGAATAAGTGTTTGAACTATAATAGATTGCTGCATTAGAAACACTAAAAGTTCCTATGTTTTTAGTTTTGGTAACTTTACCATTATGGTCAAGCCGCACTAGGTACATAGCTCTATTATTCGAGTTTTTAAAAATATATTTTGCTGTATCAAAAAAAAGTGTATCAGGGCCGTTGCCGGAGTTTATAACTCCCGAATCTCCTTGAGCCATGAGATATACACAGCCGCCGGTTGGTTCTGCACTTATACCGCAAACATATTCCTCCAATAATTTAGTACCATAGGTTTTTAGGTAATCAAAATTTTGGGAAAACGAGGTTTGGTGAATACATATTAATATAACAAAGAAACTATATAACCTTTTCACATTCATTTAACTTTTTACGAATTTAAGTAATTCATATTTTAAACTTTTAATTAATATTAATTACTACATTAAAATTCCCTACAGGAGGTGATGCAATACAATTTCGAGTAGCTGCAGCACCTTGGCAGTCTATTCCTGTAGCACAAGTAATTGTTGGCCAAGTGCAGGAAGGTATAACAGCCGTATAGGGGAAAACAGCTCCAGAGCCAAATGTATAGCCCATACAGTTTCCGCCCTTATTTACCATTGCAATATTGTCAAATGTAAGACCTGGAAATTTACAACCAAATGTAACAAGTCCACTGCCGCCAAAAGTGGTAAATGTATCAAGACTTCCCCCTGTATTGTCCGCTAGTATTATTAACCAATCGCAACCTGATGGAGCATTATTTGTGATAGCAAATGTCCAAGCTTGCGCTTTGGCCTTAAACCCAAAACTTGTAAAAGTTAAAATAGCTAATAGAATAAATGTTTTTTGAAAGAAATTACAGTTTCTTGTGTTTAAATTTTTTGTTTGTGTTTTCATATTTTTTTTTAATTAATGTTTCTCAAACTTAAAATCAATTAAACCGTATAACCTAACATTTAGCCCAAAAATCATTAGAAATAGGGATAAAAATCATTAGAAAGTGGGATGGTTCAGGATGGAAAAATATTGTATTCGGCTACATATTTAATCACCCCTGATATTTTTTTTACATTAATTTTTTCCATTATATGTGCTTTATGGGAGCATACAGTGTGGTATGAAATACACAATTGATTGCCAATTTGGCTAGCACTCTTTCCTTCAAAGAGTAGTTTTAGTATTTGCATTTCGCGTGAGCTGAATTTAGGCCTTTTATTCAACGGCTTATGCCAAGTGGCAATATTTTCTTTATAATTTTTCCATATTTCATACACCTTTGGTGTATGATAAATGCCGCCTAATGCTATATAATCAAATGCTTTTATAATTTCATTTTTATCGGCACTTTTCAAAATATAAGCATCTATATTTAATTCTATCAGTTCTATTACTTGTCCTGTTTCAGCACTGCTAGATGAAACTATTATTTTGGTATCCTTATATTTTTCTTTAATAATGCGTGCTGCTTCCATTCCATCCATCACATCCATAATAATATCTAATATTACTACATCAAAATGATCTTTACTTAGTTTTTAGATAGCAATCTTGCCATTTTCGGCCTGATCATAAGAAGTAACATTAGGTATTGAAGCAATTATTTTAATCAACCCTTCTCTATAAATAGGATGATCATCTACTACTAATACGCTAAGAGGTTTAACCATAATAATGTTACAAGTTTAATGTAATTGAAAGACTAAATCCTTGAGTTCCATCCATAACTAATTTTCCGTTCATCAATGTGGTTCGGGTTTTTATATTTTTAAGTCCAATCCCATCACTTTGTTTCAGTTTATCAAATCCTTTCCCATTATCGTCATAAGTATACAATATTTGTTTTCTTACTGAATCATAAAAAATGGCTACATTTATTTCATTCGCACCGCTATACTTAAATGAGTTATGAATTAGTTCTTGGGTGATTTTATATAAGTGAAAAGCCATTTCATTTTCAATGGCAATATCATAAGTATTATCGGTAAAATAGATTGTAATTTCTTTTCCTGATTTTTGTCCTAAAAAGTCACGTAAGGCAAATATTAACCCGTGTTTGTTAAGTGTTTCAGGCATCAAGTCGTGCGATAATTGTCTGATAGCTTCAATAGAATCGGTCAGTTTTTGCTTTGCTCTTTCTTTGATTTCTATAATTATAGGGTTATTAATTTCTATTTCTTCCATAACTGAAATAATGGATGACATTTCAGGTACCATTCCATCATGGAGGTCTCGTGCTATTCGTTCCCTTTCATTTTTTTGGCCTAAAATTAAATTACTTATGGCCTCCTTTTGTCTTCGCTTTAGTTTTTTGTTGTAGGCAATAAAAAACATGAAGAATAGAAGCCCGATAGCAAAAAGGACTATTGAAAAAACGAGAACTAACTGAATAATTATATCTGAACTCTTTTGCATAAAAAACTAATTGCAAATAAAATATTACACATAATATTGGCCGTTTGATTTATAATAGGCTGAACAATTGAAAACAGTTTGTTATCATAACTATCAGGCGCAATACTTGGATAAACATAAATAATAAAAATTATCAAATAATACATCAATCTGGCCAAAGCCACCCAAAATATTGGGTGATTCAAAGGTTCTGAATCATCCAATAATTGGATAAAAACCTGAATACTTTGAACAATAAAAAATAAAAATACAGATGCAAAAAATAAACCGGCAGGAAATGAGAACTTATGCAGCAGGGTAAAATATAGCCCTATTAAAATAAACATAAACACTGATAAGTATTTTAACCAATATAGGTAAGAAAAGTATTTGTTGAAAAAACATGTGAAAAATAAAAAATCACAAATCAAAAATACTTTAAACATACCAAGATTATTTATTCCATTAAGTGCCATAAATGATGATATGGTTTCAAAAACGACTGAAAAAATTAGAAACCCCAATAAATAACTTTGGAGTCTTCCATTTCGGCGATGAAATAGTAATCCTATGCTTACTGGAATTAGAAGTGTTAAACTACTAATAAGCCCAAACCACATTAAGAATTTAAATCATTAGATGTACCACAATTTGTGGGACAAGCAATGCCGTATTCTGCTAGTAATCCTTGGTCTAAATCATCTTCATTGGCTTTTACACCGCTTATCACCAGTTTAGGTGCTCCCAAATCATCTTCACCAAAATAAATACGAATACCAACACAATCGGTTTGGGCGAGGATTGCTAATATTGCTGTTTTTCCATAATAAAAACCTTTTATGGCTGATGGGTGGTTGCTTCTGTAATTTGCTGTTAAATCAGCTGCATCAGGCAAGCTAATACTGTGAACTTCGTTTCCTGTAAATGACATAATTTTTTTATATAATATTTCCTACAAGTATAATTTAATTTTCTACCCTAGCATCCTCTAAAGATTTCTTAAAAGAAAAAATCACTAGAAATAGGGATAAAATTAGCTAATATTTAATTGAAGCATCATTAGAAAATGGGATAATATCATTAGAAAGTGGGATGGTGAATCGTAACATTAAAAAAATACTAATTTTAAATACAAATGAGGTTTAATGTAACCATGATATTGTATAATTCAATGATTTGAAATAATCACCTTCCTCAACTAAACCGAATCCTAATTTCCCATTCCTTGCTATCTTGCCAACAGCACTTCTCTGCTTAGTGATGCCCCAAGACTGAGCAAAGGAGCAAATCTACGGCTAAAAGGTTAGGAAAGGAGGTCATTTTTACTATCCTGGTTATCATCAATTAATTATTCCTTTTCCTTGTCTTAGTATTTGCGGCACATTATCAGTACAATCAATTATAGTAGAAGCTAGATTGCCTCCTATACCACCATCAACTACACAATCCACAATACCGCTAAATTTTTGTTCAATTTCAAATGGGTCGGTAAGGTATTCAACTATTTCGTCATCTGAGTGAATGGAAGTAGCAACCAATGGCTGCTCCAATTGCTCTAAAATAGCCTGAATAATGTCATTATCCGGCACTCGAATACCAATCGTTTTTTTATTTTCTCTAAATAAATGAGGAACCTGATGGCTTGATTTTAAAATAAAAGTGAATGGCCCCGGCAATACTTGTTTCATTAATTTAAAGGTTGGATTGGAAACCGGTAATGCGTATTCCGATAAATTGGTAAAATCGCGACAAAGAATTGAATAATTTGTCTTTTTCACTTTTTTACCTAATTTTTTGGTTAACGATTCAATTCCTCTACTATTGGAAATTAAACAAACCGCTGCATAAATAGTATCTGTAGGAACAATAACAACTCCCCCATTCTTCAAAATATCCACAACCTCCTTTATCTGTCGGGCATCAGGATTTTGGGAACGGATTTCGATGAGCATTGACAGTGGTTATTGAGTTAATAAGTTATTAGGGTTCAAAAATTTGCAATTCCTAATTTCTAATTACTCGTTACCTTAAAACTTCTTCTACCAAATCAGCAGCTTCTTTCAAAGCAATAGCTGATCTAACTTTTAAGCCACTTTCATCTATCAATTTTTTAGCTTCTACGGCATTAGTACCTTGCAACCTTACAATAATAGGAACCGGTATTTCTCCAATATTTTTATAAGCATCTACCACACCTTGCGCCACACGGTCGCAACGAACAATACCTCCAAAAATATTTATAAGAATCGCCTTAACTTTATCATCTTTCAAAATTATTCGCATTGCCTTTTCCACACGTTCAGCATTGGCTGTTCCTCCCACATCCAAAAAGTTTGCAGGTTCACCACCTGATAATTTAATAATATCCATGGTGGCCATAGCCAATCCGGCTCCGTTCACCATACAACCCACGTTTCCATCCAATTGAACATAATTTAAATCATATTCACCGGCCTCTACTTCTGCAGGGTCTTCTTCATCCAAATCGCGCAATGCCAATAGATCAGCGTGACGGTATAAGGCGTTATCATCCAATCCTACTTTTCCATCCACGGCCAATATGCGGTCGTCGCTGGTTTTCAGCACCGGATTTATCTCAAACATAGAAGCATCAATGGAATTATAAGCTGTATAGAGTGAGGTAACAAAAGCTACCATTTCCTTATTAGCTTTGCCTGATAAGCCTAAGTTAAACGCAATTTTACGAGCTTGAAATGGCTGTAAACCTACTAGTGGATCAATCCATTCTTTATGAATTTTCTCAGGTGAGTTATGAGCCACTTCTTCAATATCCATTCCTCCTTCGGTGGTATAAATAATTACATTTTGAGCTTTGGAACGATCTAACAAAACACTCATATAATATTCTTTAGGTTCAGAAGCACCCGGATAATAAACATCCTGAGCTACCAACACTTTATTTACCTTTTTTCCCTTTGGGCCTGTTTGAATGGTTACCAAAACATTTCCTAAAAGATTTTTAGCTATTTCAGCCACCTGAGTATGATTTTTAGCTAATGCTACACCACGTTGTTCGGTTCCAACAATTTTACCTTTTCCACGGCCACCAGCGTGTATCTGTGATTTAAGAACTACCCAATCCGAATTGTATAATTCTTTCATGGCTTGGGCTGCTTTTACTGCTTCATCAGGGGTTGATGCCACTTGGCCCTCCTGCACTGTTACTCCGTATTTTTTAAGTATTTCTTTAGCTTGGTATTCGTGTATGTTCATTATTTAGATATGAGATTATTAGATTTAAGATATTAGACTTTATTGAGGCCGCGAATTTAAATTTTTAACATGGAATAGTTTCTTCCCTGTCAGGGCCAACGGAAATAATATTTATTTTACAATCGGAGCGTTTTGAGATTTCGTTGCAATAGCTTTTGAATGATTCAGGCAAATCATCGAAGGTTCTAATTTTTGTTAAATCATCCTGCCATCCGGGGAAAGATTCATAGATTGGTTCAATGGCTGCATCGCAAACATCAAACGGCATTTGTGAGGTTTCCACACCATTAACTTTGTATGAAGTGCAAACTTTAACTTCATCCAATCCACTCAGCACATCGCTTTTCATCATCACCAATTCATTCACTCCATTTATCATTACCGAATAATGCAAAGCCGGCAAATCTAACCAACCTGTGCGTCTTGGTCTGCCAGTAGTAGCCCCAAATTCAAACCCTTGTTGACGAATTTGCTCGCCCATAGCATCATGCAATTCTGAGGGAAACGGACCACTTCCTACTCGAGTACAATAAGCTTTAAAAATCCCAATTACTTTATTTATTGAACCCGGAGGAATTCCCAAACCGGTGCAAACGCCACCCGCTGTTGTATTGCTACTGGTAACAAATGGATACGACCCAAAATCAATATCCAGCAAACTTCCTTGTGCACCTTCTGCTAAAATTTTTTTACCCGCTTTTAGAGCATTATTTAAATAATATTCGCTATCGATAAGATTGTATTCTCTTAAAAAATCTAACGACTGATAAAAAGGAATCTCTAATTCAGCCAAATCAAAATCTGTATAATTAAGATTTTGAATCAGTTTCAAATGCTTTTGAACCAATTCATCATAACGGCTTTTAAAATTTGGAGATAAAATATCTCCTATTCTTAAACCATTCCTACCGGTTTTGTCCATGTAAGTCGGACCAATTCCTCGTAAAGTACTACCAATTTTTTTATCCCCTTTTGAGGCTTCATTAGCGGCATCCAATATGCGGTGAGTTGGTAAAATTATGTGTGCTTTTTTTGAAATTAGCAATTTACTTTTTACATCTACTCCGGCTAATATAAGTTTTTCAATTTCACCTTGTAAACGCACTGGATCAGCCACTACTCCATTGCCAATTACATTCATGCAATTATCTCTAAAAATGCCCGAAGGAATTGTGTTTAACACAAATTTTTGTCCGTTAAAATGCAAAGAATGTCCAGCATTTGGACCTCCCTGAAAACGAGCTACAATATCATAATTTGGGGTTAAATAATCTGCTATTTTTCCTTTCCCTTCGTCGCCCCATTGAAGGCCTAGTAATACATCTACCATTTTTCTTTTTTAAATTAGGAATTAGGAATTAGGAATTAGGAATGGCCTAGTAACTAATCTTCAAATTCCATTGTTTATTTTATCTAACTATTTTTTAATTCGTAATTCCAGATTCCTAATTTCTAATTAAGTAGAAACCACATTATCGCAATTCAAACAAATTCCATTTTCATCTACCTTAGGATTTCCAAACAGATTAAGTGAATGATGTTGTATTTCAAAATTCAATAATTCTCCCATCATTATTTCAGTTTGAGATATTCGTGGGTCACAAAATTCAGTAACCTTTCCACAAACATTGCATATCATGTGGTCGTGCTGCTTATATCCAAAGGCTTGTTCAAACTGTGCCAAATTTTGTCCAAACTGATGTTTTATTACCAAACCACATTCTAATAATAAATCAAGGGTATTATAAACAGTGGCTCTGCTAACCTGATAGTTCCGGTTTTTCATCTGAATAAAAAGGGTATCTACATCAAAGTGTGCCTTTTTACTGTATATCTCATCCAATATAGCATAACGTTCAGGGGTTCTTCTTTGTCCCTTTTTTTCAAGAAAATCAGTAAATAATTTCTTTACTTCCCCTTTTACTAAAGCTAATGCACTGTCCATTGGTTGGGTTCAAAAATACTATGTATTATACGAATAGTTTTAATCAATTAATCAACACTATGACGGGTAACATGAATGTAATTATCTATCGATTTTATTTTATCAATTAAAACCTGAAGATGTGAAGTATCCGTTAAATAAACATTTAATTTCCCGTCAAACAGGCCATCATGCGATTCAAATGATATACTTTTCATATTCACTTGCAAATCTTTTGAAATAATATCTGTTACTTTACTAACTATTCCTACTCCATCAATTCCTGTAATTCTTATCAAAGTTTCATAACTTTCGGCTACAAGCTTTGTATCGCTTGCCCAATGTGCTTTAAGTACTCTATAACCATATTGACTCATTAATGAAATGGCATTTTTACAATTGGTACGGTGAATTTTTATTCCTTCGCCAATAGTAATAAATCCCAATATTTCATCACCAGGCAATGGTGAACAACATTTGGCTAATGAATAATCCATTTCTACATTATCATCTCCAATTATAATGGCTTCAGTTTTTTTATGATCAGTTTTATGTCGAGGATCAATGGTTTGTTTAATATTAGCAACCAACTGCTCCCTATGTATTATTTGCCCTTCTGTTATTATTTGTTTTATCTTTAATTTATCTTTTCCAATAACCTCCTTGGCTATCATAAAATAAAGATCAAGTTCACTTTGTGCCCTAAAAAAATTGGCAACTTCCAATATATTTTCCTTCGAAAATTCTACCTTTTCATTTTTAAATTTCTTTATTAATAAATCTTTTCCAATTTCCGCTACTAGTCTTTTTTCTTCTTTTAATAGATATTTTATGCGCTGTTTGGCTTTCCCTGTTACCACATAACCTAACCAATCTTTATTAGGTTTCTGCTTAGCTGAAGTTAGTATTTCTACCTGATCACCATTTTGCAGAACATGGCTTAAAGGAACAATTTTATTATTCACTTTAGCCCCAATGCATTTTGCTCCAATATCCGAGTGAATATCAAATGCAAAGTCAAGTGCAGTAGCATTTATAGGTAATTTCTTTAATTCACCCGTGGGAGTAAAAACAAAAACTTCTTCAGAAAGAAAGTTGGTGTGAAACTCTTCCACAAAATCCAAAGCATTGCTCTCTTGATTTTCAAGCATTTCACGAATGTTATTTAACCAATTATCATAATTACTAATTTCCTTGGCATTCTCCTTGTATTTCCAGTGGGCAGCATAACCCAATTCGGCTATCTCATCCATCCGATTGCTTCTTATTTGCACTTCCACGAATCTTCCAAACGGGCCCATTACAGTAATATGCAAGGATTCATAACCATTCGATTTTGGGGTCGAAATCCAGTCACGAAGTCTTTCAGTATTTGGTTTATAAATACTTGTTACAACACTATATGCATTCCAACAATCCCGCTTTTCATTTTCGCTAGCACTATCAAAAATTATGCGAACAGCAAACAAATCATAAACTTGTTCAAAACTCACCTGTTGCTTCTTCATTTTATTATAAATGGAAAAGATGGATTTTGGGCGACCTTTTATTTCATACTTAACTCCCAATTCGTCCAATTCCATTTTTATAGGTTTAATAAATGACCGTATAAATTTAGCTCTGTCTTCTTTGGTTTGGCTAAGTTTTTTTGATATTTCTTTATATTTTTCGGGCTCTGTAAATTTCAAAGAAAGATCTTCCAACTCAGTTTTTATAGCATAAATACCAAGCCGATGAGCCAATGGTGCATAAAGATAAAGTGTTTCTGAAGCTATTTTCAATTGCGAATTTCTGTTCATAAATTCCAGAGTTCGCATGTTGTGCAGCCGGTCGCATATTTTTATTAAAATCACCCTTACATCATCACTCAGGGTTAGCAACATCTTTCTAAAATTCTCAGCTTGAGGCGATTTTTTCTCATCAAAAACCCCTGAAATTTTTGTAAGCCCATCGATAATAGCGGACACCTGCGGACCAAATTTTTTCTTGATATAACCCAGGTCTATTTCGGTGTCTTCCACCACATCATGCAGCAAGGCACAAGCAATGGAAGTAGCACCTAAACCTATTTCTTCAGCAGCTATTTGCGCTACCGCTAATGGATGATATATATATGGCTCGCCCGATTTACGACGCATATCTTTATGAGCATCCATTGAAAGTTCAAAAGCATCCCGAATAAGACGCTTATCTTCTTTGGTTTTTACACGCTTGGCTGCCCGCAATAAATGGCGGTAACGTTTGATTATTTCCTTGTTTTCAAGCTCTTCAGGCGTTAATGATCCGTCTTGCCCCATAGTTAATGGCAAAGGTAGTTATTTGGGGGGAATTGGGGAATGAGGATTTAGAATTTTGTAGAGACGCAATGCTTCCCGTTTAGCAACAATAATAATAGCACTTACAGCTAAATCTTATAAAAAATTACGCTAATTAAAACATATTTAAAGATTACATTAAACTTTTCTAGGGGTTTGTAACCCTCGAAAAGTTATCAAATATTTTCGCCAATCTCCCCTCCTCATTTTCCCAGGTCAAAACCCTTCCGGCTTTTTCAGCATTTTCTTTTAAAGAATTATAAAGGTTTTGGTCTTCTAATAATTGGCTCACAGTTTTAACTATTTCTTCTGAACTTAAACCCACAATCATCCCAAAATTCCATTCCTGATTTAGCTTTTGGTACTCCGGAAAATCAGGCATTAACTGAGGAATACCGGCTTGTATATAATCAAAGGTTTTATTGCTTAACGAATAGTAATAACTAAGGCTGCATTTTTCCAGTAAATTATAGCCCAACCAAGCGTTAGCGGTTATTTTTTCTAATTCTTCGGGAACAAGTTTGCCTAAAAATTCAACATTGGAATTGGCATGTTTTTTTAAGGTTTCTACAATGTCGCCATCTCCGGCTATTTTAATTTTAATATCCAGTTTATTTCCCGCTTCTATTAGTTGTTCCAAGCCTCGGCCTTCGTTTAATGCTCCCTGATACAGGATGTATTTTTCAGTGGGGTTTGCAGCTAAATGAATTTTTGAACGAGAGATATTTCGGATAACTTCAAATGTTTTTTTGTACTTAGATGAATTATGATTGGCTACACTTTCCGAAACCGTAATTCTAGTATCTGCCTTTAAAATAATTTTCTTTTCAATCCATTGCCAAATCCTTTTTATTACTCCCCTATTTTGCAATTCGGGCACTTCCGAAAACAATTCATGGGCATCATAAATTAGTTTAGATTTTAAAAACTTTTTAGTCCAAATCCCTGCCAAAGCTGTGTCTGTATCTACTGTATAAACGATATCCGGTTTGGTAGCCAATAAATAAAATAGAAGTCTAAAATTTAGAGCAGCATAAAACAATGGCCCTTTGGTAAACAAAAGTTTTAGTCGACTTTGCTTATATTCTTTTATCCCAAGTGGAAAAGAATTTGGCAATCGTCTTCCTACTATTTCCACCTCATAACCTATAGCCACCATAGATGAACAAATTCGTTCCATTCGCTGGTCGGTCACAATATCATTAGAAACGGTAACCGTTATTTTTTTGCCGTTTCGTTCCATATATAATTTCCTTCTTTATTCTTTTTCAATTGTCCGGTATCCATTAAAAATCGCAAGGCTTCTAAATTCTTTGATTGATTTCCCACCTGTTCTATAATGGTTTCAAAGGAACAATAGTTTTGTGAAAAATATTTTGATAAAACCTCCTTTACCGATTCTAACACACTTCCCATTGTTTTTTTCTTTGCTCTGCAAACATCACATTTTCCGCACAAGTGACTGTCGGCTTCACCAAAATAGTTTGAAATTAATTTCTGCCTGCATTCATTGGCAGTTGCATAATTAAACACAGCCTTGAGCCTATCAGCCGCCGCTTGCTTCAAAAATTTCCAACGATTGGTATCGTAAGGAATAATTTCAGGGCGAGGCATTAAAAAGGTAACCGCCGGTTTTTCGTTCTGTGGCAAATAATCAAACAGTTGCATTTTTGTGAGCCTTTCCAATCCCTCTTTTACTCTATCCAACGGAATTTTAAGGTTTTTGGCAATTTCAAATTCAGAGATATGAATATAGTTATCAAAAACGCCACCATACATTCTCAGTATAGTTTTTATAAATAATTCAAACGTTGGATTGCTTAAGTAAAATTTATATAAAGCCATGTTATCTGTCAAAATCCTTAACCGCGATGGATTGGCATACGATTCGGATAATTTCAGGACTCCTTCCTTTTGTAACATTCCCAAAGCCGTTTGTATTTCGGGCAATTGAATATTATATTTTTTTGCAAGTTCAGTAGTATCTAATTCAAAGGTTTCATCAAAACCACTGTTGTAGGCAATTTGGAGCTGATTGCACAATGCATTAAAAAATATCTGTACAGTTTTTTTATCCAAATATTTGGAATTCAAAAGTTTTTCAGCAATTAATTTATCTGGATTACTATACAATAGCACGCACCAACTTTCTTCACCATCACGACCAGCACGACCGGCCTCTTGATAATATGCTTCCAAACTTTCAGGAATATCATAATGCACTACAAAACGTACGTTGCTTTTATCTATTCCCATACCAAATGCATTGGTGCAAACAATTACTTGTGTAAATCCCTTTTGCCACGATTGTTGTTTCAGGTGTCTATTTTCTAACTCGAAACCAGCATGGTAAAAATCAGCTACCACTCCATTTTTATTTAATAAAGCTGCTAAGAGAACCGTGGTTTTACGATTTTTAGCATAAATTATTCCGGTGCCCTTTACCTTGGTAGCAATTTTTAAAAGCCGTTCATTTTTATTTTCATCATCCAATACCACATAGTTTAGATTGGGTCTTATTGTGGTTTGTTTAAATGATTTTGATTGGGCATTAAATAAAAGAAATTCCTTAATATCCTTTTCTACCTGCGGTGTGGCCGAAGCCGTGAGAGCAATGCAAGGCACACCTTTTAAAATTTCACGAAGCTCCGAAATCAATAAATATTCGGGTCTGAAATCATAACCCCATTGCGATATACAATGCGCTTCGTCTACTGCAATAAGCTTTACTGGGGTTTCGGCTATTATTTCTTTAAACAGCTCTGTTTTTATGCGCTCAGGCGAAACATAAACAAACTTATACTTGCCATTTTTTATATTGGTATATTCTATAGCTGCTTCACGTTTTGTAATTCCTGAATGGAAAGCTATGGCTGAAATATCTCTTTTTTTAAGGTTTTCTACCTGATCATTCATTAATGCAATAAGCGGTGAAATAATCAAAGTAATACCTTCAAAATAAAGTCCCGGAATTTGGAAGCAGACTGATTTTCCTCCACCGGTTGGCAATATGGCTAAAGTATCGGTTTTAGAAATTACAGCATTAATAATTTCTTCCTGCAAAGGTCGAAAGGATTTATGACCCCAGTAATTTTGAAGGATTGATAATGGATTCAATTTACAAAAATAGAATCCTGCAATTTAGAATTAATGATTGTTTAAAAAAGGGAAGAAGTTAGGAAAATTTACTTTAATAAAAGTAAACCGCCGTTTATATTATAAAATTTCTTGTCTTCGCTGCTTTTAAAGTTGATGGTATAAATATAATTGCCATCCTCTAATATTCTCCCTTTATACATTCCATCCCACTTAGCAAAGGGGTCGGTAGTTTCAAATAATTTTTCGCCCCAAGTGCTGTAAATATGTAAAGAATAGTTTTCACAATTAATAAGAACCGGTGCAAATTCGTCATTTATCATATCCCCGTTAGGACTAAATGAAGTTGGAATAAACCACTTGCTTTTGCAATCGTCTTTCACTCGCATTTCATCCTTGCCAAAGCAACCATTGGCATCAGTCACAGTTACCTTATAAATAACTTGTTTATTGGCTACAATGCTTTGCGTGGTTTCACCGGTTGGTTCCCAATAATAGGCTAGTCCGGGATTTCCGGCATCCAATGGCAAATTAAAATAACCGCACAAGGCAGTATCCGGACCAATAGAAACAGTTGGACTAACCACCACACTTATCATCATGGTGTCGCTAGCTATTCCACATTTATTTTTTATATCTACCCAATGTTTTCCAGCGGTGTTAAAGGTATTAGAAGTGGAGTTTTTTGAATCACTCCATAAATATATTTCGTCATTAGCAGCTTTACCTACCGTTAGAGAAACAGGACTCACATTATCACAGAAAATATAATCCTTTCCTACGTTTACTGTTGGGGTGGTAATCATTGTAAAATAAACTGAATCTTTAACCGTACCACAAAAATTAGTAATAGAAGCCCATACTTTTTCAGGTTTGGTAGAAGTATACGTTTTATTGCCCGAAGCATCGTTCCATTTATAAACGGCATCAATATCAGGTTGTGTTATATCAAACGATTTTGAAACTGTATTGCAAAATATTGAATCATTTCCTAAGTCAATTTTTAAACTATTTTTTTGGGTAAATACAATTGAATCTAAAACCTCGCCACAAATATTTTTAATTTTTGCCCAATATATTCCCGCATTGGTAATGGATTGCGAATTGGCAGTATTGGCAGTATTCCAAGAATAAAATTCATCATTTCCTGCCAGTCCTATTTTAATAATTTTATTAATCGAATTACAATACACCGAATCTTTCCCAAGATTTAATTTAGGTGAAAAACGTTGGTCAATTTTAATCGAATCTATGGCTTCTCCACAAGTGTTTTTTATAGAAAAAGCCCATAAACCAGGAGTACTTATTGTAAATGTATCTTTAATTCCATAACCTACTTTATTAATCGGGTCATACCAAAAATAGTATTCATCATTGTTGGGTTTACCAACTTTATAGTGCAACGCAAACAAATCACAAACTGTTGTATCTTTTGGAAGAGTTACCACAGGTGTGTAAAGCAAAGTTGTCTTAAATTTAACAGAATCTGAACCGCAATAATTTTTAACCTTTAATGAATAATTACCAACTTTATTAATATCGGTAAATAGGCCGGTATCTTTCGTACTCCAGTAATAGCTGGTTCCCGGGCCTAATGAATCGGTTTTTACCAACCAATTTATTTTATCACAAAACAAGGAATCTTTAATTTTCCATAAATAAGGCTTTTGTAAAAATGCAACAGCGATTGAATCTGAAATTGAACCACAATTAGGTGTACTGACGGTAACGAAATAAAAACCAGGATTGGTTACAATTATGGTTTGAGTAGTATCTTTTGTGCTCCACAAATATTTTCGTAAGATGGTATCATTTTTAGCATCAAGAACGAGGCCACTAGTATTATCACAAAGTATAGTATCCGGAGTTAAATTAAGTTGTGGTGAATATTGTAATTTTATTCGAATGGTATCACTCACTGTATCGCAACCATAAGTAGCCCTCACCCAATATTTCCCAGTATCTTTTACTATTAATACTTGATTTTTTGATCCATCGTTCCATAAATATTCTCCACCCCTATTTTTGGCATCTAATATTTCATAAACTTGATCACACTCTACAAAGTTATCCCTAAAACCAATTGGCTCGGTATACAACGTATCACGAAATCGTGTCATAAATCCCTGATAATACCAACTTGAACCGGTTTTTCCTTTTTCATGAAAAACTCCTTTGGTGGTAGGATAATCACTGGACAAAGTAATACCTCCATACAAAATACTACTCATACAACTAATTTTTTTAACCTTCAATACGGTAGGATATTCGTAATAAGAGCCTCCGAAATAGGTTCCATAAAGTATTTTACTACCATCATAACTAAGTTTGGTAATTACAAGATTACAAGCCCATGTGTTACTTTTAGCCTTATTTGTTTTTTGAATAGCATCTGCTGTTACCGGATAATCTGTTGATTTGGTAGCTCCTCCAATTATAGCCTCGTCCTTTACGTTGGCACAAATCCTAACGTTTGAATTCCAAAAATAATATCCGGGATAAAACACATCGTCACCTCCGCCACCAAGATATGTTGAATAAAAGACATTAGTTCCTGATTTATTCATTTTCGCAACCACATGGTCATATCCACCTCTGTTAATTGATTGAAGACAATTAGGTGTAGTATAAAAATTAGTTGATTTTGAATACCCAGCTATATACAATTCATCATTTGAATTTACATATAAACCTTCAAAAGCATCAATATCACTTCCTCCCATCATTTTGCTCCAAAGTAATTTTTTACCATCCTTTTGAATTCGTGCCACAAAACCATCCATTGCATCCGAATTAGAATATTTAAAAGGACCTTGTGCTCCAATAGTTAATGGAAAATTTGAATTTGAAGTAGATCCTACCAAATATACATCTTCAGTTGCATTTACACTTAAATCTGCCGCTTTATCATCCCCTGTTCCTCCAAAATAAGTTGAATAAATTAATTTAGAACCATCTGAACTTAATCGGGTTAAAAAAGCATCATTGGCACCACCTCCATAAGTGCTTTGCATGCAGCCGCTGGTTGTTGGAAAATCCTGAGCACTGGTGTTTCCGGTAAAGATTACATCGCCATTGGCAGTGAGTTGCATACTTTGAATTACGGTACCCCAACTGTTTGATTTTCCAAAATAAGTAGAGTAAATTAACTTTTTAAAATCGGTAGAAAATTTGGTAATAAATCCTCTATAACCACCTCCTGAACCACCTGTCTTATCATAAGCTCCTGACGTAATCGGGTAATCATTAGAATAGGTGAAGCCTGATATTACAGGTTCCTTTTGAGAATTAACAGACACTGATAAAATATACTCATAACTACTGCCACCAATGTATGTGAACAACAAAAGTGAATCAGCATTTAATGACATCTTTGCTAAAAATCCTTCATAATTAAAGGTGGAGTTCATAGACGTATCGTAAGTTCCAACTTTAGTTGGAAAAGCTTCTGTAGTCATACCCACAGCATATACGTAATTGTCCTTATCAATGTCCATATCCAACAAATAAGTCCATCCCCAACCGCTTGTACCAATAATTTTACCATAAAAATAGGTACTCCAATCCAGCATCATCGGGTCGATAATAAGGGGTGAATTAGCTAATAATTGCGAATTGGTTTTATACGTCAAAGTATTACCATCAACAGAATAATCAATATCTACAGGTAGTTTTCCCGTGGGGGTTATTTGCCATGATATAGGTTTGCCTTCTTTTATTTTATTTCCCCAAGGAGTAATTAATGTTAGATTTCCTTTTTTGTCAGTTTTAAGTTTTTTTAAACCGTTATATTTTAATTTTATTTGAGAATAATCACCACCGGGATTTACTATAAAATCATATTTCAAGGTTTGCTTTTTATCTAGATAAAAAACTAAGTCAATATGTTCATAAACATTTTTATAAGTCAGTTTGCCAAAATCTTCTAGGTTAATTGATACATCGCTGGAGGTCTTGTATTGATTGAATCGTGTAGGTAATTGTTCAGATGCCATAAGGGCAATTTCGGGATTCATATTTTCAAAACTCATTTCCCAAACCGAAAAAGCTGTGCTGCCCAATTCGGTTTTGCTTTTCATTTTTTGCTTTCCTTGCTTTCGCAATCCAAATTGAACTTTATTTTTATAAAAAGCTATTGAAGTTTGCCCGCTGGTCATACGATACAAAACATCTTTGTCGTATTGTCCTGCGTTTTTTCTAAACACAGGCTTGCCAATTTCAGAAGCAATTTTTGAGCTTACATTACCTGTAATAACAGGGCTTGAAACCGTTTGGCTATTTACAAAAAAGGAAATTGAAATTAAAAATATACAAAGTATATGTTTTGTCATTCTCAAATTAGTTATCAAATATAATATATAGACACCTTAAACTCAAAAAGGTTGCATTTAAGTTTCCTTTTTTAGCGAAAATATGGCAAATTGACACTTCAATTTTTGTTGACATAAAAATATTCCTTAATTTGTAACTAATAATGGATATTGACCTATACCGTATTTACTGCCTTGAAAAGCCTGGAGTTACTGAAGAATTCCCGTTTGATAACCGAACGCTTGTGTTTAAGGTGTGTGGAAAAATGTTTTCGCTTTTGGATATTGAATCTTTTGATTCGATTAATCTAAAATGTGAACCTGAAAAAGCTATGCAGTTGCGAGAGCAATATCCAAGTGTAATACCAGGCTATCACATGAATAAAAAGCATTGGAATACCGTGAACTGTGATGGCTCCATTCCTGATAAATTAATACTGGAATGGACCAATGATTCCTATAATTTAGTTCTAAATTCGCTGCCGATTAGGGTTAGGAAGGAGTTATTGGGTTAGTAAGTTATTGGTTATTTTAAAAAAATATTATGAATTCATTTGAAGAATTAGAGGTATGGAAAGAATGCCGCCAATTAAAAATCTATATTTCTAAATTGTGTAAGACGCTTCCATCGGATGAAAAATATAAATTGACAGATCAAATTATTAGAAGTTCAAGGTCTGTAAATGCTAATATTGCTGAAGGTTTTGGACGATTTCATTTTCAGGAAAATATTCAATATTGCAGGCAAGCCAGAGGTTCATTATTTGAAACTCTTGAGCATATTTACACAGCATTTGATGAACATTATATAGACGATAAAGTATTTTTAGAATTTAAAGTTTTATTTGAAAAATGTTTGAAATTACTTAATGGTTATATTGCCTATTTATTAAAAACCAAAATTGGAGGTACTAATAAATAATCATTTCGAGTAACAAATAACCAATAACAAAGTAACCCAATAACCAAAACCAATGATTAATATTCAATTCCAAAATATAAACAATCAGTTTAATAGCCAAGTTAGAAGAACTCCGGGTAATTTGATACCTTTTCTTTTACTAATTACTTGTGCATTTATTTTCACAAAGCTTTATCATGGATACGAAGGAGATTTCAGGCCGCAAGGCGTTCATTTTTGGGCACAGGCCGATAGATTTAGCATAGCCAGAAATTATTACGATAATGGTTTAAAATTTTTTGAGCCTCAAACCAATTACCTTGAATTTAGTGATGGAAAAACCGGTGTTGAATTTCCGGCAGTTCAATATTTAACGGCATTAATTGCCAAGCCTTTTGGCGCCAGAGACAATTTATTTTTGATTTATAGAATACTCAGCTTTATTTTTTTAAGTGTTGGCGCTTTGTTTTTGCTAAAGACTGTTAAAATGCATGGGGGCAATGGGTTTCAGCAATTGTTGATTCCTGTTTTTTATATTTTGTCACCGGTTTTACTTTTTTATGGGTTTAACCTTTTGCCCGATGTTCCGGCATTTTCATTAATTTTAGTTAGCTATTATTATTTTGAAAAGTTTAGAATAAACATTAGCTACAATGCCATTTACTATGCACTGATTTGGGGCTGTGCCGCTGCATTATTAAAACTTACTTCGGCTATTTTTCCTGTAGCTTATCTCACCTGGTTTTTAGCTAATGCCATTTTTATTGAAAAGCAAATTACCCGAAACCAAATTTTAAAGGTTTTAGCAAGTTTTATTTTAAGTATTGGAATATCTATAGGTATCAATTATTACTTCACCATAAGAGCCAATGCAGTTTACCAATCTTCGGTTTTTTTAAGCATGTCGAGGCATATAAATCAATGGACTGATTTTAGTGATATTTGGGAAAGTGTGGTTTGCTGGCACCGTGAATATTTTCGTGAGACCCAATATTGGGTCATATTGGTGGCTTTTATTGTCTCTTTTAATCCTCGGTTCAGACAAAGGGGTGTTTTACTTTTTAAAGGTATTTTACTCCTAGGTTTTATTTGCTTTATCCTGCTAATGGGTAAGCAACTTATCAATCATGATTATTATGCAATTTGCACTATTATTCCCGTAATAATTATGCTAAGTTTGGATGGACTAATGCTACTTTCTCAAGGTTGTTTTGGCGGAATTATCCTTTTATACATTGTATACAATTTAGCTCCGCTTAGCCTTAATCAATCCTATAAACGCCAGGCCGAAGTCTATAATTTGCCATGCCGTGAAATTTGGGATTATCGGGGTTATATGACTGAAGGAGCTGATTGGTTGGATAAAAATAATATCCCTAAAACTGAAAAAATATTTGTGCTTTACGATTATCCATTAAATACTCCTTTGGTTTATTTGGATAGAAAAGGAATGGTAATTGACCATTATAAAATGAAAGACCGAGCCTTGGTTGATCGTTGGTTTAATTTTCATAAACCCAATTATTTGGTAATTCCTTTGCCTTGGAAACCCTGCCTAAATGAAGACCAACCCGATATGGTTAAACGTTTGGAACTGCTTTATGAAGGTAAGCAAGTTTTGGTTTATAAATACAAATGGAATTAATAGCGGTTGACGGCTTGTAACTCAGCTATAAATAAATTATCGGCTCGTTTATCATAACCATAAACCATTTCAGCAGAAATAACTTTTACAAGTCCTGAATCTTCCAATTCTTTTAAAACTCCATAATTTTCCTTTTCAAATACTGAACAGGTGATGTAGTATAATTTGCCACCATGTTTTAAAAATCGCAAAGTACTTTTTACAATATTAATCTGCCTAACAGCCATTTCATCAATTGTTACGGGTTTAAAATAGGTTAAATTTTCAGGCTCCCTACCCCATGTACCTGAGCCACTGCAAGGCACATCGGCTATTATCACATCAAAGGAATCCCTTCCTATTATTTCACCGCTAAAGTTAATTTTTTCAGGCTTTTTATTTAAGTCGGAAGTTGCAATTTTTGGTACAGGTAAGCGATTTTGCTTAAATCTGGTCTTTAAATTTTCAAGAATTGTTGGCCTCACATCCGAAACAAAAAGCTTTGCACTTTTATACATTTCAGATATAAAAAGCGACTTCCCCCCCGCTCCGCTGCAGCAATCCCAAACTTTCATTCCATCTTTAACAACAATTTTTGAACTTACTAACTGAGACGATAAATCCTGAACTTCAATAGGAAAAGAATCCGGTTCAATAACCGTGTTATTCTTTAACCCAAACGCTGTGAACTTATCATTAATTTGTTCTTCAGTAACAATTCCTGAAGCGTACTTTTCTTTAAATTTTAAAGCATTTACGTGATTTACCCTTACCCAAACCAGCGGCTGCACTTGTAAGCTTTCATAATAATCTTCCGATTGTAAATCACTCATCAAATATTTTGAAAAAGGATATTCGAAAGTTATGTCCAATTCAGGTTGCTCCAATTCGGCATAAAATGTTTTTAATAATTCATCGGCATCCTTGGTATTGGGTAATAAAAATAGGTCCTCAGGAAATTTACCTTTCCAGGCCGGGCCAAGGCGGTAAATGCTATAAATTATTTCACGTAAAATCCTTCGGTCTTTTGAACCCAAAGCAGTATTAAATTTACAATATTTCTTAAAGAAATAATGAAATGGCAAACTTCCTTCATACGAAGTTATGAGGTTCTTAAAATGATTGAAAATAAAGGCTTGGCGGGAGTTCATGGTTTTTGGGGTTTCGCACGACGTGTTGTAGAGACGCAAAATTTTGCGTCTCTACATGTTCAATATTTCACTTCTTCCAATAATTCGGCATCCGAAATTTTCAGAATAAACAATCCTTTATTTTGATTGCAGTGCTGGTCTTTTTTAAATAAAAATTTAGTGGCGTAATATTGATGAATATCGCCGGTAAAATCATTGGCTCTAAATCGGTCATTTTTCATCAATATTTCTGAAATAAAACTGGCCTGATCATGACCTATTACAGAATAACGGCTTGGATTAAGATTACTTATTAAACGATAGTTTGATTTAAAATCTCTTAATAAAATAGCACTATCCAAAGGATTTGTGAAATCAGAAGAAATAATTTTCACATCGTATTTTTTACGTTTTGCCTCCGGAATCGTTTTTAAAGTTTGAGGCTTATAATCGCCAACAACTTCAAAAAAAGCCTTTTGTTTATCTAAAAAGGTAGTTAAGGTTTTTACTGCTTTCGAATTTTCGCTACCATGGTAAACAATATACTCTTTCCACTTAGGCAAAAAATTACTATCAGCCAATGCCATTTCTTCGCCGGTAATTATCCTGTAGTCAATATTTTTTTTGGTTTCCAGAAGTTTAAGCAATTCGGGCCCCAATCCTTTTTCCCATTCCTGATCGTTTTTAACAACTAAAAGTATTTTGCCGGGATTAGTTTTTCGGTAATAATCATAAAACACTTCTGCTTTTGTTTTTTGTGCTGGGGCAGCGTTAAAAAACAAAGGATTATTGGGATATAAACTATCGGCAGCGGTAAACGGGGAAAAAACAGGTATTTGATACTTGCATGAAAAATGATTGATGATGTAAAGATGCTCATGCAAAATGGGAGCTAATATCAAATCCATTTTCTTTAACTCCGGTTTTTTCAATATCTCCTTGGTTTTAGAAGTATCATGTTCGTTGTCATACAAATAAACCTTAATTTTTAGTCCTTGCGATTCATATTCCTTTAAACCTAAATAAAATCCCTGATAATAATCGAGCATAATATTGGCACGGTTCACATTTGACCCATTGTAATTGTTAAGATGAAGCGGCAATATCATTGCTACCTTATAGCTGCTGTCCGGATTTAATTTTGACGCACTGCTCTGAGGTATTGAATTAACAAACCCTAAAACAAATAAAAGAACCTTTATTAAACGTCCTTTATTCCCACTCAATAGTGGCCGGTGGTTTTGAGCTAATATCATATACAACTCTGTTTATTCCTTTTACTTTATTTATTATGTCGCTTGAAGTTTTTACTAAAAAATCCCTCGGTAAATCAGCCCAATCAGCCGTCATACCATCTACTGAAGTAACCGCTCTAAGGCAAATTACATGCTGGTAGGTTCTTTCATCGCCCATAACTCCTACCGAACGTACCGGTAAAAATATAGCTCCGGCTTGCCACACTTTATCATATTGTCCAAACTCTTTAAGGTTTGTTGTAAAAATATGATCGGCCTCCTGCAAAATAGCCACCTTTTCAGGAGTAATATCATCAATGATTCGGATAGCCAAACCTGGCCCCGGAAAAGGATGACGCTGCAAAATAGCATCCGGTAAATTCAACGCTTTTCCAACCCGTCTTACTTCGTCTTTAAACAATGAATTGATGGGTTCCAATACTTTTAAATGCATTTTTTCAGGTAATCCACCTACGTTGTGATGCGACTTAATAGTAGCCGATGGCCCGTTAATACTCACCGATTCTATTACATCCGGGTAAATTGTTCCCTGCCCCAACCATTTTGCTCCTTCCACTTTTCGTGATTCTTCTTCAAAAACCTCTACAAATACACGGCCAATAGCTTTACGTTTTGTTTCAGGGTCAGATATACCGGCCAATTGTGATAAAAATTTATCACCTGCACGGATAGGAACGATATTAAATCCTAAATGTTTATAGGCATCCAATACATCTTCATATTCATTTTTGCGAAGTAAACCGTTATCTATAAAAATACAGACCAATTGCTCACCAATAGCTTCCTGAATAAGTTTGGCAGCAACCGTGCTATCTACACCGCCCGATAAGCCCATGATTACAACATCTTTGCCTACTTTTTCTTTTATAGCATCTACAGTAGTATGAATAAAATTATCGGGTGTCCATGATTGGGAGCAACCACAAACGTTCACCACAAAGTTTTCAATAATAGTTTTCCCTTCTTCACTGTGTGTTACTTCAGGATGAAACTGCAATCCGAAAATAGTTTTATCTTTTACTTTAAACGCTGCTAAAGCTCCATTTTCGGTAGTGGCATGGGGTTCAAAATCGGATGGTAATTTGGTAATGGTATCGCCGTGGCTCATCCATACTACTGAGGTTTGGGATACATTGTTAAATAAAACCGAATTGCTGTGCTTAGCTAATGGCGAACGACCATACTCACGGTGGGCCGAAGCAGAAACTTCCCCTCCGAAATTTTTGGCTAGCCATTGGGCACCGTAACACAATCCCAAAACAGGGATTTTTAATCCTAAAACATCCAAATCAGGAAAAGGAGCATCTTTATCATTTACCGAACAAGGGCTACCAGATAAAATTACACCTTTGTATGATTCATCAATTACCGGAATTTTATTAAAGGGATGTATTTCGGAATAGACATTTAACTCCCTGATTCTGCGTGCTATTAACTGAGTAAACTGTGAGCCAAAATCAAGGATTAAAATTTTTTCTACCATCTTTTATTAAGAGTGGCAAAAGTAATAAATATAAAAATGTGAGACTAACTTATTTTAACCCTCATTAAACTTATACCCCACACCTCTCAAGGATTTAAAATGAATTGGGTTTCGGGGGTCAGTTTCAAAATATTTGCGGAACGCCAATACAAAATTATCAATGGTGCGGGTGGATGGATAAACAGCATATCCCCAAACAGTTTGCAATATTTTTTCACGGCTCACCACTTCGTTTTTGTTTTCAATAAGAAGCTTTAAAAGAAGGGATTCTTTTTTGGTTAAGGTAAAGTTACCGTTGGGTCCTTTGGCTTCATAACTGTCAAAATTTATATAATTATTACCAAAAGAATATTCGTTAAAGTTAGTTTTAACAGGGTTTGCTTCATTGCGGCTTAGCAATTTTTTTATTCTTAAAAGCAATTCTTCTAAGTTAAATGGTTTGGCTATATAATCATCGCCGCCTTTTTTTAATCCTAATATACGATCTTCAGCAGTTCCTTTGGCTGATAAAAAAAGGATGGGAATTTTGGTATCATTCAATCGTATGCTTTCGGCAACGCCAATACCATCAATGCTTGGAACCATAATATCTAAAATAGCCAAATCAAATTTTTCTTCTTTAAACCGGGCAATAGCTACCTGACCATCACCTACCACCACAGGATTATATCCTTCCAATTCAAGATTTAATTTTAAAGTTTCAGCAAGGTGTTTTTCGTCTTCAAGTAATAGGATTCTTTTTTTCATGATTGTTTAAGTTTAGATATGTCTGACCTTACAAATATGAGGTTAATAATTACTTAGACAACCGTGGTATCGTTTAATGATAATAAATTGACCTAAGCAATAGCAGTAAAATTAATGGTGAAGATTGTTCCATTAGGAATATTATCACTAATCAAAATTTTCCCTTTATGTTTTTCTACTGCCTGTTTCACAATAAACAATCCCAAACCACTTCCTTTGGTTTCGCGAGTTTCTTCATCTTCCACCCGGTAAAATTTCTTAAACACTTTCTTTCTAAATTCAGGCTTTATTCCTACCCCATTATCCTTTACCTCTATTATCAACTGCTCATTTTGTTGAAACAGATTTAACTCAATGGGTTTGTTATCGGAATATTTAATGGCGTTTTCCACCAAATTATTTAAAGTCATTTTTATTAAAATAGGATCTCCGTAATAGTCTATATCGCTTTGTATCGTTCCCTTAATTTCATTTTTAATAGAAAAATTTTTCTTTACTTCTTCCATTATTTCCGATAAGTTTATTTCCTCCTTACGAATGTTATAACGGTTGTTTTCCATTTGCATGGCGGTTAACATATTTTCAGTCATATCTTGCAATCGGCTTGCATTTTCTAATATATTTTCCATCAATTCAGCTGTCTTTTCGGGCGGCAAAACTCTGCGTTTCATGGTTTCTCCCATTAGCTTAATGGCGGCAATTGGTGTTTTTAATTCGTGAGTTACCGATAGTAAAAAATTATTCTGCTGTTTGTTTAAGTCAAAAACAAAACTGACACTAAAATACACCCCAAAAATTCCGGCGGCAATAAGTAATGTGAGTAAAATGGATTCATAGGCAAAACTTCGTTTCTTTGATTTCAAGTCTAAAAGTAAAAGATTTTGAGAAGCTTCGTTTATTTCTATTTTGGCTTGATTGGTTCCATTGTGATACGCAAATTGAATAACATATCGCCCAGAAAAGGTACTTTCAATATATCGCTTTACTAATACACTATCCATTACCACATTGATATCATTAAGGTTAAAAGTATCGGCTTTGGGTGATAAAAATTTATTGGAACGGGCCACTTCGGCTATTTTCAATTCGCAAGTTTGTTTGCCAGTTTTTAGCAATTGGCTTTTTAGCTTAAACTCGTTATTGCTAAATTGTATTAACGAATACGACCACCAGCCAAACCCAGCAATTACATATAAAATGATTAATACAAATAGAAATTTTAACTTCATTAAATGATTATAATACCTATAATTTTTCTAACCGCTGCGAATAAACGTGTCCCGATGAAATAATATTTAACAAATAAATTCCTTTCCTCAAATTTTCAATGTTTAGAAAAATATCATCTGAATAAGGCGTTTTTTGTTCCATCACATTTTTTCCCTGAACATCGTATACTTTAATTAAAACTTCGCCTGAAACTGATAAGTTTTCCAAATTAATTACCGCAATTGAATTAACCGGATTTGGAATAATCACAAGTTTTGCTTGTCCTTTGATTTTTTCCTTAATGCCTAAATTTTTAAAGTACAATGAATCAGAAAGTTTTGACCAACATCCTTTCTCAGTTATCTGAACCTGAAAATAACCACTATTTTTTGAGTAGATGGTAATTGTGGTATCAGCTAATTCAAAAGTATTACGAAACCATTTATACCTTCCGGCAGTGGTATTGCATTTAAGGCTATCCTTATTTCCCATTATCACCTTTGGTTGCGGAGGAATAGGATTTACAGTAATTGTAACCATATCCGACCAAATACTAAAACAACCGTTATTGCCTTTAACTTTTAGTTTGTAATTTCCAGCTTTAATAATTGTATTTTCTTTTGTTTTGATACTGTCCGTCCACAAATACCCTGTGAATACAGCCGATGCTGATAATTTTATATTTCCACCTTCGCAAAACGTGGTAGCCCCATTAACGATTACAGTTGGTTTAGCCGGAATTGTTAAAACATCCACATAAAGGGAATTTGAAACAGGACTGAAACAATTATTATTATCTTTTACATACACACTATAAATAGTTGCTTTTTTAACTATTCGTTTGGCACTTCCTATTCCATCTTGCCAAATGTATTGAGTATAACCGGGAGTTACATTCAATATCAAACTATCGCCATCACAAATTGTAGAATTGCCGGTATATTGAATGACCGGAGCTGACGGTAAATTATGAACCACCACTTTTATAGTATCTGATACAGGGCTTACACATCCATTTACATCAGTTACTTTTAGGGTTAAAGATTCCGTTTTTTTGCTATAAAAACTTTGAATTTTAACACCGTTCGACCAATTATAAATTGAATAACTGCCGGGACCTTCAATTCTAACGCTATCGCCTTTGCAAAGCGATAAATTGCCAACATTATTAATTTTAGGCTTCACCGGATTTTTATTTACTACCACATTTATGGTATCAGTATAAAAACATTTAGCTACAGATGTTACCAAAGCCATATACTTTCCCGTGGAATCGACAGTGATTGTGTTTGATGATGAAATTGAAGTTCCTTTTGGCATAAGTTTCCATTGATAGGTATTAGTTAAATCTGTTCCTGCCAATAATTTGAGGGTATTACCCTTGCAAAAAGCGGTGTCTTTTCCTATATTAAAATTGGGCATGGGTAAATAATTTATTACAATACTATCTCCTCCTTTGCATCCGTTTCGGTCGGTTACTTTTACCCAAACCGTTTTTTTACCCGTTCCTAAAGTATTAGCATCTATTAATTCAAAAGGCAATTTATTTCCTGTAGACCATTGATAATTTATATAACCCGTTCCGGCATTCAGACTAACCGTATAATTAGCACAAAGCGTTGTATCCCGTCCTAAATTAATTTTTGGAGGATTGGCCACACACGGGTCAATGCTTCCAATTTTCGCAATATCCTTTGCCGAAAGGCATGTATCAAAAATAGCTACTGAAGCCACATCAATGGTATCATCTTCTTTATCATTATCCGCAAAAAAAAGAATTTGAGGCAGTAAAGCAAAACGCCCGTCTACTTCTTGTGTATCCCCTTCCAACCATAGTTTACCATTAATATAATACCTATAAAAATTATTAAGATTAACCGAAATTACCAATCGATACCATTGATTAGCATTTATCGAATCGTTGGTATACCCGGTTGTTGCCGTGCCAATGCGAGCTGGTCGTGTTCCCAATGGGCGTATGAAACATTCCCCATCATTGGCATTAGTAGTATCTGTTTGAAAAAAAGTATGCCACTGTTTAAAATTTAAAACTTTAAAATCAAACATTAAAGTATACTGATTTACAGAATCGCCACCGCCATTTGGAGCCATACTATGAGCATATTTGTAATAACTTCCTATGCCAATTCTAATGGCAGTATCTCCATAAGCTGGCCCGGTTACTTGCTGATGGGTGCCTACCAAAGTCAATTTATTGCCAACTGTGGCTTTAGTTAAGTTTTTAACATCCTGAAATTTCCAATAGCCTTTAAGTTGTGGCCAGTCTTTTACAACAAGGTCTTGGGCAAAAATGCTCAAGCTTGAAAAGCAGATGACAATGACTGAAAAGATAATTTTCATAACTTAGAAATTAGTTTTTCAATGTTAGATTTTTATTAGGACTATTTCAAACCGTTTCTTTAGGTTCTATCTCGGGCTGCGTTTTTTTGATATAAACAGCATAATTCTTTGGTATAATTTTATCGCCATGAGTAATGGCATAAACTTTGGTAAACTCAGCCCCAAAATATAAAATGATAGCTGAATAATACACCCAAACCAATATTAATATAATAGACCCGGCAGCCCCATAAACCGATGCAATGGATGAGCTACCTAAATAGGCTCCAATTGCAAATTTACCAATCATAAAAAGTAAGGCTGTAAATCCTGCTCCTATCATAGCATCTTTCCAAACCACAGTGCCATCTGGTAAAGTTTTGAAAATAATGGCAAATAATAATGTTATACTTGCAAACACCACCAAAATATTAAAAGCATAAAAAATATAAACTGTTATCTGAGGTAAAACAGTTATTAATCGATGGTTTAATAAATCCATTAATGCATTAACAATAAGGCCTACCATTAATAAAAACCCAACCGAACCAATCATTGAAAACGCCATTAATCTGTTTTTTAAAAATTTAATCCATCCCCAGTTTGGTTTGGCTTTTAGCCCCCATATGTAGTTGATGGAATCTTGTATTTCGGCAAACACTCCCGAAGCTCCCACCAGCAGCATTATTATGCCTATTGTGGTGGCAAATGTGTTGCTTTTTGATAAATGAACATTTTTTATAACCTCTTGAATTTGCATGGCAGCATCGTTGCCAACCAATCCATTTATTTGCCCGAATATTTCACCTTTAATGGCATCCGTTCCAAAAAACACGCCACACACGGAAATGATAATTATTAATAAAGGAGGTAACGAAAATATGGTATAGTAGGATAAAGCGGCACTAAGTTTTAAGCAGCCATCGTCAATAAACTCATCAAAGGAAGATTTGGTAAGAATATAATTAAATTTGGTTAGATTACAGGTATAAAAGTGATGAAAAAATGGGCAGTGGTGACACTTTGGGGTTAAAAATGGGAATTTATTGGAAAATGAGACTTTTGGGGGTATGGGGGATTGAGAAGAATTGTCAGAATCAGAATTGGCAGGATTTTAATGCAAATATGGTCCTTACTATAATTTATTGGATAAATAGGATTATTAGATAAGCCAGAGGCTTAGGGAAGGCTTGCTCGCGAGACGCGAGCAAGAGCAGGGAATAGTAAGGCTGCCTTTTATGATTTGGAAATTAGAATATATTTATACCCATGAAAGCAATAAGAAATTGTAAAAAATAACCTCTCCATTTGATTTATTATAAAAAAAGATACATTTGCAAAGCGATACAAACCTTCGGTTATCTCCCTATATTTGGAAGGCTTACCGAAGTTTTATATCGGGTATAAACAAGTTAGCGGTCATGCTATGACGACCTTCCAAACTCATTCAGACAACCAAGAAAAACACGAATTGATAACTAAAACAAAACAGAAAATGAAAAAAATTATCTTCTATTGTATGACAATTGGATTTTTTGGGGCAATAAATTCTTGTTGCACAAAAGAGTATTGTTTGGGCTTTGACGACCTTAATGAAATACAACTTCTCAACTTTACTGCGAACGATGTTGACAGTATTGGACTAGAAATATTTGTGAGTGGTTCAAATTTTACAAATCGGATTGACAGTTCATTCACAAGTGCAAATGGAGGGACAATGGGAGATAAAGACTTGATAATTTTTATGCCTGAAAAAATTAGCAAAAGTCATGAGTATAAATTAACTCTATTAAGCACAGGACAGGTTTATAAGTTGTCAAACTTTGAAATAAGAAAGGAAGAATGTAATTGTCCATCTGACAAATACAATGTTCTTGACAGCTACGTTCTAAACGGACAAAAAATAAATAGCGGTTCCTTGACAATTTCAAATTGAAACGCAAGTATTTTAAATTAAAGAAATGGAAGGATGAAGACAAGGGCAATGAGAAGCACGAACCGCTAACATAGGGCAATTGCGCAATGCGGGTTTGCGGTTTGTAAAAGTGTGTTCTTCCAACTACCTTCGCGTCTGGGTTAAACTTTTCGGCTTCGAAATCCGCACTGCGCAAGCCCTCGAACGTTATG
>CAMDSC010000028.1 GCA_945907065.1 Chitinophaga pinensis
GGGTGTTGACCGGTTTCAATAGCATATTGCTCCGCTGGCAACCCAAAGGCATCAAAACCCATAGGGTGCAAAACATTAAACCCTTGCAATCTCTTAAATCGTGCCACTACATCACTGGCAATATATCCTAATGGATGCCCAACATGCAATCCTGCACCACTTGGGTAAGGAAACATATCCAATATGTAATATTTTGGTTTGCTGAATTGCTCGGTAACTTTATAAACCTGATTTGTTTCCCAGGTTTCCCGCCATTTTTTTTCTATTTCTGTAAAATTGTAGGCACTCATAGTATTGCTGCAAAAATAAGCATTACCGATTTGGAAATTTGACGATTTGGAGATTTGAAAATTCGACAATTTGAAAATCCTTTTAACATGCCTTTTTTCCCTTAAAGAATACAAATTTAAATCGGGCCAAAATTCTAACAACTTTCAACTGTAAGAATTTTCAAATCTTCAAATTGGCTAATTTTCAAATTATATTACCAAACAAACGTTTGTTTTATTAAATACTTAATTCTAATTTTGAATGAAATTTTAAAACTTGGCGTTAACCAGAATAGATATCATAAAAAAATCCATTCCTGTATTTAAAGAAAAAGGATTTGGGGCTACTTCCATGGCTGATATTGCCTCGGCTTGCGGTTTGCTTAAGGGCAGTTTGTATCACCATTTCCAATCAAAAGACGAGTTGATGAAAGAGGTATTGCTCTACCTTAAACAATATTTTGCAGAGAAGGTGTTTTCTATAGCGTTTAATAAAGATTGGTCGGTTGAAAAACGTTTGTTGCGATTGGCTCGAAAATCGGAAGAGCAATTTTTGGATGGCCCCGGTGGTTGTTTTATGGCGATGATAGGTACGGAGACGGTTATTAGTACTCCTAAATTTAACGAAATAATAATAGGATTTTTCGCTGATTGGAAGCTGGCTTTCGTAAATTTGTACAGACAGATTTGCAATGAAAATCTAGCTTCCGAATATTCAGATAAAGCAATAATGTTAATTGAGGGAGCTGTGTTAATGATGCGGATTCATAACAATCCGGATTATTTGACCCATGTGCAGGAAAATTTGGTGGCTGAGTTTGAACAAATAAAAATAAACAATAAAGAATTTATACTTTCTAATAAATAACTACCGTGACTACACGAAAAATTAAAAAAATAGCCATTTTGGGTTCAGGAGTAATGGGCAGCCGCTTGGCTTGTCACTTTGCAAATGCCGGAGTAAAAACCTATTTGTTGGATATTATTACTCCAAATTTATCTGAAGTTGAATTAACCAATCCGGCAGCCAGAAACAAACTGGTAAATCAGGCTTTGGAAGCGGCTTTAAAGTCAAATCCATCACCAATCTATGATAAAGAACTGGCCGGCTTGATAACCACAGGAAATTTTGAAGACAATATGGATTGGCTTAAAGAAGCCGATTGGATATTGGAAGCGGTAGTTGAAAATCTGGATATAAAACGTCAGTTATTTGAAAAGGTGGAACTGTTCCGCAAACCAGGAACTTTGGTTTCGAGCAACACAAGCGGCATTCCTATTTCATGGATGGCTAAAGGAAGAAGCGATGATTTCAGAGCACATTTTTGTGGCACCCATTTTTTCAATCCTCCCCGTTATTTAAGGCTTTTAGAAATAATTCCAGCAAAAGAAACCAATTCTGAGGTTGTGGATTTTTTGATGAATTATGGTAGCCTTTACTTAGGAAAAACTACTGTAAAATGTAAAGATACTCCTGCGTTTATAGCCAACCGGGTTGGGATTTATAGCATTATGGCCGTATTCAAGCTTATGGATGAAATGGGTTTAACCATCGAAGAAGTTGATATGATAACCGGCCCAATTACAGGAAAACCAAAATCAGCAACCTTTCGCACCAGTGATGTAGTGGGTTTGGATACTTTAGTAAAAGTAGCCAATGGTTTGGAAATGGGATTGACAGATGATAAGGACAAAGATATTTTTAAAGTACCTGCCTATCTGCAAACCATGTTGCAAAACAAATGGCTAGGTGACAAAACCGGACAGGGTTTTTATAAAAAAGTAAAAGGAGAAGGTGGCGAAAAACAAATTTTAGCCCTCGACCTGAAAACGATGGAATACCATCCGCAAACCAAGCCTCGGTTTGATTCTGTGGGGAATGCCAAACAAATAGATAATCTCAAAGACCGTTTAAAATTTTTTTCCACCCAAACAGATAAAGCAGGTAAGTTTTTTAACCAATTAAATTACCATGTTTTTCAATATGTAAGCCATCGGATTCCGGAAATTTCGGATAGCCTATATCAGATTGATGATGCCATGAAAGCAGGATTTGGCTGGGAATTGGGGCCATTTGAAATGTGGGATGTTTTAGGAATAGAAAGAACCCTTGAAGCCATGGAACGTGAAGGACATTCTCCGGCCCAATGGGTAAAAGATATGTTGGCCAAGGGCATTCGCAAGTTTTATAAAACCGATAATGGTAAACACTATTTTTATGATATTCAAAAAGGAGAATATGCCTTAACACCTGGACGTGAAAGCTTTATTATTTTAGAAAACTATAAATCAGTTACTCCTATTTGGCAAAATGCAGGTTGCACACTTCAACATATCGGCGATGGGGTTTTAAATCTTGAATTTCATACCAAGATGAACACCTTGGGAAGTGAAGTTTTGGAAGGAATCAATAAATCAATAGAAATTGCCGAGAAAGATTATGCCGGATTGGTTTTGGGAAACAATGCACCCAATTTTTCAGCCGGAGCCAACCTTGCCATGGTTTTTATGTTAGCCATTGAACAGGAATACGACGAACTGGATTTTGCCATTCGGTATTTCCAAAATACAGTGATGCGCTTGCGGTATTCGTCGATTCCAACAGTTATTGCACCGCATGGTTTAACCCTTGGTGGAGGTTGCGAAATGACCCTTCATGCAGATGCTGCCATTGCCGCTGCCGAAACCTATATTGGTTTGGTGGAATTTGGTGTTGGAGTAATTCCCGGAGGCGGTGGCACCAAGGAATTTGTGGTTCGCGCTTCTGACTCTTATTATGAAGGAGACCCACAATTACCAACGTTACAAGAACGTTTTACAACCATTGCTACAGCAAAAGTTGCCACCTCAGCGCATGAGGCATTTAAATTAGGTTTATTACACCATGATAAAGACAGCATGGTCATCAATATCGACCGTCAAATAAGCGAAGCCAAACAAAAGGTTTTAGAATTGGCCGAAGCTGGTTATACACAACCTATTCAAAGAGAAGATATTTTGGTTTTAGGAAAAACTGCTTTGGGGGCTTTATATGCCGGAACAGAAGCATTTGAAATAAGCAATTATGCCACAGCACATGATAAAAAAATCGCCCGGAAACTTGCTTTTGTTATGGCTGGTGGAGATTTAAGTCAACCAACAAGGGTTTCAGAGCAATACCTTTTGGATTTGGAACGGGAAGCATTTTTAAGTTTGTTAGGCGAAAAGAAAACATTGGAAAGAATTCAGTCCATTTTAAAATCAGGGAAACCATTGAGGAACTAAAATTAAGATAGTAGAAGTTAGATTTATAGAAGTTAGAAAATAAAACGCGGATTTTGAATCATAGAATAAAGGACTTGAAAATTTGGATAATGGCAAAACAAATTGCTGTTGATGTTTATTTGTTAACCTCGAATTTTCCTTCTGACGAAAAGTTTGGTCTTACAAACCAGATGAGAAGATGTTCTGTATCGGTAGCATCCAATATTGCCGAAGGCTCTGGTAGAAATTCAAATGGTGAATTTAAACAGTTTCTTGGAATTGTTAGAGGTTCACTCTATGAATTAGAAACTCAACTTATAATTTCTCAGGAAGTAGGTTTAATTACCGAACTAAATTGTAACGACTTATTATTAAAAATTGATGAATTGAACAAAATGATATTTTCATTTAAAGAAAAACTAATTACAAAATCTAATATCTAACTTCTAAAAATCTAATATCCAAAAAATGCAAACAGCATATATAGTAAAAGGCTTTAGAACAGCCGTCACCAAATCAAAACGGGGTGGCTTCAGATTCACTTCTCCCGTAGATTTTGGGGCAGATGTCATCAATCATTTGTTGGCCTCCGTTCCTAATTTGGACCCAAGCCGGGTGGATGATTTAATCGTTGGAAACGCAGTTCCAGAGGCAGAACAAGGCTTGCAAATGTCGCGCTGGATGGCAGTGAGGAGCAAGTTACCTCTTTTAGTTCCGGGTGTTACCGTAAATAGATATTGCGGAAGCGGAATTGAAACCATTGCCATGGCTACCGCAAAAATTCAAAGTGGAATGGCCGATTGTATAATAGCCGGTGGAGTTGAAAGCATGAGTTTGGTTCCAACGGTTGGTTATAAAACGGTTCCCAATTACACTATCGCCAGCGAACATCCTGATTATTTTATAGGCATGGGTTTAACGGCTGAAGAGGTTTCCTTGAAATACAATGTGAACCGTGAAGATCAGGACGAGTTTTCTTATAATTCGCATCAGAAAGCTTTTGCGGCCATTGAATCCGGTAAATTCAAATCAGAAATTGTTCCGATAACCATTGAAGAAACCTATTACGATTCCGGCAAAAGAAAAACCAGAAGTTTTGTAGTAGATACCGACGAAGGACCACGGAAAGATACGTCAAAAGAAGCATTAGCCGGATTAAAGCCTGCCTTTAAAATGGGCGGAATTGTTACTGCCGGAAACTCTTCTCAAACCAGTGACGGTGCTGGCTTTGTCATTGTTATGAGTGAAAAAATGATGAAGGAATTGGGCCTGGAACCTGAAGCCAGAATTGTAACTTGTGTAAGTGCCGGAGTAAATCCGCGCTACATGGGAATTGGTCCTTGTGAGGCCGTTCCTAAAGCTTTATCAAGAACCGGTTTAACATTAAATGATATTGATTTGGTAGAATTAAACGAAGCCTTTGCAGCGCAATCTTTGGCTGTAATCAGAACCTTAAATTTAGACCCTGTCAGGGTAAATCCAAATGGTGGTGCCATAGCTCTAGGACATCCCTTGGGTTGCACAGGAGCGAGATTAGCCATTACCATTAGCCGTGAATTAAAAGAAAGAAATAAAAGATATGGTCTTGTAACTGCCTGCATCGGCGGAGGTCAGGGAATTGCAGCAGTAATTGAAAGAATGTAGAATTTTTTAAATCACAATTAATCATAATAATCAACTTAATCAATGGTCAAAATAACTCTCAAAGGCGGCGAATTTCTTATCAAAGACGAACCTGCCAATTCCGTATTTATACCCGAAGAATTTTCGGAAGAACAAAAAATGTTTAGCGATATGGCCAACGACTTTTTGAAAAGCCGTGTTTGGCCAAATGTGGTTAAACTGGATAAACACGAAGAACCCGGCCTGATGGTTAAACTGCTGGAAGAAGCCGGTGAACTTGGCTTATTGGGTGCCGGACTGCCTGAAGAATACGGCGGCATGGGGGTGGATTTTAATACGGAAACTATACTATCCGAACACCTAGGCCCAAGTCATTCCTTTGGAGTGGCTGCCGCAGCTCATAGCGGAATTGGAACCTTGCCATTGTTGTATTTTGGAACCGAGGCACAAAAACAAAAGTATCTTCCTGATTTGGCGATAGGGAAAATAAAAGCCGCCTATTGCCTCACCGAACCGGGAAGCGGAAGCGATGCTTTGGCAGCTAAAACCAGAGCCGACCTGACTGAGGAGGGTAAGCATTACCTAATCAATGGCCAAAAAATGTGGATTACCAATGCAGGATTTGCAGACCTATTTACCGTGTTTGCAAAAATTGGTGGCGAACATTTCACTGCGTTTTTAATAGATGCCAATACACCTGGAATTACCTTGGGTGAAGAAGAGGAAAAGCTTGGTATCAAAGGGTCGTCTACCCGTCAGATATTTTTTGAAAATGTAAAAATACCCGTTGAAAACCTACTGGGCGAAGCCGGAAAGGGCCATAAAATTGCCTTCAACGTACTGAACATCGGGCGGTATAAATTATGTGCTATGGTGATGGGCGGAGCAAAAGAAGCTACTTCCGTTGCTGTAAAATATGCCAATGAACGGTATCAATTTGGAGTTCCAATTTCCAGTTTTGGAGCCATCAAACATAAAATTGGTGAAATGGCGGTTCGTTCATTTGCAGCCGAATCGGCTACATACCGCACCTCTGCATTAATTAATGATAAAATAAAAGAGTTGGTTGCTAGAGGTACCGATAAGGTTACAGCTAAGTTGCTGGCTGCTGAAGAATACGGGATTGAATGTGCTATTTTAAAGGTGTTAGGTTCAGAGGTTTTAGATTATGTGGTAGACGAGGCTGTCCAGATTTTTGGAGGAACCGGTTACAGCGAAGAATACCCGGTGGCTCGCTATTATCGAGATAGCCGAATCAACCGGATTTTTGAAGGAACCAATGAAATAAACCGGATGTTGACGGTTGGCATGATGCTGAAACGGGCTTTAAAAGGCCAGTTGGATTTAATGGGACCTGCCTTGGCCATTACTAAAGAACTTACCAGTATTCCTGATTTTGGCGATGAACCGGAAGGTTATTTGGCCAAAGAAAAAAAATCATTGGCACAAGCCAAAAAAGCCATCCTTATGGTTGCTGGTGCTGCGGTTCAAAAATTCATGATGGAATTTGAAAAGGAACAGGAAATAATGATGAACCTAGCCGATATGCTAATTGACTTATATGCCGCTGAAAGCACCATCTTAAGAGTTGAAAAATTGCGAAGCATGAAACCTGAGAGCTCTGTATTGTTTGAAAACATTGCCAAATGTTTTATGAGCGATGCTCTGGAACGTATACACCTGAGCGGCAAACACGCCGTAACCGCCTTTGCCGAAGGAGATGAATTACGTATGATGCTTTTGGGCTTGAAACGCTTTACCAAATACGAACCTATTAATACCACTGCAGTGAGAAGGGATGTGGCGAATTATATTATTGAAGCTGGGGGGTATAATTTGTAGGGTAAAATAGTGTAATAAAAAAAATTCTAATACATAAAAAAGGTTTTCAAATTTTTTTGGAAGCCTTTTTTATGTATTAAAAAAATTGATTTATTGTGCTTCGAGTTTTACAAATTTTTGAACTACTACCTGTTCTCCAAAAATGAAACGTAGGTAATATACTCCTGCTGGCAAAGCATGATGTAAGTCGCCTATTTCACCACTGTGAAAACCTTCAGATTGTGGTTGATTCTTGGCTATTTGCTCAGTGTATTTACCTGTAATATCGTAAAGCGAGATTGTAACAGGCATATCATTTTTCAGGAAGTAGGTATAGTTGATTTTTTCGCTAAACGGATTTGGGAATAAATTAACAGATACGTTATTAATAGCGGTCTGTTTTGCCGTATTACCTGAATTTTCGGGAACAATATTTTTGGTGGTATTGTTTATGTGCGGGATATATACAGATGCTGTCTTTATAACTTCAGGTTTGGGATTAGCATAATATGAGTTTTCAACAATGCTAATAATCAATACCGGATATCTGTATCCTGTGGCATACCAGGCATATTTAACAATATTAACTTTTACCTCACCACATCTGTTTATTTGTATTCCTTTTTTTATAGATTTAACTCGCATCACATTATCAAGAATTAAATTTGGCAAAATCAAAGTTCCATAAGCATCAGCTGTTACGGTGTTATCTCCGGTAAACTCAATTTTATAATCTTTGTTAAAAAGAGCAACTCCTTTAAAATTATCTGTAAATTGATCGCCATAAGAAAAAGGATATTTCATTTTTAAAACAGGATTGGAATACACCATAGTCATGTTTTTTGTTTTGTTTACATATCCCAATTCTTCCAATCCATTTTCAAAAGAATTCATGAAATAATTGTAACCATCATCTGAAATAGACAGATTTGAATTTGAAATTTCTTCAAGTATTTCTGTAATTGCAGGTAAAAATGCAGTCACCGGGCTTTTTTCAGTAAACTGTATAGAAGTAAAATCCCATACTTGATTTGCTCCGCTATGACCGGGGTCTACAAATTGAATGTCTTTGTAAGTGCATGATTCGCCCATGGTTAGGGAGTTGTTTTCACGAGTCAAAGTAGTTTGTGCAAACGCACCAATTGACAAGAAGGATAAAATTGTAGTAGAAAATAAATTTCGCATCGTAATTTTATATATTTAGATGCAAGTATAACCTATAATTCAGCGATTTTATTGCGCGCTTGTGTAAAATTTTAAAAAGAAATCCCCATGTTTTCAAAGTATGTTTTGTGGCTAGTAAATCCCAAGAGCAGAGAGAACTAAATAATCTCCCTTAAAAAGCCTACCTTCGCAGCATTAATATTACTTTTTTCTTTACATTTATTACACTTCTCCTTTTTTTGCTACCGCTCTTTCAGGATTTTAGTTTCACTAACAGCGGTAACAAAACAAACACTTAACATTACACATGTCTTTTGAAAATTTAAAGCTTATTGAGCCCATATTAAATGCGCTTAAAACTGAAGGTTACACAACACCAACACCTATACAGCAACAATCTATTCCAATAATATTAGAGGGTAACGACTTGCTTGGCTGTGCCCAAACAGGCACCGGAAAAACAGCTGCTTTTGCAATTCCTATTTTACAGTTACTAAAAGGCCGTCAAACCAATCAAGGTCCAAGAAAAATAAAATCTCTAATTTTAACCCCAACCCGTGAGCTGGCTATTCAAATTGACGAAAGCTTTGCGGCTTATGGACGTCATTGTGGATTAAATCATTTGGTTATTTTTGGCGGTGTATCACAATTGCCACAAACCAATTCATTGCGTCACGGGGTTGATATTTTAACAGCTACTCCCGGTCGTTTACTCGATTTAATGACCCAAGGATTTATTGATCTACGAAATCTTGAAATTTTGGTATTGGACGAAGCTGACCGCATGCTGGATATGGGTTTTATTAACGATGTTAAAAAAATCATTGCTAAAATTCCATCCAAACGTCAAACACTTTTCTTTTCGGCTACCATGCCTGCAGAGATTCAAAAGTTGGCTAATACCATTTTACAAAACCCACAAAAAGTTGAAGTTTCTCCAGTTTCATCTACCGCTAACACTGTAGTTCAAAGTGTTTATTTAGTTGAAAAAAGCGATAAAAAAGCATTGCTTAACCATTTACTGCAAGACAAAAATATTAAATCAGCCTTGGTTTTTACAAGAACCAAACATGGTGCTGATAAAGTAGTAAAGGATTTGGCAAAAGCGGGAATCCCTGCAGAAGCTATTCATGGAAATAAATCACAAAACGCCAGACAACGGGCATTAACCAATTTTAAAAGTGGTGCTACCCGTGTTTTGATTGCTACGGATATAGCCGCCCGAGGAATTGATGTGGAAGATTTATCGCATGTTATCAATTATGAATTACCAAATATTCCTGAAACCTATGTTCACCGTATTGGTCGTACAGGTCGTGCCGGTGCCAGTGGAATTGCACTGTCATTTTGTGATGATGAGGAAAAGGAATATTTAAGGGATATCAATAAATTAATTGGTAAAAATGTTCCGATGGTGCCTGAACATCCTTACCAAATGCGAAATACCTCAATTGAAAAAATCCCGAATCAACCAGGAGATAACAATAAAAAAGGTCACTCGAAACCAAATTCAGACCGTGGTTCAGGCCAATGGCGAAATGGACGTGGACGAGGCAGAGGATAAAGGGATTTAAAACTTTTAAGTTTAGCAAAATCCTTATTTTTGCAGCATGTTACAAGTAGCCTTTCTACGTGAAAATACAGAGGAAGCCATCGACCGATTGGCCTTAAGAAATATTGATGCGAAAGCCATTATTAATCAGATTTTAGAAATTGATGATAAACGTCGTCAAAACCAATTGGAATTAGAAACCCTTTTAGCCGAGGGAAATGTTATATCCAAAGAAATAGGTGAACTTTTTAAATCAGGCAAACAGGCCGAAGCAGCAGTATTAAAAGTAAGAACAACTGAAATTAAGGAGCAATCCAAAAAACTGGAAGAAGCCTTAAGTTTGGAAGAAGAAGAACTGAAAAATCTTTTGGTAACACTGCCAAATACGCCATCTGTTAAGGTTCCAAAAGGCAAAACACCTGAAGATAATGAAGTAGTTTTTAGTCATGGGCAGGAACCAAACTATACCTTTGAGGCCTTGCCACATTGGGAGTTGGCAAAAAAATATGACTTGATAGATTTTGAATTAGGTGTAAAAATTACCGGAGCTGGTTTCCCCGTTTATAAAGGAAAAGGAGCCAGATTGCAACGGGCTTTAATTAACTTTTTCCTTGATCAGGCTTTGGCCGAAGGATATATGGAAATTCAACCTCCTATTATGGTTAATGAAGATTCAGCCTATGCCACAGGGCAATTACCGGATAAAGAAGGTCAGATGTATCATGCCACGGTTGACAATTTTTATATAATTCCAACTGCCGAAGTTCCTATTACCAATATTTACCGAGATGTTATTTTAAAAGATACCGATTTTCCTGTAAAAAATGTGGGTTATACACCCTGTTTCCGCCGCGAGGCGGGAAGTTATGGTAAAGATGTTCGGGGATTAAATCGTTTGCACCAATTTGATAAAGTAGAAATTATTCAATTGGCACACCCCGATAGATCGTATGATGTGTTGGAAGAAATGCAGCAATATGTTCAGGGATTACTTCAAAAATTAGGATTGCAATACCGTGTATTAAAACTTTGTGGTGGCGATATGGGTTTTACAAGTGCTTTGACTTACGATATGGAAGTATACAGTGCTGCACAACAAAAATGGTTGGAAGTTAGCTCTGTTTCAAATTTTGAAGGCTTTCAAAGCAATCGTTTAAAATTAAGATTTAAAGATGTTAGCGGAAAAACCCGTTTGGCTCATACATTAAATGGAAGCGCTTTAGCTTTGCCAAGAATTGTGGCATCTTTGCTTGAAAACTATCAAACTGCTGACGGAATAGAAATGCCAAAAGTATTGGTTCCGTATTTGGGATTTGATAGAATTTAGATTTTGAGATTTTTTTTGAAGTTAAAAAATTTGGACGCAATGACTTTTAGAAACAAATGTTTAAAAAAAACTTCTAGCCCTTTGAAAGGGGTTAGAGGACTATTTTTAATTACTTTAAATTTATTCTTTTTTTATTCAAATGCCCAATGGCAGCAGCCCTGTCAGGATACCTTGCGAAAAAACACCTATTTTCAATGCAATGAACAACTTTATGCACCTGTGTGTGGTTGTACAAATAAAACCTACAGAAATCAGTGTGTATCTTATAATGTGTTTGGAGTAAATATTATTAAAAGCAATGGGGTTTGTCAGGAACAACATTTCGATTTTGATTTTTACCCAAACCCAGCAACGGAAACTATAAATTTTGCATTAGAATTTTTTGATCAGGGAAATATGACCCTTCAAATTTTTGACACCTATGGCAAGTTGATGTTTTTTTCTCATAAAGCATCTCTTCACAGATTTGACGATGTGATAAGCGTAGCGGGTTATAGGCCAGGTTTGTATATTGTTACAGTTATCAGCGGAAGTAAATATCAAGCTAAAAAATTAATTGTAAGGTGAATATAAAAACTATTGATACCGGATTTTTTAAGCTGGATGGTGGAGCCATGTTTGGGGTAGTTCCTAAATCTATTTGGCAAAACCTCAATCCTGCTGATGAAAATAATATGTGCAATTGGGCCATGCGGTGTCTGCTGGTAGAAGATGGAAACCGTTTAATTTTAGTAGATACCGGAATTGGGCAAAAGCAAAGCGACAAATTTTATGTTTATTATTACCTGAATGGCGATGATAGTCTAGAAAAATCATTACATAAATCGGGAGTGGATTTTAAAGATATTACGGATGTGCTTTTAACCCATTTGCATTTTGACCATTGCGGCGGTGCTGCCAAATGGAACAGCAATCGTGATGGATATGAGCCTGCGTTTCCAAATGCTACCTATTGGAGTCATGACAACCATTGGCAACATGCTCTTAATCCAAATGCTCGTGAAAAACCTTCTTTTTTAAAGGAAAATATTATGCCCATTCAAGAATCAGGGCAATTAAAATTTGTAGGAAATGATTTAAAAATTTCTGAAAACATTTCGGTAATGCTGGCCAACGGACATACTGAAAAAATGATGTGCCCTAAGATAAAAATTGGCGATAAAACCTTGGTTTATATGGCTGACATGATTCCTTCGGCTGCTCATATTCCGGTTAATTATGTAATGGGCTATGATATAAGACCCTTGCAGGTAATGGAAGAAAAGGCGGCATTTTTAAAAGAAGCCGTTGAAAATAATTACATCTTATTTTTTGAACATGACAATGCCATTGAATGTGCCTTGGTTGGCGAAACTGAAAAAGGAATCAGGGCAGTTCAAAAAGGAAAGCTTTCTGATTTTATTTAACTGAATTCGTATTAACTCATCAAATCTAAATATTAAAGAAATTGCCTTTGGTTCCCCAGAACAAAAGGAATCGGTTGCTCTTCGCTATAAAATTTTGCGAGAGCCAATAGGTTTAAATTTTGATGAAAACGATTTAGCCAAAGAATACGAAGATTTTCATATTGCAGCTTATTCTAATTCTGAATTAGTCGGCATTTTACTTTTAAAACCAACTGAAAACCCTGAAATAGTAAAGATGCGACAAGTTGCTGTGGCCAATGAATGGCAAGGAAAAGGGGTTGGTAAAGCCATGGTAAATTTTTCTGAAGCATTTTTAACTGACAAAAACTTTAAAAAAATAGAACTTCACGCAAGGAAAACCGCTGTTTCCTTTTACTTATCCTTAAACTATTCAATCATTGGCGACTTGTTTTACGAAGTAGGAATACCCCATAGAAAAATGGAGAAAACCTTATAAAATTTACCATGCAAAAACTATTTGGACTTGTTGTTTGTGGTGGACAAAGCTCCCGAATGGGAACCGACAAGGGCCTTTTGGAATATTACAACATGCCACAGCGTTATTACCTTTACAAAATGGTGGAGCCGATCTGCAATCAAGTGTTTTTATCGTGTAATCCAAATCAGGCCTTTGGAATTGATTCATCTTATAATCTTCTTATTGATGAGCCTGACTATGCCAACATTGGGCCAATGGCAACTTTACTTAGCGCTTATCTTAAATATCCGGATGCAGCATTTTTAGTTATAGGTTGTGATTACCCTTTTATTGATGCAAAAGCTTTAAATAAACTGATGGAAAGCAGAAGCGATGATACCGAAGCCGTTTGTTATTTTAATCCCGAAACCAATTTTGAAGAACCACTGTTGGCCATTTATGAAAACAGTTGTATGCCCAAAATGCTTAAAAATTTTGAAGGAGGAAATTTTTCTTTGCGACATTTTTTAAAGTCAGTCAATACAAAGAAAATCCTTCCTGAAAAAATAGAAAGTATTCTAAGTGTTGATACCAATTTACAGTTTAAAGAGGTTTTGCAAAAGCTAAAAGGGAAAGATATTTAGTGAATTTTTGTGTCTTTGTGTTTTAGTGGCAAACCCAAAAGAAACTTTGTAGATTTGAACAATGGCAGTTTCATCCGTTTCGGAAGTAAAAATAATAAAAATCAATTCGTTGGAATTAACCGCAAGGGCAAATGAAAATGATTTGTTAGCGGTAGAGGAACCTTTGGAAATCCGTTTGGTGTATGGCTTAAATGAGGGTAGAAAAACAAAAAGTATTTCCATTACCATGCGAACTCCCGGTAATGATTTTGAGCTGGCCGAAGGATTTCTTTACACCGAAGGCATTATAAAAAACCATACCGATATTTTAACCATCAGTTATTTCAATTCCTTGCTCAATCCTGAAAATATTGCAATAGTGGAATTGAAGGAAGATGTAAAATTGGATTTGATAAAGCTGGAACGCCATTTTTATACAACTTCCAGTTGCGGCGTATGTGGCAAAGCCTCTATTGACGCGGTAAAAACAACAGGAGATAGTCACAAAACCATAAGTAATGAATCTATAAAAGTCAGTAAAGAACTGATTTATTCTTTGCCTGATATTCTGAGAAAAAATCAGAATGTGTTTGATTCCACTGGTGGGCTGCATGCCTCGGCTTTGTTTGATACCAAAGGGAAATTATTAATAACCCGCGAAGATGTAGGGCGGCACAATGCTTTGGATAAATTGATTGGTGTGGCCTTAACTCAAAATTTATTGCCATTGGATAAATATATACTTTTGTTAAGTGGCCGGGCCAGTTTTGAACTGATACAAAAAGCAGCTATGGCAAATATTAAGGTGGTTGCAGCCGTTGGTGCTCCATCCAGTTTGGCAGTGCAAATGGCCAATGAATTTGGGATTACATTGATTGGTTTTTTGCGAGATAATCGGTTTAATATATACAGTGGGGAAGAAAGAATCTTAATTTAAAATGAAACTAAGAATTAAAGGAAACTCAATACGGATAAGACTTACTAAATCGGAAGTGGATTATTTTGGTAGCACTGGATATTTGGAAGAAAAAACAGAATTTGGGAACTCAGAGTTGGTTTATGCATTGCAAACCAAAGCCAATATTAGCGAAATATCTGCCAACTTTGAAGGTAAAACCATTACCGTATCCATCCCTGAAAACCTTAAAAAAGAATGGGTTGAATCGGATAGAATTGGGATAGAAAATAAATTAGACATTGGGATGGGAAAACAATTATTTTTATTGATAGAAAAAGATTTTGTTTGCCTTGATAATACGCTCGAGGACCAAAGTGATAATTACCCCAACCCGAATGCTGTTTGTTAAAAATTAAACAAAGAAAATGTCAAAAAATTTAAGTGAACTATCAGGCCGCAAGGGATTAAGAGAAAATCTTTTTGAAGAACTTGGTATAGCGGCTTCGCAGACCGGAACGCCATCCACAGAAAAGATGGATCAGTTGGCGGATGAGTTTATCATGGGAAAAGCCAACATTTACGGCGCAGCTACCTTCTATGATTTTTTAAGGCCAGAAAATAAAGGCAAAAAAGTATATGTATGCAATGGCTCAGCCTGCATGACTGCGGGAACACAACCTGAATTATTGAATAAATTAGGCAATCATTTCGAAGCATCTGAAATTGGTGAAATGTGTTGCCTTGGCCGTTGCCACGAAAACAGCTCCTTCTTTTTAGATGGTAAAAACTATTCAGGAAACGATATTCAAAATATTGAAACCATAAAGAAAGGGGAAGCCACTTCACAGGAAAGATACAATGTAAAGTCCATTGGTACGCCCATTCTGACAAATTCATTTGAAGGAATTGACAGCTATTATAAATTACTGGAAACGGTTTTAAAAACACCTGCTGATGACTTATTAAACGAGTTAAAAATTTCAGGATTGCGTGGACGAGGTGGTGCAGGATTTCCAATTGCTTTTAAACTGGAATCGTGCAAAAACACAGCGGGCAATCAAAAATATATTGTGTGTAATGCCGATGAAGGGGATCCCGGAGCATACAGCGATAGATATTTATTAGAGTTTCAGCCCCATTCGGTTTTATTGGGAATGATGATAGCCGGCTACATTACCGGAGCTAATGCCGGGGTAATGTATATCCGAGGCGAATATCCCGAAGCTATTGAAATTACAGATCAGGCCATCAAAGATTTGTATGCCAAAAATTTGCTTGGCCAAAATATATTAGGGTCTAAATTCTCCTTTGATTTTAAATTAATAAAAGCTCAAGGCGCTTATATATGCGGTGAAGAAACCGCTTTACTTTCATCCATTGAAGGCCAAAGACCAGAGGTTAGAGTTAGACCTCCATATCCAACTCAGGAAGGATTGTTTAACAAACCAACGGTGGTAAATAATGTGGAAACCCTGGCGTGTATTCATTATGTGATAAAAAATGGAGGAGCAAAATTTGCCTCCATAGGCATTGGAAAATCTACCGGAACCAAATTGGTTTCTTTGGATGGATTTTTTAAAACCCCCGGAATTTATGAGGTAGATATGGGAACTCCCCTTTCCCAAGTGTTTAATGAATTGGGTGGTGGATTTAAATCGCCGGTTAAAGCCATGCACATTGGTGGTCCATTGGGTGGCTTGGTCCCGGTTGAAAAAATAAACGATCTCACGGTTGACTTTGAATCGTTTTCGAAAAACGGATTTTTGATGGGGCACGCCTCGGTGGTTTGTATTCCTGCAGATTATCCTCTAATAAAATATCTGGAACATCTGTTTCAATTTACTGCTCACGAAAGTTGTGGTAAATGTTTCCCCTGCCGTTTGGGTTCTACCCGTGGTTACGAATTATTGAGCAAAGCCCAAAACGAAGATTATAAAATTGATCGTGAATTATTTACCGATTTGATAACGACTATGGAAATTGGTTCCTTGTGTGCCTTAGGCGGCGGGCTTCCGCTTCCAATTCGCAATGCCTTGCAGTATTTTAATGACGAATTATCACCTTTTTTTAATTAATACGAAAAATGAGTTCAGTAGCCTACATAAACAATAAACCCTACCCCATCGAGGAAGGGGAAACCATATTAAAATTCATTAAACGAAATTTTGGGAATAGTGCAGTTCCCACTTTGTGCGATGCTCCAAATCTGGACCCATTCGGTTCATGCCGTGTGTGTAGCGTAGATGTGGCTTTATCACAAAATGGAAATGCCAAGGCTCAGGCTTCATGCCATACGCCGGTAATGGCAAATTCGTATATTTATCCTGATTCAGACCGGATTCAAAAGCTTCGCAAAAACATAGTGGAACTTGTATTGACCGATCATCCTTTGGATTGCCTTACCTGTGAGGTAAACAACAATTGCGAATTGCAGGAAGTGGCTGCCAAAGTTGGGGTTCGTGACGTAAGATATCCCGAAGGCAAAAACCATTTGGATAGAAAAAAGGATTTGAGTCATGCCTACATGACCACGGATATGAGCAAGTGTATCAACTGTTTCCGCTGCGTGAGGGCTTGTGACGAGGTGCAGGGACAGTTTGTGTTGAGTATGGCCGGACGTGGTTTTGATAGCCATATTGTAAAAGGACAGGAAACCACCTTCGCTTTGTCGGATTGTGTAAGTTGCGGAGCATGTGCACAGGCGTGTCCTACTTCGGCTATTTCCGATATTTTTGAATCTAAATCTATACAAGTAGATAAAAAAGTCGATACCATTTGCACCTATTGTGGTGTGGGTTGTAATTTGGAAGTAGCTGTAAAAGGCGGAAAAATAAAATCCATACAAGCCCCTTTTGATGCCGAGGTAAATCAAGGCCATACTTGCCTTAAAGGCCGTTATGCTTTCTCATTTTACAATCATGCCGAACGTTTAAAAACGCCATTAATAAAACGCAATGGCATCTTTGAAGAAGCCACTTGGGATGAAGCCTACGATTTTATAGCTGATAAATTTAAAGAAATAAAAACCAATTACGGCCCCGATTATATTGGCGCTATTTCTTCTGCCAGAGGCACCAACGAGGAAAATTATTTGATTCAAAAATTTATGCGAGTGGTTATTGGTAGCAATAATATTGACAGTTGTGCCAGAGTTTGTCATTCGCCAACAGCCTTGGGAATGCAACGCACTTTTGGAACGGGAGCTGCTACCAATTCAGTTATTGATATACAATATACCGATTGCATGATGGTGATTGGAGCCAACCCAACCGATGCCCATCCTGTAACCGGAGCTAAAATGAAACAGCGGGCCATGAAGGGCAAAACATTAATTGTGATTGACCCACGCAAAACGGAATTGGTAAAATATGCCAATTACCATTTGCAGTTAAGACCAGGAACCAATGTGGCTTTGCTCAATATGATGTTGTATTATATTGTAAAAGCCGGATTGGAAGACAAAGAATTTGTGAATACTAGAACCGAGGGCTACGAAGATTTTAAAAACACCCTTTTGGCCTTGGATATAGATGAACTGGAAGCTATAACCGGAGTGGACAAAAATTTGGTTCATGATGCAGCCATTGCGTATGCCACTGCTCCAAATGCCATGTCGTTTCATGGATTGGGTGTAACTGAACATTCACAAGGAACATTTACAGTAATGCTGATTGCCGACTTGGCTATGATTACCGGAAATATAGGTCGTCGTGGGGTTGGGGTAAACCCGCTTCGCGGGCAAAACAACGTACAAGGTGCAGCCGATATGGGTTGTCAGCCTCACCAAGGTGCCGGTTATTATGATGTTACAATTCCTGAATACCACCAAAAATATGAGCTTTTTTACAAAGCCAAATTACCTATACATGTGGGATATAAAACCCCTCAAATGTATGATGCCTCCATTAATGATAAGCTAAAAGCCATGTGGGTTATTGGAGAAGATATGGCTCAAACTGACCCAAACACCCATCATGTAAAAGCGGCAATTGGTAAGCTTGATTTATTTATTGTTCAGGAACTCTTTATGACCGAAACCGCAAAATTGGCCACGGTTATTTTACCAGCTTCTTCATTCTTAGAAAAAAGCGGAACCTTTACCAATGGTGAAAGAAGAATACAACGGGTAAACCAAGTGGTAGAACCCATTGAAGGAACAAAATCGGATGGGCAAATAATCATTGATGTGATGAACCGAATGGGCTATGCACATGAAGATTATAATCCTGATACTTTGTTACAGGAGATTTCACAAATTGTTCCATTTTTTGCCGGGGTTAAATGGGATGAATTGGGCGAGCAAGGCAAACAATGGCCGGTGGGTGATGATGGAAAAGGTACCGAGATTTTGCATACCGATACCTTTAAGCGTGGCAAAGGAAAGTTTGTCCATAATTACTGGAAAGAATCGGAAGAGATAGTAAAAAATGGCAAAGATTTTCCTTACATCATTACCACCAATCGTGAGTTGGAGCATTACAACTGCGGCACCATGACCCGCCGAACCAACAATGCCAAAATTTTAAAGGAAGATGTTTTGCTCATCAATCCGGCAGATGCCACCAAACACTTAATAAATGATGGCGATATGGTATGTGTGGAAAGTGCCCGTGGCAAGGTGGATGTGAAAGCTAAAATAAGTGATGAAGTGAAACCAGGAATACTAAGCAGTACCTTCCATTTTCCTGAAATAGAAATGAATAATATTACCTCGAGCATTGCGGATTCAGAAGCTTTATGCCCTGAATACAAGGTGGTGGCTTGCAGGATTCGTAAGAGTAAGGGGATTTATAAGGAGAAGGTGGTGGTGTAGGCTGTGTTCCGATTTGTGGGGACACGAATCAAGGCTTGGGTGATTATTGTATTCGCTGGGCGAAAGCATGGTATTTAGAGTCTTTATAAATATAACTTTCCAAGATTAAAGTACTGTCGTTAATAGGATTGCCAGAATAATACGAATTACTTAGAATTAAATTCCAAAATATCTCATCTTGATCACCAAGCAGATTTGGTCGGCTATTAATAGTAAACAGATGTTGATAGCCGAAAAATCCTATATTAAACCCATTTGGAGATATGAAGCTTTTGTCCACTATAACTGGACGATAAGAGAAACCATCATCAAATTTTATTTCCCCAAAAACGCTAGTATAAGAAACCCTTTCTTTTGCTAGATGAACTTTAGGGTAATGAAATACTCCTTCAAAAGCAAAACTGTCCTGCCCAAATATTCCTGCACGATATAAGAACATGGTGTCCCAAACTTCATAATCTCCAACAAAAGTATCTCTCACATCTGGTTTGACTATTGGTTCATTTTTTTCTGGAACGTTTTTGTCACAAGATTCCACAACGAGTCCAATTAATAAGGTCATCCAAATTAGTATTGAAAATCCTTTCTTCATTTTAAACGGTATTTCTCAGACAAATTTAAATAATTTAACGTGAGTTCGATATAAGAATCAGAAAGAAAGTTGATTTGAGTATATAAATCCCCCCATTTATAAATGAGCTTTAACAATTTCGTTTAGTCCTGTTCCTTTTTTCATAAAGGTATATTTTCCTTTTGAAAAATTATTGACTGGCCAACCACCCCAAACTAATATATTTCCTTGTCCATCTTTATAATTGTATACAGCTGTTGTTTCTTCATCAAATTCCCAAATCATGGTGTTGTGTTCGGTTGAATTATCCATTTTTGGTAGCGTAACTTTTACATTAATAAATTTGTGATAAATGGTTTGTTGCAAAAAACCATTACCCACCCCTAAAATAGAAAGGACATCTGTTAATCCACCGGCAATTGCTGTGGCTTGTAATTTTGCTTCTACTGTAAAACGGGTAGGATTTCCGGGTTCTACAAAAAACTCGCCGGTATTAAATCTGAAATTGGCATAATCAAAGGCTTGCTTTATTTTGGCTGAAGCTGAAACCCATTTGCTTCCACCGTAAACTGTATACGTGAACATTGGTCCTTGAGTGCCCACCATACCGTTATCATCTGTTAATTGAAGCGCAGTTACCGGAAAAGCCACTTTATTTAATATATCCAAACCGGTATCATTGGTTGCGGCAATTAGTTCCCATGTGCCTTGCATCAATGTTTTAGTCGGGGGTTGTATTTCTTCAAGGGCACAACTATTAAAGAAAAAAAGAGAATAAATTACAGAGATTCCAAGGAAGAGTTTAATTTTTAACATATTTGTTTTTTATAAGGGGATTAGTAAAGCGAAAATAGGATATAAAATTAAATGTTACAAAAATTGTACCAGCCGAACAGAGAGTTGTTATTTATTGTTATTCTCTATGTTTTCTGAATCAATAGTATCATTTTCTTGAGTTTCTTTCTTTGATTTTGTTATTTTATTTTTAACAAATTTAATAAGGTAAGGTACTGCAATTATCCCTATTAATAAAACAATAGCAACGCCATAAAGTGTTGTGAGGTCATTAATAGCAGGGGTGCCTGCATAAGCAAAATCAAAACATAGGAAGCATAATAGTAAGAATTTTGTTTTCATAATTTTTATTATGGCGTCCAATTAATATGCCTTTCCTTTTTTGAAGGATAAATATCTTCAATGGTTAGCATTATTCCAGTTTCTTCCACATACCCAAAATGGTCGTTTATGGCGGTACCAAAGGTTCGCATGGTTGGGCTAAGATTCATATAGCTATTAAATAACGGTGGAATATTTTCTCCCAATTCTCTAACCTGTTTGTTAAGCAAATGGTGGCCTTCTTTAAATGGCAATCCTTTTATTTTATTTAAAAATTCGGAAGTATCATTCTCGATTTTCAGCTCATTTGGAATAGTAATTAGTTTGTCAGCATCGGGAAAATAATACTGAAGGAAAGAGAGTATATAATCTCGGGCCAACTTATTAAAATGAGTGTACATGGTTACTTTTCCAAAGAAGTATTTCATGTTTGGATTTAAAACAACCAATGCTCCCAAGCCATCCCATAAATTATCAAGGCTAAATAAACCTTTGCGGTTTTCAGCACTCGGTTGGTATTGAGGTTGAACAAAACTTCTGCCCAATTCAATAGTGTAGGGAAAAATTTCTTTTTTTAATTTTTCGCTGTATTCTACAATTTCTGAAGTGCTAAGATTGTATTTTCCTGCATCATCAATGGCATCCTTAACTTTAATATACCTGTATCCGCCAATTATTTCTTTGTCTATAGGGTTCCAAACAATAAGTTGGTGGTAGGCACATTTTCCTATGTCAAATTCATCAATATCCTTTGATTTTCCGGTGCCGCCGCCAGCCTTGCGAAAGGCTTCTTCACGCAGCCTGCCTACTTCATCCATTAAAGCAGGGGCTTCATTCCCCTTAAAAATATAAATTTCATTATTGCTATTATTTGTGAACCTCACGAAACGTTCTGGAGTTAGTTCACCAACAAGTAAATCTCTATTTATTTTATCGATAATTGGCTCCATACCTATGGCGCAAACATACACGAAATACCCACAATTATAAAATCGTATGGTACAGAATTATAAGATTAATTTTTAATAAATTCTTCAAACAACATGTCTGGTTTTTTATCAAGATTGTACACAAAAGCTCTTATTAATGCCGCCCATCCTTTGGCAGATTGGTTTTGATTAAGTATTTCATTTTGGATGGGTTTTCCTATAATCAATTCAATGGTTTGTCCTTTTTGTTTAAACATTTCATCGGGTAAATAAAACATCTCAACATTGGCTTTTATTCCTAATCGTGTTCTGAAACGGGAAAGGTTATAAAACCAAGAGCTATTTTTACCTTTTACAAAAACAGGAATAATCGTAGTTTGATATTTTTGGGCTTTTGTTACAAAACTTTTTTGCCACTCAAAGTCTTGTATTTTTCCATTATATATTCGGCTGCACATTCCTGCTGGAAACAACATTGTGGCAACATCTGAAGCATATATTTCTTCAATTCTGATAAGATTTGATTTTGGGTTTACTCCAATTTTGTTTACAGGAACGAATACTTCACCAAAATTGGGCAATCTTGTTAAAATATCATTTACCAAAAACCGTAGGTCTTTACGCTTGTTACCAACATAACTAATAAGGGCCATGGCATCCAATCCCGCCAAAGGATGATTGGATACAATAATTACGGGTCCTTTTTCTGGAACATTTTGCAAACCTGCGCACAATACCTGAACGCCCATCTCCTCTAATACAACCTTCGCAAAATCAACTCCAGTGATACCTTCACTTTTATTAATGATGTGGTTTATTTTATCCAGATGAATAATGCGTTTTATATAGCGCATCACAAAACCAGGCAGCAGTTTATAAAGTCCGGGATTTTTATCCTTAAAGATTTTATCTACGTTTATTACTTGAGGTTTCTGTTCTCCGCTCATCGTTGGCAAACCTAATATTTTTTTGAACTTAAGATATTCTAATTTCTTGCATCCATTCCCCACATCATTTTATTTCTCAGGGCATCCAAGTAGTTTTTATTACTAAGGCGAATAAGATTAAATGTAAAGTTTGCTTTTCTTACCGCTATTTGAGTTCCTTTTTTTATAGAACAACTGCGGCTGTCTAAACTAATAAGATAACTTTTTACCCGGCCTTCTATTTCAAATGATAAAACTGTGTCATCTGGAATAACTACCGGTCTCACACTTAAATTATGCGGAGCAATTGGGGTGATGGCAAAACTTGAGGATTTAGGAATTAGGATGGGGCCACCACAACTTAATGAATATGCCGACGAACCGGTAGGAGTGGCTACTATTAACCCATCTGCCCAATAGCTGTTCATAAATTCGCCGTTCAAATAAGTATGCACTGTAATCATACTGGTGCTGTCTTTTTTATGTATTACAAAGTCATTTAAGGCATAAGCAAATCCTCCAAAAAGTTCTTGATCGGCTTCCAGTTTTAGGATAGTTCTTCTGTCTAAACTATATGATTTTTTAACCAATTCATCAATTACCTTTTCCACGTCTTCGGGATTAGAAGTGGCTAAATAACCCAATCGTCCAGTATTAAAACCTAAAACTGGGATGCCTGTTTCTCTTACAATATTTAATAAATCCAACAATGTTCCATCGCCACCTATACATAGCAAATAATCAATTTTTGCTTGTTTTATTTCATCCGTTGAAAACACTTCATACTTGTTTTCAAATGCAAGTTTAGATTCAATAATATTTTTATGAAGATCTTCGTGAAAATATATTCCAATTCCATTTTGACCTAGGTAGTTCATAAGGTTTTGCAAACATTCAACAGCTAACTTGTTTCTTAATACACGGGAGTATAATCCTATATTCATTGTCTATTTTTTTTAATTAAAACGCTTTATCAAAATGTATATTAAAGTTTTTGTTTCCCAATATGTTCAAAGAATATTCAAACCTAAAAATTTTATCATTCATAAATAAAAGGTCAAACCCTGCGCCATATCCTACCAAATCAGTTTGAATTAATTTGTTATTATAACTCAAATCAGCCCATTGATTATTAAATACTTTGCCCCAGTCAGAATACAAATTAAAATATAATCCGGTAGGTAATTTTACAGGTCTTTTATTTATTGTGAATGGTGTTTTAAGCATATATCTGTGTAATAATGCATATTTCAAATTAACTTTTCCTAGCATAAAAGCATAACCATCAATAACGTATTGTTCATATCCTCTTACATAATCTTTGTAACCAAAAGCTTTATAATTATTGTAAGGTATAAATGGCTTGGGCTCATTACTAATTCGGGTTTTAAAAATGCCTGACAAATATAGTTTTTTAAAAATTTCCTTATATGCCCCAAATTCCAAAGTTTCTTTAATTAATTCTAAACTGGCTGTGTCACCTTTTATTTGACCTATTGCCACTTCATTTCTAATATAGAAGCCGGTTAGCGGATAATATTTATTATCGCGTTTTTCATAATTAAGAATATGTTTTATGTAAATCTCAGTTTGTTTACTACCCGATAGTAAAAAATTTGGATTTAAAGCTACTGACCTAACCGTATCTCTAATTTTTACTTTATTAAATTCAAATTCCCAACGTTCTGTCAAAAAATTATTATGTCGGGTTGTAAATGCTATTCTGTTTTCAAAGCGCTGTATAAGGGTATTTAAAAAATTGTTATAAAATTGTAGAGAATCATTTTTGGTAAGGTACCAAATCTCCTTATTTTGCTTAAAACTTGAGTTAACATCCATTCCAAATTTGCCCGTTTTATTTAAAAACGGAACGGTGTATTGAAGTCCATAATTTCGGGTATATCCATTGATAAAAGAAAGTTTTAGGGTTTCATTTTTTCCTCTGAAATTGTAGGTAAATAAATATAAACCATAATTTGTTCGGTCTAATTTATAACCCAAATCAGCCCATTGCTTATAATTTCTGTCTGCCAGTTCAAAAAAAGGAATAGGCCATATATACCGTTTTTCTATTACCTTAACTGATACTTTCACATGCTTTGGTCTGGTTTCTTCCCACTTTACTTCGGCTGTTATAAAAAGGTTGGTATTAAACAAAAGATTTTTGCTGTTCACAGCCATTTCATCCAAATCAGCCGATTCATAAATCGAATCTTTTTTAAACAAAAGTTCACGTTCAATAACAAATTGCTTGGTTTTAATATTTCCTTCAATGGCAATGCTATCAATAATTATATAATGATTTTGCTGCGCAAATAATTTTGAAGAAAGTAAAAAGAAAAGACAAAATACAAACTTGAATTTAGAATTAGAAAAAAAGTATTTAAGAGGTAATTTTGACACCAAAGTTTTTAAAATTCCAAATATTTCAATAATGACTTATATCGATTATCAGAGTCAGATATATCATGGTTATTATAAAAAGTGGCCGTTATTTCATAGCCAAAACGCTGCAAGGATAAAATGATTCGGTCGGTAAAAACTGTATTAAGTTTAATATTTATCATAATCCGAGAACTGTCGGGAATATTAAAAATATTAACTCCTAAAATTTTAGCATCTTCATTTTCAATAATGCGGTTCAATTCATTTAGTGAATAATTGCGAGCTACCATTTCTAAACAAATAACGCTTCCTTCAGCGGTTAAAGTATAGCTTTGGGCAATAAAATTTATTAATGAAGATTTTGAAACAATACCTTTAAATTTATTTTCAGCATCAACTACTGCCAAGCAATCAGCCTTAAATTCAGAAAACCGTTTTAGTGCTTCTGAATAGTGATGTTGTTCATTAATAATCCACCCTAAATTATTTTTTAGAATTCCTTTTATTTTTGTTTTTGGATTTAACCCAATCAAGGAAGAACTTTCAATAAATCCTATTATTTGCTCATTATCTACTACTGGCAAAGCTGAAATTTGCAATGATAGCATGGTTTCCAAAGCAAAATCAACCGAATCGGATGATTTAAGGGGGAATAACGAATTCTCAATTATATTTTCTACTATCAATGTTCTTCTACTTATGCAAAATAAAGGCTTTTAACCAATTATTTAAAATTTCAATGCCATATTGGGTCAAAATGGCTTCGGGATGAAACTGAATGCCCCATATTGGCAGATGTTTGTGGGCAATAGCCATATTAGTGCCATCATCTTGGCTTGTGGCAGTTGGTATTAAAATGCCGCCTTGATTTGTATCCTCACGAATCAATTTAAAATCCAAAACCAACGAATGATAACGGCATACGTCAAATTTATCAGGTAATCCTTTCCACATTGGGTGATTAATGGTTTCAATAGTTGAAACTTTGCCATGTATAGGGTAGGGGGCCTTAATAAGTTCCAATCCAAAATAAGTTCCTAAAGCCTGATGCCCAAGGCAAATACCAAGTATAGGAACCCGATTGTGCCAACGGTCAATCAATGCCATTAGTAGTCCTGAATTTTCAGGAATGCCGGGTCCTGGTGAAAGAACAATTCCTGAGAAATCAAGTTCTTCAATTTCATCCAATGTTTTTTCATCGTTCCGGATAACTAAAAGCTTCTGCCCCAATTGCTTAAAATAATCGCAAAGGTTGTAGGTAAACGAATCGTAATTATCAAAAATTAGGAGCAAGAGATTTTTAAAATAAAAGAATGCAAAGTTAAATTAATACTAATGAGTCACAATATATGTGTTTCTACATTTTGTTTTTTTATACAAAACATAGTATCGTTCTTTGTAATTGAATTAATACAATGAGCGAAGACGAAAAAAAAGCACACAATGAAAAAATAAAAAGAGCCTTTGAACTGCAACAATGGCCAGTTATAAAAAGTACTGATAGTTGGAATATCTTTAAAGTAATGAGTGAATTTGTGGAGGGGTATGATATTTTGGCTCGTATTGGCCCTTGTGTTTCAATATTTGGTTCAGCCCGCACTGCACCCGATAATAAATATTATAAATTGGCTGAAGATATTGCTAAAATACTGAGTGAAGCCGGCTATGGTGTTATTACCGGCGGTGGTCCCGGTATTATGGAAGCTGCCAATAAGGGCGCAAAAGAAGCTGGAGGAAAATCAGTTGGTTTAAATATAAATCTTCCTTTTGAGCAATATCCAAACGATTATATTGACTATGATAAGTTGATAAATTTTAAATTTTTCTTTGTTCGCAAAGTCATGTTTATGAAATATGCCCAAGGATTTATTGTGTTGCCGGGCGGATTTGGTACCCTAGATGAACTGTTTGAAGCACTTACATTAGTTCAAACCATGAAGGTTGGAAAATTTCCGATAATATTGGTTGGTAAAGACTATTGGAGCGGGTTGGTAGATTGGATAAAAAAAGTAGTTTTAGAGAAAGAAAATAATATCCATGAAGAAGATTTGTTAATTTTTAAAGTGGTAGATACTGCAAGGGAAGCTACAGATGAAATATTTGACTTCTATAGCAAATATGCTATGAGTCCTAATTTTTAATAATGCAAGAAACAATAGTAGCATTGGCCACTCCAGTGGGTATTGGAGCTATAGGAGTTATCCGCCTTTCAGGTTCTGACGCTATTGATATTGCACAATCTGTTTTTTTAAAGAAAATAACTGATAAAGCGAGTCATACGCTGCATTTTGGAAGGATTGCCGAACCATCTTCTGAAAAGTACATTATTATTGATGAAGTTGTTCTATCACTTTTTAAAGGCCCCAATTCATATACAGGTGAAGATGTTGTGGAAATTTCGTGCCATGGGTCGCATTATATTCAACAAAAAATAATTGAATTATTAATACGGCAAGGAGCCAGAACCGCCAAGGCAGGGGAGTTCACGCTCCGAGCGTTTATGAATGGTAAGTTAGATTTGACTCAGGCAGAAGCAGTGGCAGATTTAATTTCATCAGATAGTGAGCTATCTCACCGCATGGCTATAGATCAAATGCGTGGAGGATTTTCAGCTAAAATAAAAGAATTGCGCCAGCAGTTGATTGACTTTGCATCGCTTATTGAACTGGAATTGGATTTTGGTGAAGAAGATGTTGAATTTGCCGACCGAAGTCATCTTTTCAATTTGGTGGAAGAAATATGTAAATATGTAAACACTTTGAAAGATAGTTTTGCTTTGGGAAATGTGTTGAAAAATGGGATTGCCACAGTAATAGCTGGAAAACCAAATGCAGGAAAAAGCACGGTTTTAAATGCTTTACTAAATGAAGAGCGTGCTATAGTGAGCAGTATTGCAGGCACAACCCGCGATACTATTGAAGAAGCAATATCAATAAATGGAGTTTTGTTTCGGTTTATTGATACCGCAGGAATTCGCCAATCAGGTGATGAAATAGAAGGTATGGGAATTGAAAAAACCTTTGAAAAACTGAACAAAGCCGATTTAGTTATTTATATTTTTGATGCGCAAATTACAACACCTGAAATGTTGGAACAGGAAATTGAAACACTAAAAATAGCCGGCAAACCTATAATACCTGTGGCCAATAAAACGGATTTATGCGATAATGAAATTCTTGCAGAAACCTTCAAAAATTTTCCTAATATTATTTATATATCCGGCAAGAAGGGAGAAATTTCAGAGCTTTTAACCCTTTTACAATCCAAAGCGGCTGAGCTTAACCAATCGTCTCAAACGCTTGTAAACAATAGCCGCCATTACGAAGCTTTGCACAAATCAGCCATTGCACTTAATGATGTATTGGAAGGATTAACCACCCAACGCACTAGTGATTTAATAGCTTTGGATATTAGAAAAGCATTGTTTCATTTAGGGGAAATAACGGGAGAAATTACGAGCGATGATTTACTAGCAAATATCTTTAGCCGTTTTTGTATCGGAAAGTAACCACCACAAAACAACCAAACACCAAACCAATAATAAACCTATACAAAGCCCTCTAATACAGGGCTTTTTTGTTTGATTAATTATAAAAAGGTTACTGCTTAATGAGTTTGAATGAAGCAGCTTGTTGCCCTTCAATTGTTAAAATGTAAATACCTGAAGCTAATACTTCTAAATTGATGTTGTTGTTAGCTTTATCTAAAATTCCAGACATCATTTTTAATCCTTGGATATTATAAATAGTAAACCTTGAATTCATTATTTCTGCTTTAAGATTAATATTTAAAACATTTGTGACAGGATTTGGGTAAATATTTATTTGATTGGTTTGTATAGAGATAGTGGCATTTGTTTTTGAGAACGTGAAAACACTTTTTGTTGCTATACCGATAGGTGTTTCAACTTTTACAAGTCCTGTGGCACCTGCTCCAACTCTAGCATAAATTTCATTGTCTGAAATGACTTTAAATGACAAAGCATCCACATCGCCAAATGTTACTTTTGATGCACCTGTGAAATTTTCGCCATAAATAATCACCGTATCATTGGTAAAGGCAGTTGTTGGATAGAATAAAGATATAAATGGATAGGGCGCCTGAAATGCAGCTAAATAATTAACCACTTTGTTATCAATATTATTGAATTTACCACCAACAATTAGATTCTTTTGATTTAAATGCAATGTGTTGATTTCGTTGTCGGGATTGGCCATCCAATAACCAACGTTCACATTGTTGGTGTATAAACTTGTAAGAAATGGTCTTTTTGGGTCATTGGCCATATTCAAGCTTCCACCTGCAATGACAAAGCTATCTTTTAAAATTAATGAATTAACAATTGATCCATC
>CAMDSC010000029.1 GCA_945907065.1 Chitinophaga pinensis
AGAGTTTGACGCTAAAAAGGCTGACATTCTTTCAAAAATGTAAAACAACTAATAGTGGGGGCTTCGCCCCCACTATTTATAATTTAACTTGAAATGAAAAATTTATTACTAATAGCAGGGTTCATTTTAATTGTGCTAAACACATTAATCGGACTAATGATTTCAAAGTATTCACCATTCAATTATCTGATGGTAGATTTGAGTTTACTCATTTCAACGGTTCTAATTTATTTGTTTTCCAACAGCAACATTTCAGACGGTTATAAAATTGGCTTGACAGTTTTATTTTCTATAACTGGTCTTGCAAAAGTTGTTTGTAGTATCCTAGCACCGCAACATTTTCAAGACAACTTTTTAATTGTAGTTGTGTTAGGACTAATATGTTTTGAAGCATTGTGCTTATTGAGTGCTTTTGCAATGAAAAAATTTGCTTGACGACATCAACGCATTTGCAGGCACATTTGCTTTTTTTTCAGCACACAAGTCAACGCTAAAAAAATCAAAAGAGCCAGCAAGCCAACGCACCTAGACACCAGTAAAATGAGGCGACACAGGACGACAGAAAAGAACAACGAACCGCTAACAGCACCTACCCAAAAGGCGGGGTTTCGTGCTTCGTATGACAGTTTTGTGGTTAATCAAAAATTAGTTTTTCAAATCAAGTTTTGTGGTAAAAGTCCCGCCCTTCGGGTAGCTGCAAAACGTTATAGCTGATTTTAAACAAACATCATAACGATGAACAAATATATATTACAAACCCTGACAACGTTTCTAATTATAGCAAACGTAAAAGCCCAACCACCTGCTGGTGCAGTGGCGGCAAAACCAAATATCATTTATTATGCAGGTGGAAGCTGCAAATTTTATGACATAAACGACAACCTACTACTTTCAGTAGATGCCGCTGAAGCCGGATGGTCAGCCACTCCTGCAAAAACAGCATGGGCTGTTGTAACACCAAGCAATGGTGGATACTATGAATTTCCGAACTACAGCAACAACGCCCCAACCCATAATATGGGACAATACCTGCAACCATTCTGGAAATCAGATACTATTTACAATGAGCTGGTGCTTTTAAATGGGGTAAACACCATAGCAAACCTAATGTTTAAACCCTCTAAAATTATTTCGGTTACCAACTATGATTTTTCTCAATCATTTATTATAAATACTGATTTTTCTGTTACAGGGAATGTAATTAAACAGTTAACAGCAAAAGTGTCTGCTTCGGTTTCAATAGTAGCAGGAAAAAAGGGAAATGGACAGCCTAATGGTTTGATGAATACCAAAGCTACCTCTTGGACTTGTGTGACGTACATTCCAGACAGAAGCAATTGGAATAGTTCTTCATTGCTAGGATACAAAGGCGATAAATTACCTAAAACCATGACTAAATTAAAAGCAGGTCAACCTGTTAAAATTCAGGCTTATGGTATGAGTATTACGGCTGGACTTAATGTAAGTGGCTTTGCCGGAGATGATAAAAATTTTACTCCAACTGCACCTTATATGCATAGTTACTTAGATTTATTGGAAAATGCTTTGGAAGCAAGATTTGGTTCCGATATTACCATGATTAACGGTTCTTGTGGAGGTAAAATGGTTGCATGGATAGATCAATATTGCGAGAGTATGGTTGTACCAAATGTTCCTGATTTAGTGATATTAGACATGGGAATGAATGACATTTGGGGAACAACTACTAATGCAGCTTTTAAAGCAAGTATGCAATCGTGTATCAATAAAATAAAAACTGCTAACCCCAATACAGAATTTATTTTAATTGGCAATATGTTACCAGATGTAAATTCGCAGGGGGCTCCATCCAATGGCGATGTGTTGATGTATGGATTCTTATCTCAACTCAAAAGTTTAGAAACCACAGGCATTGCAGTTTTTGACATGACCACTTTAAGCGATACCATTTATAAAAGAAAAGGCGCTACACATTGTCATTCCAATTCACTGCATCCTAACGATTACTTAGCCAGATGGTATGCACAAGGTTTGGCTGAATTATTTAATGATGGAAGCTTTATCAATAAAACGGCTAAAAAATATTATGTAAATACAACAGGAAACAATACAGATGGATTGAGTATAGCGAATGCATGGACAAGCTTGGATAAAATCAATACCAAGAATTTCAATGTTGGGGATACCCTTGTTTTTGAAGGAGGAAAAACATTTTCAGGTAACCTTGAATTTGATAACAATGATGGAAATTCTGCTATAAAGCCAATGATCCTAACTACTTATGGGTCTGGTCAAGCCACCATAAACACAAATCTAACAACAAAATGTGGATTTAAAGCCACCAATACACAAGGTTTCCATATCAGTAATCTTAAATTTATTGGACCTGGAAATGGAACCCAAAAAGACATTGATGGCATGTTGTTTTTTACAACCAATCAAACTGGATATTTAAGCAATATCCTAATAAAAAACTGTGAAGTAAGTGGTTTTGGCTATTGCGGAATTCGTTTCTATTCCAACTGGGATGCTAATGTAAAAGCAGGTTATAAAGATGTAATCATCGATCAATGCAAAGTTCACGATTGTCGAGAGAATGGAATTGTAACATTTGGTTTCGATGTGCAAACAACTAATTTTTACCACCACAAAAAATTCACCCTAAAAAATACAGAGGTTTATAACATAACAGGTTATGCCTCTTCAACACATAAAGGAAGTGGAATAGTTTTATCGCAAATAGATTCTAGTATAATAGAACGTTGTGTTGCCTACAATACAGGAACTGCAAATTCCGCATGCGGTGGTCCGGGAGGAATTTGGGTATGGGCAGCCAATGCAATAACCATCCAATATTGCGAAAGCCACCACAATTCATCAGGAACTTCTGCCGGTTGCGATGGATTAGGATTTGACCTTGACGGTGGTGTTACAAATTCGACAATCCAGTATTGCTATTCACATGACAATGATGGTGCAGGATACCTTTTAGGAAATTTTGCAGGAGCAAGACCTTGGGGCAATAATACAGTAAGGTATTGTATTAGCGTAAACGATGCCAAAACCAATAATTCAGCAGTAACATTATTTACAGCACCTAGCACCACATGGAATGGACTAAAACTTTACAACAATACCATTTATGTAAGTCCATCTTCCAAAAACAAATACTCAACTTTTGGTGCTTTTCAAATGACAGATTATGGAACAAATATGTCAGGTGTGGAATGCTATAACAATATTTTTTACACTACTGGTGGACTACCTTTGGTAACTGTTCCAAACACTTTTGTAGCTCAAACACCTAAGTTTATCGGCAATTTATATTATACAAACGGAGAACCTTTTTCAATAACATACGGCAGCAAATACACTTCATTAACAGACTTTAGAAGTGCTGGTTCCTATTGTGAAAAAAATGGCAGCAATAACACTGGTTTATTCGTAGATCCAATTTTAATTAACACCAATAAAAGTCCATTAACGGTTTATCCAAAACCAACAGATTCTTTGAATGCATTTCATTTTTCTCAAATGTCTCCATGCAGAAATGCAGGCTTAGATTTGCAAACACTTTTTAGTATTAATATGGGCAACCGAGATTATTGGGGCAATACAATAAAAAACGAAAATGCATACGACATAGGATCTTTTGAATGGAAAAGCCAAACTTCAGGTATATTCTCGTTAGAGTTTTCAAGTTTTGCGATATATCCAAATCCAATTGGAAATGAAGACTTAATCATTGATTTCTCCAAAAACTACACTCCAAATACTCAACTTGACTTATTTGATGTTACTGGCAAGTTGTGCTTTTCTCAAAAATTAATTGAAGGAATAAACACTATAAAAACACAATCTTTGCCAAAAGGATTGTACATTGTCATAGTTAGTGATGGATTAAAGTCACAATCATTCAAATTAGTAAAGAGTGAGTAAAACCAGCTATAACAGCACCTACAAGAAATTGGCGGCTCAGTGGTTAAATGAAGCTTTGTTCTTCGTATCAAGTTCAATGCTGGCAGACAGTTTTGTGCTCCGAAATCGCCAACTTCTTGTAGCTGCAAACCGTTATGGCCAATGGCAACAAAGCTGAAACTTAGTTGCTAAATTCAAATATCTTTTCATGTTTTAAATTTTACTATAAAAATCAAATAAAAATTAGGTTAATAAATTTAACTAGATTACATTTGTAACCTAATAAATTAAAAAATAGAAAAATGGAAAATCAAAATTTAACTTCAGAAGAACAAATTTCTATCATTGAAAATTCTTTGAAACACAGTTCAAAACAAAAGACAGGTGCAAGCAGTTACTATATAATTTGGGGGGCTATCCTGCCGGCATATTTTATAGTTCAATTTTTAAATGTTCATTTAAGAACCGATTTCACTGCATTGCTTTCTGATATTAGCATGTCATTTTATGCATTAGGAGGCTTACTTTCATTCTTGCAATCAAGAAAAGATGATAAAAGTGAAACTTTAGTTCCTTTAAATGAAAAAGTTTACAAATACGCTTGGATAGGAGCTAGTATAGGTATAGGAGTAATGAGTATTAGTCAAGGTTATTCGAATAATTTTATTGAGTTATTTTGCATAATCATTTTACTCATTTTTGGTTTAATCAATTTTATTATCGGAGGAGTTACTAATTTCAAACCTCTTATAATTGGTGGGGTTTTATCTATGCTTTTAATTATTTTAATTCCTTTAAGCACTATTGATTACAAGTTTCTAATCACTGCAATTGGAATCTTATTTAATTGTCTAATACCCGGTTTGATGATGAAATACACCCGAGCCAATGTTTAATAATTTAGATTCAATTTTGCATTCACAAACTCGACTTGCCATTATATCAATATTAATGGGGGTAGAAGAAGCAGAGTTTACTGCATTAAAAGAAATCACAAAAGTATCAGCAGGTAATTTAAGTTTACAATTGGATAAGCTAAAAGAAAATGAATATATTACTATTCAAAAATACTTTAAAAATAAGTATCCAGTTACTAAATGTCGGATAACTAAAAAAGGAATTCTCGCATTTGAGGATTATGTAGAAACACTTAAAGAATATTTAGATATTAAGAAGTTAAATTTGGAAAAATAATTATACTCTAATTTATAAATGATTCTTATAGTTGCAAAGCCACTGGCTATAACAGCGGTTTGGCGAAGGTGGCGGTTTAGTACTCCGCAGACACATTTGTGGTTAATCAAAGTTTGGTTCTTCGCATCAATCCGCCGCGGCGGATGGTAAAATCGCCACCTTCGCCAAGCCCGAAACCGTTATGTGCAAGCGTATCGGATCACAACAGACAGACACGAATAAATATTAACTTTGCACTTCTTAACAAGCATTTACAACTGACAAGAACTAAAATAAAAAGTTGAGACCAGAAACAACTCAAAAAACAGGGCGAAACTGAAATGCCAAACGAGTAAGACAATAATAAAAGATAAAATGAAAATAACGTCAAATTTAATTCTAATAATAATTTCCCTTCTGTTTTTTCAAATGCAGGGCAAGGCACAAAGTGTTGAATGCGGTACGGATTACATTCATAAAAATCGGATGCAAACTGATTCTGCTTATCGGAAGCAAATCCTTACCCTTGAGTCGCAAGTTGAATCCAGTACTCAAAATCACGCGAATAATAAAACAGCATCTACCCTATACACCATTCCCGTTGTTGTTAATGTTATTCACTTAGGCGAGCCTATTGGCAAAGGTTCCAATATTTCGGATATTCAAATTCAACAAGCTATTGCAGGACTTAATGCCCGCTTTAGAAATGCAAACGGTTTGGGAGTTGATGTTGAATTGGAATTTTGCCTTGCAAGTAAAGACCCAAGCGGCAATTCAACTAACGGCATTAACAGGGTTAATGGTTCAAGTGTCTCTAATTACACAGCGTATGGCGTAACACCAAAGGGTAATACGTGTAGCGGAGCTGTTGAAACTACCATAAAAGACTTAAGCAGATGGCCTGTTTCAGACTATTATAATATTTGGGTAGTGAGCAAAATATGTAATGGTTCATTTGTTGGTTATGCATCATATCCAGTTGGCGGACTTTATGATGGATTAGTTATTGTTTCCACCTCTATGACAAGTACCAGTGGAACATTACCTCATGAGGTTGGTCACGGTTTTTTTCTTTATCATACCTTCAATGGTGATGGTGGTAATGTTTCTTGTCCAGTAGACACTAATTGTCTTATCAATGGAGATCATGTATGCGATACGCCACCTCATAAACAAGGCGATTGCGGTACCACTAATCCTTGTTCTTCGGCTGGAGTGTGGGATAACAGCCGGTATAATTATATGGCTTATTGCCCTTTAGTAAACAGATTTACACAAGGTCAGAAAGATAGAATTAGAGCTACAGTCATGGCTGCACCCAGAGCAAGTTTGCTAAATTCAATAGTTTGTGGGACTTTAAGAATTAATGAAATAAGTAGTCATAATTTATTTTCTATTTTTCCGAATCCAGCTCAAAGTTTAATCAATGTAAAAGCAGATGTAAAACTTTTAGGCTCATCTTACGTTGTTTATGACAATACAGGTAAAGCAATTTTAAAAGGAATAATAACTTCTGAGCACACAATCATTGAATTAGGCAATTTATCTGGAGGTATTTACTTGTTCAGTTTGGGAGGGAATTTGAAACAGAAATTTAATGTAATAAAAGAATAAAACCAGCCCATAACAGCGGGTTTAAGAAATTGGGGGTTCAGTGGTTAGTTGAACATTCTACCTCGCATCAACATTTGTGGTGAAAATCGCCACCTTCGCCAAGCCCGAAACCGTTACAAGCAACCCTTTCAAAAATTCTCCAAACATGAAAAGATTAATCATAACATTACTGACAATTTTGGTAGTTCAAACTGTATCTCTTGGACAAAGGGAGGCCAAAACAACTAATGGCAAAACAGTATTTTTATTTGAAGACGGCACTTGGCTTTATGCCGACAGTATCCCATTGTATAACATTAAAGCGACAACCATATCCAAATTAGAAATTCCAAAGACAAATCCCAAGGACATTATAATTTCTCATACTGGTTACTGGCTTTCGTATAATGAAACGCACGAACAATCAAACTGGGTTGCATATGATCTAACCAATCAAGAAACAATTAAACTATTTGAAAGAACTGATAAATTCATAAAAGATCCTAAAGTAAAAACTGGTACAGCTAACGACAAAGATTACTCGGGTTCAGGCTATGATAGAGGGCATTTAGCACCAGCTTCAGACATGGGTTGGTCATCACTAACAATGGCAGAATCATTTTATTATAGTAACATGAGTCCACAGACTCCAAGTTTCAATAGAGGCATTTGGAAAAAATTAGAGGAATTAGTTCGAACTTGGACAGTTGAATATGATACCATTTATATTGTAACAGGACCAGTTTTAACAAGCGGGCTGCAAACGATTGGAGCGAATAAGGTTTCCGTACCAAATTATTTTTACAAAGTCATTTTAGATTATAGCGAACCAAGTATAAAGGGGATTGGTTTTATAATCCCTAACATCGGTTCAAGTGAGCCTTTGCAGAATTTTGCAGTATCAATTGATAGTGTCGAAAAATTCACAGGGATAGATTTTTACCCAAAGTTATCCGACAACCAAGAAGAATTAATTGAGAAAACTTTATGTATTAATTGTTGGATTTGGAAGAATTCTAAATCAGAAAGTGAAAAAGAAAAGTTGTCTATTTCTGTTCAATGCATTGGTACAACAAAGGTTGGTGACAGATGTAAAAATAAAACTCTAAATGTGAGTGGATATTGTTACTTACATGAAAATCAAGCCAAGGGCAATTCATCTGAAAAGAAAACTGAGACTTCAAAAGCATCTGGCAAAACAAACAGTGGACAAACAATTTACACAGGGCCTCGCGGTGGTCAATATCATTATAGTAAGAGTGGAAAGAAAGTTTACGAAAGGAAAAAATAGAATTGGACAATTGACTGAATGAAATTGACTAAGGGCAGCTTGTAACAGCAGGCAATTGTGATGCTGGTTTTTAGTTTTGGAAAGTATGTTCTTCCAACTTACATTTGTAATTGGTGAAAGTGTATCGGCTCCGAAAGCCGCGCCACAGTTGCCTGCAGCCGTTAGCTTTTTAAAACTACTCAACCAAAAGACACCCCGCGCCTTTGGTGCATACATCCCAATCGGGATGTTATAAAAGGCATTTATTGTTGGTTGCCCAAAGGGCATTTCTTTTAAAATTTCATTGATTTACTAATCCTCAGACCTAATTCAATTGCTTTTAAATACTGATATAGTAGCTCAAGGTATCACCACTTCTTTGTCATCAAATTTTCTATTCACTAAAAATCCTTTTAATCCATTAAATTCGCACCTCAAAAAAATATACTATATGAACCGACTGTGCATAATTGCAGTATTTGCTTTTCTATCCTTCAATGTTTTAGGCCAATCCAAAGAGCCTGTTGTTTTTACCTTTGGAACAGATACCGTTTTTAAATCCGAATTTGAAAGGGTTTACAGCAAAAACAACGATGTAAAAACCAAACAACCTACTGAAAAAGAAATTCAGGAGTATTTGGAATTGTATGTAAAATTTAAACTAAAAGTAAAAGAGGCCTACAACCGCCAATTGGATACCAATGATGCTTTTATTAAAGAATTGGCTGGCTATCGCAAACAATTGGCTCAGCCTTATTTAATAGATAATCAGGTGACCGACCAATTGATATTGGAAGCATACACTCGCTTGCTTGAAGAGGTGAATGTGAGCCATATTTTAATTAATTGTGCTAAAGACGATTTGCCAAAGGACACATTGATTGCCTACAAAAAAATATCAGACATTCGCAAGCAAATAATGGATAATAAAGTATCCTTTGATTCGGCAGCTCATAATTTATCAGAAGATCCATCTGCCAAAACCAACAACGGATTGTTGGGTTATTTTGAAGCTTTTCAAATGATTTATCCGTTTGAAAACATGGCTTACAATACCCCAAAAGGGCAAGTTTCAGTAGCGTTTCGTACCCAGTTTGGATATCATATACTAAAGGTAAACGACCGTCGTAGTAACCCTGGAGAGATAAAGGTAGCTCACATTATGATTCGTTTTAACAACGAAAAAGAAGTATCTCCCGCCAAAGAAAAAATAGACGCCATTTTTGGAAAGTTGAAACAAGGTGAAAACTTTGAAGAATTGTTAAAACAATACAGCGAAGATTACAGCACCAAAGGCAATAAAGGTGAAATGACTTGGTTTAAAAGTACCGGCCAATTACCTACTAATTTTAAAGAAGCCGCTTTTGCATTGCAAAATAACGGCGATTATACAGCCCCTGTAAAAACAGATTTCGGTTGGCATATTATTAAGCGGTTGGACTTAAAACCAGTAGCGCCTTTAACTGAACAAAAAGAAAATTTGAAGTACAAAGTGAGCCGCGATGACCGTTCAAAAATAAGCAGCAAAGTGGTTTTGGAACGCTTGAAAAAAGAAAATAAATTTACCCCTTATGAAAAAGAATTAACCAAATTTACGGAAACTATTGACACATCATTGTTAAGAGGAAGCTGGGTGCCAACGGCTAAATCTAAAACAAATGCCACTTTATTTACCATTGCTTCACAAAAATATACCTTTGATGATTTCAGCACATTTATCATGAATTTTCAAGCTCCTAAAAAATCAGAAAATGTAGGTTTTATAGTAAAAGACTTTTACAATAATTATGTTGAAAAAATGAACTTTGCCTACGAAGAAGACCATTTGGAAGAAAAATTTGCGGACTTTAAAAACCTGATGAAAGAATACCGCGATGGAATTTTGTTGTTTGAACTTACCGATAAAATGGTTTGGAGCAAATCGGTAGAAGATACGGTTGGCCTTAAAACTTACTACGAATCAAACAAAACCAAATACATGTGGGGAACAAGGGCTAATGCAGCCATATTTGATTGTGCTGATGCCAAGGTAGCCAAAGCGGTTAAAAAACTGATTAAGAAAAATTTACCTGATACTCTTATTTACAAAAAAATAAATGCTAAAGACCCGCTGGCAGTAACTATTACCCGTGGCAAGTTTGAAAAAGGACAAAACGAAACTGTAGACAAAGTGGTATGGGAAGCCGGAATTACTGACTTGCCACCTAATGGCAAAAAACAAAGCTTTGTTAAAATTTATGAAGTGATGCAGCCAACCCCAAAAGAACTTACTGAAATTATGGGTGTGGCCACTTCGGATTATCAAGCTTATTTAGAAGAAAACTGGATAAAAGAATTGAAAGGTAAATATCCGGTGGCTATAAATAATGCCGGAGTAAATATGTTGTTTAAGTAAAATCTTTGGCCTACAAAACCTCTCTATATGTACGATATAATTGCTTTATCATAGCTATAGGATTGGTTTTTTCAATAACTGCGTGCCAGAGCAATAAAAGGCAAACTGACGAAAATATAGTAGCCACAGCATTTGACGAAACGCTTACCATGGGCGAAATTGAATCCATGCTGGGACCAAACATGAACCGTCAGGATAGTTTCTTTTTTATTAAAGAATATATTGACAACTGGATTCAAAAACAGGTAATTTTAAGTAATGCTCAGCAAAACGATATGGGCAATATGGATGAGATTAATAAAAAGGTAGAAAACTATAGACAAGACCTAATTACATTTGAGTTTCTCAAAAAAAAACTTGCTGAAAAATTGGATACCAATATTACCCTTGGCGAAACAAAAGCCTATTACGACCAACATCCTGAAAATTTTGAACTGAAACAAAACATCATTCAATTCGTATTTATTAAAATGCCTGTGGATATGGAAAATAAATACAAATTTTGGAGTAAATTTAGTAATGCTAATGACGAGGCTATTACCAAAATGGCGTTAGTTGCATTAAAACAAGGAGGAAATGCATTTCTTGAAAAAGATAAATGGTTGGCTTTTGATGATATTTTGAAGGTAGTACCTATCAATACTTATAATCAGGAGAGTTTTATTAATAACAACCGGATTTTTAAAATTGAAGAAGCTAAATTTATTTGGTACATTAAAATTTTAGATTTCAGAATAAAAGACAATATTTCGCCGTTTGAATTTGTAGAAGAAAACATAAACCAAATATTACTAAACAAACGAAAAGTAAAATTGATGGAAAAATTGGAAAGCCAATTGGTGAAAAAGGCATTGAAAGACAATAAAATTAAAATTCATGTACCGCTATATGAGTAAACTAAAAGCCTTAAAAAAATGGGGAGCACTGCTTCTGTTGATGCTTGCATTTCCGTTTTCATCAGTGTTTGCGCAGCCAAAACAAATTTTGGAAGAAGTGGTGGCTCTAATTGGTGACAACATAATTTTAAAATCGGAATGGGAAGCTGAATACCTTCAGGTAAAAGACCAATACACCAATTATAAAGGCAACCTTAAATGTGAAATTCTTAACCAATTAATATTACAAAAACTGATGCTGCACAAAGCAGAACTAGACAGCGTGGTGATAACAGAGGAACAGGTAGATTATGAAATGGACCGAAAAATTAGATATTTTGTTTCTCAAATAGGTGACGAGAAACGGCTGGAAGAATATCTTGGAAAATCTATTTTGCAATATAAAGAAGAAATGAAACCCCGCATATTGCAACAAATGCAGGTGCAGGAAGTGCAGAAAAAAATGATGGATGAGGTAAAAGTTACCCCAACCGAGGTTAAAAAATACTTTGATGAAATACCTTATGATAGTTTGCCGCTATTTGGAGCAACGGTGGAGCTGGGCCAAATAGTTATGATTCCCAAGGCCAATCAATATGCTAAAGAATATGCTTATAGTACCTTAAAAAAATATCGGGAGGAAATAATAGCCGGAAAACGAAATTTTGAGCTTACTGCTAAAAGTTTTAGTGACGATAAAGGCTCGGCATTGAATGGTGGCGAACTAGGCTATTTTAAACGAGGCGATATGGTGGCGGCCTTTGAAGCTATGGCTTTTAAGCTAAAATCTGATTCCATTTCTCCAATAATAGAAACCCCATTTGGTTACCATATTTTAAAATTGATAGACAGAAAAGGTGAAAAAATAAACATCCGTCATATTTTGATAAAACCTACAATTATTACTCGAGACTTGGCCGAAACCGAAAAGTTTTTAAAAAATTTAGTTGTTAAAATAAAGGCCGATTCATTATCCTTTTGCCAAGCAGCCGGAAAATACAGCGAAGATGAAATCACCAAAACCAATTGTGGTTTTTTCTCTGACCCAAATGTTGGTTCAAACAAAGTAGAAATAGAATTATTGGATCAGGATGTGGTGTTGCAAATTCAAAAAATGAAACCGGGTGATTTTTCACAGCCCACTCCTATTCAGGCACAGGATGGTTCTTCTGCCTATCGTATATTGTATCTTAAATCGGAAATGAAACCCCATAGGGCCAATATGAAAGATGATTATCAAAAAATTCAAGCGTTTGCATTGGAACAAAAGAAACAAAAAGCAATGGAAGATTGGTCTGCAAAATTTAAAAAAAATGTTTACATCCGTGTTGAACCTACCTATACAGATTGTAAGGAAATGAATCGTTGGAAAACAGACAATTAGGAATTTAATAATACGAATTTTATAAGATGGAATTTAAAAATGAAGTAGAAGCTGCCGAGGCTTTTAAAGAACAAGTTAAAAACTTAAAAAAAGAAATAGCACGAGTAATTGTTGGGCAGGATGAAGTGGTGGATGGTGTGTTAACTTCTATTTTTTGCAAAGGCCATAGTTTGTTGGTTGGCGTTCCGGGATTGGCAAAAACCTTATTGGTAAAAACCATTTCTGAATCGTTGGATTTAAGTTTTAACCGAATACAATTCACACCTGACCTTATGCCCGGCGATATTACAGGCTCTGAAATTTTGGACGACCAAAAGAATTTTCGTTTTTCAAAAGGACCGTTGTTTGCCAATATTATTTTGGCGGATGAAATAAACCGTACACCTCCCAAAACTCAAGCGGCCTTATTAGAAGCCATGCAGGAAAAAACCGTAACCGTGGGAGGAACCAATCATATATTGCCCAATCCTTTTTTTGTATTGGCTACTCAAAATCCCATTGAACAAGAAGGAACCTATCCTTTGCCGGAGGCTCAATTAGACCGTTTTATGTTTAATCTTTTTTTGGACTATCCAAGTTTTGAGGAAGAAATAATGGTGGTAAAAAACACCACAACCAATGTAACCACCACCCCTACAAAAGTATTTGGGGCTACTGAAATTTTATACTTTCAGGATTTGATACGAAAAGTGCCGGTGGCCGATAATGTGTATGAATATGCTGTAAAATTGGTGAGCAAAACCCGCCCCGGGTATCCAATGGCAACTGCCGAAGTAAATAAATACGTGAGCTATGGCGCGGGGCCTCGTGCCAGCCAATACCTTATAATGGGGGCAAAATGTAATGCCCTTATTCAAGGAAAATATTCGCCCGATATTGAAAACGTGCAGGCAGTGGCCGAAGCCGTATTGCGCCACAGGGTATTAAAAAATTACAAAGCTGAAGCCGAAGGAATCAGCATCAATGATATTATTAAGAAGTTGTATTAAGACCTCACCCCCGGCCCCTCTCCTCTATGAGAGGGGAGTTTTCTTCCTAAGAATTTTATCTAAAAAATAAAGGCTGGCAATTGATTACCAGCCTTTATTTATATACATTGTAATGATAGTATTAAACCATAAAGTAGTAGTCTCATATTATCTATACTTTATTTTTATCGTATCTACATATGGGTCTCCTCTCATACTTATTTGCAACTTATTTCCCAGATATTTATGTGGAAAATAAGTTACACTATCCCATTGTGAACGACCAATTGCCCAAAAATGTTGTATACCCCCATTTTCCACTATTAGACGAAATTTAATGACTTCTTGAGGAGAAAAAGGCCCTGAAAGCTTAACTATATTTTCAGTTTGATTTAATTTAAAAGGTGGAATTCCTAAATATAAAGTGTCTTGATTTTTTAATGGGATATCTGCTGTTAAAACAAAAATTAAAGTACCATAATTACTAATGTAAAAAACTGTATCAATATTCTTATTAATAGGTAAATTTTCGTGCGTAAAATACTGTGACATTAATGTCAAAATTGGCAAATTAGTCTTTTTATAAGTTATTGAGAATCTACCCATGCTATCAGTAATGGCAGTTCCTAGTATTTCCTTTTTGAATTTTGTGAACAAATCAGGAGATGAGGTGGCTTGCAGAGTAACTGCAAGCCCCACAGGAACTTTATTATTTATTACATCAATGTACTGACCTTTAAAAGTAAATTCAGGAACACTCTCGTCATCTGACTTGCAATTACAGATAAATAAAACCGAAAAAACAAGGCAATAAATTAGTAGTCTCATAATTTAATAAATTTAAGATGTTGCTCTTGATTATCAAAGGTAATGGAAAAATAATAAATACCCTGAGGTAAGCAGTCTAAATTTATTTCTATCGATTTCCATCCTCGATATTTGTTAATATACTTTCCACGTGAATCAATAAGCGTTGCTTCAAAATTGACTGAGCTTCCAGTAATATTGACCATCTTGGCTACCTATATTTTATCTTTATTGTATCTATATATGGGTCTCCGCGCATATTGTAAATTAATTTATTCTTGGAATAAAGATGTGAAAACCTCATTACACTATCCCATTGAGTATATCCTATTGCCCAGAAATATTGTAAACTACCCCTATCCGTGAGAGTTCGATATTGAATAATCTTTTTTTGAGGAAATGGCCCTGAAATTTTTTCTAAGGTTACATCTTTTCCAATATCTAATGCTGGAATAGCTAAATATAAAGTGTCTTCAATTTTTAATGGGTTAATTGCTGTTAAAATAAAAGAAATTGTACCTTTTGTACTTCTATAGAAAATAGTATCCACATTTTTATTTATTGGAAGATCATTATAAGTAAGAAATTGAGATAATAGTGTTAAAATGGGTAAACTAGTTTTCTTATAAGTAATAGAAAACCTCCCCATACTATCAGTAATGGCGGTTCCCAGTATTTCTTTTTTAAATTTTGTGAACAAATCAGGAGATGATGTGGCTTGAAGAGTAACCGAAAGTCCTACAGGAACTTCGTTGGTTGTGGCATTAAGTATTTGGCCTTTAAAAGTAAATTGCGGGGTGCTATCCTCTTGGGGCTTGCAGTTTGTTAATACAACTAATGATAGTATTAAACCATAAAGTAGTAGTCTCATAATTATCTATACTTTATTTTTATCGTGTCTATATAGGGGTCTCCTCGCATACCTAATCCAATATAGTGGTCTTTAAATTTATTAGGATACCAATGTATACTGTCATATTGAGAATAACCCAAAGCCCATGAAGTATTAAAATTAACTGTTTTTAAAGTCCTGAAATTAATTATCTTTTCATTTAATAGTAGCCCTGAAATTTTATAAATCTGCCAACTTTTACCCAAATCTATGGGTGGTACATCTAAATAAAGTGTATCCATATTAGTTAAAGGGAAAGATGAAATTAATTTATATACAAGAGTTCCTTTCGTACTTCTATAAAATATAGTATCCACATTTTTATTAATAGGAAGATCATTATAAGTAAGGAATTGCGATAACAGTGTTAAAATGGGTAAGCTAGTTTTCTTATAGGTAATAGAAAACCTTCCCATGCTATCAGTAATTGCCGTTCCCAGTATTTCCTTTTTAAATTTTGTGAACAAATCAGGAGATGAGGTGGCTTGCAGAGTTACTGCAAGCCCTACGGGAACTTCGTTGGTGGTGGCATTAAATATTTGCCCTTTAAATGTAAATTGCGGGGTGCTATCCTCTTGAGGCTTGCAATTTGTTAATACAACGGATGATAGTATTAAAACATAAAGTAATAGTCTCATAACTTAATAAATTTAAGATGCTGCTCTTGATTATCAAAGGTAATATTAAAATAATAAACCCCTTGTGGTAAATTTTCTAGATTTATTTCTATTGATTTCCATCCTCGATATTTGTTGATATACTTTCCACGTGAATCAATAAGCGTTGCTTCAAAATTGACTGAGCTTCCAGTTAAATTTACCATTTTGGCGGTAGGATTAGGATATAATTTAAACCCTTCCCGTTTTTTCATTTCATCATTTGGTGTTGCATTTAATTTGAAAGGTGAGGTTCCAAAGTCCGTTTGCATTCTTTCAGTTATTTCTTCATAAGTTAAATTGCAAACAGGAACGGAATCTATTTCGGCTATCATTTCACCGCTATCAAGTACATTAAAACCAGGCCTTAGTATTATTTCGCGAGTACTTATTAAATGTAAAAAGCCACTATCAATTACATTGAATGCAAAGTTCTTAGATTGTAATGATTTATAATAACTACTCAGAAAAGGATAGTCTTGATAATATACTTTTGGGTTCGATTTATACCCTGCGACAATACTATCATGGCATCGGTACATTTCCGTGCGGTTCAGTATTCTATTATCCAAATAATGAAATTTGTCGCCAATTTCCCTTACTATCGTAGTAAGATTATCATCTGCTCCATTATCAGCTTCTGTTGTTCTCACACTTCTGTGCCAATAGGGGCGGCCACCCGTGCTGCTCCATGTTTTGGGGTAATTAGCATTGGTAACTCCGGCTATTATTACATCAAAAGGGGTGCGGGCTAGGTTGCTGTCTATCCCTTCACTTTCCATATCGGTATCAAACCCCGTTCTTACCATATCAAAGGTGTTTTTGGTATAAGCAAGTGTCCAATCGGTAGCCACACATCGGCTGTTTAAGTGAAAATACTCCATTGGCCAAGCAGTTGTTGCATCAAAAAACCCATTTACTGTATCAAGATTTGTAACTAAATCAGGCAAGTTGAAACCTAAACCCGGGTATTTTTTGAATGGGTGCCAATGATTAGGATTAATATTAAATCCGGGTGGAACTTTTTTTAATTCAGAAACCCAATGTCCCTCGCGACCTCCACCTAAGATATCCCAACTTTCATGATTGTCATTATTCATTATTGCGGTTCTATCAAATACATGAGTATTATAAATAGCATTAAAAGGGGAAGTTGAATTTAAAGCAATAGAAGCAGCGATAGCCTTCATTAGTTTCTTGAAATTAACTTTATTTACAGATACATGAATGCGAGAAACAGTGTCTGTAGCAAAATTGGGAGCCAAATAATAGGCATAATGCATGGTTGTAAACGATAGGTATAGCGGGTTAAATCTTTGATATCGCAATTTTGTATTCATGCTTAAAAAATTCATAGTATCACCACCTTGCGCTACTCTATCACCAATTGCTACCTGTCTTTTTCCGTCAAATAAACCGTTAGATAATGCAACTTTTTTACAATACATTGGATACCCATTTGTGGCAGGGTTGAGTGCTCTTATCTCTGCCCATGTTGTGTCAAATTCAGGGTCATGAGTATATCTATTCAATGCATTTTTCGACTCCACGTGAACACTAAATAGCTCACGAGCAGTTTGGTTTCCAATAGAATTTGAATAGATTTCATCCATTTTTCTTTTTTCAAAACTCATTATTATTCCTAATCCCGTTTTCATTTTCCCTATTCCATTAATAAAATTGGCCACATCCACACTACCTTTAATAGATTCCTGAAGTCCAATAGGAACATTTGCTCCATCCATTTCACCATCTAGGCTTATCCAAAGACGTGTATTATGCATACGTAAAGGATTGCATATGGACGCATTTGCAAATGCAGCAGTCATATAATCAGTTTTTTCCATTTTTGTAAGGGCTACCCGTGTTACGGGGCCACCTAAACTTGAACTAAAAATAACAAATGGGTGGTCATTATCATAACGGCATTTCATATGTTCAATAAATTCAATTAGTTCATCGGCCAAAGCTAATATCCCGGTGTGTGGTTCTGTAAATTCAACAACAGCTATATCATAACCATAATTTAATAGCATATTTATTTTTGAATTTATAATTAAATTATTTGCAGTCTTTTCATTTGTATTTGTTCCCAAAGGGTCAAATCCCGTAACAACCATTACCAGTTTCCCCGATGAATTGCAAGCTGTAAAAAGGTCGGCATTTACATTACCTACTTTAATATTCTCATTTGGCACTAATTTATCAAACCCTTCAATGTAGATTTCGGAAACTGAAATGGCTATAGGAACAGCATCTTTTTCAACCTGAACCGTTAATGTTTTTATTCCCCCACTAGTATAATTAACTTCTTGAATAATTAAAGATGATGGATCAAAAGTTATAAACCCATTACCATCACCAAAGTCAATTTTCCAAGTAAAAGTAGTAGGTAAGCCTACTAAAGTAGATAATCCAAAATTAAAAAAATAAGGATCAAGCCTGTATTTAACTTTTTTATAAGGATGAGATGTAACAAGGGGGGATGCACTAAATAAGTCTTGCAGAATACCTCTCGACAGGTCAAATGGATTTACATCAAATGGCTCTATGCGTCCAGCATGATCTACAATTGTACTATCCGTCCAATCAAAGTACTCTCCGTTTACATTAAAAACATTTTCATTATATCTATGATAATCGTATGCCGCTATGCCAATAGGTACCATTAAAGGGTCGGCCTTAATAATTTTTTCAACTGTATCTTCCATTACTGACATATCGGGCACATCAAGGGTATCATAAGCACACCACCAAAGCGTATTCATTAAGGTAATCCACCCATCAGCATCAATTGATTTATGGCATATAGCCCTATAAAAAGTATCTTCCAGTTCATGTAAGTTCATTTCATACAGAATAGGGGCACTAGGAATCCCTCGTGTAAGTGGCAAAAAAAGTTCTCGAAAACCTTCTTGTGGAGTTACATATCTGGGTTGAGCATACGTTAAATTTGCAATTAACATACTTATCCCAAAAACAAATAAAAAAAGACACCTTTTTTTCATAACTATTGAGAGTTAAGGTTTAACAGGTTGTGGATTTTTCAATAATTCTAACTCTGCTTGCTGTTTAGCCACCAACAATTGTAAATCAGCCATTTTTTTATTTATTTCAATAGTATAAAGTGTTATTTCCTCTATTTTTTGAATTAAAGATAACGTTATTTCATTAATTGAAATTCCAGAAGTAATTACTTCTTGCTCACACGGAATACCAGGCAAGTGCTTATTTTTTTTAATAAATAATTCAAGTTCGGTAAGATTCATCGGCTTATAAGTATCAGCAAATACATAATCAGCCCATGTGTCCATATTTATTCTCACCTCTCTTGCACGGATTTTACCATCTACAGAAAGGAGAAAACCGCTGGTGTTAGTTGTACCAATCCCCACATTTCCATCTGATTTAATGATCATCCGTGTTGTATTGTTAGTTTTAAATACTAAATCGGTCGCATTTGTAGAACCCAAAAAATTTCCAGTACTCAATGAATTACCTGAAGTTGACCATTGGGCGAAAGAAAGTTGAAATGAGAAAATTAATAAGGCACATGCAATTAATCCTTTTGCGTAACTTTTGTTTGTTGTTTTCATATAGATAATTTGTTTAAATTCTTAACAAATAGATGAAAATAATTATTATAAAAATATGATTTAAGTCATATATAAAGAATTGAAGTTGTTAAGTCTAGTAACCACTCAACTTGATCCCAGCAAATCTGCAAAACATTGTTGTTTAAGAGATCAATACTAATGAAATTATACATCCAACAAAAAAGCCCCAAAACGGGGCTTTTTATATAAATTTCAAACGCTATTTGGTACTAAAGCTTTATAAATTTAGAATAAAATACCTTTCCGGCACTTTCTATTTTTACGGAATATAATCCTGAGTTAAAGTTGGATATGTCCATTGTGTTTACCAAAGTTTCTACTTTTTCATTTACAATTACTTTTCCTTCGGTGTTTATAATGCTGATGGTGTAATCACCTCCAGCACCAAAACCAATATTTAAAACGGTATTGGCAGGATTTGGGTAAACAGATAGTTTTTGGTTTTCGATAAAAGTGGCCGAAACGCCCCAGCAACTTGCACTGTACTCACCTACTACAAACGTAGCCGGATCATTTTCAGGAAAAATCTTAATTTTTACATAACCTATTCCTTTGGTGTTATCAGGATAAAAATGGGCTGAAGTTTCGCAGGATTGGCCTATGGCTAAAGTAAATTTTCCGGTATCGGTATTAATTTCACGACATAATTCACAATCGCAATAAGCAGAAGTCCATTTAGATGAAACTGTTTTTTGAATTCTTACAAATTTTAACTTATTAGAAGTAAAGTTATTAGTAAATTTACTATGTACAACAATATCAAATTCGGAACAAAAATGAGAATTGTAGGCCGATGCAGGCTCAAATACAGATTGCGAGTAACTATTCAAACAAAAGAACAGTCCTATAAGGGTAAATATTTTTTTCATATTACAAACATACTTTTTTTATGCAAATCAAAAATAGTTTGAACACAATTATGTACAATAATTGCAATAAATCGATATACAGTGCATTTAAGAATGGGTGACATCACTTATTTAAACTAAAATTAGCGTTTCTTTGTATATTAAATTTAAGTGTATAATCTGTTGATAAGGCTGCGCAAATTTTGTATCACACTAGTTTTGCTATTGGTGTCTTTTTTTGCACATTCGCAAATAATCATTGGCGAAGCGGCTCCTTATATTTTAGTAACTAATGTGCTGGTAGGAAAAGGGATTACTACCAATAATGTCGTTTATAACGGCTACAAACGTTCCTGCGGTTTTTTTGAAAATGGAATGGATTCTAAATTACAAATGGAAGCCGGAATAATTCTTTCTACAGGAATTGCTGTGGGAGCAAAAGGGCCGAATAATGTTGGAAATTCATCTACCTCCGAAATAAAAACCGGTGGAAGTGCTTTATTAGATTTATACGCTACAAAACCTACTTATGATGCAGCTACCCTTCAGTTTGACTTTATCCCGCAAACCGAAGATATTGAGTTTAACTACATCTTTGCTTCGGAAGAATATATTGAATATGTAGACAAAAATGTAAGTGATATTTTTGGCTTTTTTATTAGCGGGCCGGGTATTACAGGCGAACAAAATGTAGCTTTGGTTCCTGGAAAAACACTTCCAGTAAGTATCGACAATATCAATCATCTTCGCAATACACAGTATTTTAATTATAATTATTTAGGTGAAAAAACGCTGCAAGCTGATGGGTACACCACTATTTTAAAAGCTAATTTAAAATTAGAAGCATGTAAAACCTATACCATTAAGTTAGCCATTGCTGATGTTGGCGACCCATTGCTAGACTCGTATGTTTTTATTGAAGCTGGGAGTTTTCAGCACAAAACCCGCCTTGGCCGTGACACCTTTATTTGTGCCGAAAATTTTGATATAGAACTGGATGCTGGAAACCCCACTCGAAAAGTGAAATGGAAAGGCACGGATATTAACGGAGGAAATATTGTAATAAAAGATGATACCGCTCAAAAAATAAAAGCTACCGCTTTTGGAACCTACGAAGTTGAAATATTTACAGATTGCGGTAGTTTTATAGCCAAGAAAAAAATATTGCCCGGAGTTAAGGAAATTTCTTTAGGGAAAGACACCATTTTTTGTGGCGATTCATTATTAAAAAAATTAGAGGTTAAAAACAGAATTTTTGATAGTTATTTATGGTCGGATAGTTCTACAGGAGATACCCTTATCGTTAAAAAATCGGGATTGTATTGGCTTGAAATAGAGCGGAGCGGTTGTAAAAAAAGAGATACTATAATTCTAACACTTGAGCCATTACCAAAAATTAATCTTGGAAAAGATACCATCATTTGCGGGCAAGTAGATTTGATACTTAGTGCCAAAGAAATTGCTTCAAAATATATTTGGAATACAGGTGATACCGGTATTCGAATTCGTGTGAACAAGCCCGGGTTATATAGTGTTTGGTCTATCAATAAAAATTGTTCAAACCGCGATACCATTACTATTACCCAACGAAAAATACTGACAGTGGATTTAGGGCCACCGCTCCGCGAAATTTGTGAAAATGATACGGTAAGTTTGAAAACGGGGATACGCGATACCGTTAATTATGCTACCATATGGAATACCGGAGAAACAACGTCTACCATATATATTTCAAAATCGGGCACTTATAAAGTAACCGTTCGCGATAAACTTTGTAATTTTTTGGCTTCCGATAGCGTGCTGGTAGCAGTATATGAAGGTGCTGGAGATGTTTGGGTTCCTAATGCATTTACCCCAGGTGAAAATGATAATATAAATGTAAATTTCAAACCCGTTTCAGATATTCAAAGTTTTAATTATTATAGATTTTTGGTGTTTGACCGCTGGGGTCAAAAATTATTTGAAACCACTGACCCAAAAGCATCATGGAACGGTTATTTTGAAAATAAACTGTGTGAAAACGGAGTGTATATATGGAGTCTTAATGTAAAGTCAAACTGCTCCAAAGGGGATATGAATTTTCAAAGAGGAATTGTTCATCTTATTAGGTAATTGGTTATTGAGTTATTAGGTTATTGAGTTACTCCGAATGTTATTTCCAATAACAAATAACTTAATAACCCTTTCCTTCCTAAACAGCTTCCGCTTCTACGGCTTCCACTTCAGGAACCATGCGCTTTAGCAAATTTTCAATACCTGCTTTTAAAGTTAGCGTAGATGAGGGGCAACCACTGCATGAACCTTTCATCGTAACAGTTACCACACCGTGTTCAAATTTTTTGAAATCAATAGCTCCACCATCCATTTCTACGGCTGGCCTTACATGGTCATCCAATAATTTTCTTATTTTGGTAATTACTTCTGTTTCTTCTTCCTCAGTAAGGTCGGTCCTTTTTTCCAACACTACTTTTCCGGCTTCAATATAGTCTTTCAAAAACTGGCGCAATTCAGGTATTATATCCACCCATTCATGATCTTCGGCTTTGGTAACGGTTATAAAATTATTCATTATAAAAATCCCTTTTACATAAGGATATTCAAATAATGAAGTAGCCAATGGGCTGCTTTTTACTTCTTCGGCCTTACGAAAATCGACACTTTCGTTAGGACAAATCATACGGTTGATTACAAATTTCATACTGCCCGGATTGGGAGTAGCTTCGGCATATACGTTTACTAAATCAATTGATTCCATCGTTATTTAGAATTATTCTACAAAGGTATAATAATTGTGTTAATAGTAAACATCAGTAAGACGGATTTGTTTTTGATGAAATTTTATTCGTCCCCACTTTCCATCAATCCTTCGCTGCTATAAATTTCTCGCTTTAGGTAAAAGCTATTAAAATTACACCACTCACACTCTTTTTTACCACAGCCTTTGGTAAACTCATGGTTTTTTATTTTTCCATACACTTCGGCTATCAATTGCTCCATAAATTTATGCTCATGTGGCTGGATAAAAATCTTTTCCCGAACAAAGTTTCCTTTGTTATCGGGTTCTACAAAAAACATTTCGCCCGATAGGGTTTTGTAACTATGCAATGGGTCGTTATTAATTAGCAAATGATAAAACGCCACCTGCCGCCAATAGTTTCCACCATACAGTTCTTCAAATTTTGCAATTTCAGGATTTACACCAAGTACCGGCGGCAAAAGTGTTTTCTTTTTTTCGCTGCTAAATTTTCCGGTTTTAAAATCAATAACATGCACCGTGTGGCTATCATGAAAAACCAATTGGTCGAGCTTTCCTTTAATCGGAACATGGTTTACCACAATATCCACAAGATTTTTTTCGGGTTCGCGGTTTTTGTTTTCTTCCCATTCTGGCAAAAAGGTGTTATACAATTGTGGCAAAACTTTTTCAGAACCATATTCTAAAGTTCTTATAAAATCTTCAGGGGTAAATGAATCGGCATGTTTTTGCAAATCCAGTTTAAACCACAAAACCATTTGTTCCAAGGATGGATAAAGTTTTTGAGGATGTTTGAGCATGGTTTTAAAAAACAGTTCTAATGCTCGGTGTATAGCGTTTCCAAAACTTAAAGGACCAGTTTTGGCCGATGGAATTTGCAACAAATTTCGATAATAAAATTTTACAGGGCATTCTAAATAATTATCTAAATGGGTAGCACTTAGAACATAATTCTCCGTAAATTTATTTAAAAACTCTTTGTCGATGGGTTCAAAATCCTTGTCGGAAGTATCTGTTCCAAAAATAGACGCTTGAATTTCCATAATCTGTTCATCGGCTATTTCAGCCTTTATTTTTTTAGGAATCCCGGATTCTAAAAACTCGGTGACAAATAATGATTCCTGAAGGTCTTTTAAATCAAGTTCGTTAGTATTATAAGTAATACTGAGCCACGATTTAGCCCGGGTACAAGCCACATAAAACAAGCGGCGGTTTTCTTCGGTAAGTGAATCGGCAGAAGCAGACACAATTACTTCACGAATATTAAATGGCAAGCGGTCTTTGCTTTTATCCCAAATTTTTTCATTACACCCCATCACAAAAACCATTTCAAACTCTAACCCTTTGCTGGCATGGGCGGTGAGCAAATTTACAGCATCACTTTTTTCTATTATCTCTTCTGCCTCCAAGGCAATTGCATTGTCTTGCATTAGTTTTATATTTTTCAAAAACTCTTCAAGGCCTAGAGTAGGATTTTTACGAGTTTCTTCTTTTAAATAATCAAAGAACGTTTGCAACGCTTGCAGCATGAATAGTTTGTTGGAAGCCTGCAACACAAAAGATAATATGCCACCTTTGGCTACCACTTTTTCAAGCAATTGCTGCAAGGTAAAATTGAACGCTTTTCCAATCCAGTATTCAATATCCGAAGCCAGTTTTATTATTTTTAGTACCGCATCGTTTGAAATTATTTTCCGCAACGATTCATTTTCGTTTAACCCATTAATGGCATCACGCCAAGGCAATCGTTCTTGTCTTAAATAAAAAGCCAACTTGGCCAAATCGGCGGAGGCTATTTCCCAAAAATCATAGTGCAAAATTTTAAACAAACGATGTTCGCCTGAGTATGGTTTCGTTTTTTCATCCTTTATATAATAAAGCAGTTCTATAATATTTGCGATAAAAGGGAGACCTAGAATGTTTGTTCTTTTTTTAAGATAATAGGGAATATTTTTTAGGCTTAAATACGTCTTTAAATAATCCACCTGAGCGTGATTTCTGTAAATCACCGCCATTTCTGACAAAGGCACACCATTATTTAATGCTTCAGTAATTTTATTAACTATAAATGCCGTTTCATACAATTGATTGGTGCATTCAATTACTAATGGTGCCTCGCTGGATAAAAGTTTATCACTTTTCGATTCCAATTTTTTATCAGCAATGAGTCGGGTTGTGTTTTTATTAATAACCCAACTCGAAGCATCTAATATAGCTTGCGACGAACGGTAATTTTCACTCAATACCACTTCTTTCAAATCCTTGGCAAACCGGCTTTCAAAATCATGAAGGTTTTCGACATTAGCACCCTGAAACCTATATATGGATTGGTCGTCATCACCCACCACCATAAGATTTGGGCTTTCCCAATACGAAGCCAACAAAAGCATCAATTCATTTTGCGCTTTGTTGGTGTCCTGATATTCGTCTACCATTATATATTGGTATTGCTCCTGATACCGAAGCAAGGCATATTCATTGGCTTTTAAAAACTCAATAACCCAAAGAATCATATCATCAAAATCGTAGCGACCGTTTTCTGAAAGTTGTTGACGGTAGTCGTAGCAAGCTTGTGTAGCTGCTTTTAGTTTATTGAGTTTTTCTAGAGCTTTATTGTAATTGATTAAATTTAAGTCTCCCTTTTTGTTATTACCCCTATTCACCTTATAATACAGGCTTTCATTTTCAGGTAATTCTTCAATCAATTTGTCAATCGTTTTAAAAAGCGATTCTTTGGTGAAGCGCTCTTGTTTTAATAATCGATTCAAATCCTTTAAATCTTTACGATAATAATAAGGTACCTTATAATTTTTCAATAGGTTGCCTAATTCAAACTGATCAATAATTTTATTATAATATTGAATGGTTTCTAATTCTGAAATTGGTTCTAATGATTGTATACCCAATTCATTTTGATAATCGGTAATTACTTTTTGGCAAAAGGAATGAAATGTAAAAATAGGAACACGGTGAGCATCAGCGCCCATAAATTTTATGAGCCGTTTTCTCATAGCCACTGTAGCAGCATCAGTAAACGTGAGGCAAAGTATATTTTCAGGCAGTAAATCTGTTTTTTCTAAAATGCTCCCAACTCTGGCACTCAAAAGCTGTGTTTTTCCAGTTCCAGGGCCAGCTATTGTCATCAACGGGCCTTCAATCGCTTCTACAGCCTTATTTTGCGCGGGATTTAATATCATCTTTTTGTCATTAAAAAATTATTTTATTCTGATTATCAACCTATTATATATTTAATAAATTTAATTGAAGAAATATTGTGCAACCATCTATTAAACAACGGTCAAATATATCAACAGAATTCATATGTTTGAATCCTGTAAAAATTAGTTTTTATAATATTAACGGATATGACACAAAAATTTACTTTGAAAAACTCAAAAGTGTTAGGGTACTTACTTATCCTTATTGGCATGTTAGGTTCTTCAGCCTACAATCTTAGCCTTGCGCAATCCCCTTATTGCTCGGCTCCTACCAGCAACAATCCTTGCTCAAACTGGTCCATGTATGTTGGGCAAGTTCGTGTTCAGCAAGGTTCAACTATTTTATTTGACAAAGCTAATGATGCTTGTAATACCACTTCAGGTGGTTACACAATGATGTCTTCATCTCCTTCTTTTGCTTTAAGCGGTGGAGGTAATTACACATTTTCATTCACTACAGGCCCTTCTTATCCAATACATATTGGTGTATGGGTAGATTTGAATGGAGATTATGATTTTAGTGATGCAGGTGAGTGGATTTCTCAAGGTTGGTCAGACATTTCTAACGGTGTTACTAATTTACAATCAAGAACTTGCACAATAGCTTGTAATGGTATTAAATCAGGAGCTACCCGTATGAGGGTTAGAAGTGAATATTATGGAATGGGCGCTTTCAGCTCAGGCTCATCTTGTTCTACCATTAATTATGGTGAAACAGAAGATTACACTATCAATATTGGTACGTCTACTAGTATTGCTGCTGGTTTTTATATGCCAAGTCAAGCCTATGTTGGAACTCCTGTAAAAATGACTAATAATAACCAAAGCGGTTATATTGGTCACCAATGGGATGTGGATGATAACGGTTCTAATGAATATACTTCTACCGATGCTACGCATATCTTTAATACTGCAGGTACTAACTGTGTTCGCTTGAAAAGCCAAAATTGCTTAGGTCGTGACTCTATTTTAAAATGTATTAATATCGTTAACCCTACTTCTAAACCAGTTGTAGATTTTGCCTCTAACACAAACGAAACTGAACGTTTTGGTACGGTTAATTTCTTAGACCTTTCTACCAACGGTCCAACGTATTGGAGCTGGTATATGTATGATCCTGCCGACTCTGCTGGTACTAGAGCCGACGTGGAAACTTATAATTCTAACTTAGTGGGTAATGA
>CAMDSC010000030.1 GCA_945907065.1 Chitinophaga pinensis
ATTATCTACATCATCTTTAAGTATTACTGTAAAAACACCTACAGGCCAGCAGCAAAATCCCCAAGCAAAAGCGCCCCAATCTACATCTTCAAATTTTAAATTTGGTTTAACGGCAATGGCATTGGTTAATTCAATATTGCCTTCAAAAACAGGTGAATTGGCAAGCTCGGTATATGAAACATTGGTTTGGTCAACATAAGCATCTACTTTGTCCAACTGACTAAATTCATTAGTTAACGAATTTTTATCATAGGAAAATTCAGTGTCACCAGCGAATGAAAATGTTGATAATGCAAGGATTAAAAAAGAATAAATTAGTTTTTTCATAACTTTAAATTTTTAACAAACATAGATAAATAGACAATGCAATCATAAGACCTTGATATAAAAAATAGATTGAAATACATATAATATATTTGCACCTTAAAATGTTAAGAACACATACTTGCGGAGAACTCCGCCTTTCAGATGTTGGAAAAGTTGTAACTTTAAGTGGTTGGTTGCAAAAAAGTCGTGATATTGGAACCATTGGTTTTATTGACTTGCGCGACCGCTATGGAATGACTCAACTCTCTTTTGACGAAAACCGTGACAAATCAGTTTTTGATAAAGCCAGAAATTTAGGGCGTGAATATGTTTTGCGTATTAACGGAATTGTAATTGAACGAACGGCTAAAAATCCAAAAATGCTAACTGGCGATATAGAGGTTCAGGTTACTGAAGTAGAAATTTTGAACGAATCAAAAACACCGCCTTTTACTATTGAAGAAGAAACCGATGGCGGCGATGAATTGCGGATGAAATACCGTTATCTGGATTTGAGAAGGGAAGTGGTTCGCCGCAATTTGGAATTGCGTCACAAGGTGTCAAAATACACCCGTCAGTTTTTGGATGCTCAAAATTTTATTGAAGTTGAAACCCCTGTTTTAATAAAATCAACTCCAGAAGGAGCTCGGGATTTTATAGTTCCATCGCGGATGAATGAAGGAGAATGGTATGCCTTGCCTCAAAGCCCGCAAACTTTTAAGCAATTGCTGATGGTGAGTGGTTTCGACCGATATTATCAAATTGTAAAATGTTTTAGAGATGAAGATTTAAGAGCTGACCGTCAACCTGAGTTTACTCAAATTGACTGTGAAATGAGTTTTGTGGAGCAGGAAGATATTTTGAACACGTTTGAAGACTTAGTTAAATATCTTTTTAAAGAAGTTAAAGGAATTGACATACCCAATTTGCCTCGCATGACTTACGATGATGCTATGCGGCTGTATGGTTGCGATAAGCCCGATATTCGTTTTGATATGCAGTTTGTATATTTGGATAAAGTGGCCAAAGGCAAAGGCTTTGGGATATTTGATACTGCCGAAACAATTATTGCCATAAACGCCAAAGGTGCTGCCAATTATACCCGCAAGCAATTGGATGAGTTAACGGAGTATGTAAAACGGCCACAAATAGGTGCAAAAGGATTAATCTATTGTCGTGTGGGTGAAGACGGTTCTTTAAAATCATCGGTTGATAAATTCTATGACCAAGAGGCTTTGCAACTTTGGGCTGCTGCCTGCAAAGCAGAGAAAAATGATTTAATATTAGTGCTGAGTGGAGACCTAAGTGCCACCCGCAAGCAAATGAATGAACTTCGTTTGGAAGTGGGAAAACAATTAGGGTTGCGCCAATCTGATAATTATAAAGCCCTTTGGGTTATTGATTTTCCGCTTTTGGAGCATGATGATGAAACCAACCGCTGGCATGCCATGCACCATCCGTTCACATCACCCAAGCTTGAAGATATTGCCTTGATGCAAACCGACCCTGGCAGAATTAGAGCCAATGCCTATGATATGGTGATAAACGGTGTGGAAGTAGGAGGCGGAAGCATAAGAATTCATAACAAAGATTTGCAAAAGCAAATGTTTTTACTCCTTGGATTTACCGATGAGCAAGCTCAGGCACAGTTTGGATTTTTGATGAATGCCTTTGAATACGGAGCACCGCCACATGGTGGTTTGGCATTTGGGTTTGATAGATTGTGTTCATTGTTCGGCGGTTCCGAAACCATCCGCGATTTTATAGCTTTCCCAAAAAACAACATGGGACGGGATGTAATGATTGATGCCCCATCGGATATTAGCGATGAGCAAAGGAAAGAACTGGGATTGAAATAAATTTACTTAATCTTCTTTTTAATCTCTTTCCAAAGGGTTTTGTAAGCTACAGCCGATTTAGAATTTGGAGCAAAGGCAGGTAATGGAGATAATTCCATTCCCATTTTTTCAATATCTGAAGAATATTTTATTATGGTTTTTAAAAGATTATCCTCTTCTTTAAACCCAGAAATCATCAAATCTTTGTGCATACTTTTACGAATATCAACCATCGAAAAGAAAGGAAGTATACTTTTGGTGTCTAGGTCATTTTTCTTGAAGTAGTCTAAAACCTGATGATAGGTTCGGATGGATAAAGTACTTGGAATTATCGGGACTATAAAATAATCAGCAGTATGGAAAATATGTTCGGTTAATAGCGATAATCCGGGTGGACAATCAATAAATGTGAAATCATATTTTTTACTAAATTGGTCGGTAATAGATTTTAGTTTTTTCTTTGATTTTTTGGTGTCATCCAAAATAATATCCATGTTTCGGATTGAAAAATCAGCTGGTAAAACATCCAAATTCCGGTAATTTGTTTCTTTAATGGCCTCCAAAATATCATTTTTACCACCTATAATTTTCTTTGCACCTCCTCTTATTTTGGTGTTTACCTGACAAAAATAGGAAGCTGAACCCTGCGGATCAAAATCCCATAAAAGAGTTCTTTCCCCTTCTTGAGAAGCTAGATATGCAAGGTTAACAGCTGAGGTGGTTTTGCCAACGCCACCTTTAAAATTATATAAGGCAATGGTTATCATACTTTATCACAAATAATTGAAAATGATTGGAAATGTATGAATTTATGTAAAAGAAAATTTGAACTACTTTTTATTAGGTGACTTCGCTGATGTAGCGGCTTTTTTAACAGGACTATTTTTAACAGAAACTGTTTTTTTAGGTGCAGGTGCTATTTTTTTTATTAACGGCTTAACTGTCTTTGCAACAATAGGGCTTGTTACATTTTTAGCGGTAGGTTTTTCAGCTTTAGGTTTTGCCGCGGCTACTGTTGCCTTTTTAACAGTCGATTTTGGCTCGGTCTTTTTTGCTGGAGCATTTTTCTTTTCAAACTCTTTTAATTTTTTAGCTATGGTTTTAGCTATTTTTTTTGAGGCATCAGCAATTGACTTACTAATTGCATGTCCTTCAACTTTAAGTTCCTTTACAATTTCATTAACTTTTGAAGCTATCTTACCTTCAATATCACTTTTTAATTTGGTGTTTTTCATTATTTTAAGTTATAAATATAGTGCAATGTTACATTAATGTTAACGTTTTTATGTATTTCTAAAAATCCTTAACAATTTAATAACATTGAAACCCTTATAAATGTTCGCTCAAGCCCTTTAAATATTGGTATTAACGGAGTTTTATTACATTTTTATTTCAGAATGCACAAAACCTAATTTAGGGTGATATATAAAAAAAATATAAAATTAGGTATTCTCGTCGTTAGGTATATTTCAAGTTGTATTAAAAATAAACCACAGTCAGTAAAGTTCCAACCAACAAAATTAACCATAATAAAAATCCAAGAAGTAAGGCTTTAACACCGGTTTCACGGATATTATTAATAGAAATATTGACTCCTATAAGCAACAATGTGATGCTTAAACCCGATTTGGAAAGACTTACAATTCCGCCTGAAATTTCCTTTGGAATATGTAAATATGTGTTGGACAAAGATGCTAAAACAAATAATAAAATAAATATCGGAAAGGATTTTACTCCGGCTTTTTTACCATAAATCATAGCGGTAATTATTACCATTGGAATAATCCATAAAGCGCGGGCTAGTTTTATAGTAGTAGCAATGGTTAAAGCCTCATCCCCAAAAGCAGCGGCGGCCCCCACTACCGAACTTGTATCGTGAATAGCAATGGCAGACCACAAGCCAAATTGCTGTTGTGATAAATCCAAGGCATGACCAATGTAAGGAAATAGGAGCAAGGCAATAGCATTTAAAGTGAAAATGGTAACCATAGCCATTGATATTTCTTTTTCATCGGCTTCCATGGCCGGGCTAACGGCAGCTATGGCACTTCCACCACAAATAGCAGTGCCGCAAGAAATAAGGTAAGTTATTTTGCCGGGAACCTTTAAAATTTTGCCTAAAAGCAACCCCAAACCCAAAGCTCCAAAAATTGTTATAAGCGTAAAAAGGATTCCTGTTTTTCCAGCATCTACCACTTTCATAAAATCCATCCCAAAGCCCAATCCTACAACACATCCTTGCAATAAATATTTAGTAATAGGCTTTGTTATATTTTGAATAGGATTGCCAACCGTTAAACCGATAAGCAGACCAATAGCCAATGAAAAATGCGGTGGAATATGAAATGCAACAATACAAACGCTAAGAATTACAAGTATTGCGATTGATATTTTTTGATTGGTGGTAAGAGTATTCAATGGGTGAAAAAAAGTGGTATGACAAAAGTAATTTTATTTTCCCATGATTTTTTTGCGGTGTTCCAATCCCCAAACTCTCAGTTCAATAACAACCTTTTCCATAGTCCGCCAATTTGCTATATGTTATTAGTGTCTCAATGTTTATTTTGCCTTTACTGCAACATACTCCACAACTTATCTTTCAGTGGCAATATATTAAATCCTGTAGCCGAAGAAATAAAAATACACTCTTCACCAGGTGGTAAATCAGCTTTTAGCATACCCATTAATTCATCATCTATTAGGTCGGTTTTGGTAATGGCTACCAATCGTTTTTTAAAGAGTAATTCCTTATTGTGTTTGTCAAGTTCGTTTAATAAAATATTGAACTCTTTGGTGATATTGCCGGCTTCAGCAGGAACCATAAATAGCAATACAGAGTTTCGTTCAATATGGCGCAAAAAACGGGTTCCTAAACCCTTACCTTCTGAGGCCCCTTCAATTATTCCCGGTATATCAGCCACTATAAATGATTTGTAATCGCGGTATTTTACAATACCTAAATTTGGAACTAAAGTAGTAAATGCATAATTGGCAATTTCAGGCTTGGCGGCAGAAATAACCGAAAGTAACGTGCTTTTTCCGGCATTGGGAAAACCAACTAATCCTACGTCAGCCAAAACTTTAAGTTCTAAAATTCGCCAGCCTTCAATTCCATCTTCCCCTGGTTGAGAATGATGAGGGGTTTGTTGGGTTGGTGATTTAAAATGCCAATTACCCAATCCTCCTCGTCCACCGGCCATCAAAACTTCTTCTTGTCCATCCCGTGTTATTTCAAAAATAAATTCGCCAGTTTCTGCATCACGGGCTACTGTGCCCAAAGGAACATCTATAATTTGAGGCTTTCCTTGTTTACCAGTTTTATTACTCCCTTCTCCTTTATTTCCATCATCGCAATGAATATGTTTTTTAAATTTCAAATGCAGAAGCGTCCACATTTGAGCATTTCCTCTTAAAATTGCAGAACCACCATTTCCACCGTCACCTCCATCAGGACCACCCATTGCAGTAAGTTTATCGCGGTGAAAGTGCATGCAGCCTGCACCACCTTTTCCTGAGCGGAAAAAGATTTTTACATAGTCAACAAAATTTGATTCGGCCAAGAGATTTTAGATTTTAGAATTACGATTTTAGATTTATTAAATTTTTGTCATGCTGAGGAACGAAGCACTTTTATTTTTTATTAGATTTCTCCTTTGTTGGAAAGATAAAGGATTAATCCAATATTTTACAAAGGTCTTCAAAAACCTTATCAATACTATTCATTCCATTTATGCCTTCATATTTTCCCTGTGATTCATAAAAATCCTTCAATGGAAGAGTTTCATTGTTATAAACTTTAAAACGGTTACGAATGGTAGCTTCGTCTTTGTCATCGGCTCTACCTGAAGTTTCACCGCGTAATAAAAGACGTTTGGTAAGTTCATCTTCATCCACTTCCAAGGCAATCATTTTGGTGATGGGGTGCCCTAATTTATTTAGCATTTCATCCAAAGCTTTTCCTTGAGCCTGAGTTCTTGGAAAACCATCAAAAATGAAACCTACAGCATTTAAGTTTTCATTTATTTTATTCCCTACCATTCCTATTACCACTTCATCCGGCACCAATTCTCCTTTTTCAATATACTCGTTGGCTTTTTTTCCTAAAGTAGTTCCGGATTTACGCTCGGCTCTCAGAATGTCTCCGGTAGAAAGATGAAGAAGATTATACTTCTCTATCAGTCGCTCTGACTGAGTTCCTTTTCCTGCCCCCGGAGGTCCGAATAACACAATATTTTTCATGGCATTATTTTTTATTTGGCAAAAGCCACTGCTCTTCTTTCACGAATCACAGTCACCTTTATTTGGCCGGGATAAATCATTTCCTTCATTATTTTTTGTGAAATATCAAACGATAATAAATCGGATTGTTTGTCGTCCAGCATATCACTGTTCACGATTACACGAAGTTCGCGACCAGCTTGAATTGCAAATGCTTTATCAACTCCATCAAATCCAACAGCTAATTTTTCTAAATCCACCAATCGTTTAATATAGGCTTCACTGTCTTCGCGTCTTGCTCCCGGTCTTGAACCTGAAATTGCATCACATGCCTGAATGATTGGAGAAATAAGATTAGTCATTTCTATCTCGTCATGGTGAGCACCAATTGCATTGACAACATCAGGATGTTCGCCATATTTTTCAGCCAGTTTCATTCCTAGCAATGCGTGTGGAGTTTCAGGATCATCTTCTGGCACTTTTCCAATATCATGCAGCAATCCGGCACGTTTTGCCATTTTAGCATTCAATCCAAATTCAGTAGCCATTATAGCACATAAGTTCGCTACTTCGCGGCTATGTTTCAATAAGTTTTGGCCATACGATGAACGGTATCTCATTCTACCAACCATACGAATCAATTCAGGATGCAGGCCATTAATACCAAGGTCAACAACTGTTTTTTGTCCAATCTCGATAATCTCTTGTTCCACATCATTTTTGGTTTTTTCTACCACTTCTTCAATACGGGCAGGATGTATTCTTCCATCAGATACCAAGCGATGCAATGATAAACGAGCTACTTCTCTGCGGATGGGGTCAAAACCTGAAAGAATAATTGCTTCCGGTGTATCGTCTACAATAATTTCAATACCTGTAGCGGCTTCCAAGGCCCTTATATTTCTGCCTTCTCTTCCAATAATCCGTCCTTTTACTTCATCATTTTCAATATGGAAAACGGTAACTGTGTTTTCAATGGCTTGCTCGGCAGCAGTTCGTTGAATGGTTTGAAGAACCATACGCTTAGCTTCGCGAGTAGCGGTAAGTCTTGCTTCATCAATTATGAGTTTCATTTGAGATAAAGCCTGATTTTGAGCTTCAGCTTTCAAAGCCTCAATCAATTCATTTTTTGCTTGTTCGGCTGAAAGGCCAGCTATTTTTTCTAATTGTTGAACCTGGCTTGCGTGCAATTTCTCCGCATCGAGCTTCTTTACTTTTGCTACTTCTAAATGTGTGGCTAATTCATCTTTTAGCACATCAACTTCATTTTGTTTCTTTTCAAGATTAGCTAGTTTATCGTTAATGCTCTGTTCTTTGCCTCTGATTTTGTTTTCGGCTTCAACTACTTCACGGGTTCTAACATTAATCTTTTCATCGTGTTCATTTTTTAGTTCAAAAAACCGTTCTTTAGCTTCTAATTCTTTTGTTTTAACAAGGCTATCGGCTTTTTGATTAGCATCTCTAATAATGCTGGCCGCTTTTTGTGAGGCCTCATTTACGCTGCTGCTGGCTTTGCTTTCGTTCTTTTTGTTTACTAAATATATTGCTGCAAAAGTGCCACCGGCCGCTCCTGCCAAAATACCTAATACTAATGATAGTGCATCCATTTCTGTTTTTTATTGGTTAAATACTGTAAAAAATGTGGTGAATACTTTAAGAAATATCTTGCTTATCGAGGTATTGATCCAGGTCAATGAGTAATTGCTCCAATTCCGCTGATATTGATTGGTCTGTTGTGATTGTATTCAGATTTTCTGATGCAAACTCAAGTGCCGTCATCGCTATGGCGTCCTGTTTGTCTTGTACCGAAAAATTATCAGTATAAAACTTTGAACGGTCATTTACTAATTTAGCCGCCTTTCTAACATTTTCCTCCTCTACAGAAGAAATTTTGAGCGGGTATTGTCTGTCTCCTATTAATACCTTGATGGATATTTCCTGTGGTTCCACCTTTAATTATCGTTTTTTTTAGTCATTAAGTAATGACATGCTTTTATCAATTTCACGGATTACCGAATTAATTTTTTGCTTTAATGCTTTTTTCCCTTCGTCGTCCTTTGCAATTGAATGTGCAATTTTAAGCATTTTATTCTTTTCTTCTAAATCCTTTATTGTTTCTCTTTGAATATCCAAGGAGCGCTGAAGAACACTAATTTTTTCGTTCAAAGTTGAATTATCCTGCAACAATCGTTGGTTTTTTTCTACTAATTTCTCTGTCTTCTTTTTAATGTTTTGTATTAAAACCTGAATATCAGACATAACTTACTTTCGAATTACTGCTTTAAGTTGGTTTTCAAATGTAGCAATTAGTTTTTGCATTATGGTGTCTATTTGTTTGTCATTCATGGTTTTCTCATTGTCATACAAAACCATATTAAAGGTGTAAGATTTTTGTCCTTCCTCTAATGGTTTGCCTTCAAACACATCAAACACGGTTATTTTTCTTAAATATTTTCCGATGGTTTGGGTTACAATAGTTTCAATATCGCTGTAAGGAATCACTTTATCCAATACCAAACTTAAATCACGGCTTACCTCAGGGAAAACAGGTATTTCCTGAAGTTTAAATTTATTTTTAGTATTAGCTGAAATCATCGCATCCACATTCAGCTCGGCATACCAAACGGTTCCTTTGATGTCCAGCTTTTTTAAAAAATCACTGCTAACTTCTTCAATAATTACTCCTTTTGTTTTTCGTGAACCAACTGCTGCCAAAGCATTTTCAACAATTGATTTAATAAAATAATAATCGGCTTTGGCTGGCTTTTGACGCCAGTTTGGGGCTTCTTTATTTCCTGTAACAACAATTGAAAGCTTTTCAAATTCCTTAAAACCGGTCTCGGAATGCTGATAAACTTTTCCAAACTCATAAAATTTTAAATCATTGGCTTTGCGATTTTTATTGTAGGCAATAGCCTCCAACATCGATGGTAAAATACTCGGACGTAAAATCGAAAGTTCATTGCTTAAAGGGTTTAATAATTTTACAGCTTTATTAAGTTCAGTTTCTTCAAAATACGATTCACGGGTGAGTGAATTAGTCATTATTTCGTTGAATCCGTGTGCTGAAAGATAATTGCTAATGGTTTGTTTTATGTAATTTTTATCAGGCTTGGGCTGAACCACCGCAGCACTATGCATTATTTCGGGAAACGGAATATTATTGTAACCATAAATTCTTAAAATATCTTCAAACACATCAATATCGCGGGTTACATCGGTTCTGTAATTTGGAATTTCAATTTCTAATCCATCATTATTTTCAGATGTAATTTTAATATCAAGATTTTGTAAAATGGTTTTTAAGGCCACTTTGTCAATTTCAACTCCGGCCAATGTTCTAAATTTTTTATAAGAAAAATTAACCTTTGGAGAAATAATAGGTTGTGGTTGAACATCAATAATTTCAGAACTTATTGTTCCTCCGGCAGTTTCTAAAATAAGACTGGCTGCTTTTTTTAAAGCTTTTTCGGTATGATGTGGGTCAATTCCTCTTTCAAATCTAAACGATGAATCGGTACTGATGGTATGAAGTTTGGCAGTTTTGCGAACATTGGCTGCATTGAACCAAGCACTTTCCAGAAATATAGTTTTAGTGCTTTCGCTAATCGTCGATGACAAACCTCCCATAACTCCAGCCAAAGCCAACGGCCCGTTATCATCGGCAATAATTAATTCCTCACCGGTAAGTTTTCGTTCTATTTTGTCAAGCGTCGTGATGGTTTCACCAGCTTTTGCCATTCTTACTTTTATGTCCCCTTTTAGTTTGTCCGCATCAAAAGCATGCATGGGTTGCCCGACATCATGCATTATATAATTGGTAATATCCACCACATTATTAATCGGATTAATATCGATGGCTTTCAAACTTTTTTGCAACCAATCCGGCGAAGCTTGTATTGTGATTCCTTTAATTAATAAACCGCTGTATCGTCCGAAAGTGCTGCTATCGTTGATGATTACATTAATGGAACTGCCTTTTTCGTTAGATGAAAAATTATCAGTTGATTGTGTTAAAGCACGATTTAAAATAGCTTTTAAATCCCTTGCAATTCCTAAATGAGAAGCTGCATCTCCGCGGTTTGGGGTCAATCCTATTTCAAAAATAGTATCCGAATCTGTTTTTATAACTTCCGAAATGGGAGTCCCAACTTTACAACCGGCATCCAAAATTAGTATTCCATCGTGACTGGTTCCTAAGCCAATTTCATCTTCGGCACAAATCATTCCTTCCGATTCTTCGCCTCTTATTTTGGCTTTTTTCATGGTCATAGCTTCACCGGTCAAAGGATAAATTGTGGTTCCGATAGGAGCTACAATTACTTTTTGACCAACGGCTATATTGGGGGCACCGCAAACAATATTTAAAGGAACATCGTTTCCAATATCTACTTTGGTAAGCCGCAACCGGTCCGCATTGGGATGCTGAGTTACTTCCAGTACATGCCCTACCACCAATCCTGCAAAACCACCTTTTACCGCTTCGGTTTTATAAAGGTCTTCCACCTCCAAGCCGCAGTTGGTTAATAATTCTGCAATCTGTTCGGGAGTTTCCGATAATGTTATGTGTTTATTGAGCCAATTGAGCGAAATTTTCATAAAAAGGCAAAGATAATAGGGTTATTGGTTTAGGGAATGGAAATTTTTTTCAGAAACACAAAACCATTTTTTATATCCATAACTTTCCCAAAGTTTAAAACTTTGGGAAAGTTTAAATTTGCACTCATGTTTGGAAAAATAAAAGAACTGATGGAGGCCAAAGCCAAGGCCGAAGAAATGAAAAAGAGGCTTGAAAGCATGATAGTAACTGGCGAATCGTATAATGCCGAAGTGGTTGTTACCGCCACAGGCGGACGAAAAATTACCAAAATTGATATTAACCAAGGGGTGCTAAATGTGAGAGGAAAGCAGGAAATAGAACATCTTGTATTAACGGCTGTAAACAATGCCCTTGACCAAGCCGACCACCTGATGGCCGAAGAAATGAAACATATTATGCCTAATATTCCAGGGTTGGGGATGTGAACTATTTATATGGCCCACGATTTAAATCGTGGGCTATATTACTGAATATTGTAAATATCCCTCAATCCCATTAGCCGCCAAATACCCGCCTGTCCAGGCTGCCTGAAAATTAAAGCCTCCGGTAATGGCATCAATATTTAAAACTTCCCCGCCAAAAAATAAACCCGAGTGCAGCTTGCTCTGAAAGGTTTTAAAATCAATTTCATTCAAGGCAATTCCTCCGGCAGTTACAAATTCATCTTTAAAAGTGCTTTTGCCATTGATGTTAAGTTGGGTAGAAGTAAGTACTGTGGCTATTTTTTCTAGAATAACATTGGTTAAATCGGCCAGCATTCGTTCCTCATTTCCTACAGTATTTATAATAAGGCTATGCCATAATCGGGTGGGCAATTCAGGATTTAAGGTAGCTAGTTTTTTCTTGGGATGTTGCTTTTTCATCAGTTGCAACCAATCAAACGCCTGTTGTTTGTTCCAGCCGGGTTTCCAGTTTATCTCTATCATAAATTTATAATCTTTTTCATTGAGCCATCTTGCTCCCCAAGCACTCAATCGCAAAATTGCCGGGCCACTCAATCCCCAATGAGTTATTAAAACCGGGCCAGTGGCAATAAATTTACTATCTAGTATTTTTACTTCTGCATTTTGAACCGCCACTCCTGACAGGTTTTGAAAAAGTGGTGATAAACAATTAAATGTAAATAACGATGGAACAGGAGTTACTAAAGTATGGTTGGTAGCATTGGTAATAATATTCCAAAAATTTGGGCTGCTGCCGCTAGCTATTACCAAAGCATCTACCCAAAATTCACCTTTGTCAGTGCTTAGTTTCCATTGGTTATTTTCTTTACTAAAATTATTAACTCCGCAACGGGTTTTAAGAACAACACCTTTTAAAAGGGTGGCTTTCCAAAGGCAATCAATAATGGTTTGTGATGAATCGGTGGTAGGAAACATTCGCCCATCAGATTCAGTTTTTAGTTCCACTCCCTGACTTGCAAACCAGTCAATGGTATTTTGAGTATCGAAGGTATAAAACGGCCCTAATAATTCTTTGGTTCCGCGCGGATAGTTTTTTACAAGTTCTTTAGGTTCAGAGCTGGCATGGGTTACATTGCAGCGGCCACCACCTGAAATTTTTACTTTTTGAAGTACATTTTCAGCCCGTTCAAAAATGGTGATTTGATTGGGAGGAAATGTTTCTGCCAACATCGCTGCACAAAAAAAACCTGCTGCTCCGCCGCCTATAATGGCTATTTGTTTTTTCAAAAGGAGAGGGTTGTTTCCCAACTTACATTTCGTATGGTGCCTTGGTTATTGGTTGGTCCAAGATGTCGATTCTCAAAAGTGTACATATTTAGGCCACGATTGATATTTGTTAACCCAATTTTAAAAACGGATTGAATACCAATTAATTTCTTATTGTAATGATAGCCAAAAACCACAAAAACATCAGCACCATTAAGTGCTATTGTTCTGGCTGCCGGCCTGTATTGATAGTATGGACTGTAAACCCAAGATTGTATTAAAAAAGATGGCTGAACGCCCAAAACGGCAGCATGAGTATGTTTGCCTTTTTGAAGATCATAAAGCACCAATTGGGCTGCATCCATATAAAAAAGGCTAAATTTATTGTACCCCGAATCGGCATTCCCTTTAAATCTAGCTCCGCGAAATGTGGCAGAAACTTCGGTTTGAAAATGAAATCCTCCTTTAAGTTTGTATTTAAAATACATACCACCTGTGAAACCCATATTTACAGATGGCTTGCTAAGTGCATTGCCCAAAAGTAAACTGGCCGAAGGGCCTGCTTTTAGCCCAACACGGTATTTATCTTCACCCAAATAGGTTTGACTTTTACCAGTGTTGCTCATTATAAAGCTAACCAAAAGAACTATAAAATATCTAATTGCCATCGATAGTTTTGCCTTTAAGTGCCATAACAATGGCTTTGTCCATAAGCCGTTCGGCAAATGTTTTTGTAAAGTCATTAAGTTCTTCATGTGCTTTCAATATTTGATCTTTGTTTCCATCAGTTGTTGCTTTTTTAAGTTGTTCAACAAAATGGTTGGTAGTATCTATTTCAACATCTGAAAGTTCATTTTGGTTTTTTTCTATAAAACGTGAAGTTGCATACATTAATTGTTCTGCCTCCGTTTTTGCTTCCTGTAAAGAACGAAAATTCATATCCTCTTTTGCATTTTGCAATGAATCCAAAAGCATGGTTTCCAATTCTTCATCTGTTAGGCCATACTGAGGTTTTACATCAATATGTTGTTCAACTCCTGAACGCAATTCTTTGGCCGAAACCTTTAAAATTCCATCGGCATCCAACATAAATGAAATTTGGATTTTTGGCATTCCGGCCGGCATTCCTGGCACCCCTGTTAAATCAAACTCTCCTAATTTTCTGTTAAATTCAACATTGTCACGTTCGCCCTGATAAATACTAATTCTTAAATTACTTTGCCCGTCTTTTGAGGTGGTATATTCTCTAGCAGCTCGCTGCGGCACTTTACTATTTCGTGGAATAATTACATCCATTAAACCTCCTAATGTTTCAATACCTAAAGATAATGGCGTTACATCCAGCAGCAAAATATCTTTACGGTTTCCGGCTAAAATATCTGCTTCTACAGCAGCACCCAGAGCTACCACCTCATCAGGATTCAAGGAGTTATTCAAGATTTTTTTATTAAAGAATTTTTTAACTTCTTCTTTTACCAAATTTACCCTTGTACTTCCTCCAACCATTATCACTTCGTTAATATCCTTATTCTGTAAACCTGCATCTTTCATGGCTTGCTGGCATGATTGGATGGTTAAGGCCACAATTGGTTGAACGAGTTGTTCAAATAATTTACGGCTTAAAGTTAATTCTAAATTTGAAATTTGATCCGCATTACGCGAGATGAAATTGGTTTCAAAATGAAGGGAAGTTGAGAGTTGTTTTTTTGCATCTTCCGCCATTAACCTCAAATTTTGAAGTTGTGACGGATAGGCTTTTAAAAGGTCTTTTAATTTAGGATTATTATCTAGCCAATAGTTAACAATGGCTTTGTCAAAATCGTCCCCACCCAAATGAGTATCACCGTGAGTAGAAAGTACTTCAAAAATTCCACTGTGAATATTTAAAATAGAGATATCAAAGGTTCCACCACCCAAATCATAGACGGCTATCGTCTTTTGTTCTTCCTGATTTAGTCCCAAACCATAAGCTAAACTTGCAGCTGTAGGTTCATTTACAATTCTTAAAACATCCAAACCTGCCAATTTCCCGGCATCGCGTGTGGCTTGGCGTTGGGCATCATTAAAGTAAGCCGGAACTGTAATTACCGCTTTGTTTACCTTAGCAGTCAAAGCTTTTTCAGCCCGATGTTTTAACTCTTTTAAAATATAAGAAGATAACTCAATAGGTGTATAAAATTTATTGCCTGATTGAATTTTTACAAGGCTTTCGGTATTATCGTCAATTACTCTATAGCTAAACAAAGATTCTTTTTTTGCTACATCATTATACGATTTGCCCATCAATCGCTTCACTGAAAAGATAGTATTGGACGGGTCAGCAATTAAAAACGGTTTAGCTTCATTCCCCACCAGAATTTCTCCGTTTGGATTTAGGTAAATAATAGAAGGAACAATTACTTCTTTATCTTTTCCTTCAATGGCCATCGGTTTCCCAGTTTCTTTATCAATAATAGCTACCAAACTATTGGTTGTTCCTAAATCAATACCAACAATGTAGTCTTCTCTTTTGAGGGTTCCTTCTTTTATATTAATTGATATTATAGCCATTTGTAATGTGCAAAGATAAACCTATTTGCTATTTGAGAAATGCGAAGAATTCGTGGATACCTTTAATTTTAAAAAAAAATATAAATGAATGAGCATTTACGATTTACTATTTGTTGAGTATTTACGATAAAACAACATTTTTTAGTTAATAACGTTCGATATTTGCATTGCATGAAAAAACTCTGGGTATTCCTTTTTTTTATACTTCCGTTTGTTAGCTACAGTCAGGTAAATGATGAAGAATTGGCGGCTGAATTTTTGAACAATAAGGAATATGATAAGGCGGTAATTCTTTATGAAAAGTTGCTTAAAAGGGATTATTCTTCACCCTATTACTATCAAAATTTATTAAGTTGTTATCTTGAATTGAAGGCTTATGATGATGCTGAAAAGATGGTGAAACGACAAGCTAAAAAATTTCCTGATAATTATTTTTACAAAGTAGATCAGGGTTTTTTATTACAAAGGCAAAGTAAAACCAAAGAGGCATTTGAAATTTATAATACTTTGCTAGCCTCACTTGATAAAAGTCCAGTAAACGCCTTGCAACTAGCCACTGCTTTTTTACGAAGAGATTTGCCCGACCTTTCTATTAGCAGTTATATCAGGGCCCGAAAGGCTTTAAAATCGGAAACTGTATTCTCTGAAAATTTATTAGACCTTTACGTTTTAACCAAGCGCAACAAGGAATTGATAACGGAGTGTTTTGAATTGATAAAGGAATCTGACGAGCATTTAGAGCAAGTTAAAGGATATCTTTATAGGGTATTTGAAAATAAAGCAGATATCGATTTTTTAAAAGAAAACTGTTTGCAAAATATCCAACGTTTTCCAAACCGCTCAGTTTTTGACGATCTTTTTATTTGGACTTTTATTCAAAACCGTGATTTTAGTGGAGCATTTCGGCAAAGTTTGGCTATTGATAAACGTGAAAAAGGGGAGGGCCGTCGCTTAATTGATTTGGCAGAAATTTGTTTAAGCAATCAGGATTTTGAAATGGCTGTAAATTGCTATAAAAATGTAATTATTTATGGCGAAACAGGTAACTATTTTGTAAATGCTACCTATGGAATGTTGGAAACTAAATATCTTGTAATTACTACAGGAATTAATGATAGCACCCAATATGTAAATACTACGGTTCAAGAATTTAATGCCTTTTTAAATCGGTTTGGTAAAACTTCAAATACTTCTGTGTGTGTTAAACAGTTGGCTGATTTGTATATGTTTTATCAGCATGATATTGCCAAGGCAATGGCTTTTTTAGAAGAAATAAATACTATACCGGGGGTGCAACCACGTTTTGCTGCCGAGTCCAAGCTGCAATTGGCGGATGCCTATTTGGTGAGTGGAGATATCTGGGAAGCACAGTTACTTTATAGCCAAGTTGACAAAGATTTTAAAGAAGATCCATTGGGGCAGGAAGCTAAATTTAGGAATGCCCGTTTGTCTTATTTTAATGCCGATTTTGACTGGGCTAAGGAACAATTGGATATTTTAAAAACGGCTACTACTCAATTAATATCTAATGATGCTATTGAATTGAGTTTGATGATTCAGGAAAATACCGGACTTGATAGTACAACCGATGCCTTGGCTGAGTTTGCTAAAGCTGATCTTTATATTTTTCAGAATAATTTAGACAAAGCGTTAGAAATTTTGAACCTTTTTCCTTTTAAATTTCCTAAGCACGATTTGGATGATGATATTTTATTTGCCAAAGCCCGCATTATGGAAAAAAAGCGAGATTTACCACAAGCTATTAAATTATATGAAGCTTTAGTTAAATTGTATGGCTATGATATTTTGGCGGATAATTCTTTATATAATTTGGCAAGGATTTATGATTTTAAATTAAAAGATAAGCTTAAAGCTAAGGAGACGTATGAAAAATTAATCTTTGATTATAACAGTAGTTTGTATTCAGTAGAAGCCCGAAAACGGCAGAAAATACTGAAAGATGAACTTGGCAGTTAAAGAAAAAGAAGCATAAAAAACCGCTCTATACAGAGCGGTTTTTTTATATGTAAAATCTCTGTTTTATTTCTGAACAATCATCTTAGCAGCTCCTTTATGTTTGGTTCCAGCTATTTGAACAATGTATGTACCTTTTGTTAAATTATCAGTTTCAATTCTTTGTTTTTTCAAACCTGGTGTCTCATTATTTAGTTGTTTTTGGTAAACAACTTTTCCGGTTAAATCCATTACAGTTATTGCAATATTATCTTTTTGAGTAATTGAATATTGAACGGTAGTATATTCAGTGGCTGGATTTGGATATATGCTTAATTTTAATGAAGTTGTACCATCAGGGTTTTTAATTCCTGTAAAAAGGGTACGGGTTTCAAAAATACCACGTCCATGTGTGCCGGCAAATATTATCGATCCTTTGTCACCAATTTTATTTTCTACCTGACGAAGTTCATATGTGGCTACCATTGGAAATGGCTTGTTGGCTGACGTACCAGCGTTTTGGGCTGTCCAACTTACACTGCTTGCAGTAACATTGGTCGTTCCATATACGCCAAATTCTGTTCCTATAATTATCATATTTGGGTTGTCATATACGAATTCTGCATCATACACAGGCATAGCAGGTAAATTTCCTTGAATATTTTTCCAAGTTGGAACAGGTGCCAAAGCATTTTCAGTATAATAAATATAATTAGCGTTGCCATAATTACCAAGGGTAACAATAAGACGGTTACTATCATTTCTATCTGTAGCAATACCAGTAATAAAACGACCGCCAGGAAGATTTCCTGTAATATTATCGGTTACACAACCAGGATATATTACAGTAGGATTGAGGTTGTTCAAGGTGTCAAAATAAGTTTTAGGAATTTTAACTCTTACCAATGAACCATCTTTACCAGCAAATATGTATCGGCCATTATCTGATGCTTCAATTACAAAAGAATTTGTAAAATTACTTACTTTAAACCAAACAGGGCTTTTAACATAATTAAGAACATTTTCTACCAACCAAATACACTGGTCGGCACCAACATATAAACGTGAAACGGAATCAAATTCCGATAATTTTATAGCAGTATTAAATGGGGCTCTAATATAGGAGCCTGTAGGGTCTGCTTCAAGCCCTCCTGTTCCGGGTGTTAATTTAAATCTAGGAACTCTCTTATCAAGTATGGATGACATGCTTGCACCTTTATTTTGAGAACGCCCTATGTTGCCATAGTATCCTTCAGCAATAAAATAATTGCGATTTACAGTAGAGATTTCGGATCGGAAACCATCACCTCCATATATTTGCTTTGCACGCTTTTTCTCGGTGCCTACTTTGTTTATATGAAGTGATCCATTATCTTGAGTTCCACCTATTATATCTCCATCAGCACTAGCAGCTATACCATAAAATTGGGTAATATTAAATCCTAAATTAGAGGAAACAAAATAAGAGAAATCATCCTTCGCAGAACGATATACACCACCATCGCAACCTACTAACATTCTCATCGGGCTTGAAATTGTATCAAATGTAATCCAATGTTGATCAGAGTGGGTTCCATTATATACCTCAAAAGGACCTTTCGCTTTTGTCCATTCAGCCATGGTTACACCACCCATAATAACTCTTTCCTTATCTCGAGGGTGAACAGCAATACAAAGGTCATAGTTTCCTTGTCCGCCAGCACCTTGGTTCAATGGGTTAAAAATTGTACTTCCGCTGGGCACAATTAATGTGAAGCTTATACCGCCATCTTTGGATTGATATAATCCACCAAAATTATTAGGTGATGAACCTCCTGATGATAAAATAACATAAACGTAGTTTGGGTCTTGAGGCGAAATGCCTATAACCATGCGGTTAGATATATTTGTTATTCCAGTTGATGCTAAATAACTTCCTGATGTGGTTCCAGTTGTTGAACGGTAAATTTTACCATTTACGTAAGCTAACACTGTTCCATTGCTTGCCACTTTTACATCACGGCAGGACCCAGTAAATGCATTTTTCCATGTTGCACCTCCGTCATCAGTGTATTTTAAACCTGAATTTGTTCCAGCATAAGCAATATTTGATTTAGGATCAGCAGCCATTGAGTTAACTTGGTCTAAGGACTTGGTAGTTGCTAATTGGGTAAATGTAACTCCATCATTTGATTTAAAAATTCCTTCTCCAGGAAATGTTGACCCTTCACTATCTCCACTTCCTCCAAATGAACCTGCATTTTCTCCTGAGCCAAAATAAATGGTACCGTCAATGGTTTGGCAAGAACTTTGAAAAGCCAAGGTTGGAAATGCATCATTTATTGCGTTCCAAGAAGCTCCATAATTAGTGGATTTAAATATACCACCTGAAACTCCGGCAGCATAAATTATACTAGGGTTACTTTTGTCAACTAATACAGTTCTGCATCGGCCTCCAATATTGTCAGGACCCGACTCTTCCCATACCAAAGGAAAGCCAGCTTTAAATAATCGCATTGTATTGAGTTGTGATCTTGCTGCGGCTACATCAGCAAAATCAACCAATCCTGTATTTTGATTAGCCTTCATTTTATAAAGCATTTCCAATCCTTTCATGGATGAGAATTGTTTTTCACTAAGGTTATTTTTTGCGGTGTAATATCCTTTATTTGAATTTACCGTAAAAAATATTGAACCTGCTGCCATTGCAAATCCAACTGTAAATAGTATAATTTTCTTCATTTATATTTTATTTAATTTTTGTTTTAAACTTACTTTTTTAAACATGTTTCTCAGCGTGGTAGGACGACCTAACCATTGGCCCCGATTCAACAATTTTAAATCCTTTTTTTATTCCTTCTTCTCTATATCTGGCAAATTGCATCGGTGTAACGTATTCTTTTACCTTCAAATGCATTTTTGTGGGTTGTAAATATTGGCCAATTGTCATCACATCACATCCATTTTCAACTAAATCATCCATTATTTCAAATACCTCTTCTTCTGTCTCACCTAACCCAACCATTATACCACTTTTCGTTCTTATACCGTATTCTTTAGTTCGTTTTATTTGCTCCAAACTTCGTTCGTATTTAGCTTGTGGTCTAACAATTCTATAAAGTCGTTTCACGGTTTCCATATTGTGTGAAATGACTTCTGGTTTTTCGTTCAAAACTCGTTCCAAGGCTCCCCAATCTGACTTAAAGTCTGGAATTAAAGTTTCAATAGTAATTCCTGGATTAACCAACTTTATCAATCGTATAGTCTCTCCCCAAACACCACTACCTTTATCACTTAACTCATCTCGGTTTACTGAGGTAATAACGCAGTGTTTCAGTTTCATTAATTTTACTGCTTCAGCCACTCTTTTTGGTTCGTCCAAATCATATTCATTTGGTCTGCCTGTAGCAACTGCGCAAAAAGAACAAGATCGGGTACAAACATTACCCAATATCATTAATGTTGCAGTTCCAGCCCCCCAGCACTCACCCATATTAGGACAACTTCCGTCTTCACAAATTGTATGAAGTTTATTTTCTCTAACAATTTTTTTAACGCTTGCATAATTTGAGCCGGTTGGTAATTGTATCTTTAACCAATCGGGTTTTGTTCTTTGTCGCGGTTGTTCAAGGGTAGGTAACTCTATCATCTGTTAAACCGCAAATATATTTTTATAACTTCGTTTCACCAATATCGTTTTGCTTTAATTTTTATTAACCTTTTTTCCTAAAAATAGTTTTAAAAACACTCCACTTTGAACACTTTTATTTTTTGCAAATGCCATTATTGGTAAACCATTATTAAAGTATTCCATATAAAAACCTGTTTCAAGACGCTTGGGATAACTGGTAAAATATCCCCAAGTAAATCCAACTCCGGCTGAAACAGATATTCCCGCTTTATAATTTATTTCATTCAATCCAACCCTTTCATCTGCATATCCTGCTATTCTAGTTTTATCGGTATGTTTTGTTGGGTTATATTTTTCTGAAACAATAACTTCATAACCTGAAGGGTCGGGATAAATAAGGTTAATATACACAGGTTTTAAAATACCCAAAGAAACTCCAGCTCCACATATCACATCAATTCCTATCCTTTGAGCATCTGAAAATTGAGATATTTTATAACTTATCGCATATTGTGATTTGAATAGAACCACTTTATTCATTTTTCCAAAAACAAATGCGGAAGGATTATTTACTTCAGTATTAAATGTTTTGGTTTCTTGAGGGTGGTGATAGGTTGATAATTCTATGTCAAATTGTTTTCCTATTTCATTTTTTGTATCAAATTTATTTTGAAAACAAATTCCTAATCCTGCAGATTTATAAAATACGCCGCCATAAAATATACGTTCAGATGATTGGCTTTTTGAGATAAAACCAATCAAAAGTAGCAATATGGATAATAATAGCTTGTGCATTAATGATTGTAAAAATAATATTAATTTTGAGAAACTATAATACAGAGATACAACAATGACAAAAATTTCAGAAATTTCCTACAAACAAAATTTACGAGTGGTATCAAAGCATTTACAATCGGGGGAAGAAATACATACAGATGCTCCAACCGATAATCATGGACGAGGCGAAGCTTTTTCTCCTACGGATATAGTAAGTACGGCTCTGGGTAATTGCATGATTACATTAATGGGAATAGCCGCTAATGGTCATTCCATTGAATTAGGAAAAATCGATGCCTCTGTTCAAAAAATAATGGAAAGTAATCCGAGAAGAATAAGTGAAATAGCTATTGATTTTTTATTAGAAGATAAAAATTTTACAGATAAACAAAAACAAATTCTTGAGTATGCTGCATTAAACTGCCCTGTGGCTAAAAGTCTTTCAGCTGATTTAGTGCAAACTATAAGTTTTAAATATTATTAAAAATTGGAGAAAAGCGATTTGAAAAAAATGAATAATTAAAAATGATATATTTAGTTATCAGGAATTATTCTTAATAAAACCTTGATAACTAAATTTCATTAAATTGAGAAATCAATTTAATTACATTCTCAATCCTGGGCATTTGTCTTTTTTACGAATTCCACCGCCTGATTTGCAAGAAGCCATACCAATACACAATGCCAAAATCGCTAACAAAATCACATTTTTAAACTTCATAATTTCAAATAATTAGTGCAAAGTAAAACAATTATAAACTTATTATGTAACGAAACAATTACCAATTTTATTGGGCAGCGTATAAATGATGATGTAAAAAAGATGGCTTTAGAGGCCAAAAAATACGCCGATATTGATTTTAAGGCCTTACTAACTCTGATTTCTTTATATCAAAAGGCTGAATTAAAATTACCTGAACATTACAAGAAGAGGGCTGCTTTAAATACTAAAAGTTATGAGCAAAGTACTTCTGAGACTGTAGCAAACTATAAAGCTAATATTATGTTGCTAACAAATAAAAGAGTAATTAATGTTACAGGTGGCATTGGGATTGATGATTGGGCAATGGCAAAATATGCTTCTCATATTGATTCGTGCGAAATAGATGAAGATATTCATCAAATGGCGGTTTATAATATTAATTTATTTAAAAATAAAAATATTGAGAGGCACTTATTGGATGGAATCGAATTTGTTAAGAATTATAACAAAACCGATATTATTTACATCGACCCTGACCGGAGGCCCAATTCTTCAAGGGTTTTTCGGCTTGAGGATAGTCAACCTAATGTGTTAAAAAATATTGAAATGTTGCTTGAAAAAGCAGATGAGGTGTGGATGAAAATATCACCAATGGCTGATATCACTTATCTTAAAATATCAATCCCTAGTATACAAAAGCTATATGTCATAGCTTGGTTGGGTGAAGTAAAAGAAATTTTGATTTGTTGTTCAAAAAAAGAAATACACGATAAGAAAGTAATTGCAGTAAATGTTGGTTCCAAAAAGACAACCGTTTTTGAGAATCAGGAAAAAAGTAAGGCGGTATTTTTTGGCAATTATGGAAAATATTTATATGAGCCTAACCGTGCAATAATAAAAGCTGGATTAGGTTCTCAATATTCTGTTTATATGGAATTGGCAATGATTTCTCAAAATAGCTATTTCTATATTTCGGATATTTTTAAACCTGATTTTGATGGCAGAACTTTTGAAATTATTGAACAATTGTTATATAAACCTAAAACTATTAAAACCTATTTTGAAAAAAATGGCATAAAACAAGCCAACATTACAACACGAAATTTCAGAGAAACGCCTGAAGCATTAAAAAATAGGTTTAAATTAAAAGATGGAGGTAATATAACTTTATGTTTTTCAATAGATAATGAAGGCCAAAGTTGGCTTTTTCATTGCAAACAGGTTTGAAGTTTTTGAATAAAATTAGCCCTTATTTGCTTTGATAATATATTTTTCCAAAGCTGATACCATACTGGCTGATTCTGGGGTCGGAGCAGGTATATTATTTATTAAACCTGCATCACGAATGGCATCATCTGTTGTAGCACCAAAACCTGCAATGCGGGTATCCTTCTGCTCAAAATCAGGAAAATTATCAAACAATGATTTAATATCTGCTGGACTAAAGAAAACAATCACATCATAATAAACATCGGCAAGGTCGCTAAGGTCAGAAGTAATCGTTTTATAAAAAATTGCTTCTTTGTTTTCAATATTATGTTCCCTTAAAAAATCAGGAATCGTATTTTTTCTAATATCAGAACATGGAAACAAATAATTTTCAATTGCATGCTTTTTTATTTCGGCCAAAAATTCCTTTTCGGTGCCTTTACCATAAAAAACCTTTCTTTTTCGGAGTATTGTATACCGCTGTATATAGAGTGAAATACCTTCATTAATACAAAAATATTTCATTGTAATAGGAAGATCTACCTTTAGTTCTTCAACTACCCTGAAAAAATTATCAACCGCATGTCGGGAGTTAAAAATAATAGCAGTGTGATCAAGAATATTAACTTTTAACTTGCGCAAATCTCTACCGGGCACTGGCTCAAGTTCGATAAATGGCCGAAAATCTAGTTTTAGGTTAAGTTTTTCCGCAAGGGTATGATACAGCGTTTTTTTATCGCCGGGAAGAGGCTGGGAAATAAGAATGCTTTTAACTTTCAATTTAGTATACCCCTTTTTTGTCTGTTTTTAAAAGATACTAAAACTAATCTTTACAAAGACTAATAGTGGTATCAATTCCAAGCCGCAAAAATACAGAATATTGTAAAAAAACGAACCACTGAAAAATTGTAAAAATAATTGGAGGTATTTAAAGGCTCTAAATATTAAATATACTGCTATAACTACTGTAAAAATACCAACTAATGTGTCATGCCATTGGGTATATTGAATATAGTAAATAACCATGAATAAAGGCAGTGTAATTAAGGTGGTGAAGTATCCTAACCCAATGGTGCACTTGACTAATAAAACAGGTAGGTCATTAATTTGTAAAATATTTAGAGCTAAATATTGGAAGAAAAATTTAAACAGATAAATGATACTTACAAGGAAAAAAAGTAGAATAAAAAACAAGAGTGTGTTATCTACAAACTGGTATTCTGATCCTTTTAAAAAATAAAACGCCCATAACGCCAATATTAGATTATGAACTGCTAAACCAATAACTTGATGAATATTGAATTCATAAAATGAACGATCGGTTGATTGCCCCAATATTCCTATTTTCATAAATCCCAATATGGATTGGTCGTGTTTTTTTTCATTTATTCTGCGATTTAATCCGGCTAATAAAAAGGTGAAACAACATGCTATAAAAACCCATAATTCTGTTTCTTGATGGCGCGGTGTAGCTCTTGGAGCCATAATAGCTTGCAAGGTATCTTTAACAACAGATGTATCTTTCGTTAAAGTGTCAGATTGTATTATACTATCCACTTTTACTAAAGAAGCTGTATCGGCTAATGCAAAAGCCGAATTGAATACTAAAAGAATGGCATATAAAACAAACCTCATTGTTTTTATTTAAAAATAATTTATCAATCCAAAATGAACTTTGGTGTTTTTAAAATCAATAGGATTGTATTTTGATTTGCCCAAAGCAACACTAATATTAAAAATTCCTTTACCTGTATCCAAATTTAAGCCTCCCCCAAAACCATAAGGAATGTCGGAATTTATTTTGCCCGGTCGTTCACTTTGGTCACTATAATAGGCTGCATTTCCAAACACTTTTAAAAAGGAATTTTCCGACAGCAAATAACGCACTTCCGCAGTAATAATGGATACTGAACTAGCAAATAATGATTGTTCATTAAAGCCTTTTAAAGTTTTGTTTCCACCAAACCTATATAACTCATTAAAATATACCGAAGGTGAAATAAAATGATAACCCACCAATTCATTATAAAGTACCAAATTTTTGGATAGTAAAAATGGTTTGGCTAGTGTGTATTGAAATAATAATTGGTAAGAAGTTAATTTAGTGGAGTCATAAACATTGTAAAATGTGGCGGAAGCTGAATTGTAAAATCTTACCTTTTCTATTCGCAGGTCTTTTTTTATTTGCCGTTTAAATATAGAAGCAGTTGCATCTATCATAAAACCTTTAGTAGGGCTAACTCGGTTATTAAAAGTTACCCAATTTAAAGCCATCCCATAGCGGTTGGTTTTCATTGCTGTGAGGTTGCCAAGTTTGCCTGATTGCCTTATACTATTGGTATCTACCGATTGTAGATTGGTGTTTTTTTGTTCGTAAAAAACCTTAATATTATCCAAACCTGAAAAAATATATTGGGTGCCAATATTAAAACGGGTTTCGGTATAAATGGTATCATACTTCAAAAAATCAACTCCCAATTCGGCACCAATGGGTTGGTTAAATAAATAGGGTAATGAAGCGGACATATTTAAAGTTTGACTGCGGGCTTTAAAACTTTGCCAATCCACTTTAAATCCTTTGCCGGTTCCTTTCATATTTTTAAAGTCTAAATGAAATTCGCCGGTTACTAATAATTTGGTATTGCCCGGAGTTCCTGTATTGGGTGCAAATCCTACTAATCCGTCCAACCGGTCGGTTTTTCTTTTTTTAAGGTTTAATAAAATAATGGCTTTGCGGCCTACAAAAAACAACTGTGGCCTTGCAATAATTGTGGTAAAGGGCAATTTAGAAAGTTTGTTATTTAATTGGGTAATCACGGTTTCATTAAAAGGTTGCCCAGGCTTAAACCCTAAATAATTGTAAAGAAAATTCTTGGTTACTCCGGCATCACCATACAAAGCAAGGGTATCAAAAGTTATTAAAATATTTTTTTCAAAA
>CAMDSC010000031.1 GCA_945907065.1 Chitinophaga pinensis
AAACTGGTTTCTTATATACTTATGACGCCCGGTGATAGCACTACCCTAATAGCAGCTTGCTCAGATGGAATATATAAAAGTACAGATGCCGGTGCCTCTTGGACAAAAAAGACAACGGTTAATGTTAGTTATCGTGATTTAAAGTACCAAGCGCAAAGCAGCCGAATTCTTTATTCAGCAAGCAATACCAATTTTTACCGTTCCTATGATAATGGAAATTCATGGATTCAATCTACCATTAATAGTTCCATTACAAGTGCAGGAATTAAAATAGCCGTTTGCCCAAAAGATACTTCAAAATTATTATGCGTGGTATGGAAAAGCGGAGCAACAAGTCCTTTTGGTGGGGTTTATAAATCCACCAACAATGGAACTACATTCACTTTGTTGGTAGACACTCCAAATATTTTGGGTTATTCAAGCAATGGCAAAAGTATGGATGGACAAGGTAGCTATAATTTGGCAATTGCCAGTGACCCTGCGAATGCCAATACAATTTTCGTAGCAGGAATAAACATTTGGAAATCCACCAATCAAGGGGCTTCATTTGTTTTAAAATCTCCTTGGGCTTATGGCGTTCATGCCGACAAACACGGATTTCTTTTTTCACCTTTTAACCCCAATAAATTGTTTGTTTATCATGATGGCGGGATTGACCGAAGCACTGATGGAGGAACTACATGGACAACATTGGAAGATGGATTAAGTGCTTCCGAATTTTACCAAATGGGAAACAGTGGGCTTTATAACGACTATGTTATTGGTGGGTTGCAAGACAATGGAATGGATGTGGCCGTAGATAAAAAATTTCAAACTGTGCGAGGTGGCGACTGGGGTGGCGATTTTGCCTTTGATGCGTTTAACAGCCAATTGCTGTATGAAAATGGTGGAATTAAACGAAACATTGTGACCAATGCCACAGGAAATATTAATGGCAAAGGAGGAATTTACACAGTTCATCCCAACGATAGCAATGTAATGTTTGAGGCAACAACCGATGTATTCAGAACCAAAAATTTAAGAGCCATACCCGATACAAATGTGGCCTGGGCTAAAATTTCAAGCTTTTCAGGAACCACCAACCAGGTGGATATGGCTTACTCGAAATTGTCAAAAGGAACATTTTATGCAGCTTTTACTCCAAAAGCACTTTACAGAAGCGTTGATATTAATGCAACTGCCCCTAGTTTTACAAAAATCACAACCTTTCCATTTAAAAGTGGTGAAGAAATAAAGCAGTTGGAAACCTGTGATTATGATTCAAATATTCTTTATGTATTAACCAATCAATCGCGAATTTTAAAGTCAAAAGATAAAGGAACTACATGGACCAGTTTGAATAAAAATTTACCTACTTCTACTATTATTAAATTTTTGTTGGACCAAAAAGCAGGTGACTCCAGTATGTACATCTGCAATGCTTTTGGGGTGTATTATCGAAATAAGTTAATGAATAATTGGATTTCGTTTTCACAAGGATTGCCTACAATAACTCAAATTACAGACATGGAAATTATGAGCGATGGAACGTCCAAAAGCCGTTTACATATTTCAACGTGGGGTCGTGGAATTTGGCAAACCGATTTATACAAAAGCACTACTGTAGCTCCGGTTGCCTATTTTGAGGTTCAGCAATCATCCACGCAAAGCTGTGTAAATACTGTAATTTTAGTTGATAATTCCATTTTCTCTCCCACTTCGCGCAGGTGGCAAATAACTCCTTCAAAGGGTTGGAATTATATAAACGGTACCGATTCAACCTCAACTAGGGCCGAAATACAATTTATAACTGCGAGTCCTTATTTTATTTCACTCTTTGTTGCCAATAGCAAAGGTTCAGATATAAAAACGGTTAATTATAATTATTCAAGCCTTTCTACAGCGGCTACTTGCGCTACCAAAACTAATCTTTTAGGTGGCTATGGTATTGGCATTTATCAGTTTGAATTAAATACAATTAATAACCCATCGGGCGCAGGAAGCTATAGTTATGAAGATTTTTCGTGTAAAGGTAACACGTTGTTAAAAGCTTCTACAACTTACACAGCTTGGGTAACCAGCGGAACCTATAATAATGAAAATGCTAAAATTTATATTGACTACAACAACAACGGAACTTTTACCGATGCTAATGAATTGGTAGGAACAATAGCCAGTGGCAAAGGAAGGCGTTCATGTACAATTACCACTTTAGCTACTCCACCGGTACTTAATAAATTTATAAGATTAAGAGTGGTTACGGATTTTAATAATGTAACTGCCCCTTGTGGAACTTTGAGCTATGGCCAAAGCGAAGATTATGCCGTTTATTTTGATAAAATAAAACCGTATGTAAATATTAGTATTCCTAAACCAACTGTTAGCAGCAGTTTTACTGCGATATTTAAAACATCCGAGGTGGTAACTGGTTTTGATTCAAAAGACTTATCAGTTAGCAATGCTACTCTCAGCAACTTTGTACAAACCGATGCTTCAACTTTCCTTGCAAAGGTTTCACCCATGAATAATGGACTGGTAAAAATTGATATTGCCGCAAATGGATTTACTGACTTGGCAGGAAATTTGAACAGTGCAACTTCCGATTCCACACAATTCTTTTTAGGAATTAAGTCCTTCACATTTGCTGGCGCAAGTGTTAAAGATAGTATTGTTCAAACCGCAACGGGTGGCAGTATTATTTGTTATTTGCCTTTCGGTACAAAATTGGATTCATTAGCATCCACTTTTATTTTAAGTGATACCTCAAATGCTTTTTTAGGAACTAAGATTCAAATATCGGCAGTTATAAAGAATAGCTTTAACAGGTTAGTTACATATAACATAAAAGCCAAAGATACTTTGCTAACCAAAACATATACGGTTGAGGTAATTGTAAATAAAAATAAGGAATGTCAATTATTAACATATGGATTTGAGAGTCCGGCGGTAAGTGGCACAATAACACAAATTTCTAATGGAGGTATTGTAAATCTTACGGTTCCATTTGGTACTTCGGTTAAAAACCTAATTGCATTATTTACAATAAGTGACAGTGCAAAAGCTTATATAAATTTGGTAAGACAAATAAGCAACAGCTCGGCTAACGATTTCACGTTTCAGGTGATTTATAAAATTATATCACAAGATACCATCTACTCAAAAACGTATGCAGTAAATGTAATATTTGGTAAAAGTCAATCCTGTGATATGTTGACCTATGCCATTAAAACACCTTCCGCTTCGGGCACTATAACACCCACAGGTTCTACCGGAGGAACCATACAGGTATTTGTGCCATTTGCAACTTCTTTAACCAATTTAACTGCTTTATTTACAGTTAGCGATAGTGCTAAGGTTTATATTAAAAAAATAGTACAACAATTTGGAATCACAACGAATAATTTTTCATCCACGGTGGCTTACAAAGTGGTGGCGAATGATACCAATTTTTCAAAAACATATTTGGTAACTATATCTATTTTGCCTAATACAGCCGCTGATTTAATTTCTTATAGTATCACAAATCCTGCTGCCACAGGCACTATTACTCCTGCTGCATTTGGTGGATATGTAACGATAACAGTTCCTTTTACTACCAATATCACTAATTTGGTGGCTCAATTTACATTGAGCGATAGTGCCAAAGCTTTTGTAATGGGAAGTGTTCAGCAAAGTGCCTTTACCCAGAATAATTATACCGATACCTTGGTTTTTGTGGTTACTGCTCAAAATAAAATAGCCAGCAAAAAATATTTAATCACAGTAAATAAAGGCCCAGCCTCGGCTTCGCAAATTACCAACGGAAAGCTTGAAATTTATCCCAACCCGGCTACCATGGAATTGAGAATTGGTTCAAATCCTCTTTTTAAGGTGAATACCCAATTTCAAATTATTAATGTATTAGGGCAGATAATGATGGATAGCCAACTGAAAACTTCGCAGTCTACCATTGATATTTCCAACCTTTCAGCCGGTATTTATTACCTTAAAATAATGAACGAGGAAGGATTTGTGATTGGTAAATTTTTGAAAGAGTAAAACTAAACGCTTCGTTTCACCAAATCCAGAAACTTATCTATTTCATCTTTTTGGTTATAAAGATGGGTGCTAATGCGAATAACATTTACATTATTTTCAGGTACTGTGCGAATGGTAAAGTTTTCTTTTACGGCATGTTCCTGAAATTTTTGCATGGTCATATTTTTAAGCCGGAAAGCAGTAACAGCAGCTCGAGATGAAGGTTCTTCAGGAGTTACCAATTCAACATTTGTTCCTAAATTTTTCAAGCCATCACGAAGATAGCTGGCTAAATATTTTATACGGTCTTCAATAACTTGTTTGCCGATGGTTTCATGAAATTTAATAGCGGCCATTATGCCTTCATATAACTCGGCACTTTGGGTGCCATAATAAAATCGATGAGCACTTGGAGTGTAGCCGGTCATGGTTGGCGGATTGCTCAGCATATCCCAGCCGGTATCGCTATAAGCCCCTACCATTATGGGTTTCAACACATCTAGTTTTTCTTTTTTTACATATAAAAACCCTGTTCCCTTTGGGCCAAGCATCCATTTGTGGCAACATGAAGAGTAAAAATCACAATCGATATCATGCAAATCTAAATTAAGCATTCCCGGCCCGTGCGCCCCGTCAAAAAATGAGTAAATACCTTTGGATTTGGCTAAAGCTGAAATTTGTTTAGCAGGCAATACCTGCCCAATGGTGCAAGGAATATGTGGCAAGGCAAACGCTTTTGTTTTTTTAGTAATGGCCTTTTCAATATTGTTAATGGTTTCGGCAGCGGTGGCTCCTAAATTGATAACTTTTATTACAATACCATCATGTCTTGCACGATTAAGCCAAGGCAAGCCACCACCAACATGCTCGTGAGTGGTCATTATCACTTCATCGCCTTTTTGCAAAGGCAATCCTTGGGCTACCAAGTTGTTTCCTTCTGTTACATTATGGGTAAAAGCAATCTCATCTTTATCAGCTCCAACAAATCGTGCAATGGCTTCTATGGCTTCATGGTCGCCACCACCATAGGTTCCTTTGGTATTTATAGTTACCGATTTTTGATAAACGGCATCTATTACTGAATAAGGTGAAACACCCATGGTTCCATTGTTTAGGTAGGTTATATCTTTAGTTAATGGAAATTGCGACCTTACCAATTTCCAGAAGGACTCATCTTCAGTGGCATTAGCTGGAACTTGTGAAGGATGAATATTTGCATAAGTCAAACCTGAAGTTAAAGCAGGATACGCTAAAATAGCGTTTTTTAAAAATTGTTGTCTGTTCATGATTTGGTTTCTAGCTTATAAATATTTTTCAATTGTTTCCTTGATAATATTTTCTGGGTTAAAACCAATCATTTGTTCTACCAATTTGCCGTCTTTATAAAAAAGCAATAATGGAATTTCATTTACCCTCAATTCATTGGATAAAGCCTTGCTGTCGTCTACATCTATTGTAATTATTTTTACGCCTTTGGCTGCATACTCTGTGCTTATTTTATCAAGAACCGGTTTTAGCATTTTGCAGGGACCGCACCATACCGCACTAAAATCAATGATGACTATTTTTTCGGAAGCTACCAATTTATTATACTCTGCTTTGGTAACTGTGGTTTTTACTTGTTCAATAGGTTTTGGAGTTACCAAAGTATATCCCGTTTTTTCCCAAGCCAATAAACCTCCTGCTAAAGCATAAATATTTTTGAAACCTACTTTGGCCAATTGTTTCATGGCATCTTTGGTTCTTCCACCAGATTTGCAATAAATGGCTAAAGGCTTTTCTTTATCCAATTTTGAAATATTTGCTACAAACTCTGTATTGTAAAAATCAATATTATCAGCCCCTTCAATATAGCCTAAATCATACTCTGCTGGAGTTCTTATATCCACCAGTTGCAATTCAGAAAGTGCTAATTTTGCTTTAAATTCTTTAGAATTTAAAGTTTCCTGTCCATCAGCCATGCAGCCGGTAATACCTATTAAAACAGCTATAAAAAGGTAAGCGAAAACGGATTTCATTCTTGTGATTGAGTGTAATTTATAAATAGTGATATAATTCTTCAATGATTTTGCGATCATTGCTTAAGCGAGGCACTTTATTCTGCCCACCTAATTTCCCTTTTTCTTTAAGCCAGTTATAAAACGCACCTTCTTTACAAGTTCTTACTGTTGGTAGAGCTATTGCCATATTTCCGGTTCGCTTTGCTTCATAATCTGAGTTTAGATTTTTTAAATGATTATCTAATTTATTAATAAAATTATCAATACATTCAGGATGCCTGTCAAATTCAATTATCCATTCATGCCCGCCTGGCTGATCTTCTTTTAAATAAATAGGAGCTGCTGTAAAATCTCTGACAATTGAACCCGTTTCGGCACAAGCCATAGTAATTGCAGCTTCGGCATTTTCTATCATTAGTTCTTCGCCAAACGTATTTATAAATAATTTAGTTCGGCCGGTTATATGAAAACGATATGGATTAGTGCTTACAAATTTTATGGTATCACCAATCATATAGCGCCACAAGCCTGCATTGGTGCTAATTATTAAAGCATAATTTACACCGGTTTCTACTTCGTCTAAGGTTAAAACTTTAGCATCGCTTTTACCAAATTCACTCATGGGTATAAATTCATAAAACACGCCGTAATCTAACATCAGTAACATGCCATCGCTTCCGGGTTTTTCCTGTATTCCAAAAAATCCTTCAGAGGCATTATAGGTTTCCATATAATGCATATTAGTGGATGGAATATAGTGGTTAAATTGATTTCGGTAGGGGGCAAAATTTACTCCTCCGTGCATGTATAGTTCTAAATTTGGCCACACCTCCAGCATGCTGTCTTTTCCTGTAATTTCTAACAATCGTTTGAAAAGTAGAAGGGTCCAAGTTGGCACTCCCGAAATACTAGTTACATCTTCATTTAGGGTTTCCTGAGCTATCATTTCCAGCTTTTCTTCCCAGTTGGCCATGAGTGCTATTTCAGGTTTTGGGGTGCTTAATAAATTAACCCAAAACGGAAGATTATTCATAATTACAGCACTTAAATCGCCGCAATACATATTTTCGGATAGTGGATTTACTTCATGGCTTCCGCCAATTAATAATCCTTTGCCTTGAAATATTTTTGCATTGGATTGGCTTTCGCAATAAAGGGTAAGTATGTCACGGCCCCCTTTAAACTGGCATTCTTCCAATGATTCAAAACTTACAGGGATAAATTTACTTTTATCAGAAGTGGTGCCCGATGATTTGGCAAACCAATGGATATCGCTTGGCCACAATAGTTTTTGTTCACCTTTAAGTATTCGGTTGATATAGGGTTTTAAGGATTCATAATCCTGAATTGGTACATTGTTTTGATAATCTTCAACACTGTGAATGTTATTAAATCCATGAAGCAGCCCGAATTCGGTTTTGGTTCCTTTAAAAATAAGATTGCGAAATATATGAAATTGGGTTTCGCCCGGGTGAAGTAAAGCATATTCAACCTGAGGCATTCTTTTTTTAAAATACCAGGCCATGAATGAATTTACTATACCAGATTTCATCTCAAGGCAAATATATAAATTTTGAGCAAATGACCAAACCTTTACATTGCATTATGCGAATAATTTATTTGGATAATTGGGTTTAAGTTATATGTTTGAAATAGTTATAAGGTTTAAATAATGAAAATATTAAAAATTATAGGTATTATTTTAGGTTGTTTAGTAGCTATTGTTATAGTGTTAGGGCTTATTGCTCCTAAAGGTTTCAAAATTGAAAGATCGGTTGTCATTCCTAACATAAGTAAAGAAGTTGTTTTTAAAAATATAAGTACTTGGTCTGATTTTTTAAAGTGGAATCCATGGTCGTAAAAGACCCAAATCAAAAATTAACATTTAGTGGAACGGAAGGCCAAGTGGGTGCAAATTATAAATGGCAAGGAAACGACATTGTAGGAGAAGGTGAAATGACTATTACAGCCATTACCCCTTTTGAAGAGGTGGATATGGATTTACATTTTATCAAGCCTTTTGAAGCCAATAACAAAACAATTTTTAAAATGACACCTGAGGGAGAAGGCTATAAGGTGAGCTGGGAAATGTATGGTGCAAGCCCGTTTCCGTTTAACATTGTTAATTTATTTATGGATATGGAAAAAATGATTGGTCCTGATTTTGAAAAAGGATTAAATACCTTAAAAGAAAAGGCAATGAGCGAAGCCGCTGCTTCCATGTCTGTAAATACTGAAACTGCCGCTGCGGACAGTATTAAATAAGATCTCTTTTTTCTAAACCCATGATAAAATTTATTAATACCTCAACTTTAGAGTTGGGTATTTTTTTGAGATTATTTTTCCAAAGTCAACACAAATACCGAGCCTTTATCCAAAGGTTTGGTATACAACAAAATGCATTTAAAAGAGTTTTCAATTATAGGTTGCCAAAATGGGTCGGCTTGCAATACATCAAAATTGGCGTATAAATAATAATCCGGAATATTTTGTTCGGAAGGCCTTGGCTGTTTGTCTTCAGATGATATATTATACGATTTTGAAGTTTCGGCAAACTGAAGTTTTAAAATATCCAAACCTAAGTTGATGGCTTGGCTTGAATTGGAATTATCCGCTGCCTTTTTAATAAATTCCATTCTTAAACCGGGAAACGCTTTATATTTTTCTCTCACTTTAAGAGTGAGTCTAAATTCATTGTCCCAATCTATTTGGGTGTATTCTTCTGTGGTAGAAATAGTATCCAAAACTTCTCCATAAAAATGAATGAAAGGCTTCGTTAGCAATTGGTTTAAGCGGGCTGAAACAGCAGATGGAATCTGCGTTATTGATGAAATAGCTTCATTGGTTAAAGGCCAACTAATTATGGCAATATCGGAAGGATGCTTTTGAGGAATTCCTAATTTTCCTTTTAGTTTGATACTCGGTTGAACAAAGTAAATATTAATTTTTGAATCCTCTTTTTTAAGACCTATAAAAATTATTTTGTCTAATGGTATAAAAGAATATTTAGCTGCAAACTGTTTGCTGGGCTTAATAAATCCATAAATAATACTGCCCTTGGTTTTATTATGCAATAACTGCTTACCGTTTAGTTTTTTTGCTTTTGAACTAAAAAATTTGAAGTCATCACCCGCAGGTTTGTTTCGCAATAGGGCTATGGGCCATTGGTATTCCAGATATAAATTGTCCGAAATGTTTACCTCCGAAAAATGTTTGTATTTTTTTTCGGGCCATTTGTTATGTTTAATAGCTGTGGTTAAATCCTTTTCGTTTTTTCCAATCCAGGCCACATTTATTTCATCTTCGGTTTGGCCAAAAGCAGCTATATCTCCCATTTGGTTTATGCCAATAGTGTTATAAATTTTTAAAGCATCAAAAGGTAGTTTTGCTTTTAGCTTTTGAAATAGTGAATCCTTTTCAAGGTCTTCAGATAATAATGTTTCTTGGAAAAATTCTTTTTTATCAACCGTAAAACACCAGTTTACATCCATAGGTATTTTTTCAATTACTAATTCTGATGGTCCATAAATTTTATACAAAAACAGACCTGCAACTGCAATTAAAATTAATACCAGACCATATATTATATACCGTTTCAAAACCTAATTTTATTTAAATACAAACCCTTTATTAAAGGGATGTGAAAAGCTATACTAACTTAATAATATCATAATTTCTATCTTCAAAATTTAAATTTGTTCATTAAATAGATATCATCAAATAATTTCAAAAGTTCAAGAAAACTGCTGTTTTCGCGATTTTTCATTTCCAAAGTTACTTCGGTATTGGTAGTATTGCCATCCATTGGTTTTGAAACAAAAAAACCTTTATTGATCTTTTTGCTCCATTTGTCTAATTCGTCAGGTTTTCCAAACTCTTGTTCGGGTCCTTCGGCCATTAGTTTAAACATTTTTGAAGCATCCCAAAACCCAAAAGAAGAATTATTTAAATACGAATTGTAATTATTGCCTACCGTTCTTTCAGTGCTTAAACCGGCGAATATTTGTTCTGTAGCCAAGGGTTTGTCGTTGGTTATAAATAACAAGTTGTCTTTAATTACCACATAAAAAAGGCCGTTCATTTCCTTGTCTTTTGACTTGAATGAATACACATTGTTTGAAACTTCTATTAAACCCTCAAATCGTTGAATCATTCTTAATATACGTTTCACATTTGCCATGTTTTCAATAGTAAGTATAGCAGTAAACTCAGGTATATAGTCGGTTTTGGTTTTTTCTACGGTACGATTTTCAAAGGTTAATGAATCGTATTCGTAGCTTGAATAGTTATGCAAGTAAGATTTTATTCCTGTAAAAGCAATTACCGCATCGCCTTTAAAGGTGTGATGAATGGCGTTTTTATCTAAAAACATGTCGGTCATTTCCATGGCGGCAATGGCCCATTTATTTGGTATAGCGTTGCTTTCAGAAGCTCTCCTAAATACTTCATAATATAAATTGGTGGCAGCTTCAGTGTTAATACTAAAACCCATTAGCCCCATCAGATTGTCGCTTTTTATATATTTAAAAAAATCAGCGTTTATGGTACCTGAATATATTTTTTCAACGAAAGGTTTTGAAACGGAATTGAAGCTGTTATAAAAATTCATTTTTATTTCGCCCTGATTAAAATTACCCAAACCATACATCGAATTATTTTCTAAAAATTCGGCCAGTTGATTTTTTGGCGGGTTTTTTAACTTTTCTTTAAGCAAAACAGTATCGTAGTTGTAAGAATTTTTATTTCCCATCATGTCTATTAACTGCTGGGAGTAACTTTGATAATCAAACCAATAAATTATATCATCTTTATTTGTAAAAATCTTTACAAATTCAGGATTGACAGCTATACAATCTGCAGGTTTCAAATCATTAATATTTTTTTGTCGTTGCGCCATTTTAAGGTCGTGTCTGCCATAAAATTCAGCTTCTCTTGCTTTTCGCTTAGCAGCCCACTTGCGTTCAAATTGTTTTATTAACGAATCGTTGTCATAGGTGTTATCATAATATTCGGTTTCTTCAACCTGGGCAGCCACAGCATCTACTAAAGTTGAAACTTCTTCGGCAATGGTTGTGTCTGGCGCAGCTACTTCTTCAGGTATTGCAATTAGGGGCTCTTGTTCTTCTATTGCTAATGAATCGGAAGGTGTTTCATCAGGTTCATAGCTGGTAGTATCCAATGGCATGTTGGCATATTTGGTACTATCTATAATCATTATCACCTTGTTTTTTGATTCATTATATTCATCATAGTCATAACTATAATAGTAGGGTAGTTGCCAACTTGAAATTATAACATAATCTTTGGCTATGGTTATACTAAACTTGTGGCCATAAGTTAAAATCTTCACTTTCCCATCTTTTTTAAACTTGGCTTCGTAGTGTTTGGTTTCTAAAATATCAACCATTCGGGTTTCAAAAGTTTTGGCATTTGAAATAGCAATGAGGTAGGTAAGATTGCTAATGCTGTCATGATTTTCGGTATAAATAAATAATTTACCAGAGCGGTTTATAGCAGCCTTATCAGGCAATCGGAACAATTCCTTTAAAATTACATTGGGCATAATATATTGTTCTATATCTGGTTTTTTCAAAAAATTATAATTCCCTAAATCGTTAAAATTTACTTTTTGAGACAGGGAATTTAGATTAAAGGATAGCACAAATTTTGCCTGTTTAGGTATTCTTTTTTCTAAAGATAATTGTGCATTCAGTTGCATAAAAACAGATGAAAATAAAACTAGGAGGAGGTTACGGTTCATTTAATTGTATTTGGTTTTGGATGGTTTCTTTTCCGTTAATTATATTTAATACATTGCTTTGAAGCATAATTGCCTTTTTGCTAGGTGAAATTTTTGCTCGGGCATTGTTACTTTTTTCAATTGTATTTTCAAAACGATATATTGTTGTGTATTTAGCTTTGGCAAATATCTTTTTTTCAGTTGGTTTGTTTAGTTCTTTTCTGGTTTTTTCATCAATATTTTGAGTTTCTCTTTGCATAGTTTTGCCATTATAAATTAGTCTATTCTTAAATAATAAAGGTTCTTCTTTAGCAAACTCACTGTGAACACTTTGAATCGCCTTTTCTAAATTTTCACCGTTTTTAAAATTAGTTTTTACTTCAAAAATCCAGTTTTTAAAATCTCGATTTATACTAACATTGCTAAGTCCTTCTATTGATTTAAGTTTTTGTAAAGCCCTATCTAAATAAGAATTAATATCACTTTCGGTTGGTATATTATATCCAGATGAACTATCTAATTTCATAAGTGTATTTATTTCATTTTTACTTTGACTTAAATTGAGAATTAGTTTAAGAACTCCTGAACCATCTTTTTTAAAAGAAATATCCTCCACTATCTCAAAACAGGAGGTGAAGCTGAAAAGTAAAAGAAGACTAAAAATAGTTTTGAAATTCATTAATTAAGGGTCGAATTTAAGATGATTTTATTATTAACGACAGTTGAATTGATTAATTTATTAAAGGATGCTTAAATCGGTTAAATATTTTTACAGTAAATTAAAAAATATGTCATTTTCATTCATCCTTTTTTCTTTGTTTTGCAATAAGCCAATGCGGTCTACTTTTTTATTAATAATTATACCATTAATTGCATTAATGGGTTTGGATACTGCGAATGCTCAAAATAAATGGGCTGCAGGTGTTATGTATTATCCAGGTTTTGTAATTGCTCACACCGATGATGCAAGAAATTTGGAAGCTCATGTTAATGGTTTTGAATTGTCTTTAGCCCGAATTAATAATAAGGACAAATATTGGAATCGTTTTTATAAAAATGCAGAAATTGGTTATAATTTTATTTATTTAGACCTTGGGCAACCAAAGCTTAGCGGAAAGGTTTATGCTTTAGGAGCTAATTTTCAGTTTAGAATTTCAGGGAAAGGAAAAAATTATTTAGCATTACGATTGGGTACCGGTGTAGGATACCTTACCAAAAAATTTGATTTTTATAACAATCGTCAAAACATGGCTATTGGTAGCCATTGGAATGGAAATATTCAACTTGGTTTTATTTATCAAACCAACATCACATCGCGATGCACCCTTAAAACAGGATTGGGATTAACTCATTATTCCAATGGTAGCATAAAAGCCCCAAATTTGGGTATTAATATGCCATCATTATTATTAGGATTGCAAATGGGATTTGGAGATGTAAAAGCCAAAAATATCGATACTTCAAGATCATTTAAACCTACCACCAAACAACACGAAGTACTTATAAATTACGGATACAAAGAAAAGTTCATTTCAAATCCCCGACAATTTAATATATATAGTCTGGGCTATCGTTGGCTTAAGCCAATTACAGAAGTTCGGCGGTGGTATCTTGGAGCCGATTTGGTTTGGGACGCTACACATCCTTATTCGCATTTTTTGAGTATTGATAATCCTAGGGTTGGTATTGATAATAGCACTGAACTTGGTGTGCTTATTGGTCACCGTTATGATATTGGACGGTTTGCTATGCTTACTGATGTTGGTTTTTATCTTTTAAATCCATACCAAACGAAGTATTTTACTTATCAAAGAATAGGATTTCGTTATGAACTGAATAAGAACTGGTTTTTAAACGGCACGCTTAAAGTGCATTTTGGAACGGCTGATTATTTTGAATGGGGCATTGGTTATAAATTTAAACGTTTTAAAAAATGAAGGTTATTTTAAAAATACAATTATTAGCACTTCTGATTTTAGTTTTTACCAGTTGCCGCAAAGACCAATGGAACGATTGTTTTCAAGGAACAGGAAAAGATATAACTGTAACAAGGCAGTTAAATTCTTTTAATAAAATAAATATTGGCGAAAAATTTGATATTGTTTTAGTTCAAGACACAACCCAAACTGAACAGGTAAAAATTACCGCAGGTAGTCACATAATCAACCAAATAATTACTAAAGTTAAAGACAATACTCTTACCATTGAAAACAAAAACACTTGCAATTTTGTAAGAAGTTATAATCGGAAAATTACGATTGAAATTAGGGTAAAATATTTGGATGATATTGAAATATCATCTGCTACAAATCTAAAAAGTATAGATACTCTTGATTTTCAAAAATCAAATTATTTAAAACTTAAAAACTATGGGTTAGGAGATATTAATCTAAAGGTTAAACTTGGCTTTTTGGAGGTTCATAGTATTAATTCGGGCAATATATTTCTGGAAGGTTGGTCAAATATCTTGACTTGCAGTATTGAAGAAATAACCGTTTTGGATGCACGAAAACTACTTTGTGATGATATCTATCTTGATTCACACACTCCATTGGATTGCTTTGTTAACCCTAAGAATATTCTCAATGTTAAAATATTTAATAAAGGCAATGTATATTATGTTAACAAACCGCCAAATTTTGAACTTACAGAACAACGAGGAAAAGGGCAATTGCTAAAATTATAAAATGTGTTTTAGTAAATTATTTCAAAATTTGAAAAGCCCTCAAGTTTCATTTCAAAGATTTTTATAGAACCGACTTTGGCCAATAGAGGTCCTTCATGGCACCATTTAACAAAATGTTCTATATTCTTTTCATCTCCTTCAGCTATTATTTGAACACTGCCATCTGCCATGTTTTTTACCGTACCATTAATTTTTAAAGATTTAGCTTTTTGGCAAGTGTTAGCTCTGAAATACACGCCATGAACTTTGCCATAAACCGATATTTTAATGGCTTTCATTCAAAAGGGATTCGTAAAGTTTTTCGTAAAGAGGTACTATTTTATCGGTGCTAAATTGAAGTGCATGTTGGTGTGCATTTTCCCTGAATTGGTTTAAAGTTGCTTCTGATTTCAAAAGTTCAAGGGTATATTTGGTCATGGCATCGGTATCGCCAACGTTGGCTATAAATCCTGAATAGCCATGTTTGTTGAGCTCAGGCATGCCGCCTGTATTGGTGCAAATTACTGGAACACTGCATGCCATGGCCTCCAAAGCGGCCAGCCCAAAACTTTCAGTTTCTGAAGGCATTAAAAACACATCGGCTATTGAAAGCAGTTTTTCGATGGCATCTTGTTTGCCTAAAAAAAGCACATGAGCAGAAATATTTAATGCAGCACACATTTGTTCCATGGCTCTTCGCTCCGGCCCATCACCGGCCAATATTAATTTGGCAGGTTTGGTTTTTAGTACATTGGCAAATATGGTTATTACATCTTCTATTCTTTTAACCTTCCTAAAATTGGAAGTATGCATAAGTACAAACTCATCTGGCAAGGCAAAGGCATTTCTATAACTTTTATTGATTTGACGGTTATATTTTTTCAAATCAATAAAATTGGGAATTACTTCGATGGGTTTATTTATTTTAAAAAACTTATAGGTGTCATCTCTCAAGCTTTCTGATACCGCAGTTACGGCGTCACTTTGATTTAGAGAATAGGAAACTACACCTTCATAATTTGGATCTTTTCCTACCAAAGTAATATCGGTGCCATGCAAGGTTGTTATTACCGGAATTCGGATCCCATTGATGTCTTTTAATATTTTTTTTGCCATTATCGCTGCAGCTGCATGCGGTATAGCATAATGTACATGTAATACATCCAACTTTGCACTTTTCACTATTTCTACAATTTTTCCTGTAAGAGCCAATTCGTATGGTGGATATTGAAAGAGTGGATAGGTAGAAACAGTGACCTCGTGATAAAATAAATTTTGTGAAAAATAATCAAGTCTGGCAGGTTGGTCATAAGAAATAAAATGTACCATGTGGCCTTCTGATGCTAATATTTTTCCTAACTCTGTAGCCACAACACCACTTCCTCCAAAAGTTGGATAACATACAATTCCTATATTCATTTCTTAGAGCAAAGATATTTGCTTTAAGTATAACAATGTGAAAAGTGAATTGGTTTTTTTTTAAATAAAATGAAAATCCCATCCTTTCTCAAGAATGGGATTCTAACTAAACCTTTGAAAACGTATATGAGTAAATGTAAAAAAACAATTTAAAAAACCTTTTCTTACAATTATATAGACTTAATAACTATTAAAATAGTTGCATTTAGTTAAAAAATATTTCTATTTAACTGAAATTAAGAGAATTAAAATATTGGAATTTTAAATTGCTATAACTGAAGTTATAGATGGTATTGCCTTTTTAAGGCTATCTTCAATACCTGCTTTCATAGTAAAGCGACTCATGGTGCAGCTACTGCATGTTCCCAAAAGTCTTAATTTAACTACCATTTCATCAGAAACATCAATAAACTCAACATCTCCTCCATCAGCCTTTAAGTAAGGCCTCACCGATTCTAAAGTTGATTCAATTTTTGCTCTTAAATCCTTTCCGGTTTCTATCATGGTGTGGTGCAAATATAAGTGTTTGTTAGGGCTTAATAGGCATACCAATATTGAATTTGAGATAAACTTCCATAACCATATTTTTAGCCTTTTCGGAAAAATCGTAAATAGTGTTCAGTCTGCCAACTAATGTAAAATTATCCCAAAGTTTTCTTTCATACATTAGTCGCAGCATTACCATTTTGCGATATTGACTGTAGTCGCCAGGATATTCGCGGCTTTTGCTCACGTAATAAGGGTCACCTAATGGCGCTATATATTGATGGACATCCCAATAATTCATCATAATTCCAAAATTCTTCATTCGCATTGTAAGTGCTAAAAATTGCCCAGTTCCATCACGAAATGAATCGGCTTTGGTTGGAGATAAATCTTCATAAAAAGTAAGATAGCCTTGAAAATCAATTTTGTCAATCAATTTGCCTAGTCTGTTCTGAGTTATTGTGGTTCCATAGGCAAAATTGAATTGGGTTTTTATGTTATTATGCGGTTGCGCATAAATTTCGCCACCATTATGTCTTCCTGTTATTTGAACAGGAAAAGCCCATTGAAAATTCTTTTTATCAATAGCAGAAAATTTACCGCTAAACCCAACTGTAAATTGCTCTTGAGTAGTAGAGGTGCGATAAATCATTTTTTCCCAATCTATCCATTGGTCGTATGTTAGGCGTTTGTATTTACCCTTTATTTGCAATCCGTTTTCTATTCGTTTGTCAATAAAATTTTCTATGGCATACATGGGTTCAATTAGTTTATGTTCTAAACTTCCATCCAAAGTACCAAAATTTACCTTTACGTTTGAATTAGTATAGGAGATTGTATAAGTTGGAATTACCGTTCTGAATTTATTGTTGCCAAAATCCTTTTGTAAAAAAATACCACCCTTGAAACTGATATTTTGATTATAACGATAAACCGCTGATGGCCATATCTGGGTTCCTGCCCAGGTGGCTCCTTGTTCAATATCGCTATGATATTCGGTGTCGCGTATATAATTGACATTATCAATTAAAAATCCGAACTTTGAACTTGGAGATATTAAACTGTCAGAATTGGCGTTAAATAAATACGAATTATCAAGTTGCGAGTAGCTGTGTAAGCTAATAAGCAAAAAAGTGAAAAGGAATAAAAGGTTTTTCAAATGGATGTGGCGACAAATATAGAAAATTATAATTTGAACTTTTAGAGGATACTTTAATTTGGAATAATATTTGTAAAATAAAATATTGAACTAGAAATGAAAAAACCAATAATTATAACTGTGGCATTTGTTTTAAGTAGTTTTGTCATTCCACAAAACTTTGAAACTGCAAGTGAAAATAATACAGCGTTTCACAGAATGCTTTCGAACAACGCATTTACTTATGGCGAAGAACTTAATTATAGAGTTCACTATGGAATAATAAATGCAGCCAAAATTTCATTAAAGGTTGACAATGAGGCAGTGGAAGTGCATGATCGTCAAACATTTCATCTTACTGCTGATGGCAAAACACTAAGCACCTTTGATTGGATGTTTAAAGTTCGGGACAGGTTTGAATCGTATATGGACATGGAATATATGGCTCCGGTTAAATATTTTAAATCCGTTAAAGAAGACAGTTACAGTGATGTGGACTTAGTTTTTTTTGACCATGACTTGAAAAAAATTAAAGGCAAAAAGAAAAATATGGATTGTCCTGCTTATGTTCAAGATATTATTGGGGCACTATATTATGCAAGAACCATTGATTTTAGCTCGGCCACTAAAGGTCAAAAATTTCCTATTGATATTTATTTAGATCAGGAAATTTATAATCTAGAATTTAAATACATGGGTAAAGAAACGATTAAAAGTGATGTAGGTAAAATTAAATGTATAAAAATTAAACCTAAAGCTGTGGCCGACAGAGTATTTAAAAATGATGAATCTATTACACTTTGGGTAAGTGATGATGAAAATAAAATACCAATTAGAGTTGAAGCCTCATTAGCCGTTGGTTCATTAAAGGTAGATTTAACAAGCTATAAAGGGTTAAAAAACTCCTTTAGCGCCAAGGTAAAATAGAATTTACTTTTTATAAAGCTTTTGAAGTTTGGTATACTTAAGCCAAACGTATTTAGCATCCATTTTTGCAATATCAAATCCTGCCTTCCTATCCATAAAACCGAGGAGAAAAAAATATTCCTTAATAAACCTAAAAAAGGTTTTAAAAATAATTTCAGGTGTGTTTATTTTCTTCTGTTTTTCAAACATGGCTTTGGCGGCAATGCTTGAAAATTTTTCGGTTTGATTTTTCAAATCTTCCAACCCGTTCACTGTGTAATGCAACAGATTTCCTTTTAAATGAAAAGTTTTACAGCCTTGATTTAAAATAAATTTATCGTGAGGATTTTCACCACCCCATTGCCCCAAACGGCTATCCCATAATCTAAATTTTTTATCAGGATACCAAGCCCCATGGCGTATCCATTGGCCCCCATAATTATTCAGGCGGTTCATGCTATAAGCATTAAATTTCCAATCGTGTTTAGCTTTTTTAATGGATTCAATTAATTCCCGACTTAATTCTTCATCTGCATCCAAGGATAAAATGTAAGGCGATGAAGCAAATGTAAGGACTCTATTTTTTTGCTGAATATGTCCGTCAAATTTGTTTTGAAAAACCTTTGCACCCAAGTCAGAAGCTATTTGACAGGTTTTATCGGTAGAAAAGGAATCAAGAATCACAACTTCATCACACACCTGCAAAAGCGAACGAATACATCGGGCTATTTTTTCCTCCTCGTTAAAAGTTATTACAACTCCTGAAAGTTTTACTTCGTTCATTTTTGCAGCGCAAAACTACAAAACTTACCTTTGCCACAATGGGAAAAAACAAACTGGCTCGATTCGAACAAAATCTTACCTTTAAAAATATGGTGCAATTGCCTGAAAGTATGGCTGGGAAATGGAATGATTTTTTTGGAAACCAAAATCCTATAACACTTGAACTTGCCTGCGGCCATGGAGCTTACACAGTTGGATTAGCACAATTATTCTCAGAACGAAATTTTATCGGCATCGACCGCAAAGGCGCCCGAATGTGGAAAGGAGCAAAAACAGCGATCGAAGAAAATTTGGACAATGCGGCTTTTATGAGAATACAAATTGACCATTGTACAGAGCACTTTGCACCCAATGAAGTGGATGAAATTTGGATAACCTTTGCCGATCCGCAACCCAATAAAGACCGTAAAAAACTAACACATCCTATGTTTTTGGCCCGCTACAAGCAGTTTTTAAAACCTGATGGAATTATTAACCTAAAAACCGATGACGACCATTTGTATGAATACACGCTTGATTTGATAAAGGAAAAAAATTATGAACTTTTAGAAGATCAAAACGATATATATACTTGGGAGAATGTAACGGAAGAGCTAAAAATAAAAACCTATTATGAATTAAAATGGCTGCAAATTGGTAAAACCATTAAATATTTAAAGTTTCGGATTTAGTAATAAACGTTCTACAAACCCCTTTCCTTTTTAATTTCATTATAGGCCTGCTGAATTTTTTTAAACTTTTCTTCAGCAGCTTTGGTTTCTTCAGGGCTTTTGGTGGCATGCTTATCAGGATGGTATTGACGGGCTAATTTTCGGTAAGTGGTTTTTATTACATCATCAGTAGCTGAGCTTTCTAATCCTAAAGTTTTATAATGGTCTTCGCGTTTATAATAAGTAGTTTGTTGACGCGAACTGCCTGTATATTCTTCCCAATATTCACGATTATAAGTTTCAGTAAATTTTGTTTTTATGTGTTCAAAATCCCATTGGGTAAGATTAATGTTTAGCGAAATATTTTTAATAATATTCAACTCATTTTGGGTAATGTTTCCATCCGCTTTGGCTATTCCAAATAAATAATGAATCAATTTTACTCGCTCGGTTTGAATCATATTTTGGCGAATACTAAGGCAAGCATTTTCCCATCGTATGATTTCGCCTTGCAAAATATCGCGCAGCACCAACATGTCAGCCTTGGTTTTATCAACCCCAAAATTTTGTTTGTAAAGTTCTTTTACAAATTCCAATTCATTTCTGGTTACAGTTCCGTCGGCTTTTAGCACCGCAGCGGTTAACACCAAAAAAGATTGACTAAAATCGCCACCGGTTCGGGTGCCTGAACTAAATACCGGTTCCGAATCTCCTGATGTCGTAACACTCATATTTTCGAATAACGAACCCAAAAGGTAGCCTATGAAAGCACCCGGAAATCGAAAAACTGCAAACCCTATTAATGCACAAATAAACTTAATCACCAGCCTGTTTTAAAAAGAAATCGGAATACTTTATCATTATTGGGGCAAACATTATATCTTGAATTACAAACATGCGTTTATCATTTTCAGTCATAGCATTATATCGTGATGGGTCATATGCCAATCGGTTGCCTTTATTGTCATACAAGCCATGGTCGCGATCAGTAGATGAACGTTTGTAAACACTTAGTTTAGTAATTTTGTTTTTTTTGTCGGTTAAAGTAATAATACAAATTGGCCCTGATTTTTTAATACTATCAATCGTAACGAGTTTTAAATCAATGTATCCTTCACATGTTTTATTAACGAACATTCCAAAATATGATTTTACAGAGGCATAATTCAGTGTGCCTTCTGGAGCCGTTTGCGAAGCAGTGATGTCAAAATCATTGATGTTTCCTTTACGAGTAACTGTAAAAGAACCTTTGACATCCCTAGGATAATTTACATCCACCGATTTTATATCTTCGGGTTTGTAATCAAAAATAATTTTGCTCACCCATTCGTTTTCAGCAATTGGATAACGGGTGCTTAAAAAACCATCAAATCCGGGAATATGAGTTATATATGGGTCTTTACTGCCTTCAAGATACATATAGGTACCGCTCATGTCGCTGGTAGGATTGCCAACATAATATACTTTGCTTAGTTCCTTGTTTATATAAATTTCAACTTTGGTAGCCATAGTAGCCATGCTTGATATCACATTTTGTCTTGCAGGTAATGGCACAGGGCCTTGAACACGAATTTTCTTTAATGTTTCCAAAAGAAAGAATTCCATAAACGGTTTTGAAACCTCATAGTTTCCATTGACATACCAAACACCGTTTTTCTTTTCCAACAATAAATTTCCATCAATTTTATTGGAGATAAAAACTTTGGTAATATCTTCGGTGTTTTCAATTGCAAAATCGGTTTTACTTTTGTCTGTTGTGCCACTCCCTTTGGGTTTTAGGTAAAACCAAGCCGCCAATCCAGCTATTAGTAGTATGAGAGTAAAAAGATATTTTTTTTGCATTTACAAATATTAGAGCTTAGTTGATTAATGGTTCGGTTTAATTTTTAAGTGGGAACAATTATTTAATTAAAGCACGCCATTCGACTATTGCTTTTTCATCTTGTTTTTTAAAGTCATCATTATCAGCTACTGCGGCCAATTCCATACTTCGTTCTGCTAACGCAACAGCTTCTTTGTAACGGCCAAGTTTGGCTAATATCAAAGCTTTGTGACGAAGAATCCAAAATTGCTCGTTGTTTACCAATGCCTTGTTAATCCACTCCAATGCTTTATTAAGGTCTTTATCATTTTCAAGATAATACACCGCAGCCTGATAATAGGTGGCCTGAGTAACACCTTTCATTTTATCATCTATTTCTGTCAAAACTTTTTTATCGGTGTCTGTTTTTATTTTAATAGTAATCAAGGTTTGGTCCCATTTTATTTCAAGGTTACAGTTATTGGCTGTAATGTCTGACATCTCAATGGCCATAGTTTCTATTTTGTGATTAAGAGTTATTGGTTTTACTTTAAATCGAATTAAATCATCGGCTTCTTTATAATCCTTACCTACTCCCCAATAGGAAGTAACGGTATGAATAATGATGGTCCATTCGTCTTTATCTGGAATAGTATAAAGCGTGTATTCGCCGGCTGGCACTTCATGACCTTCCAAAGTTACATCGTCTTTAAATTTCAGTTTAGTACTTGCGTTTGCACCGGTTCTCCAAATTTTTCCATAAGGAACCAATTCTCCAAATATTACACGACCTTTTACACTTGGGCGACAGTAGTCTACAGTTATTTCATTAAACCCTACTTCCTGTGTTAAGACACAATGCGGGCTTAATTTAGGAGTTGTAATCTGTGCTTTCAGATTTTGACCCAACACACACGTTAAAACTACCATCAAAGCTAATTTCAGCTTTTTCATATTGTTAAATATAATTTAAAGTGCAAATTTATTGTGAAAGCTATTAATAATAAGGTCTTTTAAAGGAAATATTTGGGGGTTTGGTCGGCTTACTAAAATTTAATACAAATTTATTTTAAAAATATTAAACAATATCGTAATATTGCAATGAACAAATATGGGTGCAACCAAAACACATCATTTTACTGAAAGGCAAAACGAATTGGCTACTTTAATAAAGGCGTTAGGTCATCCAGCCCGCATCGCAATTATTGATTATTTACTAAAAACAGAAAGCTGTATTTGTGGTGATATTGTAAATGAATTGCCTTTAGCTCAGCCTACTGTATCTCAGCATTTAAAAGAACTAAAAAATGCAGGAATTATTAAAGGTAATGTTGAAGGAAACGCCATCTGCTACTGTATTGATGATGATGTTTGGCATAAATTTAAAGGGCATCTCAACGGCTTTTTTCAAACCTATGACCTTAAAAAAAATAATTGCTGCTTTACAAATGTTAAACATAAAGACCTTTAAAATATCGAAAAAATGAAATTATCAGAACTTAAAAACCAACTCCTTTATTTGGAGACCTTAAATTTTGTGCAACCCAACGGCTATAATGTGCCCAAACATTTTCATATTACTGAAGTGGGGCTGATTACAAAACATTTTATTGACTGTGGTTCAACTGTTAGAATCACAAAAGTAGCCAATCTTCAGATATGGGTGGCGGAGGATGTGGAGCATAGACTTACTCCTAAAGGATTACTTAATATTATAGAAATTTCAGACAAAATTTTAGGAGATGAGGATTTAGATATTGAAGTGGAGTACCAAACTGAAACCGTTGGAAAATATGGATTGGATATAAAGGGTGAAAACTTTTTACTGGTGCCAACAAAAACCGATTGTCTTGCGGCAGACCATTGTGGAATTCCAACTGAAAAAAGGAAAATGCAATTAGTGGAATTGGGAAAAGAAGAAAGTGAATGCTGTACTCCGGGTGGCGGTTGCTGCTAAAACCTAAACTTTTGTTAAACCTTAAAATTATGAGAAACAAAAAAAAATTAAGCTTTTTAGACCAGTACCTAACATTATGGATTTTTCTGGCCATGGGCATTGGTGTAACCATAGGGTATTTTATTCCTGAATCTTCAGACTTTGTAAATTCATTTTCCACAGGAACTACCAATATTCCTTTGGCCATAGGATTAATTTTAATGATGTATCCTCCGCTGGCCAAGGTGCGTTTTGAAAAAATTCCAAAGGTTTTAGGAAACCTAAAATTATTGTTTGTTTCCTTTTTTATAACCTGGATTGTAGGTCCGTTTTTAATGTTCAGCTTGGCCATAATTTTTTTAAAGGATTATCCTGATTATATGACAGGCCTCATAATTATTGGACTTGCCCCATGTATAGCCATGGTAATAGTATGGAATGAACTGGCCGAAGGAAACCGAGAATATGTGGCAGGATTGGTTGGTATCAATAGCTTATTGCAAGTTTTCTTCTTTAGCGTTTATGCATATTTCTATCTTGAAATTATGCTACCCTTGTTTGGGATAAAAGGTTTACCCATTGATATTACAATAGCTGAAATAGCAAAAACAGTAGGTATTTATTTAGGGATTCCTTTTGCGGCGGCAGTTCTTAGCAGGATTGTTTTAACCAAACTAAAAGGCAATGATTGGTTCAATACCAAGTTTATCCCGTTTATTTCGCCTATTACCTTAATTGCTTTACTATTTACCATTGTGGTTATGTTTAGCCTGAAAGGACAACTTATTGTTCAAATACCGCAAGATGTGATTCGAATCGCCATTCCCTTAGTTATATTTTTTGCAATCATGTTCACTCTTACATTTTTTGTAGGCAAACTTGCGGGGGCCAATTATGCAGAAAATGCGGCCATATCATTTACCGCATCAGGAAATAATTTCGAACTGGCTATTGCGGTAGCTATTGGTGTTTTTGGCATCAACAGCGGTCAAGCTTTCGCCGGAGTTATAGGCCCTTTGGTAGAAGTTCCGGCTTTGATATTATTGGTAAAATTTGCTTTTTGGCTAAAGAAAAAATTATATAAAGGTAATCTTCAAACGGTTTAATTAAATAAAAGTAATGAAAAAAATACTTGTTCTATGCACAGGCAACAGTTGCCGAAGCCAAATAGCTGAAGGTTATCTAAGGCATTTTGCAAAAGACAAAGCAGAGATTTACAGTGCGGGTATTGAAACTCACGGGGTAAATCCAAAAGCCATTGTGACTATGATGGAAGATGAAATTGATATTTCCCATCACACATCCAATAATGTGGATGAATACAGTGATATAGATTTTAATTTTGTTATCACTGTTTGTGATAATGCCAATGAAGCATGTCCGGTTTTTTCTTCCAAAGCCAAAAAATTTCATCAAAACTTTCCTGATCCGGCTAAAGCTAAAGGGACGGACAAAGAAATAATGAATGAATTTAGAAAAGTTAGGGGAATGATAAAAGAATATTGCAGGATATTTGTGGCTGAAAATTTATAACAAAATGATTCGCAAAGCCACACCCGAGGATGCTCAAGCCATTTGTGATATTTACAATTACTATGTTCTGAACACCATTGTAACCTTTGAAGAGGATATTGTTTTGGCTGATGATATAGCTGAAAGAATTAAAAAAGTTTCAGAAAAATATACATGGTTGGTGTATGAACAGGATGAAGAAATTATTGGATATGCCTATGCCGGCGAATGGAAATCCAGATGTTCTTATCGGTTTTCGGTAGAAAGTTCGGTGTATTTAAAAAATGGGTTTTCGGGTCATGGAATAGGGTCAAAATTATACACCGCCCTTTTTAAAGAATTAGAAAAAAAAGACATCCATGCCGTTATTGGTGGAGTTTCATTGCCAAATGATGGTAGTATTGCTTTGCATGAAAAGTTTGGTTTTGAAAAAATAGCCCAATTTAAAGAGGTGGGTTATAAATTTGAGAAGTGGATAGATGTTGGGTATTGGGAAAAGATAATTTAAACTCAATTACATTAGTGAAGTTTCTGAAATAATTTCGTTTCTATATTTTTATATCTTCTTTTTTGATTGCCCAAAAAAGAAGCAAAAAAGGGCACCAACAAAAACCAACTTCAAAATTTCCAAGAATCTCTGATAAAGGAAACATCCCCTTGGGAAATTTTGCAGTTCGCTCTTTTGTTGGATCCCAACCGCACCCTGACGGAAGCTGCCTATTGGAGTCCGTTCAAAGAAATTATATTAATTTTTAATATAGGGGTAAGCTATTTTGAAAACTATTCTTAGGGTGATTTTGTGTCTAAGTAGGAAAATTTTAAAGCTTTATAAAAACCTTTTTTACAGAAACACCTTGTTCATTCTGTATTTTTATAAAAATAAAACCTGTCTCTGTTTTAGTTAATTTAATTTGAGTTCTTCCTTCCCAATCAAAATTCAATTGCCTTCCTAAAATATCTGTTATTTCAACTGTTGGTTTAACGTTTTCATTTATTCCGTTTATAATAAAAATACCGTTTGAAGGATTTGGTGAAATACTAATTCTACTTTTTTTATCAAGGTTTTTAATTCCTGCTGTTTTACAGTTTTGAGTTGTTGAAATAGCTATTGGGGCAATAAACTT
>CAMDSC010000032.1 GCA_945907065.1 Chitinophaga pinensis
GTTATGGGAAAGTTTAAAACGACAAAGCGGTTCAAGGCAGGCTGATCATCTAAAGTGACAGACAAAAAAGTGGAGACAAGTAAACCACTTAAAAAAAACAGGGAGTATTCCGAAAATCCATAAGAGTAGGAACAAAATTTAAAAAAATAACAAAATGAAAAAGATTTTATTAATGGCAACAATGTTGCTGACGTTTGGCTTCATTCAAGCACAAAGTAGAATTTATAGAGGCTGGTCAACATCCTCATCTGATTGTGAATATACAATGGATGGAAATAGAGTTTACAGAGGTTGGTCAACTTCTTCATCAGATTGTGCTTATACAATAGATGGAAATAGAGTTTATAGAGGTTGGTCAACTTCTTCATCAGATTGTGCTTACACAATAGATGGAAATAGAGTTTATAGAGGGTGGTCAACTTCTTCATCAGATTGTGTTTATACAATAGATGGTAATAGAGTTTATAGAGGGTGGTCAACTTCTTCATCAGATTGTGTTTACACAATAGATGGAGATAGAGTTTATAGAGGTTGGTCAACTTCTTCATCAGATTGTGTTGCGACAATACCCGAATTTCTTAAATCTTCAATTTTAGCATGTATTATTGGGAGAGATTAACTAAAACCATCCCATAACAGCACATTTGCGGATATGGCGGGTTTAGTGGTAATTGAAACATTTTGCTTCAAATAATCATGGGTGGTAAAATGAAATATGCTGCTATTAAGTCCGCCACATCGCAAATCTGCAAACCGTTAGCTTTTTAAAACTACTCAACAAAAAGACACCCCGCGCCTTTGGTGCATACATCCCATCCGGGATGTTATAAAAGGTGGCTAGGTTATTTTCTCACGAGAAATTTTAAAGTTTTCTAGTTACTTTTGCCTCGGTGTTAAAGTGTGTATTTAATTAAATACAACCCTAATTATGATACTAGCGCCACCAACTAAACCCAATTAAATAAATGCCTAAATCTGTTTTTACACTCATATTGCTATCAGGCGTGATTACTGAAAAATCATTCGGTCAAACTACCCCAATCCAGTTGGACCGACCCGACCAAACGGAATGCCCGTTTATTGTTCCCAAAAATTATGTTCAGGTTGAAAATGGTTTTACCTACGAAACTATTAATGAGGATTTAAAAACCATAAGTTATCCTTCCTCTTTATGGAAATTTGGACTGAATGAAAAGGTTGAATTTAGATTAATTACAGAAGTTGTTTCTGAAAAAGAAAGTAGTAAAACGACCACCGGTCTTATCCCCATAACCTTAGGATTTAAAGCCAATATTTGCCAAGAAAAAGGTATAATTCCAATCACTTCATTTATAGGCCATATCACAAGTTCAAATATTGGAAGTAACTATTTTAAAACAAAATACATTGCCCCTTCTTTCCGGTTTTTAATGCAGCATACTTTGTCGGATAAGGTATCGCTTGCCTACAATCTTGGTGCTGAATGGAACGGAGAAACAGCAGAACAAACCTATATTTATACATTAACTACGGGAATTGCTTTTACCCAAAAACTTGGCGGATATTTGGAGGTTTATGGCTTTTTGCCTCAAGATTCAACCGCCAACCACAGATTTGACTGTGGATTTACCTACTTAGTAAATAATGATTTTATTGTCGATTTATCAGGTGGTGTGAGGATTACAAAAAATGCTCCAAAAAACTATTTATCATTGGGGCTTTCTTATAGATTTTCAACAAAAAAGAAGTAAGAAATCTTTAGGCTCTAAAGATTACTTATAAATTGCCACAAAAATTTCTCCAGTAGTATTTACACAAGCTCTGTACATCCCTTCTGAGTTAAAAGGCAGTTCAATATTTCCTTTAGCATCCAAAGCTATCAATCCACCTTCTCCTTCTATTTTTACCAATTTATCATACACCACACTATCACAAGCTTGTTTTAAACTCAAGCCTTTGTATTCCATAAGGCACGAAATATCATAAGCCACTACACTGCGTATAAATAGTTCGCCATGGCCGGTGCAACTTATAGCACAGGTAGTATTATTGGCATACGTTCCAGCTCCTATTATAGGGCTATCTCCTACCCTTCCATATTTTTTATTGGTCATACCACCGGTGCTGGTAGCTGCTGCCATATTTCCAAAACAATCTAAAGCCACTGCACCTACAGTCCCAAATTTTTTATCACTTGGCTCGGCCACATGATCCAAATTATAGTGGTCGGTATCTTTCACACTTTGCCATTGGTCGTAGCGATGTTGCACAAAAAAATAATCATCAGGGGCCAATTCAATATTTCGTTCTTTGGCAAACTGCATGGCTCCTGCGGCTGTCAAAAAAACATGCTCTGATTGGTCCATTACAGCCCTTGCCAATTTTACAGGGTTTTTAATATTTTGAACCGATGATACTGCTCCGGCTTTCAAATACTTGCCTTCCATAATGGAAGCATCCATTTCGTGCTTGCCAATGGAATTAAATACCGCCCCGCGGCCGGCATTAAATAAATAACAGTTTTCTAAACTAACCACTGAAGCCTCCACCGCATCAAGGCTACTGCCACCTTGCTTCAAAATTTGATATCCTGCATTTATGGATTGCTTTAAAGCTTCAGTATATTCAGCTTCTAATTCGGGGGTTAGCATGCTTTTAAGTATGGTGCCTGCACCGCCGTGTATGGCTATCGCTATTGGGTTGGTCATATTATTTGCAAAGATAAGTTAAACGGGTTTTTATTAATATGATAATATTATTAGACAGCAAGCAACCTTTGGGAATGAAATTTGCGTCTTAAACTTAATTAGTAGTCTTAAATTTGCAATTCACAGATTGATGAAATATTTTTCAATAGCCGTATTATTTTTATTAAGTTTTTCCGCTAAAGCACAATTCAAGGAAATCAACCCTAGCATTGGTTGGAATTTTGTAAAAAGCCAGAATCTTAGCTTAGTAGATGGAGTGTGGTATAATACCGATTTTGCAGCTGAAAAAGGGTATGATTACATTTTTATAATGAATCACAATTTAGATTCGGCAATGGCTTCCATTCAGGTTTTCAATCTGCAGGAAGAATTTATTGGCTCTAAAAACCGAGATACATCCATGAAAACTCTTGAATTATCTTTTTCTGTTGTTGAATCAGGAGTTTACAAAGTGTATTTTGGACTAAATGATAAAAATAGGGCTGTAAGCACTCATAACGTTCAGTTTATACTGGTTCGACGAAAGAAAGTGTAATTAAAAAGCTATTGGGTAATTAGGTTATTGAGTTCCTAATTATAAATAAAAATTAAAGCTATCGCCTCTTAGTCCTATTCGCAATGTTTCCAAAGGAATAACTTCATTGGGTGCTATATTTCCAAGATTTACATTGGCCCCGTATAGTTTAATAAACCACACTTGTTGTCCTTTTTGCGGAGCTTCCCACAATATAGTTTCCTGTGGTATTTTGGTTAATATTTCTTCTACCAATCCTGACCTTACTTCTCCAGTACCTCTAAAAATACCAACGTTTCCACCTTCACGGGCTTCGGCTATTACTTTCCAAACACCAGCTTCTATTTCGGCTTGCATCATGGCAATCCATTTATAAGGAGGGATAATTTTTTCAGCATCCTTTGAACCTACTTCCGATAGCACAGTTACATATTTAGACATTTGATGTATGTACTTGCATTTTTCATCCTGATCAATATCAATTGAGCCATCACTAACTTCGCAATGAGTTAACTTATATTTTTCAAGCAAACGGATATAATCTTCAATTTGCCCACGAATTACAAAGGCTTCAAAAAGAGTGCCGCCAAAATATACAGGAATGCCAGCCTGTTGGTATAATTCAATTTTTTGTTTGAGATTTGGTGTAACATAGGATGTGCCAAAACCTAATTTTAATAAATCGGTATAATCGCCGGCTACGGATATAAAATCTTCGGCTTCACGAAAACTCAATCCTTTATCCATTACCATTGTTAATCCGGCATTGCGAGGTTTTGTATCTCTTGTAGGTAGTTTACTTATTTCAAAATTCATTGGTATATATTTATATTTTAATTCCCCTTTTTTAAAAAAACTTAGTTTTTATTTGGGTGGTGCAAATCTATTATTTCATTTACAAGTTTTGAGGTTTCTAATCCCGGGGCATGTAAAAAAAACAAATGCCTTTCTGAAAAATCTTTTACTAATCCTTTTTGCAGATACAAAGCCCCTGTTTTGGTTTCCCCTTTTATAAAATAATAGGACGCCAATCGAAATATTAACTGAGCATTATCCTGATTATTAGGATATATATCTTCCAGCATTTTTATAGCACTATCTATTTCGTCAGTTTCAACTTGTGTGTGAGCCCAATCCAGCCATGCTTCTATCATTCCCGGATTAAGTCCTGTTATTTTTTCATATAGCAATTCAGCTTCTTCTATCAAATCTAAATGATAATACAGATCTGCCAATTCAAGCATAAATTCAGTATTATCAGGTTCTTCACGCAAGGCCCTTTTCACATAAAACAATGCATCATGGTAGCGTTCCTGTTCTTTAAACGTCATCCCAATTCCTAACCAAGCTTCAGCCAATTCCTGATCTTCTTTTACGGCAAGTTTATAAAAAGACCGGGCTTTAGCAATATTTCCCAACTCTTCATAACAATTTCCGATGTTGCAATAAGCCATTCCCTCTGGTCCATCAATTTCTATTACTTTTTGATAACATTCCAAAGCTTCCGCATACCTTTCCAACTCCATCAAACAATTGCCTTTGGTAAACCATGCTGTTGAATAATTTTCATCAGTAATTACAGCAAAATCAAGTGCCCATAATGATTTCTCCAAATCCATTTTTCGCAAACTTGCTAGTCCTAAATTGAACCATGCTACTGAAGAATAGGGTTGATCTTCAATATAATTTTCAAAGAATTTTATGCAATCATCATCCAACTCTAATAATTCATAACAAAAAGCTATTTCATAAAGGATATGCTCATTATCAACTCCTCCAGCTACTATTTTTTTAAGCCAACCAATGGCTTCTTTAGTTTTTCCAAGGCTTTGTAATGAAAAAGCAATGTTCAAATATACTTCAGAAGGATTTTCAGCTAAAGGCAATGCGGTTTTATAATTTTCAATAGCGGCGGCATACTCTTCCAGTTGATCTAATATTTCGCCCTTTATAAGATATAGTTCGGGATCGGAAGGTTCAAATAAAAGTGCAGTGTTAATAATATCTAATGATTCTTTAAGCTTGCCAAGCATTATTAATACTTGAGCTTTGCGCAAATAAAAGAAAGTTTCGAAAGGATAAAGTCTATTAGCAACTTCAATAGCTTTAAGTGCTTTTGATGGTTGGTTGTCATTAAAATAATATTCTACAATATCCTCCAGTTCCTCATCACTCATATAGTTGATGGCATCGGCCTCTAACATGCGTTCAAACCGCTCTGCCGACTCTTTAGCATCTTCACCATTTCCGGAATAATCATCATCCATCATCATACGTTTTTATCTAAGCTTACTACAAAGTTAACGATAATGTATAACTAATGCCTTGTGAGTATGTAAATTTGACCCCTATATTTTCAACAAATCACTATTGTCTAAAATGAGATTAAATCGCTCAATACTTCCAATCCTATTTTCTTTAATTGTATTAAACAGTCGGGCTCAAATAACTCGTCAGGCAGCTTGGCAACAAACTGTTAACTATTCAATTGAGGTAATGCTTGACGACCAAAACCACATACTCCGCGGTTTTGAGACAATGGAATATATCAACAATTCGCCTAATACATTGGGCGAAATATATATTCACCTTTGGCCAAATGCTTATAAAAACGACCAAACTGCCTTTGCCAAACAAATGTTGGAAAACGGAGAAACTTCCTTCTATTTTTCAAAAGATAAAGATCGAGGAAATATTGATTCTCTTGATTTTTTTATTAATGGAAAAGGAACCACTTGGGCGTTTGATATTACCAATCAGGATATTGCTAAAATAATATTAAATACTCCACTCAAGCCAGGAGAGAAATGTCTGATTAGCACTCCATTTTTGGTAAAAATTCCAACCATATTTTCAAGATTGGGGCACGATGGGCAAACTTATAATTTGACTCAATGGTACCCAAAACCGGCGGTGTATGATATTAATGGTTGGAACCCTATTCCTTATTTAAATCAAGGAGAATTTTATTCAGAGTTTGGTTCGTTTGATGTAAAAATAAAGTTGCCCAAAAATTATATTGTTGCTGCTACCGGGGTTTTACAAGATGAATCTGAAATTTCATTTAGAAATGATAAAGGAAAAAATACAGGTGTAATAGAAAACACTTATTGTAAAACGCCTTTTAAAACAGTTCAATTTAAACAGGATAATATTCATGATTTTGCATGGTTTGCTTCCAAGAATTTTGGGATACTAAAAAGTTCAATTGAGATAGGTGGTAAAACTATTGAGACTTTTGTCTATAGTCAAAAAACCGGTGACTTGATAAATAATAATACGGATGCTATAAAAACGGCTCTTACTTATTACTCTGAAAACGCGGGTAATTATCCTTACAGCCATGCCAGCGTAGTAAAAAGCGAACTTAAAGCCGGAGGTGGCATGGAATATCCAATGATTACAGTTTGCGATATTTTAAACCAAGAAGTAATAATACATGAAGTGGGTCACAATTGGTTTTATGGAATATTAGGAAGTAATGAACGCCGCTATCCATGGATGGATGAATCGATAAACAGTTATTTTGAAACAGATGCCATGAAACCGACCACACTTTCAAAGCAAACAAACAAGCGTCAAAACTTCATCAATAATGCCAACGATTTTGGCATGGATGTGTTGGCTATAAATGCCACAAGACTTAATACTTCGCAGGCTGTAGGTTTGCACTCGGCTGATTTTACCGACCTTAATTATGGAACTATGGTGTATGGAAAAGGGTCACTAATTTTTAAACATTTAAAGGCCGTTATGGGTGATGACGATTTTAAAGATGCTTTCAAGGCTTATTTCGAAACCTGGAAATTTAAACACCCGCTACCGGGAGATATGCAGGATGTGTTTGAAAAAACAACTGGTAAAAAATACGATTGGTTTTTTAACGACCTGATAAATAGTAATGAAAAATTAGATATAAAATTTAAGTCAGTAAAAGTAGGCAAGGACGGCTTTTATAAAATTATCCTTAAAAATAATTACCCTAATATGCCCGTGCCGGTAACCTTGTTTAGCGGTAAGGTTGAACTATCAACGTTTATAGTGGAGCAAGAAGCTGAAGTATTAAACATCGTTTCAAATTATAAGGTAGACAATTTTATTATTGACCCTGAAAAAGTAACTATGGATGCTAACCGAAAAAACAATCAGTACAAAATGAACGGTCTTATAAAACGTAGGTCAAACCTAAGCATAAAACTTTTTACCTTGCCCGATAATAAAGTAAATCGCACAATTTTTGTTCTTCCGATTATCGGAGGAAATATACATAATGGTCTAATGTTGGGTGCAGGCTTTCATAACTGGAGTGTGCCGCTTCGCAAATTTGAATATATGGTAATGCCCCTGTGGGGTTTTGGCTCACAAACTCTAAGCGGATATGCCAATTTTAATTATAAAATAACCCCTAAAAAAATATTTCAATCGCTGGATGTAGGGGTAAACAATGCCTCATTTGCTTATATTCCGTCATCCGAAACATACACCTATTATAGAACGAAAGGATATGTTAATTTCCTGTTAAAACCTAAAAATTTGCGAAGCACCAAACGCAATTATATAAACCTTGAATACACAAATGTGGTGGCCAAATGGTTGGAAAAAGCATCAAAAACAGCTGACAGCAACCAAGCAAAACCATATTTTGCTTCGAATAAAGCACCAATTGATTATGGATTTGCCAGAATTAGCTATTTGCATGAAAACAAGAAGGTAATAAATCCGTATAGTTTTAAATTTTCATTGGAAAGAGGAGGTTATAAAAGTGATACGGCTTATTGGAAACCAAGTATTGAACTTAATTTTCTTAAAACCTACACTAAAAAAGGCCGTGGATTTTCTGTCAGGCTTTTTGCGGGCACATTTATTTCAAAATCTAATAGCGATTTGGGATTATTCCAATACAGGCTTGGTAGCAAAAACGGCCAATTTGATTATGGAATGGAACAATCGCTTATGGGACGAGGGGCTAGCACTGGACTTTGGAGCAATAATATTACCCCAGGAGATGATAATATGAAATTAAAAGGCAATTTAGGAAACTTTAGCGAAGGATTTTTAATGGCAAATTTGAGCAGTCATCTTCCCGGCAAAATTCCTCTAAGACCTTATGCGGACTTATGTTTCATGCAAAAAGGAAATCTTAAAGATAAAAATGGCAATGAACCAAACTTTATATACAGCGGAGGTTTAGCTATGGATATTATTCCTAAAATGCTGAGTATTTATTTACCTTTAATTCAGTCTAAAGCAATAGAAGCAAGTCAGAAAAATCAAAATATTAAGTCTTTTGGCCAGCGCATTTGCTTCACTTTGGCACTCAATGAATTTGAACCCCATAGACTATTTAGGCGAATAAAATTATTTTAAGTTAAAAGATTACAAATCAAGCTTGTTTTCTTTTGACATTTCCATCCAAAAACCGTTAATTTGCGGGCTTTAAAAAATTACAATGGCGATTATCCAACAAATACAGCAAAAAACAGGATGTTTATTCCTAATTATTCTTGGCTCACTTTTACTTTTCGTAATATCTGACCTAATAAAAAGTGACCGTGGAGGCATTTTTGGCAATGATGGCCTTAAAGTAGGTGAAATACGAGGTGAAAAAATTTCGTATGAAGAATTTAATACCCGTTTAAATACCCAACTTGCTCAATTAGAGCAAAACAATCCTGGTATGAAAGTAGATGAAGCAGTAAGAACTCAATACTCTGAACAAACTTGGAATTCATTTTTACAAGATAAAATATTTGCAGTTGAATACGCTAAAATTGGAGTTACAGTTTCAGGGGAGGAATTAGCAGATATGACTATTGGTGAGCATCCTGATGAACAAGTAGTAAGAGCCTTTACTCAACAAGGTGGTCAGTTTGATAAAAATCGTTTAATAAAATTTCTTCAGGAAGATATTGAAACCGACGAGGCGAAAAAAGCGTCTTGGCTTCAGTTTGAAGAGGGTTTAGTTCAAAATACGATGGGTAAAAAATATGCAGCTGTAATTAAAGGTGCTTGTTATACAACGAAATTAGAAGCTAAAAACCAATTTGCAGATAACAGAAATACTTTGACTGGAAATTTTGTTGGTGTGCAATATGCAACAATTCCTGATGCGTCTATTAAAGTAACAGATGATGAACTTACTAAAGAACTTAATGCTAACAAAGAAAAATACAAGCAAGAAGCTTCACGTGATATTGAATTTGTAACTTTCAGTATTGAACCAACTGCAGAAGATTCAGCAGCAACTAAAACATGGGCTTATGAAAACTACGAAAAACTTAAAAACAGCAAATACGATTCAGTTTATGTAAATATAATGAACAGTGAAAACCCTTGGGATGGAACTTATAAGCCTATGGGTTCTTATGATAAAGAAATTGAAAGTCAACTTTTTGCATTAGATAGTGGCGGAATGTTAGGCCCGATTTATACCAATGGAAAGTACTCAATTTATAAAATTTCGGGAACAAAAAAAGATACTCAGTTAGTATTTAAAGCCAGTCATATTTTAATTAGTATGAGCGGAGGAACCAAAACCGATTCAATGGCTGCGCAAGCTAAGGTAAATGCAACCATGTCAGATTTAATGAGCGGAAAAACGAAATTTGAAGATGCTGCTATTTCAAATGCTGATGGAAGTGGTCAAGCTGGTGGAGATTTAGGCGTTCTAACTATGGCTAGCACTTCAGTAAGTAAGCAATTTTATAACAGAGCCTCTATTGCTCCTGAAGGACAATTATTTGTAGTAACTGATGAACAAGGAATTCATATTGGTAAAGTAACTTCACCAAAATCTAATAAGCTTATAAAAGTAGCTATACTAAGTCAGAGCGTTACTTCTGGCAGAAATACAGTTCGTAATGCATCGTCAAAAGCAAATGAATTTTTATCATTAGCTCGCACTGCAAAAGATTTTGGAAAAGCTGCCGAATCAAAAGGTTTAACAAAACGTGTTGCTTATGGTGTAAAAGAATCTGACATTACTATTTCAGGTATTACTGAGCCTAAGCAAATGATTCGTTGGTTATATGATGAAAAAACTTTAGAAAATGCAGTATCTGAAATGATGAGTTTTAATACTAACTACATCATTGCCAAATGCACAAAAGTTAAAAAGGAAGGATTACCAACAATTGAAGATATCAGACCTTCACTTGAATTGGTAGTAAGAAACAATAAAAAAGCAGATAAATTGGAAGCTAAATTTAAAGCATCATTGGCCAAAGTAAAAACAATGGAAGATCTTGCAAAAGGTGTAAATTCAATTCAAATGCTTATTCCTGAGCAGCAGTTTGGAAATGATAATATCCCGGGAATAGGATATGATTTAAAAGTTTTAGGAACTTTATTTGGAACTCCTGCCAACAAATTTTCGCCAATCATTCGTGGTGATAATGGGGTATATGTTGTTTGGGTTACCAATATTAATAAGCCACAAGAACCAGCCAATTATGATGAGCAACAAAAAATGGCTACTCAACAATTAAAAACTTCAGTAGATGGTGGTGTAATGGATGCATTGCGCAAAAAAGCTGCTATTAAAGATTACCGTTACAAATACTTTTAAATAATACCTTACGTAAGGTGAATACAACATTTAAGGGGCTTCCCGTACACTATGAAATAATTGGTGAAGGGTTGCCCCTTATTTTTTTGCATGGATTTAATGAAAATAGCGCCGTTTGGGATTTAATAATTCCAGCCCTAGCAAAACAGTACCAATGTGTTGTTATTGACCTTCCGGGTTTTGGCAAAAGCCCTTTGCCTGCAAACCTTAGCATAAAATATATGGCCAATGCAGTGCACCGGGTTATTGAAGAAATCAATATCGCTAAACCCATAGTTATTGGTCATAGCATGGGCGGTTATGTAAGTTTGGAACTTGCGGCACACTATCCCGATTTACTAAGCGGTGTAGGGTTATTTCACAGTACAGCCATAGCCGACACCGACGAAAAGAAAGACAACCGATTAAAAACTATAGATTTTTTAAGAAAAAATCCTGTTGAATCTTTTTTTAAGGTATTTATACCCGGCTTGTTTGCTCCGCAAAATTTAAAATCCAACCTTTTAATACAAACAGAAGCTATAATTAAGCAAACGCAAAAAGACTCGGTAATAGCAGGAACCAAAGCCATGCTTGAACGACCTGACCGAACTGAAGTACTAATAAATTCAACCTTTCCATGGCTTTTTATAGCCGGCAAATACGACCAACTTATTCCTGTTGAACACATCTCACTGCAAGCATCCTATTGCAATAAAGCTATGTTTGAAATATTATTTAACTCAGGACATATTGGAATGATGGAAGAACCTGAAAAATCATCAGAAATAATTTTAAACTTTGCAGAATGGTGTTTTTAATTAGGAATTTTCAATTAGGAATTAGGAATCTATAAAAAACTCAATAACCAATAACTCAATAACCAAATAACCAACAATGGGAAGAGCATTTGAATTTAGAAAAGCACGAAAAATGAAACGGTGGGGTAAAATGGCGGTGACCTTTACCCGAATTGGAAAAGAAATAGCAATGTCTGTAAAGCAAGGCGGCCCCGACCCTGCCAATAATCCGCGCTTGAGGGTGGCTATGCAAAATGCCAAATCTGAAAGCATGCCCAAAGACCGAATTGATGCCGCCATAAGCCGTGCTTCGGCCAAAGATCAAAAAGATTATGCCGAGGTGGTGTATGAAGGCATGGGACCTTATGGAGTGGGTATTGTTATTGAAACGGCTACCGATAATACAACCCGAACTGTGGCCAATATGCGATTGGCTTTTAACCGTAATAATGGAGAACTGGGTAAATCAGGCTCTTTGGATTTTATATTTGAACGCAAATGTATTTTTAAAATAGACCCAACGGGTTTGAATTTAGAAGACCTTGAACTGGAACTGATAGATTTTGGGATGGAGGAAATTGAACAGGTAGAAGACGAAACCCTTATATTTACAGCCTTTACCGATTTTGGAAATATGCAAAAAGGTTTGGAATCGCTCAATATTCCAATCGTTTCGGTGGATAAGGAACGTATACCGCTAAGCACTGTAGAACTAACCGGTGAACAAGCTGAAGAAGTAAATAAATTAATTGACCGGCTGGAGGAAGACGAAGATGTGCAAGGGGTTTTTCATAATATGAAAGGGTAATTCTTTTTTCATACCCTATTTTCTTATAACCACTTGTGTGGCTCCCAAATATAAATTGTTTTGTTTGGCTATTAAAAAGTAATTACATTTTGGTAAATTGTAATTTTCGAGCGTGAATTTGCCGTTATTTCCGGTGAGGGTTACATTATACACCTCGGTGCTATTTAAATTAAATAACGACACTTGCAATTGCTCAATAGAGGGATTGGTGGTAATGATGGCTCGCTCAAAAACCGGATTAGGATAAATACTAATTCCCCTGAGTGTAGAACTGCTTGCAATACGTGGTTCCTGAATTTTTGGAGCTTTGCTGCGGTTCATAATATTATAAAACGCAAATACCTCTTCTTTTTTGAGGCGGTAAAAACTGTATTTCATTTCCGAAAAATTACGAACCCCATAAGCAGTATATCCGTTATTATCATCAGCTATAAGCAGACTGCCACTTTCGCCGGGTATGCCCACACTATTAATGCCAATATATTGCTGACTTACCATGTCAGGATATCCTGCCTTGAGATATAGAGTATCGCCATTAAAATCGCGGTAATAGTTTACCCGGGTTCCATCCATGGGGTATGAAAAATTGTAGTATCGGGTAGCTAATGCTTTCTGATTATTTTCTTCATAATCCATATTTACCCAGCCTGCAGTTTCGCCAATGGGTTCGCTAAGTTCCAACAAAGCCACATCTTTTTTTGACTTGCCCAAAAAGTAACTTTGATAAACATAAATTTTTTGGACTTTAATTTTGCCAAATTTGGATTCGTGGCCTTTGTCATAAGCAGGTTTTACATACATATCGGGGATAAAACCTTTTAAATCCTGCCAACTGTCAATTTCATTTATTACACAATGGCCGGCGGTAAGCACATATCTATCACCAACCAACATACCACTGCATTTGTCCCAAGTGATATCGCCGTGGATGGATACAATTTTTACAGTAGCTGAAGCCGGATATTGTTCAGGATTAATAAAATTTACCGAAGCCTGCATATCCGAAAATCGTGAATCGCGATTAGGAGTAAACATGGCTTGAGCAGGCATTTGCCAAATGGCATTGTAATTTTTTGATTTATAATCGGAGATGTTTACTTCACTGGCATTAGTAGGTTTTAAAACTGAATAAAACGTGCTGGCATCATACACCATTAGTTGTTCGTCCTGAGCAGATGCGCTTTTAAAAAAGAACACCAAAACGCCGATAAGGAACAAACGCTTCATGAATCCTAAACGAAAGGATTTAATAAAAATTGTATTGCACCTTTTGTTTAACCTTAAAAGGTTCGGGTTAAAGGAGCGTTGGGTTGCCAAAAATACGGGCGTGTGAATGGCAGTGCGGTTGGAGTATATTTTTGGCTTGATTTTTTTGGTTACTTTTTTTATCAAGAAAAAAAGTGACAAATAAATCTAGTGATGTTTAACGTCTATTTAAGTTTTAAAATAAATGCTTTCCTAATTTCAACTACTTATACATTTGCTCGTAATATTTTTGATAAGCCCCGCTGGTTACATGTTCCAGCCAAGTTTTATTAGCCAAATACCAATCAATGGTTTTTGATAAACCTTGTTCAAAAGTTACACTTGGTTTCCAGTCAAGTTCATTCATAAGCTTTGATGAATCTATAGCATACCTGAAATCATGGCCCGCACGGTCGGTTACATAGGTTATTAACTGCTCGGATGTACCCTCAGAATTTTTAAGCTTTTCATCCATTTGGTGGCAAAGTAATTTTACAAGGTCAATGTTTTTCCACTCATTATTGCCACCAATATTATAGGTTTGTCCATTTCGGCCCTTATGAAAAATAATATCAATGGCCTTGGCATGATCTTCAACAAATAACCAATCTCTCACATTTTCACCTTTGCCATAAACCGGTAAAGGCTTTTTGTTCAGAATATTATTAATCATTAATGGAATCAATTTTTCAGGAAAATGATGCGACCCGTAATTATTAGAACAATTGCTGATTCGGATTTGAATACCGTATGTTTCATGATAGGCCCTTACAAAATGGTCGCTCGAGGCTTTAGAAGCCGAATAGGGGGAGTTTGGACTATACGATGTGGTTTCGGTAAACTTTCCTTCATTGCTTAGCTCTCCGTAAACCTCATCAGTAGAAACATGATAAAAAATGGCAGAGTCTTTATTACAAAAGGATTTAAACGCATTTAACAAGGTTACCGTTCCAATCACATTGGTTTGAACAAATTCCATAGGATTGGTGATACTTCTATCCACATGGCTTTCTGCGGCTAAATGAATTACTCCATCGAAGTTGTGTTCTGAAAACAAGTTTTGAATAAAATCAGCATCGCATATATCCCCTTTTATAAAAGTATAATTTGGTGCCTTGTCAATATCTATAAGATTTTCAAGGTTACCAGCATAGGTTAGTTTATCCAAATTATAAATGTGGTAATTTGGATAAGAATTTACAAACTGTCTAACTACATGCGAGCCAATAAAACCTGCACCACCGGTTACTAGTATTTTTTTCACTTTATTTTATTAATCTTCAAAATTTCCATTTCTACAACCAAAGTAGCGTAAGGGTCTACATATCTTGAACCTTCTTCACCCAAGGCTTGTGCAAATGGAATTATAGCCTGCACTTTTGAGCCTTCATCTACCAAGGAAAGTAATCTACTAATTCCTTTAATATAGTCCGGTGAACCTACCACATATTTAACTTTATCACCAGGTTTGGTTCGGTCAATAATTTTGCCGTCTAAATAAGTTATTAAATACGAAACTTCAACCTGATCTCCTTCTTCAGCAATTATAGAATTTCCCTTCTTTACAATTTCATATTTAATACCCGTTTGCTGGTCGGTTTTATAATTCCATTTCTTCTGCTTAACATACTCCATCATTTTATCCAACTCATAAATATACATACTAAGCAAATGTGCTTCAGGATTTAAAACATCCTTAACTTTCATAGTAAAGGTGATTTTTTCCTTAGCTTTTAAATAATTAGGAACACTTTGCCCCAATGGCCTAAAAAATGAATCCGCCGGCATTCTTATAATAATACTATCCCCAGTTTTGAGCATTGCCAAAGCACCATTGAATAGAGAGTGAAAAGGTGGAGCGGTTCTAACAAATTTTATTTTTTGACCTAACTTATAGGAATTAATAAATATCGAATCATCCTCACGCTGCCCAACCATATCAATTAAATAATAATAACCCGGTTTACCTAAACTCCCAGTGTCAGCTTTTTCATAATAAAAGTATTCCAAACCAAATGCTGTTTTCTTATACTTAATTTCTTTTTTACAAGAAAATAAAACTAGAAAGATAGAAAATAAAACTACTGGAGCAACTAGTTTATTAAGGCTTAATCTATATCTCATTGCAATTGGTCCTTATATAATTTTATTACTTCTGTAAAACGAACAATAGTAGCTTCCAAACTATCATTACTTTGACCTCCAGCGGCATTCTTGTGTCCTCCTCCTTCAAAATGGTCACGTGCAAATTCATTACATGGAAATTCTCCCTTACTTCTAAACGACATTTTTACAAGTTTAGTTCGGTCTACTATTAAAACAGATAATTTAATCCCTTCCAAACTAAGTCCATAATTTACAAAACCTTCCGTATCTCCAGTTTTAATATCAAATCTAGCTAGCTCTTCACGTGTTAAATACACCAGCGCTGTATTATACGCTTCTAAAATTTCAAGTTTTTCATAAAGAACAAAACCCATCATTTTTAAGCGCAATACAGTATTTGTATCATATACCAGTTCATGAATTAAACTATTTCTAGCTCCTTTATCAATTAATTCAGCAATCGTTCTATGAGTATTTGAAGACGTTCCTCTGTATCTGAAAGAACCTGTATCGGTCATAATACCAGTATAAAGACAATCCGCTATTTCAGCAGTTATCTTATCAGTGTGTCCACATTTTTTAATAAATTCATAAATTAATTCACTTGTGCTGCTAGCTTCATACGTCCAAAACCTATAATTATCAAAACTACTAGGCTCTCGATGATGGTCAATCATAATTTTTTCAGCTTTAGAACTTCCAACCACCAAACCATATTCATTAATACGCTTTAAGTCATTGAAATCTAAACAAAAAATATAATCAGCCTTTTCCGTTATTGTTTTACATTTCTTCTCATTAAAATCAAATACTACTACATCATTATGCCCTGGCATCCAATGTAAAAAACGTGGATAATCTGTAGGGGTAATAAGTGTAACATTATGATTAAGTTGCTTTAAATATAAAAATAAAGCTAATGACGAACCCATTGCATCTCCATCAGGTTTATGATGGGTAGTTACAACAATATTTAAACTTTCTGCGCCATGAAGTTTCGTTATTAGAGTATCTGTATTGTCTTGAATAAATTGTATCATAAAAACTTGGCGAAGTTCGCAAAAAAAGAGCGGATAATTATTAATTTTGCAGCCATTTAAAAAAAAGTAACAAGATGAACAAAACCACCACATTTACAATGATTAAGCCTGATGCTGTAATTAATAATTACACTGGAAAAATCATAGACCATGTCCTCAATGCAGGATTCAGTATTCAAGCAATGAAATATATTTGGTTAACAGCTGAACAAGCTGGTTCCTTTTATGCGGTTCATGCTGCCCGTCCATTTTATAATGATTTAGTGAGTTATATGTCAAGTGGTCCTATCGTAGCTATAGTTCTTGAAAAAGAAAATGCTGTAGAAGATTTTAGAAAAACAATAGGAGCAACTGATCCTCAAAAAGCTGAACCAGGGACAATCAGAAACCTATACGCTAAAAGTATAGAGGCTAATGCGGTTCATGGAAGCGATAGCGATGAAAATGCACAAATTGAAGCAGGATTTTTCTTCTCACAATTCGAACGTTTTTAGTTATTCTCATTACCTTTAAATAAAAAGCTGTCAATTTGGACAGCTTTTTTTATGATATAAGATTGAACCATAAAACCGTAAAAACTATAAAATAAAAAAGGGGCTATAAAGCCCCTTTTTTATTTTATAGAATATTAATTAAATACTATTTTTCTAATACTTTAAATTCAACACGACGATTAGCAGCTAAATCATCAGATTTAATTGGTTTTGCTTCGCCATAGTTAGCAACTTTAAGTCGGTCGCGAGTAACACCCTTTGATACCATAAAATCTATAACTGCTTTGCTTCTACGCTCAGACAATCTTTGATTATATTCAGGAGTTCCTCTATCATCTGTGTGTCCACTAACCTCAATTTTTAAAGCTGGATTTTCTTTCATCAAAGCCACTAATTCATTAATCTCAGTAACAGACTCCGTAGATAATTCATAGCTATTTGTAGCAAAGTGAACATTTTGGAATTCATATACATCACCAACTTCTACAGCTCCTTTACCAAGTTTAGACTTAAATTCTTCAAACATTTTTTTGAATAAATTAATATCATCATCTTGTCTTGTATTTACATCTGTATTGTTCTTAGTATCCTTTTTAAGTTGATCTACATCATCAGTATTAGTTTTTACGCGACTATCTAAGTCATCAATTCTGATTTTGTCGTTGTCTAAGCGATCATCAATTCCTTTTAAACGTTTCTTCATTTCATCATCATCAGCAGCACTACCGCCAAATTGGAATCCAAGAATAACTTCGTGAGCACCGTTAGTATATGACTTGTAAGAATTAACAGCTAAATCATAAGCATAACCAAGAACAAACTGCTTGTTAATTCTAGTTCCAGCTAAAAGAGATACAGCATAAGTAGAACGATACATAACACCACCCCAGATAAAATCACGGTAGCTAGCAATTGCAGAAATATCATACTGAACTCCAGGTGTATTAGGAGTAATACGTACAAAAGCAGTTGGAGTAATTTTTAATTTATCTTCCATTGCTTTTATAACATAAGAAGCATTAACTTGAAAATGTCTTACACTTCTATATATCGGTGCCTTTGCATTTGAAGCATCATACTTTATATCTAAGGCTAAAACTTGAGGTATTGATAACCCTACATTTAAATCCTTAAAGGTATAATTTACACCGAAATTAGCATCAAAACCAGTTTTATTGTTATTACTTGTTTGAAGTAATGGGTCACCTAAATGTTTTGGATCTGCATCAATCAAATTTAAACGGTTATCTATAAATCCAAGACCCATTCCTAATCTTAATTTGCTGTCCTCAGAAAAGTTGATACCATACGCATAACTTATCATACCACCCGTTCTTGCAAACATACCTGCATTATCTTGATACAAATTTGCCCCTAATCCTACATTTTTAGATTTTAAAGGACCGTCTAAAGTTAGGGCTTTTGTAATAGGAGCTCCAGGAAGACTATTCCACTGATTTCTGTAAATCATATAAGCCTGGCCGTATTTCTGGACTCCTGCCAAGGCAGGATTCCAGACAAACTGATTATAGTAATAATGGCTTAACAATGGCACTTGTTGTGCTTGAGCTAACAACCCAGAAACTACGATACTTAATGTTATTATTAATTTTTTCATTTTCTATTTATAATTAAAATTAACTGCTTTTAATGTTACTAACTACTATCTTTTTCCTCTAATTAAGTTAATAGCTCCTTTGTAAACCTTATCAGTTCCTTCCATTGTAATTACGTAGAAGTAAGCACCATCAGGAAGATCATCACCACCACTTAACTTATTAGTTCCATCCCACTGATTAGCATAACCTTTAGTTTTAAACACTTCTTGACCATATCTGTTAAACACAGCTACTTCAGCATTTGGATATGCTTCGATGTTGTCGATAATCCATGTATCATTTAAACCATCTGGATTCAGAGGAGTAATAACATTATGAACTATTAATACAAATTCAGCTTTAACACTAATTCTAACTGTATCAGTATCGACACATAAATGATTATCAGTAACTGTTAATGTATATAAGGTAGTAACATCAGGCTTGCTAGTTGGACGAGCAATAGCAGGGTTATTTAGGTAAGTAGCCGGTGACCAGCTATAAGTACCATTTAAACCAGCACCTTTACCATTTAATACAACAGATTGACCTTTATCAATTAGTGTATCTCTTCCAGCATCAGCTATTGGCAATGGCCAAACAGTAATAAATATAGAATCTTCGTTTGAACATCCGCCTAAAGCAATTGGAGCCCAAATTTTAACTTTATACCATCCTTGCTTAGTAACAGTAACTGTTTGAGTAGTAGCAATGATACTATCAGTTTTAGATCCTCTCATAGTCCACTGATATTGTCTCATTCCTGCATTTGCAGTTAGTAAAGCATTATCACCATCACAGAATTTAGTTTTTGGTGCAGTGAAACTAACCACTGGTAATGGATGAACTACAGCATTCTTAGTAACACTATTAACACAACCTTTATCAGATGTCGCTCTTAATATTACACTATAGATTGCATCTTTACCATAGGTATGCAATGGATCCTTACCTGTTGAGAATGTGCTATCTCCAAAGCTCCAGTAGTTTTCTTGGATTGTAGTTGCATCAGGAATAGAACTAGAATTATTAAATCTGCTTGTTTCACCAATACATACATCAGCTACTGTAAAGTTAGCAACTGGATTAGCCCATACTGTTACATTTTTAGTAAGTGTTTTAACACAACCTTTATCGCTTGTTGCAGTTAATGAAACACTGAATGTTCCAAAACCAGCTCCAGTGAAAGTATGTGTAGGGTTAGTCAAGGTAGAATTACCTTGTGCAGCAAAATCCCATCTATATCCCATTGTTCCTACACCTACTGAAGATGTATTGATAAATGACATAGCACTGTTTTGACAAACTGGGTTAGCTACGTAATTAGGTTCTGGCAATGTATAAACTGTAACATTACCAACTATTGTAGAAGCACAACCATTGTTACTTACAACAGTTAATGTAACTGTATAAGTTCCAGCAGCCACATATTTATGTGAAGGATTAGTAACATTACCACTTAAAGTACCACCATCTCCGAAATTCCAGAAGCGACTTACTATAGTACCACTTGCAATTGATGAGCCGTCAACAAACTTAACAGCTGTATCTTGACAAGTATTTTTGAAAGTGAAGTTAGCTGCAGGACGTGGATTAACAGTTATAGCTTTAGTAATACTATCTCTACAACCGAATGCAGAAACAGCTAACAAACTAACTGGATAATTACCAGTCGCAGTGTAAGCATGTGTTGGGTTACCATTCTTAGATAATCCACCATCACCAAAGTTCCAGTTATAAGTTGCAATTGTCCCGTTAGAAATAGTTGAAGTATTTGTAAACACAGCAACTGAATCTTTACATGAATTAGCAAAAGTGAAATTTGCTGCTGGATTAGGATTAACAATAGCCGTAGCCTGTGATAATAAAGTATTGTTAGCACAGCTAAATGTAGTATTAGTAATTGTTTCTAATTTAACAACGATTGTACCTGCAGTATTAGTTGTAGGAGGACCTACAGATAAACTTACATTACCAGATCCGGTACCTGTCATTGCTGTTTGCAACACACCATTTACTTTATAAGTCAATGACCATGTATTAGTACTCGCTATATTAGATACAAGAACATTAAATACGGCCACTTTACCAACACATATAACCGGTGCACCAGAAATCTGAGCATCTACAGTTGGTATAACAGTCACAGTTGTTACAGCTGAATTGGCTGGAGCACAAGGTCCACTCAAAATAACAGCTCTGTAAACACGAGTCTTAGAAAGATTAGAAACTGTAATTGTTGCAGAAGTATTACTATATGTAGTCCATGTTGACTGGTTATCATCAGAATATTCCCAACGTACTATCTTACCAACAAATCCTGTTACAGTGATATCACTTGTAGTTGCGGTGTTAGCACATAATGTACTAACAGTTGCAGCAGTAGTTCCACCAACTGACTTAGGATAAACTTCAATTGTTCTGCTTGAAATAGCTTGACGAGTAGGACAACCTGTTGTCGTGTTAGTAATAGAAACTATCTTAATAGTATCTACACGCATAGTAGTAGTTGAATTAGCAAAATTTGGAGTGGTTATAGTAAATATACCAGGACCTGTTCCAGACTTAGTGTTATTAGAACCAGAATTTATTTTGTAAACAATAGTCCATCCTTGTCCTGATACCACGTCACTAACATTAACCGTGAAGTCAACTGGGCTACCATCACAAACTGATGATGGAGCACTATCATGAGTAGCAGTAGGCGAATCATTTACGGTAACTATACCAACTCCTGATAATGTGTTTGAGCATAATACAGTTCCGCTTCCAATTTGGATAGATTTTAAAGATATTGTTGTTGTAGCGGTTAAAACTCCTGTTGTTAATGTGAAAGAATTATCACCTGTTCCAGTCAAAGTTTTAGTTGTTGAACCTTCCACATAAGTAAGTGTCCAAGATGCGCCGTAAGTATTTGTTACTACAACAGTCAATGATGCTGTAAGTCCAGCACAAATTGTCATATTATTTACGGTAGCAAATGGTAACTCATTAACAGTTATTTGAACTGTTCCTGAATTCGCACCAGTACAAACACCACTCTGAACGAATGCTCTAAAGATAGTTGTTTGTGTTATGTTACTATAAGTGTAAGTCGGATTTGTGTTATTAATAGTTGTCCATGTAGAACCACCATTAATTGAAGACTCCCAACGAACCACAGAACCAGTATGACCTGCTAATGTTAAAGTACCACTATTTGTTCCTTTACATACAGTAGCTGCTGAAGTTATAGAACCTCCAACTGAAGTAGGATCTACACTTATTACTTTAGCATTACTTAAAGTTGAGAAACAACCGGTTGTAGTATTAGTAATAGTACCTAAAGTTAAAGTAGAAGTAGTAGGTAAAACTGAAGCGGTAGTAGTTACATTAAATGAACCTGAACCTGAACCTGTAGTACTTTCATTTGTAGCCGTAGCAGAACTTGGAGCTGCAACACTATATGTCAACGACCAATTTTGAGTAGTTTTTACTTTACTAACATCGATTGTGAATGCTATTTTACTTCCTTGACATAAACTGCTAGGAACTGAAGTATAAGAAGCTCTTGGTAGCTCATTAACAGTTATGTTAATTAATCCAGTTAACATTTGATTACACTGTGGCGTTCCACTAATTTGCTTAATACTTAATAATGTAATAGAAATACTAGCATTTAATGTACCTGAATTTAATGTATAAGTACCATCTCCTGTTTTCTCTAATGAATCCAGTTTAGAACCTATCATATAATATACTCTAAATGTTTGACCAAATGTATTAGTTACAGTAATTGTAAAGTTAGCAGAGGTTCCTTCACATATAGTTTGAGAACTTGCAATAGTAGCAGAAGGCAAATCACGAACAGTAATTGTTTGGAAATTTGAAGCCTTCTCAGCACATGTACCGTTTTTAACTATTGCTTGGTAATAAGTAGTAGCTGAAAGATTACTGTATGTTTGAGTAGCAGAAGTATTTGTTATTCCATTATAGTTACTTGAAGGACTAACTGTACTGTACTCCCAACGAACGATCGTTCCATTAGTTCCACCAGAGGTGTAAGTTAATGAACCAGCATTATTTAATTTACAAACCGTAGCAGAACCAGAAATAGTTCCCACAGTTGTAGTAGCATCTACTGTTATGTTCTTAGTTTCAGATAATGCACGAGTACATCCGGTAGTAGTGTTTGTTATTAATGTTAAATTAACAGCTATTGTACCTGGATTATTTAATACTGTAGTATTGAAAGTAAATGTTCCGGAACCAGTACCTGCAGGTGCTGGAGAAATATTAGCTGATTCGATTGTACCAGTTATACTCCATCCTTGACCGGTTGGAACATTTGTTACAGTAACAACATAAGTTGTAAAATTACCTTGACAAATTGGCCCACCCACACTTGTAAGTGTTGCGGTAGGTAAAGCATTAACATTTACTGTAGCAGTACTTGTAAGAGCGTTATTTGAACAACCTTTTCTAAACACCGCTGATATAGTGGAGTCAAAAGAAGTAACTGAAACCAAAGTAATATCGGTATTTGTATTAAGCACTGAAGTAGTTATAGTACCTGAGCCACCAAAAATATTGATAGACTTAGATGTGGTACCTTCAAGATAATTAAGTACTGATTTTTGACCATTAGCCACATTTGAAATACTAACAGATAGAGTAGATGTATTACCAGCACAAATTGTAGTAGATCCACCAATTGTTGCTACTGGTATTTCTTGTACAGATATAGTAATCACATTAGATTCCTTTTCAGGACAAGTACCACTCTTAACAATAACTCTATAATAAGTTGTTTGAGATATATTAGAATACGCTTGAGTATTTGTAGTATTTGTAATTGATGTCCATGGTCCGCCTGAGCTAAGAACACTTGATTCCCAACGAACTACCGCTCCATTAGAACTACCAACATTGTAAGTTAAATTACCGCCGTTAGTATTCTTACAAACCGTTACATCAGTACCAAGAGTACCAACCGTTGTAGTAGGGTTAACAGTAATATCCATAGTTTGTGCTGTTAATGTTCTAGTACAATTAGTAGCCAAACCGGTAGTTGAAATAGTATTTAAAGTGATTGTCGTTGTTCCAGAAGGTAATGCAGCTGTTGTTACTGTGTATGTTCCAGGACCATTACCTGTAGTTACTTTAGTGCCAGCAGTTGAACTTTCAGTATAATTCATTGACCAACCTTGACCAGTTGCAACATTTGATACTGTAAATTCAAAACTACTTGTATTACCTTGACAGATTGGTGTAACCACTCTATTAAGGGTAGCATTAGGCAATGGAGTAACATTGACCGTTGCAGTAGAAGACAATGAATTTGGTCCGCAAGCAGGATTCATTGTTGTTCCTGAATGTGTTAACAAAATACTTTGTAAAGTTATGTCTGAAGTTGTTGTAAGAGTTGATGTGGTTAATGTCTTATTACCATCACCGGAACCTGGAAAGGTCAATGTTGATGTTCCTTCAAGGTAAGTAATAGTCCAAGGGTTACCAAATGAATTAGTAACGTTAACAGTTAAACCAATACTTGAATTTTGACAAATGGTTGTAGAACCACTAATGGTTGCAAATGGTTGCTCTCTAACAAAAATTGTATCGGTATTTGAAATAGCTTCGTTACAAGCACCATTTTTAGCAATAACACGATAATTTGTTGTTTGTGTTAAATTACTATAGTTATAGGTTGATGCAGTAGTACCAGTAGCACTCCAAGTTGAACCTCCATTTATTGAGTATTCCCAACGAACAATAGCTCCATTTCCACCACTATAAGATAATGAACCTGCATTTGATCCTTTACAAACTGTAGCTTTTCCTGATACTGTTCCTGCTACTGTTGTAGCATCCACTATAACATTAAGTGAAGATGATAATGCTTGAGAACAATTTGGACTAGAACCAGTAGTTTCTATTTTAGTTAAAAGAACGATAACAGTACCGGCAGTAGGTAAGGTTAATTGTGTAGAGAATGTTCCTGAACCAGTTCCTGTTACCTGAGTTTGAGCAGTTCCATTTAATGAATAGCTTAATAACCATCCTTGACCTGTGGATACACTGCTAATAGTATAACTAAAGCTACTATTTACAGATGTTGATTGACAAACTGGAGTTTGAACAGAATTTATTGTAGCAAATGGTAATGGATTAACATTTACTGTAACTGTTGAACTTATTGTGTTTGAACAAAGTGGATTCGTTGATGACGCTGTTCCTGTTAAGGTTATCGTCTGCAACGTTACATCTGTATTTGTTGTTAATGCACTTGTTGTAATTGTTGCTGTAGTACCTGATC
>CAMDSC010000033.1 GCA_945907065.1 Chitinophaga pinensis
ACCAAATCTTTCCATTGGTAAATGTATTGCTTGAGCACTCCACCGGTGGTTGTGGCCTTGTATTTTAAAAGGTTTCCGGTGCAAAGAGTGGTGTCGCGGTACGTCGATTTTATTGTAACCGGCTTTCGTTGGCTGATGGTTAAATAAGCTGTATCGGCTTTTGCAGTGCAGCCGTCTGATAGAACTATGGCTAAATTTTCTTGGGGATCTGTAGGTGTATATACAAAAGTGTCGGAAATCTGCCCTGACTTATGTTGACCAATTGCAAACCACTTTTTAGGTGAATAAACAAAATACCATTGACAACCATATCCTGTCGTATCTCCTCCTTTAAAGCTCGCGGGGATTTTAATCGGAGCACTTTGACAATAAGCAGTGTCTGAAAATGCAAGAGTAGCTTTTAAATCCGGGCGAATAAATATATGCTTATAAGCAGTATCAACTTTTCCACAACCACTACTATCTGAAATTATGATTCTGTAGATGGTATCCTTGGATGGCCAGACCAAGGGTTGTCTTAATGAAGGATTATTCATGTTATATTTTGGGCTCCACTGCCATTTGGTTCCACCATAGGTATTTAAATGCATAGTGTCACCCTTGCACAATAGTTGAGGTGGGCCGGGGTCGGCTTTATCTTTTGAATAAATCAAAAGTCTCAAAGTATCTTTTTTATAAAAACTCTGTATTTGTGGTGCTGTAGAGAGAATTCTGATGCGATAATTTCCACTGCTTGCTAATTGATAATTAGGAAGCACACCTCGAATTGTTCCACCTGTTTTGCTCTTAAATTTCCCTAATGTTCGTTCTTTTCCGCTAAAGTTTCCAAATTCATCACTTATTTCTGCGAAAAAAACGTTAGTATCAGAAAATATTCCTTTAACAGTATAGGGTACAATAATTGAATCACCTGAACAATAAGGGCCAGAATAAATGTTTCCTCGGTAAATGGAATAGTCATACAGTTTACCGAGAAAACCATCATAGCATATATTAAGATTGCATTTATCATTTGGTGGAGCATATTTATAATTTCCCAATCTTAATGTATCTGAATTCCAATAGCCTTGAAAGTATAAATTATCTATATTATCACTTGCCATAAAATAAAAGGGTGCAGCTGTTCTATAAGCCCATAAGATATTGCCCATTCCATCAATTTTTAGGAGCATTCCTCTATCACTTGTTCCGGAGGACGGATATTTTTTACCGTCAATTATCACGGTTTTATAAGGATCACTTACTGTGTAAGAACAATAGATATGCTGATCTTCATAATTTATCATTGAACTAAATAAAGTCCTATAATTATCTAAAGAATAGCTTGTATCTTCTGATTTTACCCATTTCAATTTTCCATCAATAGTATATCTGGCAAAGAATTTATAACTCCCATACTTCCTGTTTTTTTTCCATACCGAGCCAAATTGTGCCGAATCTCCCAAATAACTACCAGATAAAAAAAGGGAATTTGTATCATAAACCGCCATATCTGATAAATAACTTTCTTTTCCCGATGCCTTAATAAAAAACCAGTTTCGTTCTTTACCATTCTTATCCCAAATAAACATTGCTCCGGAAGTAGTTTGAGGATTGCTAATTGTCTTTCCATTAAAAGAAAACGAACTGCTACTTGAAAACCAAAAAGTTGGAGCATACACATTGCCATGTATATCTGCCTTCAAACAAGTAACCACCAATCCCGAAAACGGCAACTCTGTAGTCCATGAAAGTAATTTGCCCGATCTGAAAAATTTAAAAATAATATTTCTATAACTAGAACTATTTGTTCCTAATGTAGTAATACCAATAGAATCATAAACTTTTACCTGTCCAACATAAACTAAATTCATATATAAATTATCGTCTTGGTCTATTTCTACAAGTTTTTGACTACCAAATCCAGCACCCGAGGGAGAACCTTCTATTAAAGGCTGACCAGAAATAATTTTACCTTTCGGATTTATTTCCACCATAAAAATAGTACCTTGATTACTCTTTGACTTAATTGTATCAGAGTTAATAATTAAACCTGCATCACAGGATACAAAAATTATTAAATTACCATGGTTATTAAACTTTGTAGCTAATATGTAAGCCGCAATACGAAAACTATCAGACTTAATCACATGATACCAAAGTATTTTTCCTTTAGCATCTTGTTTTAACAGTAATCCTCTATTAACTCCTGACGAGTTTTTTATGAGCAGTGTGTCAATTTTAATTTCATCGTAAAAATCAAAGGCTGAATACTGATTACCCGAATTATCAGTGGATATGCCATTTGGAACCTGATCGCCTTTACCGCGAAAAATACTTGACCACTCATAGGTTTGAGCATTGCTTCCGTAATGAAAGACTAAAAGAATAAATATATTTAATCCTTTAATGAATTTTATTCCCTGCCAAGTCTTGCAAGGAGCAGTTCCCAGCGGATGGCTCCCCGCCGAGGCGGGATTGAGAAGGGAAGGTGGACTCAGCGGCATATTATTACTTGATTTTTTAAAATTAATTCTATCAAATATTGCGAAAAAATTTGCCATATACCTAAACAAATTTTTCATTTTGGGGGGTAAGTTATTTTTATCGGTTGGTGTCCACACCAAACGAAACCGAAATCTTTTGATTCCAAACCACACCGCCATTTTTCACCCTTACCCAATACATTCCATTGGCCACATCCAAATCTAAACTATTCACTTTTCCAACCTTTTCAACCCTTCCAACTCGTTCACCCAAAATGTTAAAAATTTCAATGGAAACATCTTTGGAAGGATTTTCAATTTCGATGGTAAAGTTTCCGTTGTTAGGATTAGGGTAAATTTTAAAGCTTTTATACGTATTAAGATTATTTATTCCAACATGATTAACCATTAAAATTTGGCTGGTATCCAAACATTCGCAACCATCCACAGTTTTCATAAACGCCCGTATACGGTATTTTCCATCCGATTGAAACTTGTGTATTGGTGATACTAAATTACTGCTTCCACCACCTTCAAAACTCCATTGGTAAAAGGGATAAGTTAATACATTTGGGGTAAAGATATATTCATATCCGCCCGTTCCGGCCGATTTATAAGTAAAGCCGCAGGAGGGAGCTTCTTTAATATTTATGGGTATAGTAATGGCATCTTCACATCCACCCAAATTTTTGGCTACTAAAGTAACATTATAGGTGGAAGCAATAGAAGTAGTGTATTTTTTTACAGGAGAAAAAAGACTACTGCTGTCACCGTCGCCAAATTTCCATTTATAGTTTATGGTTCCTCCGCCGGTTGTTCTGTTTGTAAAAATAACATTGCTACCTGTGCAGGCATCCAAAGCTTCAAAATTTGCAACGGGCTGCTGCAATATGGTCAATTCTTTTTCGAAAGAAGTGCTGCAACCGTTATTAGCCATTGCTATTAAAGTGACTCTTCTTTTTCCTAAATCCGTATAATAATGTTGAGGATTTTTTAGGTTTGAAGTTTTTCCATCTCCAAAATCCCAGCTATAGTTGGTAATAATAATTAGAGGTTCAATTGAGGTATTGTTAAAAATTACAGGTTTAACATTACAAACCGCAGCATTGGTATACGAGGCTTCGGGTGTGGCAAGCATCATTAATATTTTAGTCATTGAATCTTTACATCCAAATTGGCTTGTTGCCATATATTTAATGGTTTTTAATCCTGGATTTTGATATTGATGGGTTGGGCTTTCCTGATTATTTCCATCTCCATCACCAAACAACCATTGACTTCCAAAATGGTCATCAAGACCAATCGTTGTATTATTTTGGAAAATAATATCGGATTTAGCACAATTTCCTAAGATTATAAAATTAGCCAATGGTTTTACAAATTGATGGGCTTTTTTACTCAATTGATTAGCGCATCCATTAGCATTAGCAGTAAGTTTTACAATATAACTTCCGGGAGCTGAATACAAATATTTTGGACTTGTTTTAGTAGTTGATTTACCATCGTCAAAATCCCATTTATAGTTTATAGTGCCTGTGCTTATTGAGGTGGAATTAATAAAACTTAAGCTATCACCAACACATGCATTAATAACTTTAAACTTAATATCCGGTATTTCATAAACGTTTACGTTGATAACAGTATCTTTTATAATTCCAAAATTACTGGTGGCTGTAAGCTTAACATTATAATTTCCATAAGCTGAATAATTATAAATAGGGTCGATAAAAAAACTGGTATCTCCGTTTCCAAAGTCCCATTTATAAGTAACATTTCCGCTTTTAATTTTTGAAAGGTTTTTAAATTCAATAGGGGTTCCAAGGCAAGTATTTACAAAACTGAAATTAACTTTTGGGGTTGGAGCAATGTAAATAATCCGCTCTAGTGTAGTGTCGCATTTGGTGGTTTGCAAATCGCGAATGGTTGTATAAATTGTAATCATGCTGTCCTCGAGCAATGCACTTGGTATGAATTTTAACTTACCGTTTGTAGTTGCATTTGGGATTTTTAAAGCTGTATCAGCATTTGGGACTGATTTGCCACTTGGTTTCACCACTCTTAAATCTGTAATTATCCAACTTGTGCCAAATCCTAAGTTAGTATAGCCTGTAGGAGGTTGCAATTCATAATTTAACTCTTTGTATATGGCTACAATATCCGGATTGGTTTTGGTTCCGGTGGATGAAGGGTTTGGTGAATTAAAAGGAGTTGTCTTTATAATAGCTGCACCGGTTGGTTTCTTTTTTACGGTTAAAACCATTGAATCGCGGGGACCAACGCATACAGGTGTTTTGTAATAAAATCGAATATTTCCAGCTCTACTTGTAAATGTACTTCCCCAATTTAAGGCAACTCCCACTCCGGTTGTAATTTGCAATGTTGCATCAGCAGTAGCTGTAGGAGCTTGATTGCCATATTGCAAATAAAATGAAGGAGCATTGGTAGTTTGAAGGTAAAATCCGTAATTTTTTCCGGTAGGGATACTTATTTTAGCTGGAATCACAGTGGGTAATCCTGTTCCTTTTGTTTTTATAGAGTATTTTCCTAATAATGTCCATGCTGATGAATTGGTTTCATAACCTGAATAGCCACCATCTCTGTAATAAACTTCAATATTAGCGCTCGTTCCTGCTGCTGCTCCAACATTAACGGCAATACTGTCAATAGAGCCGTTTTGCAAAGCTTTTACATCCAACATAAATCCAGCTTGCTGATTTCCTCCGTTAAAGTTAGTTTGAAAATAATTGCTGACCAACTGACCTGCTGAACCTACAAAAAATTTATAGTTTCCGGGCGATAAAAAAGGAGTTTTAAAATAACGTCCAACACCTAAAATAGTATTGCTAGTGTTTGAGTTGTACCAAATAAGAGTATCCTTTGGGTTAGCTGGTTTTCCAACTAAAGTGAGAAAACCGCTACCACAAAGTGAAGTATCTCTGGCATCAGGAATATTTGGGGAACCGTAATAAGTAAAAGTGTATTTAAAAGTATCATTGCTTGCGTAATCATCCTTGATACCATTGGGTTTGGAAGTCCAAACTTTTATTAAATAGGTGTTGTATGGTGTGAAATTTAAACCTGTTTTAATGGTAAGTGTTGTGTCTTTTGTTGTCAGAATTTTTTTCTTTAAAAAAGTAGTGGTTTGTGATACACCATTCAGCGACCAGTTTATTCTCAAACTATCTAAGATTTTGGAACCTGAATTTTTTATGGTTACAGTTAATTTATTAGGATTACTGCATAAATCCATAGGGGCAATATTTGAAACACTGGCATCGATGGGATAAAGCCGGTAAGAAAATTCTAAAGTCATGCGTTGGTTTCCACCACCGCAACCCGCAGTATTTACAGCTCCCCAATTTGTATTTCCAATAATTGGCCTTAACTGATAGGCATTTGAAATGCATTGGCAGGCATTGGGTTGTCCATCGGCAGCTACACCTACATTATCAGCTGATGAAGCACAACTGCCCCCTGAAATACAGGAACCTAAAGCTGCAATTACCCATGTATAACTGCCACAGGTAATTGTTAAATCACTGCCTGCTACTGGATTTTTTAATCGTGCAGCTAATTTTCGGGCTATGAATGAATCAGTACAGGTTCGCCCTGATTTATCATAGGTACCTTTCATTGTAATGCTTAAAATTTTGTAATTTGTAGTATCCAATTTAGCCCTGAAAGTTCCCCAACCATCGTATTGGCTGCTACCGGGACAGTAAGTAACACTTGTTAAAAACGAATCAGAATATGTTATGTAACCATACGATTGAGCCTTACTATTGGTTGATAAAACCATAGTTAATAATAAAATGAAGATGGGGAATATCTTTTTCATTCTAGGCTTTTCTGCTTTACGAAATTAGAAATTTATAGGAACAACTGAGTTTTTATAATAAAATAGTAGATAAAGCTTACACAAGCTCTTTAAAATTGAGGATTAATTGTTATTTCATCAATAAAAATAAAAGCATCACCACCTGCACCTTGATGCCATTCGGGAAGTTTGCCATAATTGATAGCCTTCACTTTTATATATCTAAATGAGTCTTCAATTTCATTGTATCTAAAAACTTCTTTTTGAACTGTATAATTTGAATCGGCTATTTTATTCTTTACAGCCTCTATTTCTTTATAGTTAATACCATCTATCGAACCATAAAATATAACTTGAGTCGGCATTAATATCCATGACCGTGTATCCTGTAAAAAACTTGCCGTAATACAATCAACATTTTTAACTTTCTGCAAATCAACAATGGCTTCAAAATCCTGACTTTGATAACCTTGCCATCTTCCTTTGCGCCAATCGGTTTCACCCAATAACCCATCAATCAAGCCTTCATCGCCATCTGCGGTGTATTGCTTATTGTAAGTGCTGTTTATTTTTATAGTGTAGTTGTTTGGTTTTTTGTAGAAATGGGCGATTGATATTGGACTTACTATTCCACTATCTGTTATGTAAACTGCTTTCAGAGTTGTATTTTTATCAATTACTATTTTACTAGAATCATTGTATTTATTGGATTGTAAAGTAGGTGTTTCAGAATTTAATGTGTAATAAATTGCTCCATTTGGTTGTTTGGCAGGTGAATAAGAATACAAATTTTTAAGATTGTTTGATTTTAAAGAAATGGTAGCCTTTTCTTTAAAAACTTCAGAACCAGATTCGATAATTGGTGAAGACAATTGAATTTTTTCTTCTGACTCGTTTGAAAGGTATTCATGTTCGTAGCCGTAATATAATTTTTCGGTTTCTTTCCAAAATATAAATTCATTCGAATGCTGATACTCACCAAACCAATGCATTTTTGGATCTTTATTTTTATATATAATACTTGAAATATTACCATTAGCAAACCTTACACTGTCAAATAACATATTTCCAAAAACAAATTTATTTGAAGTAGGGTTGACCGGATAAAATCCCATAGTACTAAACACATACCATGCACTCATTTGGCCGCAATCTTCGTTACCACATAAACCTTCAGGGGTTGGTTTATAGTATGTTTTGCATATTTTTTTAACATATTTATGAGATGAATCAATATTATCAAATAAATATGGAATATGGTGACTTGGTTCGTTCCCCTGAGCATATTGGCCAATCATTCCTGTTATATCAGATTGATCTCTTCCGGTTGTTTTTGAATCCGAATTAAAAATTTTAGAAACTTTTGCCATGTCATGAATTCTCCAATATTCTTGCGGAACAGCAAAAGAATATTGCCAGGCGTTGGCTTCTGTGTAATGGTTGTTCACTTGTTTGGGGTCAAAAGGTTCAAGCCAATCACCATTTTTTCTTGCCTGCATAAATCCCGTTTCAACATTGTAAACATTTCGCCATGAACCGGAAAGTTTTTTAAAATACTCGCCATCTTCCTTATTTGAAGTTAAAAATGCTATGCTTGAAGCACAACTCATATCATAGCTATACTCCAAAGTTTTGCTAACACTTTCACTTTCATCTTCAATCGATAAATAGCCTTTTTCCCTGAATTTATCCAAACCAAAACGGTTACTCATGGCCTCGGCTTTTACAGCAGGGTAAATGGCTTTGAGTTCATCTTGAGTAATCACCCCTTTGTTATAGGCATCCAATATTACACTCACGCTATGAAACCCAATCATGCAATTGGTTTCGTTGCCCCACAGTTCCCACATGGGCAATCGTCCGCTTTGTTCGTATTGTGCTTGAAATGTTTTTATAAAATCATGGCTGCGTTTTTTATCAATGATATTTAATAAAGGATGCAAAGCCCTATAGGTATCCCACAATGAAAAAACGGTGTAATAGTTATACCCTTCCGCCTTGTGAATTTGCTTGTCGCGGCCCATATAGCGGCCATCGGCATCGTTCATAATATTGGGGTGAATCATGCAATGGTATAGGGCTGTATAAAAATTTAGCCTTTCGTCTTTTGTTCCGCCATACGCCTTTATTTTATTCAATTCCTTGTTCCAAGCTTTGTTGGCATCTTGTTTTACGTTTTCAAAATTCCAATGGTTCAATTCCACGTCCATATTGGCTTTGGCGCCAGATTCATCCACACTTGACAAGGCTGTTTTTACCAAAATTTTATCACCTGCCTTTACAGTATAACCCAAATTAACTTTGGTTTCACCTTTTTCATTTTTACTAATGATAATTTGGTCTGCATCGCGGCTTAGTTCAAAATAATAATACACCAACTGATTTTCAGCCCAAGCTTTGGAACGCCGCAAACCGGAAAAGGAATGTTTATTTATTTCAGTAATTTTTCCTTCCAATAATTCATCGCGGTGTTTTAAGTTTAAAGTAATCCAGGCGTATCCATTTTGAGAATAGGTGTATTGCTGAAGACCAACTCTTAGGGTGGACGTTAGTTCTACTTTAATTCCATTATTTAGTTTTACCGAATAATAGCCTGCCTTTAAAGTTTCGTTTTTATGTGAAAATGTATAAAAAAGGGTATCAATTTTATCAATCGGTTCAATTGCTTTATTTACAAAGGTTGGCATAAACGCTATGTCTCCATAATCACTGCAACCGGTTCCACTTAGGTGGGTATGACTAAAACCATAAATAATTGTATCGCTGTAATGGTAACCACTGCAACCATCCCAACTGCCGTCAATTCGCGTATCCGGACTTAACTGAACCATGGAAAATGGGAGGGTAGCTCCGGGAAATGTATGACCATGTCCGCCCGCTCCTATCATGGGGTTTACAAATTGGGTGTAGTTATTTTGCGCTTTAACAAAAAAGCTGGTAACGATGAATGCTAACAATACTAATTTTTTCAAGGCTTTGAAGAAAGCCACGAAAATAAAGGATTTAAAATTATGAAGTATTTAATCGCTTCAGAAGAGCAGATACCTTATTGAAAAATGGAAAAACTTTGTTAACCTGATAATAATATTCTTTTTCCGGCCCAAATTTTTCATAAAACGACTTAACACTTTCAATATCCGAGCCCTCAAAATCCAGAAAATTATTAGAATTTGAATAGCGGTTTATAATACTATCTATTAAAAACGCGGTTGCGGCAAATTTCCTCCCTTCTTGCGAGATGGAAGAAAAAGGGTAATACAGTCTGTTTTTAAATTTTAAAACAATACAGGATGCGAGCAAGGTTTCATTTTTGTAAACCCCAAATCGTTCAGCAATTCCCTGTTTTTCTGCAAAATCAACCAATGTTTTAAAATTTGAATAATCATGTTCAGGTATCTCATTGAGTGTTTGCCACGCATTTTTATAAAGGGAAATAACTAATTCTGTCGGAATGTTTTCTTTAATAAAAAGTTTAGCATTTTTAGCTGTCTTCAGGTTTTTTTTAAGATTTCCGGAATACAATTGGTAAATATTTTCGTAAGGTTTTCCCAAATTCAGAATAAGATTTGTCCTTTTTAGAAGTTTTAACTGCAATTCATTCTCAAAAATATTGGAATGATTAAATGGGTAATGCAAATGTCTGAAACGGCTTGCTAATTCTTTTAAAAAATCATTTAAAATAGTTTTAGGTAAATTGCTAGCGGCTGAAAAAACACCCAATTGCTGACAAAAGTTGGGACGATAGGCATATTTAATTCCAAGTTTTTTGCGAAAAGGAACCGGCATTAGATACTCATAATCGCCCAATATCAAAGCTTCCCAGCTGTTTTCCGTTAAAAAATCAAGATACCAGCTTAAAGCATAGACCTTTCCCCACTCACATTTATTAATACAAGCATCCCATTTTTGCCTGTCAATGGCAGAATTACTTATCCATTGCAGCATAAGCAAAATTATTCAGGACTCAAAAAAGGATAGCGATAATCTTTTGCTGGAACAAATGTTTCCTTAATAGTTCGCATACTTACCCAACGCAATAAATTTACTTTGGCTCCTGCTTTATCATTTGTTCCTGAACCGCGGCCACCGCCAAATGGCTGCTGCCCAACAACGGCTCCTGTAGGTTTGTCATTTATATAAAAGTTACCTGCTGCGTTAACCAAAGCCCGTGTGGCAGTTTCAATGGCATAACGGTCTTGGGCAATAACACAACCCGTTAACGCATATTCAGAGGTTGAATCCAAAATTTCCAAAGTTTTTTCAAAATCATTTTCAGGGTAAACATATATTGTTAAAACCGGACCAAACAATTCTTCACACATGGTTCTGTATTTCGGGTCGCTGGCTACTATTACGGTAGGCTCGATGAAATACCCTTTGGTTTTATCATAATTTCCACCGGCAATTACTTCTACTGTAGAATCTTTTTTAGCGGCATCAATATACGAAGCCAGTTTATCAAACGATTTTTCATCAATTACTGCATTTATAAAATTAGAGAAATCCTCAGTTGGTCCTATTTTCATGGTTTTTAACTCTGCCTGAAGTTTGGTTTTTATTTCAGCCCAAAGGTTAGAAGGAATATAAGCCCTTGAAGCAGCTGAACATTTTTGTCCCTGGTATTCAAAAGCACCGCGGCTTAACGCAGTAACTACGACATCCACATCGGCTGTTTTATGAACCATCACAAAATCTTTTCCTCCGGTTTCACCAACAATGCGGGGATAGCTTTTGTATTTTTCAATGTTGTTTCCTATGTCTCTCCATACCTGGCGGAAAACTTCGGTTGAACCTGTAAAATGGATACCTGCGAAATCTTTGTGTTTAAAAATAATATCACCGGCAGTTGGGCCACTCACATAAATCAAATTGATAACACCAGCAGGTAATCCCGCTTCTTCAAATATTTCCATCAAAATATTGGCGGCATAAATTTGGGTATTGGCAGGTTTCCAAACCACCGTATTTCCCATCATGGCAGCCGAAGTTGGTAAATTTCCGCTAATGGCTGTAAAATTAAAAGGCGTTAAAGCGAAAACAAATCCTTCCAACGGACGGTATTCCAAACGGTTCCAAACGGTTTTCGAATTTTCTGAAGGCTGTTCGTTGTATATTTCATGCATATACTGAACATTGAACCTTAAAAAATCGATCATTTCGCATGCTGCATCAATCTCTGCCTGATACACACTTTTGCTCTGGCAAAGCATGGTGGCGGCGTTAATCTTAGCACGGTATGGCCCGGCTAATAAATCGGCGGCTTTTAAAAATATGGCTGCTCGTTGTTCCCAAGCCAGTTCACTCCATTGTTTTTTTGCAGCCAATGCCGCATCAATAGCTGCGGTAACATGCGAAGCATCTCCTCTTGAAAATTCGCCCAATTTGTGAGCAATATCATGGGGAGGATTCATACTTGCTTTTGAATCGGTATGAACTATTTTGCCGTTGATGTGCATTCCAACACTCATTTGTTGGCTTCGCAGTTGGGCAATAGCTGCTTTTAAATTTTCACGTTCTTTACTTTCCGGTGCATAATCAAGCACGGGTTCGTTAATGGCTTTTGGTACTCTGAATATTCCGTTCATTATATTTTTGAATTGCTTTATAATTAAATTGTTTTTGTCATGCTGACGAAGGAAGCATCTTTTTAGATTCCTCTTTCCTCGGAATGACAAAAGAACACACCCCTAACCCCTCTCAAGAGGGGAATTGGCTCCGACCAACATTTCCAAATTTTCAAATTGTCGAATCTTCAAATTGAAAAGTATTTCCAGGCTCCGCTGTCAGGCAAAGGGCACTGCAAAATTAAGGTTTCTTTGGTAACAGGATGCTCAAATTCCAAAGATTTTGCATGTAAATAAATACTGCCATCGGGATTGCTTCTGGCAGAGCCGTATTTTAAATCACCACCAATGGGGCAGCCTATTTTACTAAGATGAACACGTATTTGATGGTGACGGCCTGTATGAGGATTTACTTCCAGTAAATGAAAACTATCCGAACTTGCCAATAATTTATACTCAGTTTTGGAAAGTTTGGCGCCATCAATGGCTTTAGGATACGATTTAGTTTTATTATTTTTAGGATCTTTGCTTAAATAACTTTCTATGGTTCCTGATAGTTCAGGTGGTTTGTTTTTTACCAGAGCACAATAGGTTTTTTTCATAACCCGCGTTTTGAATAATTCATTCATTCTAGCGAGGGCTTTACTCGTTTTAGCAAATATTACCAAACCGCTAACCGGCCGGTCAATGCGATGAATTACTCCTAAAAAGACATTGCTTGGTTTACTATCGCGATGCTTTATAAACTCTTTTAAAACAACCTCTAAGGATTCATCATCCGATTCATTCGGTTGCACCAACACGCCCGATGGCTTATGAAAAGCCAATAAGTGATTGTCTTCATATAGTATTCTGCTTTTTATTTCGTCAAAGGTCATATAATATTTACTTCAGGTGTTAATGCTACCCCAAACTTTGCTTTCACTGAATCAATAATTTTATAGGCCAAATCAATCAATTCCTTGCCCGTTCCACCGCCATAATTTACCAAAACCAAAGCTTGTTTTTCATGAACTCCGATGTTTTCAAAGCGTTTTCCTTTCCAGCCGGCTTGTTCTATAAGCCAAGCTGCAGGTATTTTTACTTTTCCATCCGCAGCTGGAAACGATTTTAAAGTTGGATTGTTTTTTTGAAGCTTTTCAAACACAGAAAATTCAATCACCGGATTTTTAAAGAAACTTCCTGCGTTGCCCAATAGGACAGGGTCAGGGAGTTTGCTTTGGCGAATGGCAATAACCGCTTTACTTACATCGGCAATCGTTGGTTTGGCGATGTGCCATTCTTTTAATAAGGTTTCAATATCACCATAAGAGGTATTTAAATCGGGTTTTTTATTGAGTTTAAAGGTTACAGAGGTAATAAAATATCTTCCTTTGGCTTCGTGCTTAAAAATACTTTCGCGATAACCAAATTTGCATTGTTCGTTATTAAATTTTTCAAGTTCACCCGTTTGGATATTGATAGCTTCCAATTCTTCAAAAGTGTCTTTAATTTCTACTCCATAGGCCCCAATGTTTTGCATTGGAGCTGCACCAACTGTTCCGGGTATTAGGGATAAATTTTCAATGCCGCCCCAGTTTTTATTTACACAAAACATCACCAATTCGTGCCAAACTTCTCCACCAGCTGCTTTTAACCAAACATAGTTTTCATTTTCTCTGCTTACTTCAATTCCTTTGAGATTATTTTTTAAAACCAAGCCCTCATAATTTTTGATGAATAAAATATTGCTGCCACCGCCTAAAATTAAAAATGGCTCTTCTAAGATGGCTTTTTCTTGAATTAAATTTTGTAATTGTAAAACAGAATTAACTTCAACAAATTGTGAAGCCAAAGCAGAAATACCAAATGTATTGTAGGGGAGGAGATTGGTCAATTTGTTTGGAAATTTATGAATTGTAGGATAAAATTGGTTGGCAAAGATAAATTAGGAATCTAACCAAATTCAAAAAATTTAAAATCAAAATAAGACGAATTAATTAACTGTTATTCTTTAATTTTAAAAACCTTTTGAGGGGATTGGAGTTTAGTAAATATAGAAATGAAAATAATTAGCATACAAGCACTTAGAGGACCAAATATTTGGAGTATTGACCATGGAAATTTAATTCAAATGCGTGTTGAATTTGAAAATAGTCAGAATATAGCCGCTGAAAATTTGGTTAAACTAAATAAAAGTTTGGGTAATCTCTTAAATAGTTCAGATTGGAATGGGATTGAATTGACGAAAAAAACAGATTTAACCCTTGTAGATTTCATTGTAAAATTGGCTATGGCCCTTCAAATTATATCAGGATATAACGTAAGTTTTAGTTTAACCAGCAAAAAGAAAGAACAAGGAATTTGGGTTCTGGTTTTTGAATACCAAAATGAGGAAGCAGGAGAGTATGTTGCTGAATTGTCGGTCAAAACAATTAAAGAATTATTGGCTGGTAGGTCTTACGATTTAAAGAAGGATTTGGAAAATTTGAAAGTTTTACAAAATCTTCCTCAGCCTAAAACGATTACCAATACTATTCCCATAATTGCTATAACAGGCAGCAACGGCAAAACCACCACCACCCGATTGATTGCACATATTGTAAAAAATCGTGGTTATAAGGTTGGATTTACAACCAGCAATGGTATTTATATCAATGATACCATGATTTCGGAAGGAGATACCACCGGGCCAATCAGTGCAAAAACGATTTTAGAAAATCATGAAGTGGAATACGCTGTATTGGAAACCGCCCGAGGTGGTATTTTGCGTTCAGGTTTGGGTTTTAACCATTGTGATTTGGCTGTGGTAACCAATATTCAGGAAGATCATTTAGGGATTTCAGATATTCATACCTTGGATGATTTGGCCAATGTAAAAGCGGTAGTAGTAAGTGCGGTAAAAAAGGATGGATATGCCGTGTTGAATGCTGATAATGCCTATACAGTAAAAATCGGGCAAAGGGCTCAATGTAAAGTGGCATACTTTAGCATGGATGCTCAAAATTCTATTCTAAAGGAACATTGCAAAATGGGAGGAGTGGCTGCCATTTTAGAAGAGGGATGGATTACTTTGTTAAAGGATAATTCTAAAATACAAGTTCAAAAAGTGAGTGAAATTCCTATCACTTTTGGAGGTAAAATTTCGTTTATGGTTCAAAATGTTTTAGCAGCCACATTGGCCACCTATTTATCAGGATTTAAAACGAAGGAAATTGGGCAAAGCCTCTTAACATTTATACCGTCGCCAGAGCAAACACCTGGCAGATTAAATATTTATAATTTCAAAAATTTTAAGTTGATGGTGGATTTTGCCCATAATCTGGATGCCTTTAAAGGAATAAAAGAATATTTGGACACCGTGGATTCTCCTCAAAAAATTGGAATCATCATTGGTACCGGCGACCGTCGTGATGAGGATATTCGAGATTTTGGAAGAATTGCCGCCCAAATGTTTGATCATATACTTATCAATCAGGAAAAATTTTTAAGGGGAAGAAAGGCAGAAGAGATTGTTAATTTACTGATTGAAGGAATTAAATCGGCCAATACAAAGGCAACTTTCGAGTATTTGCCCAAAGGAATCGAACCTTTAAAACATGCTATTCAACTGGCCAAGCCAGGAACATTTATAGTTGCTTTAAGTGATGTGTTGGAAAATCCGGATGAGTTGGTGAAGGTGTACATGGAAAAAGAATAGTTTTATAATTATTCCAACTGACATTTTTTCACCCGAATTTCTATGGTTTAGCATTTGCAAGTGAAGGCTTGTAAAAATTATTATTTAAAACCATGCAAAAAGGAAATATATCTGTACACACCGAAAACCTGTTCCCAATTATTAAAAAGTTTCTTTACTCTGATCATGAAATATTTTTAAGAGAATTAGTTTCAAATGCTGTAGATGCTACACAAAAACTAAGTGTATTAGCTGCCAGAGGAGAAGTGAAGGGAGATTTGGGAGATTTGAAAATAAAAGTGAGTGTAGATGAAAAAGCCAAAACCATTACCATCAGCGATAGCGGAATTGGTATGACGGCTGAGGAGATTGAAAAATACATCAATCAAATCGCTTTTTCAGGTGCTGAGGAATTTGTAGAAAAATACAAAGACAGCACCGATACTCAAATCATCGGGCATTTTGGTTTAGGATTTTATTCAGCCTATATGGTAGCCCACACGGTTGAAATTAAAACCTTAAGTTACCAAGAAGGTGCCAAAGCAGCTCAATGGAAATGTACAGGAAATACTGAATTTGAATTGGGTGCAGGCAAACGCAAAACCCGCGGAACAGATATAATTCTTCACATTGCTGAGGATTCACTGGATTTTTTACAAAAATGGAAAATCAATGAATTGCTTACCAAATACTGTAAATTTTTGCCGGTTGAGATTGAGTTTGATGAAAAAATCATTAACAATACCAACCCAATTTGGAAGAAATCTCCGGCCGACTTAAAGGATGAAGATTATATCGCTTTCTACAATGAATTGTTTCCTTTTCAGGAGGCTCCACTATTTTGGATTCATATTAACGTAGATTATCCGTTTAATTTAACGGGCGTGCTTTATTTTCCAAAGGCTAAACGCGAAATGGAATTGGCCAAAGATCGCATAAAATTATACAGTAATCAGGTGTTTGTTACCGATCAGGTTAATGAAATTGTTCCTGATTATTTAATGCTTTTACAAGGGGTGATTGATTCTCCCGATATTCCTTTGAACGTTTCTCGTAGTTCATTGCAATCGGATAGTAATGTTAAAAAAATCACTTCTCACATTAGTAAAAAAGTAGCCGATAAATTACACGAACTTTATAAAAAAGACCAAGCCGATTTTGAAAGCAAATGGAGCGCAATGAGTCTTTTTGTGAAATACGGAATAATTAGTGATGAAAAATTTGATGAACGTGCCAAGTCATTTTGTCTATTAAAAAATACCGATGGACAATTTAGCACCATTGAAGAGTATCTTACAAAAATTAACTTAACGCAAACCGATAAAGACGGAAACCGAGTGGCTTTATATACCACTGATAAAGATAACCAGTTTGCATTTATTGGGCCTTTAATAGCCAAAGGTTATGATGTTTTGGTATTTGATGAACCCATTGACAACCATTACATCATGCATCTGGAGCAAAAGAATGAAAAATTCCAAGTGAAGCGTGTGGATTCAGCCTCCGTTGATAAAATTATTGATAAAGGCGAATCGTTTGATTCAGTTTTAAGTGAAGATGCAATAAAACTGGTGACAGAAACCATTGAAAACCAGTTTGACAAAGAAACCTTCAAGGTCGAATTACAATCCTTGTCGCCTGATGATCAGTTTATAACCGTAACGCGAAACGAGTTTGACCGCAGGATGCGTGAAATGAACCAAATGGGTGGGGGAGGAATGTATGCCTTTATAGCTAACATGCCTGAGAAATTTGATGTAGTAGTGAATAGTAACCATTCTTCAATAAATAAATTGGCATCTGAAACAGATGAAGCCAAGCGAAACCTTTCTGCCCGTCAGTTAGCAGATTTGGCATTGCTAGCGCAAAATATGTTGCATGGCGAAGCGCTTAATAACTTTATTAAGAGAAGTGTGGAGGTTGTATAAATTTTATTGCATTAACTTTTCCAAAGTTTTAAACTTTGGAAAAGTTAATTTGATGATTTTTTATAAACCCTTACCCAATCTATAACAAAGGCATTTTCTTTAAAATCATTGGGTAGATATTTTAAATATTTGGCTTCAAAACCATTATTAAGAATTATCACCATTTCATCATACATCCAAAGGCGAAGTCTTTTATTAACTCTTTGTTTTCTTGTTAAAATACCATCCGTATAAAATTTTATAGCATTTGGTGTCCATTGGCAGGCATAAACATGGAAAGCAGTATCGGTATCTTTGGGTAGCCATATTTTACGGACCAATGTTCCCCTTGATTTTGAACCAATAAGCCCATAGTGAATAGACGAAATTTGCTTATGAATTTTTTTACCAGTTTGCTTACCATACATTTCAAAAATATCAATTTCAGGTGGCCATCTATGAGCTCCGGTTAGCCAAAAGGCAGGCCATGTTGCAGGCCCAGTTGGGTTTTTGCAACGAATTTCGAAGTAACCGTATTTCTGCATAAAAGATATATCAGAGTTTATTAATCCTATGCTATAAGGAATGGTAATCGATGAATCTTTCAGTTTAAATTCTTTAGGAGTATACTTTCCGAGCAGATAAAGATACCCATTTTTTGAAATGACATTATTTTCATCATGATACTGATGCAAAGAAGCTTCATGAAAATACCCCCAAGGTTGCCCTAGTCTCCATTTTTCTTTGTTAATGCTATCAAAATTATCTTCAAAAGTAAGTTGCAATCCTTCTTTCTTTAAATGAGAAACGTATTTCGTACTATAATGAAATAGTTGTGTTCTATATTTAAAATTTAAAGTTGGAAATATGCTTCTTATATGCATATACCTTTGAAAAAACATAGCTTTTACAGGGTTTTTATTAGGATTAGGATTCTGCGCAATTCCATTAAACCAAGTGATAAGGATTAAAATTAATATTGGAATGCTTTTGTTTCTCTTACTCATTTTATATTGACTATCGCAAATTAGTTAATTACAGGTTTCAGTTTATAAAAAAAGACAGACCAATTGTGTTAGTCTGTCTTTTTTTTAACAAATTAAATATTTCTTTTCTGGTAATTATTTTTTTGTAATTCTTACAACCTGATATTGATTGCCACAATCTATTTTGATAAAATAAATACCAGAAGATTGTTCCGTTATATTTAATTTTAATTCATTATCAGGTAGTAAATCAAATGTTTTAATTACTTGTCCCAAAGTATTTATAACTTCAATTGATTTCATTTGTTTTGTTGAATTGATTGTGAAATTTCCTGAACTTGGATTTGGATAAACTTTTAACCCAATATAATTTGAAACAGAATTTATTTTTGCAAATCCGACCTCTTTAGAAATGCAATTTTCGCATCCTGCTAAAGATTTAACACAAAGGGTAACAAAAGAATTAGATGAATTCGAATATTTATGTGAAGGGTTTTCTAAAATAGCTGTATCTCCATCACCAAATTTCCAGTTCCAACTGTTAATAGTTCCTGATGAAACTGTAGAAGTGTTTTTAAAATCAATTGTATTTCCTGATTTTGCAACATAAGTGAAACTAGCTATTGGCAAAGGGTCAATAGGAAGAAGTTTTGTCATTGTATCGTTGCAACCTAAACTGTTTTTTGCAATAAGTCTAACATTATAACTAATAGCTTCGGGATAGGTATGTGCAGGATCATTTGCAATAGAAGTAGTTCCGTCGCCAAAAGTCCAAGCGTAAGTTTGGGCATTGATACTAAGATTATTAAATTTACTAATACTGGTTAAGCAAGTTCCTGAAATACTAAAATCGGCTTTTGGATTTTGGTTTACGGTTACATAAAAGGAAGTTGAATCTTTGCAACCGGCGGAATTGGTCTCAATGACTTTTAAAATTCCTATTCCAGCAACATTCCATTTTACATTTACACTATTTGTATTCTGGCCCGTATTAATAATTCCTCCTGTGATTTTCCATTTATAATTACTTCCGTTAATTGAGGCGGTATTATAATTTAGAACAATGCCATTGCACATCACATCTAATCCCGATATTTTAGGAATTGGTAAACTCGCAACAGTAACAAGAACCGTATCCAAATCATTGCAACCTGAACCTGTAACAGATTTTTCAAGAATATAGGTGGTGGTTTGGGCTGGCACATCTGTGGGATTTGCAGATGTGGAGGTGAAACCTGCAGGCTTACTTGACCAAGTATAACTAAATCCAGATTGAGAAGTTGTTCCAATTTGAACAGTATTTCCGGGGCAAATTGTTTTGTCTTTTCCAGCATCAGCTGTAGGTCTGGTGGTAGTGCCTATTTCTACAGTATCTCTTTGGTTGCAGCCAAAGGCAATATTTGTAACTTCTAAAATATATTTTGTTTTACTAGTTGGTTTTACGGTAATTTCAGAGTTGGTGCCAATAACAGTATTTGAAATAGTCATCCACTTGTAGCTCAAACCTGTTCCGGGTCCTGAACCTAATACAAGGGAATCTCCTTGGCAAATATTCATATCAGTTCCTGCATTTGCTGTGGGTAATGCTCTTAATGCTCGGTTTATGATAATTGAATCATTAAATTGGATTCCATCTGATTGCCCGTTTGGCAGATTAGCTTTAACAATAAATCTAGGATTAAAGGAGGATGAAAAATCATAACTTCCAATTATTACAGTGTCGGTGGCATTAGTTATTAATTTTTTAAACCAATTGTAAGGGGTTTGTACATTTCCATTTACACTCCAAGTTATTACAGCAGATTTTAGAGTGTCATTTCCGAAATTTTTAATAACTACAGAAACATCTAACTTACTTGCGCAAGTGCCCGCAGCAGGTTTTATTACAGCTATTATTCCAGCATCATTAGGTGATAGTTTAAACTCATCAGCACCAATATCAGGATTGGTTGAATTTCTTGTTTCTCCATCAAAATCTGTTGCAACCCCTGATATAGGTTGGCCTTTACCCTTTAAAAGATAATTTTTTATGTGTAAATTAGCTGAGATAAAAAGAGGATCTATTGATAAAGACTTTCCATTCGTTGCAGTAGTAGTAATTAAATTAGATAAGTTAGTAATTGAAGTTCCCCAATAGGCAAACTGGGTACCTTTTATATATAAATTATTATTATCACTTGCACTTACTTGTGTATTTGCTATTATATAAAAAGCATGACCACCATTCATAACGATGTTATTATTTTTTAAAACTATATAAGTTGAAGCGGTGGCAGTGGTACTTATAGCAATATTATCTGCTGAAGTCGTTGGGAAATATATACTGTTAAAAACTACGTTTTGATAATCTACTCCGTTAAGGATTATTCCTTTTCCATAATTTCTAACAATGGAATTGTTGGCTACTATTCCGTAACTGGAAGAGGAGGCATTGCATGCGCTAATAAACAAAGCCGAATCGGTATTTGTGGCTTTAAAAAAGTTGCCAATAACTCTTATTCCTTTATCACAATCTAATAATTGCAAATCGTAATTACTTATTGTATGTAAATTAACATTTAAAAAGGTGTTGCCTTTTACCAAAATACTATCGTTAAAACTCAATAAAACAGAACTATTAAAAGAACTTTCAAAAATGTTGCCTTCTATAATATTTCCAGTTTCATGAGTTGTTGTAGTTCCTCCGTATAACATGCTATAGTATCCATATTTTACATGATTATTTTTAAATTCATTATAATCATCTTGCCCTTGATCAGACCAAATATTAATGGCGTTCGCATTTGCTGATGTCATTTGTAAGCCAAGCATTCTGCAATGAGTAAATGTGTTATGATTTGAACCATTCAAAATATGTATTACATGAGCAAAGGGGTTGGTACCTGTTCTTTCAAAGGTTATACCTTTAAAGGTTATATACTCGGCACCTCGTAATTGCAAAGTCGCATTATTACTGCCAGTAGCTGTTGTTGATGGAAGAGTTAAATTAACCTTTGTACTATCTTTAGATATACTTTGAAATAATATAGGACTAGATGAGCCCATTCCTGGAAGTTTTACCAAAGTGAGTTGTTCATTATAGGTTCCGTTATATACATTAAAAGTAATTGCACCACAAACTCCGCGGGATGTCATAGCTGTAATAGATTGGTTAAACGATTTATAATTAGCAATTGAAGTATCTCCAATAGTGTAGGTTCCCGACATGGCAGGCAAACGTGTTATTTTTAAAGTATCATTTACCGTTTTTCCATCTGAGTTTCCGTTTGGTATTCTTGTCCAAATTTTAAAGTTATAAGAGGTATTAGATGAAAATGTATATGTTCCCAAAGGGATAGAAGCCGATGAAGCTCCAGGAGCTACCTTGCCAGTCCAGCTATATGGAGTTTGGGTTGTTCCATTAATTTGCCATTGAATTTCAACACTTTTTATAGTATCAAATCCATAATTTTGAAAACTTGCTTTAATAATTTGATTGCCTGGACAAAATAGCAATGGGCTATCCAAATTTGCAATTCCTGCATCTAATGTAACTGGAAAAAATTCATCTGCTCCAATATCAGGAGTCGCATTATCTCTAGATTCTCCGTCATTATCAGTCCTTATTCTTGAATCATATAATGCTTTTCCGTTTAGGCTAACATTGGAAACATGTAAATTAAAGTTGCCAGAATAACCTGGATCTACATTTAATCCATTACCATCCTTGCTTGAACCGGATTGATAACTTGAAAATGTTGAATAATTGGTACCACCCCAATTTGTTAAATACTTACCATTGGTATAATAATTATTATAATTAACAGAATCTAAATCAGCTGTATTTGTACCAGGAACATTAATAGCATATCCTCCACCTTTATTTACCAAGTTGTTATTTACCAATCGTATATTATTATTTGTAAAGGCGGCATAATGATAATAAGCACTAGCATTTGTAAGAGAGTTTAATATTAAAATATTATTATAATAAAGATTAAGGTAACTACAACCATAAACTGCAAAACCTGTACATTCGGTAGTGCCCCCTTGATTGACAATCCAATTATTATAAACCATCGCTGGAGCTGTGGATGTGCTAGTTACACTTGCCATTACAATTGCCCTAACAACTTGACCATTAGTGGCTGACATAAATACTTTATTATTGGCCGCAATCAAAGAAGGTGATGTTTCAATTCGAAAACCATAGGAGGTGTAATGTCCTTTTCCCGCACCAAAATCACCCATGTTAAATGTGTTACCTAGTATTCTGAGTGAGGATTGAACTGTCATGTAAATACCAGAAGAACCGCTTGTATCGATAATGTTATTGCTAATTGTATTCCCTGTGCAAGCAATGGTATCATAAATACCATTATAACCATAAATTAATCTGTTTTGAGTTATTTCTGTACTGTCGCCGTTGCCTTTGAAATAGATCATAGAACTAATACCATAAGTAAATCCTCTGCCCGAACTGCTTGGTACTTTACGACCTTTAAGAAGACACCTTAGTAATCTATTATTGTCAGCATCATTTGCAATTTGAACTACTGTGCTATAAGTGTTTGTGCCCGTACGTTCCATTCCTATTTCTTGAAATGTTACATAATCAGCACCGTTAAAAAATAATACAAAATCATTCGTACTGGTTGCAGTAGAGGAAACTCTTATTAAGCATTTTGTACTATCACCTCCTTTTGATTTAAAGGTTATTTTATTGGTATAAGATGTTCCACTTATCGCTGCAATTTCAACGGATGAGTTATAAATTGTATCGTATACAGTAATTGTAACAGGGCCGCTTACCCCTGCTCCCTGAGGCGTTCCTCCATCCGTTCTATTTCCACTTACCAGGTCACCAACAGCAGATGCCCAGTTTTGATAGTTTGTGCCGCTAGCTGCTGCAATTGGATTAATGGTGTAATTTCCATTGAGTTGTGCAAAAGTCGAATTACAAAGAAGTAAAATTAAAATAAAAGAAATAATAAATGGAGAAAAGTAATTGAAGATGTTTTTCATAGTAATTTTTTTAAATTTCTACACAATATTAACAAAGAAATTTTCATAATTGTAGAAAAAAATAGAAGACTTTATTGCGGTTTTTAATTAAATAAGTTTAAAGTCTTAAACTTTTCTTTGATTTAATTTTAATTAAAGTACAAATAGCATTCATTTTAATAATCCAAATCAAAAAGACTAATAAAAAATAACCCCCCTAATAATATTGGGGGGTTAAAGTGAATTTTGGACTCAAGCCGACAGATGTCGAACTTTTTTATCAATGATTTAATGGGGATTATGGAGTTTTATTCTACTCTTTAAAAAGTTTTACAGTCGAGTGGATTAATCCGTTTATTTTTAAAAAACAAATTTCCTTTGGAATATTTGAAAAATTTTGTTTTTCAAGAGCCTTGTCTTTTTAAATCAATCGACCATAGCAATAAATACTGACTCATAGTTAACAATCCAAAAAGATGCTGATATAGGATTGACGCGTTTTAGATTGTTATATCATTTATATAATTATTGTTTAGATTTGCACATTGCGACATATTGTTTTGAAACGACTTTTTCGTTTATGGGTTTTGCTTGGAGTTGTGATAATTGGCAGTGGAAACTTACATGCGATATGTACAGCCAGTTTCACTATCACCGGCTCAACATGCTCCGGTATAAAGGTTGCCTTTAAGGCCACAGACACCACAAAAACGCTCAAATATTTTTGGAATTTTGGAGATACAGCTTCCGGAATTGGCAATAAGGACAGTGTTGCTAATCCTTTCCACCTTTTCTCAAAAAGCGGCAAGTATACTGTCACGCTGATTGTAAACGATACAAACGGATGTAAAGATACTTTCTCCAAAACGGTAACTGTTTATACAAATCCAAAAGCCAATTATTCATGGACCAATGGTTGCAGTTCGTCAAACACCTCTTTTACAGACAATTCAACAGGGGATAAGGGGGATTCAATAAGTATATGGAAATGGGATTTTGGAAACAGCAGTACCTCATCTTCCCAAAATCCTCAGACCAATTATAGCGGAGCCGGAAATTACAGTATCAACCTGATTGTGATTTCTGCATCAGGCTGCACAGATACTATAAAGAAAAACATTACTATTTTCCAAAAACCAACAGGAAAAAGCGATTTGCTTCAGGTGTGTAAAAATTCGCAGGTCAATTTTATCGCTGATTCACTGAGTGCAGCACTTTCCTATGGCT
>CAMDSC010000034.1 GCA_945907065.1 Chitinophaga pinensis
GATACAGCATTGCCTTTTTTTGCTATTCCTACCGATACAATTGGGTGCACCGGTGGCGACATGCGATTAAGTATTTATAATTTAAAATCCGTTTCAAAACCAATAATAGAATGGATGGCTGTGTGTAAAACAAGTGGTTCAACAGGAAGCATTAAAAAATCGAATGAAACCTATCTTCAATTAATAAACCTTACAAATACGGATTCAAAAAATTACCCGGTAAAAGCTACTAATTCATGCGGCACTTATTGTGTAAAGACAGGTTGCTGCGGAACATTGCTTAAAGTTGTTCCAAAATTATCGCTCGATTTAAAAGATAATGATACCATTTGTTTGGGGCAATCCTACACGATTGTTCCAAATATTTCTGATGGCAATCCTGCTTTATATAAATATAGATGGAACGGGCCGGATACAATCGCATATTCTCGAAATTTAAAAGTAAAACCAAGTATAAGTGGCCGCTATTATATGCATTTGAATGATCAAAATTGCTCTCCGGGAAATTTATACGATTCAATAGATGTAATTGTAAGAAAAGCATTGAAGCTTATTGCTTGTAATGATACCACTATTTGTTACGGCACTAAATCAAATTTATTGGCGAAAGCCAGTGGTGGTAATGGAAAGTATAGTTTTATTTGGAATAATGGTTTAAAAAATGGAATAAGTCAGGTGGTTTCACCATTAATCACTACTTCGTATATCGTAACCCTTACCGATAGTTGCAGTTCAGCAATATTAAATGATACCATTGTTGTGAAGGTATTGCCAGTATTATCAGATAAACTTACTACAAAAGATGATACTTTGTGTTTGGGTCAAACTACAGTATTAAAAGTTGTAGCCTTAGGTGGTAAAGGATATGATTACAAAATAGAATGGGATAACTCTAGTAACGATTCTACTACAATTGTTAACCCTAATTTTTCGAAATATTATAAGGTTAAAATTTCTGATGGATGTTCAAATCCTTCCATTTTAGATTCTATAAAAATTAACGTTTGGCAACTTCCTAAAATAAATGCTGCACCGGACACCACTTTATGTTTTGGTCAGGATCATACTTTTTCAAGCATTTATTCAGGGGGTAAAAACGGAACTCAAAAAATCTGGTGGGAGTTTAATAAAGCCTTACTTTCAAATCCTGTAAGTCTTGACCCAATGACTCCCGGAAGGTTTAATTATATTGCTGTAATTAAAGACGGTTGTCAGTTTGTAGAAAAAGATACAACCACTATTGATATACTTGCCAAATTGGATATTACCCCAAAAAGTATTCAAAAATGCAGTCCGCAGGATTCAGTAATTTTATTTAAATCATCAGGCGGAAAACCTATAAAAACTCAACTAACTTGGTTAGACGGAACTCAGGGATTTTCAAAATCGTTTAAAGAAAAATCTACAAAAATTTACCCTGTAATTTTAAACGATGGATGCAGTGATACTGCAATGTATAATATTACCGCGATGGTGGATGAATTTGGTACTAATAATTTTAGTATATTTTCGGTAATTGATAAAACGGTAACTTTAAAAGCCGGAATACCACTACAAAAGGTGGATTGGAATTTTGGAGATGGAATTCATAAAAATACGACAGATACGGTTGTAGAAAAAATATATACTGACTATAATACTTACACAATTTGTCGAAAACAAACCGACCGTATCGGCTGTATTGTTGAGTTTTGTGATACGGTAAATGTTATTAATGTTATGAAAAATCAATGGTTTGCAATGACAGTTTTACCCAACCCAAATGATGGAAAATTTAATCTTTTGTTTAATAAAATACCCGGAAATTTAAAGGTAGAAGTTTTCAATGAACTGGGTCAAGCATTATTCAGCCAATCTTCAATAAATTATGTAGGAATCAATTTTCCTATTGATATTGGAACAGTTGCCCGGGGCTTATATTTCCTTAAAGTTACAATGAATGATGAAGTTGTTACCCGAAAAATTCAGGTAAAATAATAATGTAAAAAGTTTTGAATTATTTCGAAGTTCTTTGCAAAACTTTACCTTCGTAATTCATTTGAGAAAACGGTTAAATATATCACTTATATTTTTTTTAGGTCTTATTGCATTTGGCAGTTTAACTGCTAAAGCAGCTTATAAACCTTCGATAGGTGATAAGTTTGTATATAAAATTTTGCTAAGAGACGGTAAGCGGTTTCCTGCCTCATTTATATATAATGAAAAAGAAAAAGTTCCTGCATTTAGTTGGAAATGGGGGAGTGAAAATCCAATTTGGGGCAGTTGGCAGGAATCTAAAATTTCCACCACCAACATTGCAATTAATTTTGTTGACACATCTGTTTTAGCCAATAGTAATTTAGTATATCTCAATCAACCGCTTTTTTCTAAAATCAAATCACACAAAAATTTTACGTTAATCATCCAAGGTGAAAATGTTGAATTTAAATGCGGAGAATCTAGGATATATAATTTACCCATTGAAGATGCCAATGTTAAATGTAAACTATTAACAGCTTCTTCAAATGATGGAAAATGGATAATCAGTGTTCTCGACAATGAAGATTTCCCCTTGATAGTAGGGCTACTAGGCGATATTTCGTGGCAATTGCAAAGTATTGTTCCCGCCCCTATGTTCCCGATTACTCAAAATTTAATTGGAGTAAAATTTGACTCCAAACAAGCCGATATGTTTAAAACCTATATCAAAGAAACTTGCGAAACAATCGAGTTTAAATATACAGAAAACTTTAAAAAAGTGGTTTTTAATGAATATTTCTGCCCAATTGCTGGAATACGATTTTCTTTGAGGAATGATACCATCGTTTCATTACAATTGGTAAGCGATAATTACAATCGGGATGGTTATAATTGGCAAACCTATCACGGCTATGTTTGGGGAATATTTAGGCTTGGCGATAAAAAAACTACCATAGAAACTGAATACGGCAAACCTGTTTCAAGCTCTAGCAGCAAAAATTATTATCCCTATAAAAGATTTTATTTAATGTATAATAGTAGTGGTGAATTGGAACGAGTGGAGTATGAATAGAAAATCAGTGGCTATGTTTTTATAATTCCAAAGCCTTCCTCACCATATCTGAAGCCACTTTAGGGTCGGCTTTTCCGCCGCTAAGTTTCATTACTTCACCCATAAATAAACCAAGTAAGCCTGTTTTCCCTGCCTTATATTCGGCTACTTTTTCAGGATATTTGCTTAATGCATTTGCAATCCATTCATCCAATTCGCTTGAGTTGGATGATTGCAATAGGTTTAATTTTTCAGCAATGTTTAATGGTTCGGCAGTAATATCAGCTAGTAATTCAGGGAATATTTTTTGAGCGGCACTATGGCTCACTTTCCCCGAATCTATCAGTTGAATAAGTTTGGCAATTGTAATTGGAGATATGGTTACATCTGTAAAATCTAAAGCATTTTCATTTAAATAGCCTTTTAAATTTACCGTAGTCCAGTTGGCTGCGGCTTTGAAATTGGCAGTATTGGCGCAAACACTTTCAAAAAAAGCGGCTATTTCTTTACTTTCTGTCAATACACCTGCATCGTAACTATTCAGTCCATAAACTGTTGTAAATTTTTGAAACAATTCCTCAGGTAAAGCCGGCATTCCTTTTGCTATTTCCTGAATCATTTCATCCGTAACAATCAATGGCGGTAAATCAGGTTCAGGAAAATAACGGTAATCGTTTACCTCTTCTTTGCTTCGCATGCTAAAGGTATTGCTTTTTACCGCATCAAAACTACGGGTTTCCGAAACGATAATTTCTCCGTTTCGTATAGCTGCTACCTGGCGTTCTGTTTCATATTCAATGGCCCGTTTCACATTACTCATGGAGTTCATGTTTTTTACTTCCACTTTCACACCAAATTTTTCAGTTCCCACAGGGCGAACCGAAATATTACAATCGCAACGCAAACTTCCTTCTTCCATATTGCCATCACACACATCCAAATAGCGCAATACTTTTCGCACTTCAGTCAAAAATTGGTAGGCTTCTTCACCCGTTCTAATATCGGGTTCGGTTACTATTTCTATTAGCGGAGTTCCGGCCCGGTTGTAGTCGATTAGCGAATTTTCTACATCCATATCGTGCATACTTTTTCCGGTATCTTCTTCCATATGAGCCCGGGTAAGATTAATGTCTTTGGTGCTTCCGTCTTTAAGTTTTATGGTTACTTTTCCTCCAATACATATAGGAGTATCAAATTGGGTAATCTGATAGCCTTTGGTTAAATCGGCATAAAAGTAATTTTTGCGGGAGTATTTATTAAAACGCTCTATTTGGCTGCCAAATGCCAAACCTACACATATGGATTTTTCAACAGCTTCTTTGTTGTGCTTGGGTAATGTGCCGGGATGGCCTAGACTTATAGCACTTATATTCGTATTGGGATGATTGCCGTATTCAGCACGGTCGGCACTAAAGGCTTTGCTTTTGGTAAGCAACTGGGCATGGATTTCGAGCCCTATTACAACTTCGTATTCGGTGTTCATGTATGAGGGGGCAAAGGTAAGATTATTTGGGATTTTAGATTTAATCTAATTTTTGAAATTGACCAGTTTCGAATTTTAGTAATTCAAATACATCAATTGATAAACCATCAGCTATTTTTTTTAAAGTGCAAATGGTAGGATTTAACTTCCCCGTCTCTATTCTTGCAATTTGAGATAGACTTATATTTTGTTCGTACGCTAAATCTTCTTGAGATAGTTTTTTTGATTTACGAATCTCTTTAATTCTTAAACCTAAATCTAATAAAAACTTTTTGTCCCTGAAATTCATCAGGTTGCAAATGATACTAATTTAGACTTTGTATATTATAGCATATATGCTATAATTGTATTTTATTTATAAAAACTTAATTATGAAAAAAAATTTAATTATTATTACATCGTTGTGTCTATTTAGTAGTTGTGCAACAGTTTTTAGCGGGAAAAAACAAACCGTTCGTTTTCAAAGTAATACCGAAGGAGCAAAAGTAATGTTGAATACTACGCAAATCGGAAATACAAATCAACCAATCAGTATTAATAAATCTGAAATGGGTGGTTTAATAAGGGTTTCAAAAGATGGTTGTCAAACCAAAGAGATGGAATTACCTCTAACTATTGCACCAGCATATTATGGTAATATTGTTTCAATTTTACTTTTTGGAGTAGGAACAATAGGCGTAATATGGGATTTGGGTAATCATAGTTACATTAAAACAGATAAAGTTATTAATGTCGATTTAGATTGCGGTAAAAAATAATTACTCATTTTCTAACTAATGTTTATTAATTTATGAATCATATTATCATGATTTAATTTTTCTCTTCCTAAGAAACTCTATTTTTTATGTATTGAAAAGTTTTGGTTTAAAGCAAGAAAATCAAAGAGTTTTATTTATAAAGCTATTTTGTATTTTTGAAATACCATGAGCACACATAAAACATATACAGCAAGTATTCATAAAGAGGAACAACTATATGTAGCCACTTGTGTAGAAGTAGGTACAGTAAGTCAAGGTTTAAGTATTGAAGAAGCTTTGCAAAATTTGAAAGAAGCTACTGAACTTTATTTAGAAGAATTTCCTCACAAAGATTTTTCACCAACCTTCATTACTACTTTCACCACCGAAGAGTATGCCTAAAATGCCTCGGATTTCAGGTAAGGAGATGCTTAAAATATTAGCTCTTTTTGGATTTGAGGTTATAAGGCAAAAAGGAAGTCATGTCGTTTTAAAAAAGAAAACACAAGATGGGGAATTGGGAACGGTTGTCCCTATGCATAAAGAATTAGCAGAAGGCACAATTCGTGGAATATTGAAACAAGCCAAAATTGAGGTTGATGATTTTTTAAAAGCTTTATAAATAGATACTTTTCCTTCAAAAATCCCGTTGTTTGTGTAATGGTAAAACGGTACCTTTTTTTTCTAAGTCTTTTCGTTTCTATATTTTGTCAGGCTCAGTCGGGAGAAGATTCTACAGGTATTGATAAAGATTCTGTAATTATTGATACCTTTAGTTTTGATTTAAAATTTTATAAAGGAAAAGGGGAGCTAACGTTTATTAGCCAACATTCAAAATCCACAGGAGGAACCTATCAAATAAGTTTACCAATCGGCGAATGGCAATATTTTGATAACAATGAAGTATTAAGGATTAAAGGTAATTATAAAGTAAAGGGAACCCAATCCAATAAATCAGGCCGTTGGGAATATTATGACGAGGAAGGGGAATTGCTGATGGTAGAAAATTTCCCTCCATTAAAATACAGTGTCGTTTATTTAAAACCATTTGCCATAAGAACGGATGATGGCTTTGAAATAATAAATTACAATGGCGAAGATATTTTAGAAAAAAAGGAATACATACCACTGGCTCCGCCAACAGCTATATCTTCAACCTACCGTATTAATTTTTCAAATGATTCGCTGCAAAATGTAAATTATGATACTATTATTAATATGGATAATCGTAATTCCGACACATGGTTATTATCCGACCCAAAATCTAAAACCATAGATGAAGAATTAAATCTTGTAGAAAACGGAAGTTTTGAAAAAGAAGATGGAAAATTGAAAAATAGTGGAGCGCAAATCGGTACACATATATATAATTGGAAAGCATCAGCCGGAACCCCGGATTATTACAAATCTAAAAAATTTAATGCTTTGGATGGCGATGCCGCAGTAGGAGTGAGGTTTTATACTGAAAACTGGGCACATATCGAATTTTTAAGTACCCAATTAAAAGAACCGCTTGAATATAACAAAACCTATTGTTTAAAGGTTTTTGTAAGATTAAAAGAAGATTGTTTTTATGGCGTAAATGCTTTGGGGGCATTGTTGAGTAATGAAATTCCTCCCCAGTATCAATTAATTCAGGGTGATGTAAAACCTAGTATAAAACATCATGGCGGAAGTATTTTATCCTACAAAACGAAATGGATGCTATTAAGTTGCACCTATACTGCCAAAGGAAATGAGGAATATTTAACGCTAGGAAGTTTTACCAATTCGGATACCATGCAAAAAAGGCATTTGAAAGGAGATATTGTAGAAGCCTATTACTTTTTTGATAATATTCAACTCTTTGCTATTGAAAAACCTGAGGAATGCCCGTGCAATATGGGAAAGAAAGAAAAACTTGAATTGCCCGAACCTCCGGAAGAAGTAGAAAAAGATGAACCCAAAACCTTTGTAATTCGCAATGTTTTTTTTGATAATGATAAATGGGATTTATTACCCGAATCTTTTGATGCCCTGGATTCATTGTATGATGTGATAGATAATAACAACTTCAAAAAAATAGAAATATCAGGCCATACCAGCAATACCGGCAGCCGCGAACGAAATTTATTGTTATCGAAAAACAGGGCCGAAGCGGTAAAAAAATATTTGGTAAAAAAGGGATTGCCGGCAACTATGTTTATTTGCAAAGGTTATGGTCCCGATAGACCTATTGCCGATAATGAAACCGAAAAAGGAAGGGCTGAAAACCGGAGAGTTGAGTTTGCTATTTTACAATAATTAGGAATTTAGAATTAGGAATTGGAAAAAGATTAACCTAAAAATCTCCAATTTCATATCGTATACCTAAATTGGCAGTAATATTCCAAAGCCTTAGTTTATCATCTAAACTTTCGGCAGTGTGCAGCAATTGCATTCTTACCAAGGCATCCGTGGTTACCCAAAATTTTCCTTTTACGTTCACATCAAATCTGCCCCCGGTTTGCAATACCATATTTATTTTTTGAGCCTTATAGTTGGTGTTGCTTAGGTTAAAACGGGTTTTACCATGCATACTAAAGCCTTCTAAAAAAACATTTAGGTTTTGTTTTAATAATAATTGTGGAGTAAGTCCAATATTAAACCAACCCGTGTAGGTATTCATATTACTACGAGGCGTTACCTGGAAATTTAAGCCCAAAGGAAATTCCAGATATTTGAAATGATGCGTGAAATAGGCATTTTTTTGCGCTGCTTGCGATTGATCAAATATTTTTCCCAAATCATAAACGCTGTCTAAAAATTTATAATCTAACCGTTCGCGAACAAAACCATTATCATGATAGCCAATTCCGAAATAAAATTCACGACCTTGAGTTTTTTCAAACAAAAACTGAACACCTCCTGAAGCAAAAGGCTTTATTTTATCTGCGTTATCCAATGAATCTTTTCGAGTGGTATTATCGGATGTTAATATTCTGCCACTAAAATTTATTCCAACATAGGGTTTAATATATTTTTGGCCAAAAGACATTAACGAAGTAACCAACAAGAAAAGGCTTATAAAAAATTTTGACATACTATAGAAAGGAGCAAGGTATAAATTTTTGTTGAATTGCATAAATACTAATTACCTGTTTTACCTAATTTCCAAATTTTCAAATTGACGAATTTTCAAATTAATCTGGTTTTTACTCTAAATCTCCAGGCTGTGGTTATTGAAATAAAAATCAAACTAAACGTTAAAGCCCACCAAATACCATAAATTCCCCAGGAAGTGTGTTTTCCCAAATACCAGGACAAAGGAATTCCAATTAGCCAATAAGCTACAAACGTTAGCACCGAAGGGAATTTGGTATCGTGCAAACCTCTAAGCAATCCAAGGCTTACCGCTTGAATTCCATCAACCACCTGAAAAACCGAAGCTATTAAAATTAATCGCGAAGCAATGAGTAAAACTTCTTTTTCATCATTATACCATTGCGGTATTATTTGATGGAATATGATTAAAAGCAATGCAAACACGACCTCTACAGCTACTACCAACCACATTGCTGAAAGCCCATATTTTCTTGCACCTTTCATATCATTATGCGCATAATGTTCGGCCACATAAATACTTCCTGAAACGGCAATTCCTACTGCAAACATAAAAGTTAGACTAGCTACATTTATCGCAATTTGGTGTGCAGCTTGCGGGATGGCGCCTAGTACTCCGGCTAAAATAGCGGCTCCTGAAAATGCTGCAACTTCAAAAAAATATTGAAAGCCAGAAGGTACACCTAATTTTAAAATTGGTTTTATATAATTGGTTTTAAAATCAAAATTGAAAACGGATTTAGTAGAAAAACCTATGGTTTTGGATTTAAAAATAAACACTAAAATTGCCAAAGCCATTACTACTCGAGCAATAAGAGTGGCCCACCCGGCTCCAATTAACCCCATTGGTTTTATCCCCCAATGCCCGTAAATAAATAACCAATTTAAAAAAATATTGAGCAATAAAGCCCCAAACGTAATAATCATTGGTGATAAAGTTAAGAAATAACCGTCGCACAAGTTTTTGCCCGACATATATAAATTCATAGGAAAAATGGAGAGTGCCAATAAAAATAAGAAAGGTTTAGCTTCAGTTACTACCTCAGGTTTTTGATCTAAATGGGGCAATAGTCCAATAATACCTATCATAATTAGAAAAAGAATCAATGCTGTGATAAGACCTATGAGAATAGAATCCCTTAAAAAAAAAGGCAATGATTTATTATTTCCTCTGGCTCTTTCACTCGAGACCAAAGAAGCCGTAGCAGTAATAAGTCCAAGTCCAAATATTGAGATTAGAAAAAAAATACTAACTGAAAGTCCGGCAGCGGCAAGAGGAATATAACCAATTTTCCCTACCATGATAGTATCTGCCACGCCCATTAATACCAACCCAACTTGTCCAACAATAATTGGCCAACCTGTAATTAGTAATTTTTTTATCCTTTCCTTTTGACTTCCATAGCCACTCATGATTCTGCGAAAATAGCCTCAATTTTGAAGTTATAATATTAAGAATTGAAGATGTTAAGAAAATTAATATTCAATTTGGGTTTGAAAAATTTACATTCTAAAACCTTTCGGTTTTTAGTTTTAGAATTATTTAGAAAAATAAGCTTTGATGGCTTCTTTTAAATCTGCAATAGTGTCAAATGATTTGTAAACAACGGAATTTGATGGGTCGCTAGTATTGCCTTCCATAGTGGCTAATGAAGGTTTTTTGTCCTCATATTTAATTCCAACAAATTTATAAGCCAAGCCCGCAGGAATTGTAAACTGAAATTTTTTATCTTTTGGAAAACCATTAACCAATGAACGGGTGGAGTTAAGAGCTATAAAATAAGTAGTGGTAGAATTGGCTGGAGAATTTACAATATATTGAATAGGGCTACTCTTTAAAAATTGATCACAATTTACCCAACCCATTTTGCTAACTGAAACAATATAATTAAGGTCACTGTTAAAAATCTTCTTGGCAATCTCCTCATTCATTTGTGCATGAAGTTCATCGCCTCTTTCTTTCACTTGTTCTTCAATTTTCTTTTTGTTCATTCCACCTATTCCCAGACATCCTTTCTTGCGATTTTTCATAGCTTCGGCAAGCATTTGGTCATGCAACAGATTATGAAAATCTTCATCCGCAGTCCATATTTTATCTTTTTTTGATAAATTCCAGTTCATTGGGTCAATCTCTGAATTTCTTTGGCCAGCAAAAACCTTCATATCTTCTTTAAATGTATCTGTAGGGAAAACTAAAAACATTGAATTTTGGTTTTTAATTCTTAAATTTTTCTTACCACATTTAGCATTTACATAAGCCATGCCTCCGCTTTCTAATAATCTTCCGTTGGATATAGTAGTTAAATTATCAAAAATCATATCCGCTTTTGTTAACGCATCTTTCAATTCAATGGTAATACATTCCTCTTTGCAAACTTTATCATCACCAAAAGCATGAGCCATAATTACAAGTTTAGTTCCTCGTTCGGTAAATAAAACGGTATCGCGATTGCCCGAAACACAGAAACTTGAAACAGGGTTGGCCAATAAAACCATAAGTTCTCTTACATCCCCTTTAGGTTCAGGAGGTTTTGGTATTTCCCATTTGGCAGCAATATCTACACGACGGTTTTTTTGTTTGCCAGTTTCCGATTCATTATCAGCCAGTGGTTTGTTTTCACCGTTGTATCCAAATTTTATTTTGTTAGAATCCAAACCGTTTTCTACAAAATATTTTTTTACCTCACGGCTTCTGTTTTCAGATAGGCGTATATTAAAAATACTATCTCCCACGTTATCTGTGTTTCCTGAAATTGATATTTGGAGTTTAACTTTGGTTTTTAATGAATCGGCCAAAGCTTTTAAGTAAATTTTGGAGGAATCACTTAAATCAAATTTTGCGGATTCAAAAAACACTACGGCCTGAACCTTAGCTGTAGTTTGGGCAAATGAGGTAGATATTACGGTTAGTAAACAAATGCTGAAAAGGGTTTTGAAAAATTTCATAAAAAATAAATAGTTGCTATTAAATGTATATGTGTAACTCGTTTTGAATAAGTGGTGCAATAATAATAAATTTTAAAGTCTAACTTTTGATACCCAGCAACAAATAATTTGTATAAATAAGGGTAATAAAAATTAAACGATTCGTCGTTAATAATAGTGCCTTAACAATTTTAAAACATACATTTAGTTGCACTTTTGCCTAAAAAAGTGTTAACTCGCGGATTAATTTAAAACATGACCAATCCATCATTAGTAATATTAGCCGCAGGAATGGGAAGCCGATATGGCGGTTTGAAACAACTTGATCAGTTAGGCCCATCAGGTGAAACCATAATAGATTATTCTCTACATGATGCATTGGAAGCCGGTTTCAAAAAAATAGTTTTTGTTATTCGCAAAAGTTTTGAGCAGGAGTTTAAAGAAAAAATTAGTAATAAAATTGGAGATAGAGCTGAAGTTTGCCTTGTTTTTCAGGAGTTTGATACAGTAATAGAAGGACTTGGAAAAGAAGTTCCATTGCGCGAAAAACCTTGGGGAACTGGCCATGCCATATTAGTTTGTGAATTGGCAGTAAAGGAACCATTTGCTGTAATAAATGCCGATGACTATTATGGGAAAGATGCTTTTAAACAGATTTATAAATTTTTAACTACTGAAGTCTCTCCTTCATGTTATGGAATGGTTGGTTATTCTTTAGATAAAACACTTTCAGAAAATGGGTATGTAAGCCGTGGCGTTTGTCAAACTGAGGATGGATTGTTAAAAGAAATTAAAGAACGCACAAAAATAAAGCGTGAATTGGAAGGGATATTCTACATAGATGGCGATGAAAAATTTGAATTGCCAGATAATTCTGTGGTTTCTATGAATTTTTGGGGGTTTGATAATTCTATCTTTCCTCACCTTAAGCAAAGCTTTAATAAATTTTTAACAGAAAAAAGCGAGGATCCTAAAGCTGAATTTTTTATCCCGATTATAGTAGATGAGTTGATTAATAGCGGCCAGGTGCAGTTAAAAGTTATGACATCTAAAGATCAATGGTATGGTGTAACTTACAAAGAGGATAAGGAAACGGTAATGTCAGTATTTGCAGGTTTTTCTAATAGCGGACATTACAAAGTTCCGGTTTGGTAATTACTATTTTAGTATAACTCCTTTTTTTATAATAGATTTCCACCTTCAGTTTTGGAATCAATCTATTTAAATAATTATAAAGAATTTTCGGTAAAAGCAAAATTATTTGCTTCACAATTTCATCCTTGTGCAATTTTAGATAGCTGTGAAATAAAGCCACAGCTTAATAAAGGATTGTATAAATTAGTCATTGGAATAGGTGGCGACGAAATTCATGTTTCAAATGCAAAGAAATTAGACTCGCTTTATTCATCTTGGGAGATTAATAAATCTTGGATTTTTGGAGTGTTAGGTTATAATTTAAAGAATGAAATTGAAAAATTATCTTCTTTAAATAATACATGTTTTGGCTGGCCTGACTTAAGTTTTTTTATTCCTAACACCATTATAACGGTCAATTGGAATGACGAATTGACTATTGAAGGAATTGATACAGATTTAGTTTTTGACTTAATTAATAGTTATAAGTCTAAAGAAAATTTAATAAATGCGATATCCTGTTCATCCGATTTATTATCAGATTTGAATAAAGATAACCATAAGGATAAGGTTAATAAAATCAAAGAAGAAATACTAAATGGAAATGTGTATGAATTGAATTTATGTTCTCGATTTCTATATGAAAATATTTCAGTAGCCAACGCATACCAAATGTATGACGAATTAACAAAAATATCTCCTGCTCCATTTTCGGCCTATTTTTCTGTAAATAATAAATTTGTTTTAAGTGCAAGTCCTGAAAGGTTTTTAACAAAAAATAATCATACACTTATTTCGCAACCTATAAAAGGAACCCGACCTCGAGGTAAAACGAATCTTGAAGATGAAACCTTTAAAAAAGACCTTACTTTAAATAAAAAAGACCAAGCAGAAAATGTGATGATTGTTGATTTGGTGAGAAATGATATGGCCCGAGTGGCAATGGTTGGTTCAGTAAAGGTAGATGAGTTGTTTGGAATATATAGTTACAGCCATGTTCATCAAATGGTTTCAACTGTAAGTTCAGAACTTGATTCGGCAAATAATTGGATGGATGCTGTAAAAGCATTATTTCCCATGGGAAGTATGACCGGTGCACCAAAAATAGCGGCCATGCAATTTATCGAAGAATTAGAATTAGCTAATAGAGAATGGTATTCAGGAGCCCTAGGTTATATTGATCCTATGGGTAATGTTGATTTTAATGTATTGATACGAAGCATTTTTTATGATTCACTACAAAATAAATTAGCCTATTATTCGGGAGGTGCCATCACTATTGACTCAGACACTGATGAGGAATATAATGAAATGATGATAAAGGCAAAAGCTATAGATTCTTTGATTAAGAAATATTTATAGAAAAGTGGTGTTTTAAATATCAACTTCACCTGTAAATACTAATTCAGCAGGGCCGCACAGATGGGTGTTCGAATATTCTGAATTAGTGTAGTCAAATTTTACTCTCAATTCCCCTCCAACCGCATTTACATTTATAGTTTGAGAACCTTCAATTTTATTAAATAGAGAATGATAGGCAATGGCCGCGGCAGTTACACCAGTTCCACAACTTAGGGTTTCATCTTCCACTCCTCTTTCATAAGTTCTAATTGAAATATTATTTTCAGCATCAATACCTACAAAATTCACATTTACACCTTCTTTTTTAAAGGTATTGCTGTATCTGATTTTAGCCCCATGATATTTAACATCAATTTCAAGAATGTTAAGTTTGGTATCTATAAATAAAATAAGATGAGGAGACCCCGTATTTATTAATAATTTATTGATAACTGGTAGTTCTTTTTCTGAAAAATTAGTTGGTAAAATAACAGGGTTGTGCATTTGCAAACGGATGGTATCACTATCAATTTCGGCTAAATGTATTCCGTCTGTAGATACAAAACTTGTTTTGTGTCTATTGATAATTTCTTGATCTTTTGCAAATCTAACCGCACATCGGCCACCATTTCCACAAAAACTTTGGCTGCCATCTGGATTATAAAAAATCATTTTAAAATCAGCAGTATCCGCCGGTTCTATAATAATAAGGCCATCGCTGCCAATACCAAAATGACGGTCGCAAAGCCTTAAAGCTAATTCTGGTGAATGTTCAATTTGAAGATTGGTATTATTAATTAAAACAAAATCATTCCCAGTGCCATGATATTTACAAAACTTGTTTTTCAATTGGATTCTAAAGATTTAATAAGTTCAATATTATTTTCTTTTTGATAGGATTCAAAATTGCCTGATGCATTCAATTTATAATAGCTGCCATTTTTTTTAAGATATAATTGCTTGTCTAAATATTTAAGACTTACTTTTTCTTCAGGTTTCATATCAAAAAGTTGCAATTTAGTATTACTTAACTTGTAGCCTTTAAAGCCAACAACTGACTGCCAATATTCTACTTTTACAGTTGAACCTTTGACTTTTCTAAGATTATTTACTTTAAGATCATTGCCTGTGCCACCTATAGAAACATTTGAATTGTTGTCAGATCCTTCGGGAGTAATAGTTTCAAAAGCGGCAACTGAATACATTGTTTGAAAAAGTTTTTTGTCATTTTCCACCTTCATACTATCTCCGCCTTGAGCCAATAATGGTTTTTCTAGGGAGTCATTCTCGGTTTTGGAAGTATCTTTTAAGCTTGGATTTACTGCCACATCAGGTTTACTTTCAGGAGTGGTTGCCAAATTCTCTTCAGGTTTAGCGGTTGTAGTAGAATCAATGTTGGCCATTTCCAATTTTTGATGAGGAATGTAATACCCAAATACAAAATATAAAAGCAATCCTGCTAGTAAAACGGCAGCAACAGACAAATACCAATCGTTGAAATTTGGTTTTAGCTTATATTCTTTAGTTTCAATTTGCTCTTTTTCCTTAAAATTAGGAATAACCTGTTCTATAGTTTTTTCGGTATTTTCAAAAGATTGTTCTACATGAGCAATTATACCCGGAGCCTTCTCCCCATTTAATATAGAAATCAAATGCTGTTTTCTAGCAAGTTTTATCCCTTCAATTATTGCTCTTTGAGATTCAACTTCTAATGCAAATTCTGAATTAGTTCGCATTCTACTCTTAAACTCATCTAAAGTAAGTCCTGAAAGTTCGCCTTTAAGAAACCTGTCGATTAAGTAAATTCTATCAATATCGCTTTTCATTATGGTTATATAAAATCATCTTTACCAAAATGTTCTTTTATTGAAGTCTCCAGCTTTTTAAAGCATTGATATTTTTTTGATTTCACAGTATCTGAATTTGCAAATCCCATTTGCTCTGCAATGGTGTTCATATCCAGTCCGTCAAAATAAAAATACATCAACAATCGTCTGCATGTTTCATCCAACTTATTGACATAGTCACTCACAATTTTTGTGTCATACATCAGCATTGGAGCTTCATCAGCTCTAATGTTTTCAGTCATTGCCACATCCACTACTTTAAATCTTGTTTTCTTTTTTAGTTGCTTATACCATTGGTTTTTAGCAATTGAAAAAACATAGGTACTAAGTTTTACATTGAGTAAAAACTCAGGTTTAGCAACATTTTGCCATACAGCAATTAAGGTTTCCTGCATTACATCCTGCGCTTCGTCAATGGTACCACTGTTGTTCAAAACAAATTTTTTAATAGCGTTTAAATTTTGCTTGTACAAGGTCACCAGAGCTTTTTCATTGCCCCGCTTGATCTCGTTAACTATGTCATTGTCGGAGTTAAATCCTATTCCGAACATTTATAGATTGTTTATATTGATTAGTCGACAAAGGTAAATGAAGATATATCAAAATTTAAATAATTTCGTTTTTAAAAATGTGAACACTTTTTAAAATTGTCGTATTTAGTGTAAAGTAATATGAAGGTAGCCCAGTGTTTTGGCATATCTTTTGTAAAATACTAATAAAATTATATTTAAAATGAAAAGAAAAATAAAACAAGGTTTAGTTGTATTCACTATTGCTTTGGCTGGTGGTTTGGCCGCATTAGGCATCAGTAAATTATTTAATCATGACTCGTCAAAGAGTATTTCAGAAATTCAACAAACGTATTCAACAAGCGGTTTGGCTGTTAGTTCAATTCCTAACATTGATTTTGTTGAAGTCTCAGGGAAAGCCATTAATACAGTAGTAAATATTAAAACAACGTATGGTGCTTCTGTTTCTGAAAAGAAGGGGTCAGAAGATGAACAATTTTTTGATCCTTTTGAGTTCTTTCATGATAAGGGTATGTCTCAAGGTCCTCAACAAGCTTCAGGTTCGGGAGTTATTTTAACTCCAGATGGTTACATAGCAACGAATAATCATGTTGTCGAAAATTCGTCAAAAATCGAAGTAATACTAAATGACAAAAGGACATATATAGCTGAGGTAATTGGCACTGATCCGGAAACTGATTTAGCTCTTCTAAAAATTGAAGAGTCAGATTTGCCATTTCTTACATTTGGAAACTCAGATGATGTTCGCATCGGGGAATGGGTAATTGCCGTAGGCAATCCATTTAATTTAACCTCAACAGTTACGGCAGGTATTGTAAGTGCAAAAGGAAGAAATATTAATTTACTTCGTCAAAATACCGAATATGCTATCGAAAATTTTATCCAAACCGATGCCGCAGTCAATCCTGGAAATAGCGGAGGTGCACTGGTAAATGTTAGAGGTGAACTGATAGGCATCAACACAGCTATAGCATCCGAAACTGGAAGTTATAGCGGATACTCATTTGCGGTGCCTGTGAATATTGTTAAGAAAATATTAGATGACATTAAAAAATATGGAGAAGTAAAAAGGGCAATTCTTGGAGTACGAATTCAGGATATAACCTCTGAATTAGCGGATAAGGAAGGGATTAAAGAGTATAAAGGTGTATTTGTGCCCGAAGTAGTTGAAGGTAGCGCTGCTGACAAAGCAGGAATAAAGAAAGGAGATGTGATATTAAAAATCAATGATATTGGAGTAAACTCTTCCTCAGAGTTGCAGGCCGAGGTTAGCAAATATTATCCTGGGCAAAAGGTTAAATTATTAATCAATAGGAATAATAGTAATAAAGAAGTTGAAGTAACTTTAAGATCAAAAGATGGTAAAATCGAAATAGAGACAATTATAAAGCCCGAAACTAAAACAATCCTTGGTGCAACGTTTGAAAATATATCACGCGACGAAAAGATAAAACTTAAAATTCAAAATGGAGTAAAGATTATTAAGTTTTCAAAAAGCCCATTAAAAGATAAAGGAGTGCCTGTAGGATTTATTATTACAGCCATTGATAAAAAACCAGTATATTCTATTAAGGATATTATAGCAATGTTAGATGATAAAAAAGGTTCTACCTTACTTGACGGTATAATGCCTGATGGTTCTAAAGATGCATTTGCTATAAGGTTAGAATAGTTTTAATTTGTTACATATATATGATAGGTTTAAAAAGCTGCTTCTTTATAAGTAGCTTTTTTTATTTTTTTAATTATTCTCAAGCTAATTTGTAGGTCATATAGGTTTTTAAATTATTAAAATGGCAGTGGCCGGCAATAATTTATTTAAAAATAGCACAAATAGAAAGATGTGTAATACTAGTTTTCGGAGCAATTTGTATGAGATAAGTCTAAACTATATCAAGTAAAAGCCTCTAATATGAATGCATACTGTAGATAATATCCAAGTATAATAAAAAAGCATATTCAAATTCAGCTACTTATAACTAAATTAAAAAATATTAATAATGGAGTTTGTTTATGTAAAATCTAATTGTACTTTTGCAGCCGCGTTCAGGGAAATGGTTTAAAAAGTAAACACTAATAGGAAAAGTTTTATTAAAGTTATATTAATAAAACTTGTAGATGTGAAATGGAATTGTAATTTTGCACCCTTGTTTTGGAAGTGACTTTTAAAGTAAACATAGGTTTAAATCAGGTTTATTAATTTAGTTAAAAATAAACTTGCAAGTATTAAATATAATACTACCTTTGCACTCCCTTAAATAATCTGAATTTTATTCAATAGTAGAATAAATTAAGTTCTTTGAAGTATTGTAGAAATAGTGAGTGCCCATCCTCTTTTGATGGGAAATAATTCTTGAGAAATTTTCAACAAAACTTTTTTAACACGAAGAGTTTGATCCTGGCTCAGGATGAACGCTAGCGGCGGGCCTAATACATGCAAGTCGAACGAGATTGTCGGTAGCAATACTGGCATGAAAGTGGCGCACGGGTGCGTAACACGTATGTAACCTACCTTTAACTGGGGGATAGCTTCGAGAAATCGAAATTAATACCCCATAACATTTAGAAAAGGCATCTTTTCTTTATCAAAGTTCAGGCGGTTAAAGATGGACATGCGGTGCATTAGCTTGTTGGTGAGGTAATGGCTCACCAAGGCTACGATGCATAGGGGGTCTGAGAGGATGATCCCCCACACTGGTACTGAGACACGGACCAGACTCCTACGGGAGGCAGCAGTAGGGAATATTGGGCAATGGACGAAAGTCTGACCCAGCCACGCCGCGTGAAGGATGACTGCCCTATGGGTTGTAAACTTCTTTTGTATGGGAAGAAACCTCCGAACGTGTTCGGATCTGACGGTACCATAAGAATAAGCATCGGCTAACTCCGTGCCAGCAGCCGCGGTAATACGGAGGATGCAAGCGTTGTCCGGATTCATTGGGTTTAAAGGGTGCGTAGGCGGAGAATTAAGTCAGTGGTGAAAGCTTACAGCTTAACTGTAAAAATGCCATTGAAACTGATTTTCTTGAGTTCGATTGAGGTAGATGGAATGTATCATGTAGCGGTGAAATGCTTAGATATGATACAGAACACCAATTGCGAAGGCAGTCTACTAAGTCGATACTGACGCTGAGGCACGAAAGCATGGGGAGCAAACAGGATTAGATACCCTGGTAGTCCATGCCCTAAACGTTGATTACTCGTTGTTGGCGATACACTGTCAGCGACTAAGCGAAAGCGTTAAGTAATCCACCTGGGGAGTACGATCGCAAGGTTGAAACTCAAAGGAATTGACGGGGGCCCGCACAAGCGGTGGAGCATGTGGTTTAATTCGATGATACGCGAGGAACCTTACCAGGGCTTGAAAGTTAGTGACCGCTGCCGAAAGGTGGCTTCCCTTCGGGGCACGAAACTAGGTGCTGCATGGCTGTCGTCAGCTCGTGCCGTGAGGTGTTGGGTTAAGTCCCGCAACGAGCGCAACCCCTATCTCTAGTTGCCAACAGGTAATGCTGGGGACTCTAGAGAGACTGCCTATGTAAATAGTGAGGAAGGTGGGGACGACGTCAAGTCATCATGGCCCTTACGTCCTGGGCTACACACGTGCTACAATGGCAGGTACAATGAGCAGCTACTTAGCAATAAGACGCAAATCTCAAAAAGCCTGCCTCAGTTCGGATCGAAGTCTGCAACTCGACTTCGTGAAGCTGGAATCGCTAGTAATCGGATATCAGCAATGATCCGGTGAATACGTTCCCGGGCCTTGTACACACCGCCCGTCAAGCCATGGGAGTTGGGAGAACCTAAAGTCGATAACCGAAAGGAGTCGCCTAGGGTTATACTGATGACTAGGGCTAAGTCGTAACAAGGTAGCCGTATCGGAAGGTGCGGCTGGACCACCTCCTTTCTGGAGCAAGATTATTTTAAGCTCACTATTTCTATTACTTCAATTTTTACGTTCTTATTATTATCCCAAAAATGAGCTCATGGTGCATACCATAAGAGCAAAGGATTAGAGATTTACGAATTACGAAATAGGTTTATATTAATCGAATCGTAAATCCAAAATCAAATATAGTCCCGTAGCTCAGTTGGTTAGAGCACTACACTGATAATGTAGGGGTCAGCAGTTCAAATCTGCTCGGGACTACAACAGTTTAACTCGTTATTGGGGAATTAGCTCAGCTGGCTAGAGCACCTGCCTTGCACGCAGGGGGTCAACGGTTCGAATCCGTTATTCTCCACAATTCCACATCGGTGGAAAAAGTTCTTTGACATATTGGAAGTAAATAAAATTTAAAACATAAAGTTACTAAGGGCGCATGGTGGATGCCTAGGCTCTGAGAGGCGATGAAGGACGTGCTAGGCTGCGATAAGCTTGGAGGAGGTGTCTAGAACCTTTGATTCCAAGATTTCCGAATGGGGAAACCCTCTCGATTTATCGAGACAATTTTGGCTAACCCGCTGAACTGAAACATCTAAGTAAGCGGAGGAAAAGAAAATAATAATGATTTCCCAAGTAGCGGCGAGCGAACGGGAAAAAGCCCAAACCACATATGTTACGGCATAAGTGGGGTTGTAGGACTGCATTTAGAACTAAACAATCGAGTTGAATCACTTGGGAAGGTGAGCCATAGAGGGTGACAGCCCCGTAATCGAAGTTTGTTTAGTTTGAGCAGTATCCTGAGTACCGCGGGGTCGGAGACGCCCTGTGGGAATCTGCCAGCACCATCTGGTAAGGCTAAATACTCCTCAGAGACCGATAGTGAACCAGTACCGTGAGGGAAAGGTGAAAAGTATTTCGAATAGAAAGGTGAAAAGAACCTGAAACCATGCGCTTACAAGCGGTCGGAGTTCCTTCGTGGAATGACGGCGTGCCTTTTGCATAATGAGCCTACGAGTTACTACTTACTGGCAAGATTAACCACCTAAGGTGGGCAGTCGTAGCGAAAGCGAGTCTTAATAGGGCGACAAGTCAGTGGGTGTAGACGCGAAACTTTGTGATCTACCCATGAGCAGGATGAAGTTGCCGTAACAGGTAATGGAGGTCCGAACCAGTTTACGTTGAAAAGTATTTGGATGACTTGTGGGTAGGGGTGAAAGGCTAATCAAACTGAGAGATAGCTCGTACTCCCCGAAATGTTTTTAGGAACAGCGTCAGGTATAAGTTTTATAGAGGTAGAGCTACTAATTGGGCAAGGGGGAGTCAAATCCTACCGAACTCAGATAAACTCCGAATACTATAAAATGTTTCCTGGCAGTGAGCCCCGGGGTGCTAAGGTCACGGGGCGAGAGGGAAAGAACCCAGACCATCAGCTAAGGTCCCTAAATCTATACTAAGTTGAACTAATGCGGTCCGATTGCACTGACAGCTAGGATGTTTGCTTGGAAGCAGCAATTCATTTAAAGAGTGCGTAACAGCTCACTAGTCGAGCGATCGGGCGTGAATAATAAACGGGCATAAGTATAGTACCGAAGCTATGGATGTGTAGTAATACACGTGGTAGGGGAGCATTCCATCATCAGTGAAGGTGCGACATGAGTCGTGCTGGAGATTATGGAAAAGCAAATGTAGGCATAAGTAACGATAATAAAGGTGAAAAACCTTTACGCCGATAGTCTAAGGTTTCCTGATCAATGTTAATCAGATCAGGGTTAGTCGGGTCCTAAGGCGAACCGATTTAGGAAAGTCGATGGCAAGCAGGTTAATATTCCTGCACCAGTGGAGAGGGACGGAGTGATGTAGCAGTTACGTACTGACGGAAATGTACGTTGAGCATAGCCCTCGGGCGAAGCAAAACTGTGAACTCGCTTCCAAGAAAAGCTCCCACATTAGCCCGTACCGCAAACCGACACAGGTAGACAAGGAGAGAATCCTGAGGCGCTCGAGTGAATCGTGGTTAAGGAACTCGGCAAATTAACCCTGTAACTTCGGGATAAGGGGAGCTCATATTTATATGAGCCGCAGAGAAATGGTCCAGGCGACTGTTTAGCAAAAACACATAGATCTGCTAAAACGAAAGTTGATGTATAGGTCTTGACACCTGCCCGGTGCTGGAAGGTTAAGAGGGGGGGTTAGTCCCGATTTATCGGGGCGAAGCTCTGAATCGAAGCCCCAGTAAACGGCGGCCGTAACTATAACGGTCCTAAGGTAGCGAAATTCCTTGTCGGGTAAGTTCCGACCTGCACGAATGGTGTAACGATCTGGACGCTGTCTCAACCACGAGCTCGGTGAAATTGTAGTATCGGTGAAGATGCCGGTTAACCGCAACGGGACGGAAAGACCCCATGCACCTTCACTACAGCTTTGCATTGGTTTTGGTTAAATGATGTGTAGGATAGGTGGGAGACTTTGAAGCTGCGTCGCTAGGCGTGGTGGAGTCATTGGTGAAATACCACCCTTCATTTAATTGAAATCTAATCCCGCTAAGCGGGAGACATTGCATGGTGGGTAGTTTGACTGGGGTGGTCGCCTCCGAAATTGTATCGGAGGCTTTCAAAGGTATCTTCAGTACGGTCGGTAATCGTGCGTAGAGTGCAATAGCATAAAGATGCTTGACTGTGAGACGTACATGTCGAACAGGGTCGAAAGACGGATATAGTGATCCGGTGGTTCTGAATGGAAGGGCCATCGCTCATAGGATAAAAGGTACGCTGGGGATAACAGGCTGATCTCCCCCAAGAGCTCACATCGACGGGGAGGTTTGGCACCTCGATGTCGGCTCGTCACATCCTGGGGCTGGAGAAGGTCCCAAGGGTTGGGCTGTTCGCCCATTAAAGTGGCACGCGAGCTGGGTTCAGAACGTCGTGAGACAGTTCGGTCCCTATCTGTTGTGGTCGTTTGAAAATTGAGAGGATCTGACCTTAGTACGAGAGGACCGGGTTGGACATACCTCTGGTGCATCTGTTGTAGTGCCAACTGCACCGCAGAGTAGCTAAGTATGGATTAGATAAGCGCTGAAAGCATCTAAGCGCGAAACTAGCCTCAAGATGAGTTTTCATTGAAGGTCGTCAGAGATTATGACGTTGATAGGCTATAGGTGTAAAGCTGGTGACAGCA
>CAMDSC010000035.1 GCA_945907065.1 Chitinophaga pinensis
GTTCCTGAATCCTTTACCTACCAAGGGAAAAAGTATACGCCCAAAGAATATGCTAACAGTTTGGGTTTAAAGATGGATGATTATGTGGCTATTAGTTCTTATACCCATCATCCTTTTTACCAGCCATTTATTTTGGAAGTGGAGGACAATTGGGCTGCACAACCAGTGTTTAACGTGCCATTGGATGATATGATGGCTGTGGTAAATAATGCCATTTCTAAAGGGTATACCGTAGCTTGGGCTACCGATGTTTCCGAAAAAGGATTTTCGTTTAAAAACGGATTGGCCATAGTGCCTGAAGATGAAACAGCAGTAGCCAAAAAAGGCGAAGACAATAAGCAATTTAACAATGCCGGAGCGGATAAAACAGGAACTCCATTTGATGCGCCTTGCAAAGAAAAAGACATAACTCAACAAAATCGCCAAGAAGCATTTGATAATTATTCAACAACGGATGACCACGGAATGCATATTACCGGAATTTTTAAAGACCAAACCGGTAAAGTATTTTACCATGTAAAAAACTCATGGGGTACCAAAAACAACGATTGTGATGGTTACCTGTTTGCTTCGGAAGCCTTTGTAAAATACAAAACTATGGACATCATGATTCATAAAGATGCCCTGCCAGCTGACTTGAAAAAGAAGTTGGGGGTTAATTAAATATTTAGGTCAGGTTAGTTTTTAAAAAGAACCTACCTAAAATCTCCAATCCTTACTTTAAATTTGCACCTCAATATTACAAGCATTTGAAGTTCATTTATTCCACATTTCTCTTCTTATTTTTAACGGGTTGTACCGTGGTTCCGGTTATCGACCAATGGAAAAATTTGGAAGAAACGCAATGGCACAAATCGAAGCCGGTAGCCATTCCTGTGGAGATTTCGGATACAGGTTATTATTATAATTTATTTATAAACCTGCGAGTAACTAACGATTACAAATACAGCAATCTTTATATAAAATTAAATATTACTGACCCTACAGGTAAAAAAACAAGCGACCCAATAATGCTTACTTTGGCCGACCACAGAGGCAAGTGGGTAGGTCATAGTTTGGGGCATATTATTAGTTTCAGGTTGCCGGCACAAAAAGACAAAGTGTTTAACAAAGCAGGAAAATACACCTTCGAGTTGGAGCAATTCATGCGCGATACCATATTGAAAGAAATAGTGAGTGTAGGAATAAAGCTGGATAAGCAACAGGAGATTTTGAAATAGATTTTGAATATTCTCTGTCCAATAATCATACGTCAGCAGTCCCCCTTCGAAGGGGGTAGGGGGATGAGTTTTCATTTTGACAAAACCTAAAAAAAATAATAATTATTAATGTACGACGTAACCGTTATAGGAAGTGGCCCGGGAGGATATATAGCCGCCATCCGAGCTTCACAATTAGGATTTAAAACTGCCATTATTGAGCGCTATCCTGTATTAGGCGGAACCTGCTTAAACGTGGGATGTATTCCATCCAAAGCCTTGCTTGACAGCAGCGAGCATTACCATAATGCAGCCCATAAATTTGAAGTTCATGGGATAAAGGTAAAAGGTTTGGAAATAGACCTTGGGCAAATGATAAACCGCAAAAATGGTGTAGTGCAACAAATGAATGGTGGCATTAGCTACCTTACGAAAAAACATAAGATTGAAGTGTTTACAGGTCATGGTTCGTTTGTAAATAAAAATACTATTAAAGTTGTTTCTGATGAAGGTGAGAAAACCATCGAATCAAAAAATATTATCATAGCCACAGGAAGTAAACCTTCCACTTTACCCGGGCTTGAAATTGATTATAAACGGATCATCACAAGTACTGAAGCTTTAAATTTAACTGAAATTCCAAAGCATCTTATTGTTATAGGTGGCGGTGTTATCGGGTTGGAACTAGGTTCGGTATATGCCCGTTTAGGTTCAAAAATTTCGGTGGTTGAATTTATGGAAGGATTGGTTCCAACTATGGACAGAACCATGGGAAAGGAACTTCAAAAGAGTTTGAAAAAACTTGGGTTTGATTATTACTTCAAACACAAAGTAAAATCGGTAAAAGCAAAAGGAAAAACTATAACGGTGATTGCAGAGAATTCAAAAGGAGAAGATATTTCACTGGAAGGAGATTATTGTTTAGTGGCCGTTGGCCGAAAACCCTATACTGAAAATTTAGGATTAGAAAACGCAGGATTAGCCACAGATGAACGAGGCCGAATTCCTGTAGATGCCCTTTTGCAAACTTCAGTTTCTGGAATTTATGCGATTGGTGATGTTATTCAGGGAGCTATGTTAGCGCATAAAGCGGAGGAGGAAGGAGTATTTGTCGCAGAAGTAATTGCAGGACAAAAGCCGCATATCAACTATAATTTAATTCCCGGAGTGGTTTATACCTGGCCTGAGGTAGCCGCCGTTGGGCAAACGGAAGAACAACTGAAAGCCGCAGGTGTAAATTATAAAGTTGGGACTTGTCCATACAAAGCCAATGGCCGTGCGGTTGCAAGCATTGATACCGATGGATTGGTAAAAGTATTGGCCAATGCAGATACGGATGAAATTTTAGGCGTTCATATTATTGGTCCACGAGCTGCTGATATAATTGGCGAAGCTGTGGTAGCTATGGAATACAGAGCAAGTGCAGAAGATATAGGAAGAATAAGTCATGCCCATCCTACATTTGCCGAAGCATTGAAAGAAGCCGCCTTAGATGCTACTGCAAAACGAGCATTAAATTTTTAAATCAAATAGATATGAAGAAAATAGTTGGTATTGCTCTTTGCCTATTTTTTGCAATCACACTTCAAGCCCAAAAGAAGAAAGCAAGCCCAAAAGTGAAACCACTAAAAGTGGAGGAAATAGGTAAGGTGGTTTTTGGAATTCATGCAGGTTTAAGTTTAACTGGTTTATTATACGAAGCTTCAGAAAGAGATATTGACTCCATAAAATATACAACAAGTGTTAAACCTGCTTATCAGATAACTTGCGATTATTTTGTTTCTAATAAAATTACAATAGGATTTTTCTCATCCATCCAACCTTTTCGGGTGGATATTAGCCATTGGGAATTTGACACCATAAATCCTAAACATATTGATGATTTACAAGCAAAAATGAAACGAATTTATGTTGGTGGAAAATTTTTGTATCATTTTAAAAATACCACAAAGGTTGATATTTATTCAGGTATTCGTGTAGGAGCTTTATTTTGGAATAATAAATTACCATCCACTGATCCTCAATTTATAAATACATTTAACGATGAATTTCCGATGTTCAATCGTCCGTCAATTGGAATTATTCCAATCGGTTTCCGAGTGAAATTTACCCCGCAAATTGCAGCCAATTTTGAAATAAATGCAAGTTCTCCTCATTTGTTTTCCTTTGGGGGAACCTATACACTTGATTAAAAAAAAGAATGAATAAGCTTTTAATTTTTATAATTGTAATATTAGCAAATACTGCTGCTATGGCTCAATATAACTTTGATGATGAGGATGAAGTAAAACATCATCAAATTAATCTTAACGGTTCGGCCAGCACTTGGGGTTTATTGTTTAAAGTTGATGGAAGATTGAATTGGAAAACAGATTCTTTAGGAATAGGGTATAAGGGGAGGTCAACTCCTGCTATCCAACTCGGTTATGACTATTATTTTAATAAAAATTTATCACTTGGTATTATTGGTTCTACCCAAAGTATGGGGATGAAAGTAGATTATTTATTCTTTAAAAACTCGAATGATATTCTTAGACAGTTTAATGATATTGATATAAGTATTAAACGTCGCTACATTGGCCTAAGGTTCAATTATCATTTTATAAATAATGAAAAAAACGATTTGTATTTGGGAGCTCGTTTTGGAGGTGTATTTTGGAAAATTTCTCCATCTATAACAGATACCGATTTAGATAAAAAACTGAATGCTAATTTTCCTGGGACAATGCTTCCTGCATTAGCATTGGGCTATAAATATAAAATTAAAGAAAGGGTAGGAATGGGAGTGGAACTGAGTTTAGGTATTCCTCAATTGTTTGCTTATGGAGTAGATTTTAGATTTTAAATCTATTGCAAGAAGGATTAATTCACATCCTCATAACTCTTAATAATTCCATCGCTCCATAAATCTTCAAGGTGATAATACCCTCGTTTTTCGCGATTGAAAATATGAACTACTACATCGCCATAATCTAAAATTATCCATTCAGATAATTTAAAACCTTCACGACTGAAAGGTTTTTCGCCAGTGGCGTTTCTAATTTCATCCTCTACCGAATCTGCAATAGCATCAATCTGTTTATCCGACTCGGCATGACAGATAATAAAATAATCGGCAATAGATAAATTTAATTTACGTAAGTCAATTTTTACAACGGATTTGGCTTTTTTTTCCTGCATGCCTTTTACAGCAATTTCGGCCAGTATGGCGCCTGATTCGGCTTTTTTTACCTTCAAATTTTTTTCTTAATCTTTATTGGTTGCAAAAGTCGTTAAAATACATGGATTTGTGAGGTAAAAATTTTGATTATATGCAAATGTAACTTTAATCGAATGTTAATCTAATTTTGTCCCATACCTATTATGCCCTTCATTTTTTTCCAACAACTCAAAATTTTAAAGTATGAGGAGGTAGAATCTACCAATGCCACCGCCATGCAACGATTGAAAAGTGGTGAAGCTAAAAACGGCGATATTATTGTAGCCGGATATCAAATGGCTGGTAAAGGACAGACTAAAAATAGTTGGTTTTCATCCAAAGGAAATAATTTATTGGTAAGCATTATTTGTAAAGATATACAACTTAAAGTATCTCAATTGCCACTACTCAATATGTTGGTATCACAAGCAGTTCATTCTGCTGTAAATAATTATTTTCCTAAAGACACTGCTATTAAATGGCCCAATGATATTATGGTAAATGAACAAAAAATTGCAGGAATTTTAGTTGAAACTACTCTTCAGGGGGAGTATATAAAAAATGCGGTTATAGGTGTCGGACTTAATATTAATGAAGATTCATTTCCCGAAAATCTTACTCAAGCTTGTTCTTTTTTTAGCATTACCAATTGGTATTATAATATAGAAAGTATTTTAAATGAGTTAATTGAACAATTGGATATTCAACTTTCAAAATTAAAGCTTTCAAATTTGGATGAAATTAAGGAACAATATGAGGCTGTGTTATTTGGAATGGGAACAAAAAGGTATTTTCGCCAGAATGAAAAACGATTTGAAGGCATTGTAAAAGGTGTTAATAATGAAGGGCAACTACTTGTGGAAGTGGAAAGTGAAATAAAAATGTATAACAATAAAGAAATAACCTTTGACCTCAATTAGCATTGATATTGGTAATACAGCCATTAAAGCTGGTGTGTTTGAAAATGATAAACTTCAAAATGTATTTAGATTTGAAGATTTAGATGGATTGAAATTGTGGAGTGAAAATTTACCTTCCACACTACCTATTATAATTTCGAGTGTAACAAATTTTGATTTGACTCCGTTTCACAATTACTTTTCAAATTTGAAAATACTTGATTTTAATACCAAAGTGCCTGTTATAAAAAAATATGAAACCCCTGAAACTTTAGGAAATGATAGATTGGCGGCAGCGGTAGCGGCTTGGGCCATGTATCCTAAAATAAATTGTTTGGTAATAGATGCAGGCACAGCTATTAAATACGATTTTGTAACCAATACTGGTGAATATGCTGGTGGAAGCATAGCCCCAGGAGTGGAAATGAAATTTAAAGCACTTCATCATTTTACACACAAACTTCCGTTAACTGAAAAAAGTAAAGGGTATGAAATTACAGGTAAATCTACTAAGGAGGCTTTGTTGAGCGGTGTAATGTTTGGCACATTGATGGAAATGCAGGGATTTATTGACTCTTATTCCTTTAAAAATAAAAATTTACAAGTAATAATGACTGGCGGCGATTATCCTTACTTTGTTGATAGGCTGAAAGGAACGATATTTGCCGAACCCGATTTGGTTTTAAAGGGATTGTTCGAAATTTTAAAATATAATGTACCCCAACTCTAGATTAATTACACTTACCCTTTTATTGATATGTATGCTTCCGGCTTTTAGCCAGCAAAATACTCGGTCGCCTTATTCATTATTTGGGGTTGGATTAATGCATTTTGATGGTTTTGCTGATAATGCAGCTAATGGGCGAAATGGATTTTCATATCGCCATGAAAGCAATTATTCATTTCTAAATCCTGCATCACTTTCGGCCTTAAATTTCAGTAATTTTAATTTTGGAGCCAATATGGATTTAGGAAAATTGAAAACCACTGCATCAAAACAAAATTTTTCAAATGCAGGATTTAATTATATTGCATTGGCCGTGCCGCTAAAAAAAATAAAGAGTGGTTTGGCTTTCGGGCTTTTCCCTTATTCGGATGTGGGTTATAATATTATTAATGTTAAAGATTCAGGAGGAGTTGCCGTTAGAAATGAATTTGAAGGAAGTGGAGGATTGTCAAAAGTTAATATTGGACTTGGAACCAACGTTTCAAAATATATTAGTTTTGGGGTTAATTATTCTCATGTTTTTGGTCAAATTACAGAAAGCCAACGCCGCCGCTATCCGGGCAATCGGTTTATGACAAGTTATGCCGATAACATGGATTTATTTTTGAAAGGCAATCGATTAGATTTAGGTGTTCAATTACATAGTTCTTCAAATTCAAAATTAAGTCAGGTAATAGGAATTGTAGTTTCCACAGCCACCAAATTGAAAGGCGAACGGGATAGATTATTGGTAACATATAACGAAATAGCAGCGGGTGATACCATTGTGAGAGATGTAATTATTAATGAAACTGGGCAAAATGCTAAAATTACTTTACCCCAGTCATTAAATATTTCATATAGCATAGGCAATCGTGAAAAATGGCAAGCTACAGCGGGTATGGGCACTACTTCATGGAGTAAATATAAAAGTGTTTTTGGCGATAACGGAGGTTTGGTAAATGATAAAAATTATTCTCTTGGATTTTTCGTTTGCCCTACTCCACATTTCGATGCATCTATTAAGGCTAATAAATTTGGTCGATATTTTAAGAGTATTCGCTATAGTGCAGGGTTTCATCATAATGATGGCTATATAACGGCTGGTACTAATAAAATAACCGAAAATGGATTAAGTGTAGGATTTGGTTTCCCATTTACCAAAAAAGTGGTTACTGAAGAAGGAAAAGTATTGGTTACTTCCCGAATTTTTTTGACAGGCGAATTTGTAAGGCGAGGAACGTTGAATAGTAATCTTATTGAGGAAGATTTTTTCAAGTTAACTTTAGGGCTTAATTTAGCCGATAATTGGTTTAAAAAGCGATTGTTTAATTGATGAAGCAAACCAACAAATATAAGAGTTGGGGGCAAATCTTAACCTCATCCTCATCCTCAACCTCAACCTTAGCCTTAACCTCAACCTTAGCCTTAACCTTAACCTTAACCTCAATCTTTACCTCTTGCAAAAAGGACCCTGAAAAGGTAAAAAAAGTAAGCAAATTGATTTCAAGCTTGGGGGTTGAAAAAGCTACGGATGTGGCTATCAGTTATACCGATTCAGGAATTTTGAAAGCTAAAATATTTTCACCTTTGATGGAACGCTACCCGCAGAAAGCCGAGCCTTATATGGAAATGAAAAAAGGAGTGAAAGGGTATTTTTATAACCCAAATGGTGAAGTGGAAAGTTCGCTAACGGCTGACTATGGCATTAGTTATGAAAACAGAAAGATAATAGAAGTTAGAAATAATGTGAAGGTAAAAAATACAAGAAATGAAGAATTAGAAACTGAAAAATTAACTTGGGATCAACGAAGTGAACGGATTTATACTGATAATTTTATAAAAATAAAAACCCCCGATGAAATACTATATGGCACAGGCTTTGAGTCCAATCAAAACTTTACCCGTTACCGAATAAAAAATTTAAAAGGAAGAGTATCTATTAAATAAATAAAAATATGCGCAGATTTATAGAAATAATGTGGATGGCCATAGCAGCGGTATCCTTAGTGGAAATGGTAATTGGCTATCAAAAAGGTGGATTTGGAAATGAAAACTTCCAAATTTTTGGGGTTCTTGCAATAGCTTCAGGGTTCATGTACTTTTTTAGAAAACGACAACGCAAAAAAATAGAGGACAGGAAAAATACTCCTTCCTAAAACACAAACTGCAACCCATAGCTTCCGCCCAAGCCTCCAAAGGTTTTTGGTAAAGCTAAAGCTTCTAAATGGTAAAGCCCTGCTTGAAAAAACCACTGCTTGTTAATGGCCCAGCTTATATCGGTGTTTAAATAATTTTGCCCTACCACACCTGCCGAAACACCAAGAATAAATGAAGGTTTTATAAAGGTGAAGTACCTGAATTCAGCCGTAGGCAATGCCTTGGTGCCCGAATGCCGCAAGCCCAATTGGTAATATCCTTTATTTAATTTTATGTTGTAATAAATAAAAGAAACCGGTGCAATTAAGATGGGTTTTGACAGGTTTTCTTTCACATTATTTAATGGATTGGTAAAGGAATCGAGTTTATTTTTAAAATAGTCGTCTTCGCTTAATCGGCCTACTTCGGCTATGTAAATACCATCAAACTTATATTGGCCATTGGCTGTATAAGTTGTGGTATTGTTTTTAAAATAGGCAAAGCCAAAATTTTGAAGACTGAATCCCCAGGTTTTGGTGGGGGTTAAATTTTGGTTAAAAAGTAACTCACTTCCCAAGCCCAATCCGTTGGAAGAAAAAGCTTTGGCATTGGCAAATGCCGCATCATAATTAACACCTATCTCAAATGAATCTTCGTTGCCTTGCAAATAGTTTTTGTTGTAGGTTTTTACATTGCCATAATTAAGGGCTTGAATAATAAAAAGTCCAAAAGTGAGATTAAACGGTTTGGCGGTTTTTTCTACATGGTGGTATATACCGCCACCAAATTTATTAAGTTTTAAATTGGAATAGCTGCAATTGTCAAATTGGTATTTTGAGGTTTCTGTATTGCCTTTAAATATTAGCTTAGCGGCATCATTTGTAACATTTACAAAGGTTCTGCTATGCACACCACCTTTTACATACCAATTAAGTGTTTTGGTTTTAAACGCGTTTTTTTTAAGGTTTACAAACCGTAGCTCCTGATTGGTTTCGCTGCTAAGGTGCTTGTTTTTTGTGTTTTCAAGGTTATGGTCAATGGCATTTTTCTCTAATTTTTTTCCTAATACAAAGGGGTAAATAAAATCATTGGAAATACGATTGGTAGAAACAAGGGTAGATGATTGAAACCCTAATAAATTAAAAGCTTCAAAATTTTTATAGGGGTTGTCGAATTGATTTTTAAAGCGGCTCCACTTTGTGGAATCCGGATTTTGCGCCAAGCCCTGAAGCGAAATTAATAAAGCAACTACGAGCTTAAAAGCCTTGTTCATAAACAAATTTTCCTTTTAGTTTAACTCCAAATTTATAAGTGCTATATATTTTATAACGGTTGCCACCGGGTGTATTGAACTTGGTTTTTATCCTGATTTTTTTGGCAAGTTTAATTTTTTGCATTTTTGATTCTGGTATATCTGCAAATAATTGCGACTTCACCGGCTGGCTCACCATATAACTAGCATCAATAATTCCGGGCAATACTGTTTTTGTTGCCCCTGCATCATAAAGTGTGGTAAGTAAAACGCCTTGTTCATCCAAAAATTCTATATCGCAACTGGCTTCAAACGGGTAACCGTTGGTAATATCTAATTTAAGAACGCCGCTTTTTATTCGGTCCGAATTTTTGAAACTCATAAAATTAAAGGCTTGCAATTGGCTAAGTTCAAGGCCATCGCTACCAAACTGCACAGGCATTTGCAATTGCAGATTTACGGTAAGTTTACTGGTATCAAATACAAAATCGGTATAATCCTGTGAGCCACGTTTTCGCACTTCCATACTAAATTTAGAATCTACACGGTCGGGCAAGTTTTCCAAAAACTGCTTTAAATTAGAATTGGATTTGTTAAATGGTATGGCATAAATGTAAGGAATAAACGGGTTATTTTGAGCTCGGTCAATAGTAAAAGTTGGCGGTAATGCCGATGAAATAAGTTTAACAGCATTATTGGTTCGGCTATTTACTCCGGTAATATTATCAATCGTCATATCGGCTTGTATGCCGAATGTATTTTTAAAAACCAAGGCCATTGTTACATCTTCTAAACTTATGTTTCCTTTCACATTTTCAAAAAACTTAACCGGTTTTTTTTCGTCAAAGTTGAAGAAGTGAATTCCAAAATCACCTATGGCTAGTTTGGGTTTTATATCGGTTAGCCCAAATCGCACATAAACGCTGTCTTTGAGGGATAAGGTTCTTTCTATTCCTGAATATTCAATTCGAGCCGTAAATTCACTGTAAACGGTGTTGTATTTGAATGGAGGCAAGTCAGGAGTTTTGCCTCTGTAAAAAATTTGATATCCATCCAGTGGAAATTTTTTAATAACTTTGGAGTAAGAACCATTGACGGCCGGTGGCACTTTTAACGTTTGCCTTACATAATTGCTCTTGTCAAAATTTTTCATCGAGTTAGGAATTTTGTAGTCCAAAATAATTTCTTCTTGAACATTACTGAAAACTTCCATTACAACATAGCCTGAGTTTAGTTCCATATAGGTGATCTCAGCTCCACCCAAATTATATTGAACTTCCTGATTTTCTTCTACTAAATTTTGGGCAGGGAAAACAGCAGTAGCATATTCTATTTCTAAATCACGAATGGCCAAATCCAGTCGTATTCCTTTTTTTGAATCAATTAAAACCGGGTTATCACTTGCTTTGGTTTTAATTCGTTTAACTATCCCAATCAAGACCCCATCAATTTTTTTACCTGCCAGTGATTTAGTTGTTTTAACGGAAGTATTGGGCATTACATTCAAAAAAGAATCGTAAACAATTACTGCATTATCTCCTTTGTTTAGCAATTGAAAAACTATTTTTTCAGCTTCCACGGGCAAGTCATTGCTCAAAATCATATCAATAAAACCTTGCTTAAATTTGGCTTGCTTAAAAAACTGCTTGGTTACATCTATTTCTTGCTTATTATTGGAGCCATCTTGGTCAAAGGCAGGCAAAGTTTGTGTTTGTCCATCCAATAATTTTGAAAGCGGGTAAATTTCTCCAAGGCTAATAGTATCCGAAAGGGTTCTGTTATCTAACACAATTTTTCCTAAAGTTACTGATTTTGATTGCAATGTATCCGGCACATCCAAATACTTATTGATACTATCTACAGCCAATTGATAATTGTAAACCAAATCCAGACTGTTGTCACCTTTTTTAACCAAAAGACTATCGCCAACCAAGTCGCCCAAATCCATCTCGGCATGGGCAATGGGAGTGGTATATTCCGTATCCCAATTGGTTGAAAGTTCGCGTTTACAGCCCCAAATAAGGCTGGTTAAAAGCAAGGGCATTAATAATTTAGAACTGATTAACTTGTTCATTGTTATTTTGGGTTGGTAAAAATCATTTAATTTTTTGAAGGATACAACTTTATTAAATTATTTACCATGTATGTTGACTTTAAAATTATCTAAATTGTTTCAAATCAAAATTCTATTGACAAAGCTTAATCATCTTAAAAAAGTATTTTTGCGAGCAACAAACGAAAATGTCTTCCCATCATTTTGTAAAAGAAAATCAGGAGCCAGCTTTAATAATAGCCAACGGACAGCCTTGCAGTGAGGCACTATTGGGCCAGTTGTTGGAATGGAGTCCTTACGTAATTGTGCTGGATGGTGCACTGGACAATGTGATGAGTTTGGGAGTGAAATTTGATGTGCTTTTAGGAGACTTTGACCGTATGGAAGCCAATCAAGAGTTATTTCCAAATCAACCGGATATTGAAATAGTGCATACCCCTGACCAAAACAAAACCGATTTGGAAAAAGCGTTAGATTTTTTAATTGCAAAAGGACAAAAGGCCGTAAATATAGTTTGGGCTAATGGCCTTAGGATGGATCATACCTTTAATAATATTTGCACTTTGGGTAAATATGCGCCTCAAATAAATGCTGTTATTTTAGATAATTATTCCAAAATTTATGTTTTGCCAAATGATTTTAAAAAATATTATGCCAAAGGTCAGGTTCTGTCCTTATTTGCTTTGGGCGAGGTGAAAGGCATAAATACAAAGGGTTTATTGTATAATTTGAATAATGAATCGTTATATATAGTGGAGCGTTCGGGCTCCAGTAATGAAAGTGCCGAAACCGGTATAGTGGAAATAAGTTACAAAGAAGGAATTCTTATTTTGATGGAATGCAACGATTAGAAGAGAACAGGTTATTTACAAAGATTAAAAACCTAAAGGTTGATGACTTGGCCATTTCTGATTACAACAAAATTTATTTTAAAAAACACATTCAAAGTTTAGAGTATTCAATAGAGTTAGCCTGGCAAGTACTTGAATTGGGTTATAAAAATTCAGATAAACCCTTTGGGGATATTGTTGTAGCTGAAATTGGAGGAGGAACCGGAATTATTAGTTTGATGGCCAAATGGATTGGCATTGGTAAAGTGATTTATTCAGATACTTACGCTCAAAGTTGTAAAGATTTTGAAGTAATATCAACAGCTTTGGGATTAAAACCTGACGAAATAATTTGCGGAAGCATAGATGAATTAGCAAAGAACCATAAAAACAGAATTGACCTAATTGTGACCCGCGATGTGGTGGAGCATATTTATAATCCTGAATTATTTTTTAAACAAAGTATTGAAAATTTTAAAGGAGCCATATTGGTTCATAATACTTCGGCCAATATTTATAATATTTTTAAGAAAAAATACTTTAAAAAAATACATAATAAGGATGAATGGGAAGGAAACAGCAATCAGTTTAAACCCGGTGACTCTGTAGAATCTTTTTATAAAATTCGGTTAGCTTTTATTTCCAAAAATTTTCCAGATTTATCTACCAGTCGAAGAGAAATATTAGCAGCTATTACTCGCGGAAAAATATTTTCAGATATTAAAACTGATGTTGAAAATTACTTATTTACTGAAAAATTACCACCAATACCTGCACATCCCACCAATACCTGCGACCCCTCAAATGGTAACTGGACGGAGCATTTGTTGAGCTTTGAAAACTACGAATCGTTTGTAAAAGAATTTAATTATAAAACCGAATGGCAATTTGCTCCCTACGATGAATGGCGTAATAAAGGATTAAAGCGAATGGCTTTAAAAATTTTAAACAGAATAATAAAGTACTCTGGAAAGTTTGCCCGGTTTATTTCGCCGGCAGTAGTAATGGTTTCAGTTCCTGAACAAATATAAAGGTTCATTTTAGCCATAGAAACTTCTAAATTTGAAACATTCTTAAAATATGAGATTTAAAATATTTACTGAAGTTATACTTTTAAAATTTCTCTTATTAGGGTCAAACTTATATGCCCAGCAAGTTTATGATTATGTTGCAAATAGTCAGTTTTTAAGACCTGGCGTATTACCTAGACCAAATTGGTATGCCAATATTAATACCTATCCTAATCTTTTGTTTGCTTCTGATGGAGACAATATTTTCTATGTAATGAACAGTGTGGGGGATGCAACATTTGAATCCTATAACAAACGCACAACCATACTTGAGCCCACAGATAAAGACACGTTTAACTCGCAACTTATTTTTGTGAGATACTCTATTTCAGATTCATTATTTACAACCAAAACTTTTGGTAGTAATTACTTGAATATGGTTTTAAGGGTTAAAATGGACGAACAAAGTAAAAGTATAGCCGCAATTGTTAGTACCTGTGGCGATACTGTGAGATTAAATCCTGATAATCCCAACGAAATTTTAACATTTAAAGGCAGGCAACAGCGGTATTGGTTGGTTGTATTTGATATAAATGGTAAATTATTATCCAAATACTGCTTGGCCGAATCGGCGTTTTCTACCAAAACATTTTCAACTCATAATTTGGGAAATATAAATATTGGGAAGTATGAATTTGGTAAAAATATTATTTTATCATTTGCCCCAAGCAAGTCAGTAATTAATTTTTTGCCAGTCTATTATGGAAATGGTTATAGTTTCTTGGCTAGTAAAAATTATGTTATAAGCTATAATCAAAAAAAATCCAATGTGGATTGGCTTAGAAAGATAATTGGTTTTCCTAGCTTCTTTGATAATGATTTGCCAGGAATACAATTTATGCTCTCGTTTGACATCAGAGGTCTATATAAATATGGAAGAGATACATTTTTAAATGTGTTTGATGAGAACAATAAACTATTGTTAAACATAGGACAGAATGAGCTAGATATTGATACTAATTCTATTAAAACACTCATTTATTTTGTGGATGAGTTTGGAAATTTTAAAAAGTATTTTGATTATCGTTCCCAATCCGGCAACCAAGTCCGTTCAATAATTAAAAATTCAGAGGATATTCTTCTTACAATTGGCGGAGGAAGCACGGTTTATATTTTAGGAAAAGAATTTACTGGGAATTATGCTAAAGTTGGTTTTAGTAATGGTGGTTACCCATATTCCGGTCGTTTTTTGTGTCTTAAACTAAGATTAGATTCAGGAAATACCAATGTTGAAAATTTATTTCCTTATAGAGGGGATTCAATTGCTGTGTCTAGGATTCTAAAAGCAAAAAATGGTTTTTTTGCAATTGCTAATTATGACGAAAGCTCTACTCAATATAATATTCTAGCTAAAGATACACTTCTTTACAAACGTAATATTGCATTTTATCAAAGTCCTAAAGAAATAACTACTCGTTGCCAAACACTTACTTATTTTGATTCGGCTTATAATTTAAAATGGAGCTACAAAACAATTGGTATCAATACTATTGTAGACAATGGTAAAAATATTATAATTGATTATGTCCCTCGTTTCCAAATTGCAGATTACAATTTTAGATATGAAACAATTGGCAGAATTAATCCAGAGCCAATGCTTATGGTAGCTTGTGTGCATAATTGCAAGCCCTTGGCTTTTTTTGATACTTTATCTAATGCAAATACTATGAAATTTGTAAACCACAGCGAATACAACAGCAATTATAAATGGAGTTTTGGTGATGGCATTACCACCACTCAAAGAAACCCCACTCATGTTTTTGGCAAACGCGAAGAACCTTACAAAATTCAATTAGTAGTGAGCAACAGCTGTGGTTCTGATACGTTTATAAGGTATTATTTTACAGTTCCGGCTGCGGTAAAAAACATTTCTAAAAATGGTCTTAAAATTTACCCTAATCCAATAACCGAAAATAGACTGTTTATCGAAAAACCACTTCAAACCGATTTTAAATCCATACAATTATTTAATACACTTGGGCAAGAATTATCAATTGAAGTTAAGACCAATAATAAAACTGAACTCCAAGTTCAAATATTGAACACGGTAGGTTCAGGAGTTTATTATCTTAAAGTTTGCACAAAGGATAAAGGCGTTTATTTAAATAAACTTATAGTAAAATAAACTAGCGCGAATAATTTGGGGCTTCCTGTGTAATGGTGATATCATGCGGATGACTTTCGCGAATACCGGAAGACGTTATTTTAGTAAACATGGCCGTTTGCAATTCAGCAATTGTTTTTGCTCCGCAATATCCCATACCGGCTCTAAGGCCGCCAATGTATTGGTACATCACTTCTGATAATTGCCCTTTGAAAGGCACCATTCCCACAATTCCTTCAGGTACTAATTTAGCAATTTCCTCTTCCGCATCCTGAAAATAACGATCCTTAGAACCATCTTTCATGGCATCAATAGAACCCATTCCTCGGTATGATTTTACTTTTCGGCCTTCATAAATAATGGTTTCACCCGGCGATTCATCCGTTCCGGCAAACAACGAACCTGCCATAATACTATCAGCACCGGCTACTATTGCTTTTACAATATCACCACTGTAGCGAATACCGCCGTCGCTAATAACAGGAACGCCGCTTCCCTTAATGGCCGCAGCACATTCAATAACTGCCGAAAGTTGCGGAACCCCAATCCCCGCAATTATGCGGGTGGTGCAAATAGACCCAGGTCCAACCCCAACTTTTACAGCATCGGCTCCAGCATCTACCAAGGCTTTGGCAGCGTCTCCGGTAGCTATATTTCCTACCACAAGTTGCAACTCAGGGTAATGTTGTTTTATTTTTTTAAGTTCATTAATAACGCCTTTGCTATGGCCATGGGCTGTATCCAAAGTTAAAACATCTATATCTTGAGCCACTAAAGCTTTTACTCTGTCTAGTGTGTCGGAGGTAATTCCCACAGCAGCCCCCACCATTAATCTTCCAAATTTATCTTTACAGGCAAATGGGTGATTTTTTACGTTCTGAATATCGCGGTAAGTTATCAAACCTTTTAAAAAACCATCTTTATCAATGACCGGAAGTTTTTCGATACGGTGTTGTTGCAAAATTTCCATGGCTTTATGTAAATCCGTGCCTACAGCCGCAGTAATTAAATTGTGCTTAGTCATTACCTTATCTACCAATTGACTCATATCCGTTTGAAACCTAAGGTCGCGATTGGTTAATATTCCTACCAGTTTTCCATCGTTATCAATTATTGGAATTCCGCCAATTCTGTATTCCTTCATGGCATTCATAGCTTCGCTCAATGTAGCTGAAACCCTAAGTGTAACAGGGTCTTTTATCATACCGCTTTCCGAGCGTTTTACTTTTTTTACTTCGGCAGCCTGTCGCTCAATACTCATATTTTTATGAATAAAACCTATACCTCCGGCACGAGCCATACTAATAGCCATTTTGCCTTCGGTAACGGTATCCATAGCAGCACTCAGTATGGGTACATTAATTTCGAGATTGCGGGTAAGTTTGGTTCTGGTAACTACTTCGCGGGGTAAAACTTCGGAATACCGCGGCAGCACAAGAACATCATCAAAAGCTAGACCTTCATAAAGGATTTTGTTGGAGAGGAAATCAGACATTGCAAATAGATTAATTAGAGGTAATTATTTGCGGTGCAAAGTTAAAGGTATTGTTGATGAAAACAAATTAGAAAATTTAATTAAACATCTTTTAAATGGTTTTGAATTTTTGAGTAAATCACCCCATTTATACCCAAAAACCCTCAAAATATCTTTATTTATCCCATAATTATCATATAATTATCATTTTTTCCTTTAATTTTGCCAATTGATTTAATTCAAAAATTATGGATTTAAAAGATATTCAGGCACTCATTCGGTTCATATCATCATCAGGAGTAGATGAAGTAAGTATAGAACGTAAAGATTTTAAACTTAACATTAAGAAGAATCAAAAAACTACTGAGGTGGTTATGTCTTCTCAACAGGTATCCTATCAGCAAGCTCCTCCGGTAGCAAGTGCTCCGCGAATGGAAGTGGCCCCTGCTGCTGAAGCACCGATAGCAGCTGTTGAAATAGCTCCAAGTTCAAAACTAATTGAAGTAAAATCGCCAATGATTGGTACTTTTTATCGCAGTGCTGGTCCTGATAAGCCTTTATTTGTAAATGTTGGTGATGAAGTAACTCCAGGCTCAACCCTTTGTATTATCGAAGCCATGAAACTTTTTAATGAAATAGAATGTGAAATTAAGGGCAAAATTGTAAAAGTATTAGTTGATGATGCAACACCTGTAGAATATGATCAACCTTTATTTTTAGTTGATCCTAGCTAATATGCTAATTTTTTAATTTGAAAATGTGATAATTGTTTCGTCCATTTTCAAATTTTCAAATTGAATAATTTTCAAATTAAAAAAATGTTTAAAAAAATATTAATAGCGAATCGAGGTGAAATAGCATTACGGATAATTCGTACCTGTAAAGAAATGGGTATTAAAACTGTGGCCGTTTATTCCACAGCAGATAAGGAAAGTTTACATGTTCGGTTTGCTGATGAAGCCGTGTGTATTGGTCCTCCATCCAGCACACTTAGTTATCTTAGCATGACCAATATATTAGCGGCAGCTGAAATTACTAATGCGGATGCCATTCATCCAGGGTATGGTTTTTTAAGTGAAAATGCTAAATTTTCAGAACTATGCCGTCAGCATAATATTAAGTTTATTGGCGCATCACCCGAAATGATAAATTCGATGGGTGATAAAAGCAATGCCAAAGATACCATGAAAAAAGCTGGGGTACCTATAGTTCCAGGTAGCGATGGTTTGCTTACAGATATTAAAGAAGGAATTAAAATTGCCAACAACATAGGCTATCCTGTTATATTAAAAGCTACAGCCGGAGGTGGTGGCCGAGGTATGCGAATAGTGTGGAAAGATGAAGACATGCAACCTGCCTTTGATTCAGCACAAACCGAATCAAAAGCTGCTTTTGGAAATGATGGGATGTATTTGGAAAAATACATTGAAGAACCTCGTCATATAGAAATACAAATAGCCGGTGACCAATACGGAAAAGTTTGTCACTTGAGCGAACGGGATTGCAGTATTCAACGTCGTCATCAAAAACTGATTGAAGAATGTCCTTCCCCATTTATGACCGATGAATTGCGCGAGAGAATGGGTGATGCCGCAGTAAAGGCAGCATCTTCAATTGCTTATGAAGGGGTAGGAACCATTGAGTTTTTAGTTGACAAGCACCGTAATTTTTACTTCATGGAAATGAACACCCGTATTCAGGTGGAACATCCTGTAACTGAAGAGGTAATAAATTATGATCTTATAAAAGAGCAAATATTAATAGCTGCAGGTGTTCCTATTTCAGGTAAAAATCATTATCCGCAGATGCACTGTATTGAATGTAGGATAAATGCCGAAGACCCTTATAAAAACTTTGCTCCTTGTCCGGGTAAAATAACCTCATTGCACAAACCGGGAGGCCACGGGGTAAGGGTAGATACTCATATTTACGCAGGTTATTCTATTCCTCCAAATTATGATAGCATGATAGCTAAACTAATAGTTGTGGCTCAAACCCGCGATGAATGTATTGTAAAAATGCGTCGTGCTTTGGATGAGTTTATAATTGAGGGTATAAAAACTACCATTCCTCTTCAAATTCAGTTAATGAATAACAAAGATTTTGTGGAAGGTAATTTTACTACCAAATTTATGGAGACTTTCGAGTTGAAATAGACAAATTTTCTAATTACTTTTTAGTTAAGGCCGAAAGTTTATTTTTGTTAAAAAATAAGCTTTGAGAAATCTAATAATTTTATCTTTTTTGGTTTTATCTTTTTTGGGCAAAGCTCAAAAAAATAATGGATTTAATCAACCTGAGATATCTAAAGAGCCAATTACGGTAATTTTAGAAAAAGAACCTGAATTTCCGGATGGTAAAAAAGCGATGTATGCATTTATTGATAAAAATCTAGTTTATCCTCAAATAGCAATGGACAGTTTGAGAGAGGTAGTTGTAAACGTTCGGTTTACTGTTACCGCATCCGGTGAATTAACCAATTTAATGGTAGTGATAACAAAAGAAAAACTCGGGTATGGACTGGAAGAAGCAGCTATTGATGTGGTAAAAAAAATGCCTAAATGGAAGCCGGGAATTCAAAACGGTGTTTTAGTGCCATTCACATTCACAATACCTGTTAGATTTAGTTTTTATTATAAAACTACAATGGTTGTAAACGAAAAAATTCCTGACAATATATTTTTAATAAGTACTATAAAGCCGCAATTTCCAGGAGGAAGAACGGCCATGATTAACTTTATTTCCAACACTCTTAAATACCCTAAAGGAGCTTTAGATAATAAAATTGAAGGCAAAATACTTTTAAAATTTATTATTGATTCTTTAGGTAAAGTGTGCTGTGCAGATATTGTGGGTGAGCCTATTGGTTATGGTTTAGAAGAAGAAGCTATACGAATTGTAAGATCAATGCCTTTATGGTCACCCGCATATCAAGATGATAAGCCGGTTTCGGTTTATTATCGGATGCCTATTACATTTAAATATTATGAGGAGTAAAATATCAGGCTAAGCAAAACCATTTTACACTACAATAAACCTTAGATTATTAATTCAATCGTGATATTTTTGCATACTTAATAAAAGTATGGCGAAAAAAATTCCTAATGCAAAGCCTGGTCCTTCAAATACATCCAGTTTATTTGAAAAGGCAGAACAATCCTTAGGCGATAATCTGAGGATTTGGCAGATTGCGATTACCTTAATTTCTTTGATATTTTGTTTCCTGATGTTTGATGCCAAAGTATCTATTGGTCACGATGATTCACTCTACATAATGGCAGGAAATAAATTTGCCACCGATTTTTTTGGGTATTGGTATTCGGATAACGCACCGTTGTATGTAATGTTTTTAGCTTTACCAATTTCAATGTTTGGGCTCAATTTAATGCTGCTCAAATTATTATCAGTATCATTCTTTGTGCTTAGTGTTTGGGTATTATTTGCAGCTTTTAAAAACAGAATACCCCACCTCATACTAATCACATCCATCTTTATTTATGCTACCAACTTTTTTGCTTTATCCTATGCTAGTCTTACTTATACCGAGGCTTTTTTCTTGCTAATACAAAGTGCTTTCTTTTGGATGTTTTTCAGGTTCTTAGATAATTTACCCGAAAAAGATTCTACATTTTCCCAACTTGGTAAAAACATTCTAAAGTGGTTGTTTTTAGGCTTTATGATGTTTCTTTTATACTTCACAAAAACTGTAGGTATAGGAACTTTTTTAGCCGTAACAGTTTATTTTTTATTCCAAAAAGAGTGGAAAAATTCTTTGGCTACTGTGGTTTCATTTGGGGCTATTTATGCCGTTATCGAAGGACTAAAGAAAGTTCTTTGGGGTTCAAAAATTACCAACTTTGCCCAATCTAATATTTTATTTTTAAAAGATGCTTACGACCCAAGTAAAGGGCAGGAGGATATGGCGGGATTTATTGAACGTTTTTTGGGTAATGTTGTCATTTATTTATCGGGTCGTTTTTGGGAAATACTAGGATTTAAAAAAGAAAATGGAGAGTTTCCTGCACCACTCGCATTTTTAACGGTAGCATTATTAATTATTGGACTAATTGTGGCTTTAAGAAAAAAACAAAAATATGTTTTGGCTACTGTGCTTTATTCAGCAGCGTTGTTGGGTATCACTTTTTTTGCTCTTCAAACTTCATGGGGGCAAGGCCGCTTGGTAATGGTGTATTTGCCACTAATGTTGATGGTGATGTTTTTCGGGTTTTACAATCTATTTAATAAAAAAAGCAATGCATCCTTCCAGTTCTTCTATTTTATTTTTTTAGCAATATTCCTTTGGATTAATACTTCCACTACACTAAAAAAAACTTCAAAAAATATTCCTATAGTTAAGAAAAATCTTATTCAAGGCGATAAGTTTGAAGGCTATACCGATGATTATAAAAACTTTTTGATGCTCAGTGAATGGTGTGCTGATAGTTTGCCCAAAGGTTCATTTGTAGCTAGTCGCAAAGCCCCGATGAGTTTCGTTTATGGCCGTGGAATGGAGTTTTACCCAATTTATAAAGTAAATTTTCCTAGAGATGCGGATAGCATTTTAACCAAACTAAAGGAGCAAAAAGTAACGCATATAAT
>CAMDSC010000036.1 GCA_945907065.1 Chitinophaga pinensis
TCATTGGCAATACTGTCAAACGAGTTCATTTTTTCCGATTTTGTTTCTTTGGTTTCGGTTTTTGTGTTGCATGATAAGGCTAAAATGCAACAGGCTATGATTGTGTATTTCATAAATGATATATTTATTTTTTATATAATCCGGCTTCGGTAAAAACTTTTATGTCCGCATCGCTATACCCACCTTGTTTTATACCTCTTTCAATAAGGATTTTGTAATTGGATTGCTCCTGAAAATATTTAAGAATTGTTTTGGCTGGCCCGGCCAATCGTCCGTTGGAACTTAACGAAGCATTCAGCATTTGGTAAATAGTTCCTTCATCACAAATTCCCAATTTTTTTAAAGCTTCCATAGCCGAAACCCTTGCTCGAAACTCATACAAATCGGTGGCTAACGATTTTAAGTCGGCAGTATATGCAGGTTCGTTGATGTGATTTAGAATTGATAATTCGAGGTATTTAATTCGTATGTTCTGATTTTGTCCATATACTTTTGGAGTGATATACAATTTATCGATGGTGTTAAAATAAGTTTCTGCTTCTTTAGGAAATTCGTCGCAAAGACGAACCAAAGCTCGTTCAACCAGTTCATAAGATTGGTGTTCCAAAAGCGTTACAAAATTTGGTTTTAAAGGCTCTTGAATTTTAGTCATGGCATTTACCAACGATTTAGTTATTTCCGATTCCACTCCTGTGAATTGTGTTTGAAGTTTGGTAAAACTCTTTTCGTCATTGGCTAATTGATTTACAATTTCTGCCCTTATTCCATAAAAGGTTTCTTTATCAAATGCCTTCCAAAGCGCATCGCGTTTTATATCAGCACTCACATTTTTCAATCCCAACAAGGCATCGTAACGGTCCATCATATTAGCTGCTCCGGCCAATTGGGCAAACAATTCATCATTCGTTTTACTAAATGTTACCTTTTTTGTTATTTCTGAATTTTCGTCAAACAAAACAAATGAAATTTGTTTGTTGGAGGGATTGGAAAAACTTATGGTTTGGGTTTGTTTATCAATCCAAAATTGTTGGCGGCTCACTGAACCATCTTTAAAATAAACCGCAAAATTTACAGGCATTTTAAAAGCTTTTACCAACTCATTAATGCTATGTATTTGTTCAACAGTAATATTTACCGAATTGTTAGCTGAAAGATAACTTACTCTATAATGTGGCTCACCTCCACGGTACAACCATTCATCAAAAAACCAATCCAAACTTTGGCCGGTAACATCCTGAATGGCTTGATACAAATCATTCGTTTCTACATTTTTATAAAGGTGATTGGTTAGATAATGTTTAATCACTTTTTTATACGCTTCATCACCTAAAACATAGCGAAGCATTTGAATAACAGAACTTCCTTTTTGATAAACTCTAGCAGTTCCTGCACCAGAAAAACGAATAGGGTTGTTATCAGTTTCTGAAGCTTTTAAGGCTGAATTCACTTCTTGGCGTTGCATCCATTTTACTTTATCCTTGCCCTCAATAGTTTCATAAAATATTTTGGCATAATAGGTGGCATAACTTTCCTGAAGCCAAGTATCACCGCCTCCGCGAGCCGTTATCAAATCGCCAAACCACTGGTGAGTTAGTTCATGACAATTTACCCCAACATAATTTCTATCTAAATATCCTCGGCTATCAACATTGAAAAAATCACCAAAAATAGTAGCAGTTGTATTTTCCATAGCGCCATACATAAAATCCTGAACCATTACTTGTGAATAACCTTCCCAAGGATAACGAATGCCGGTTTCTTCTTCCAAAAATTCAATCATTTTTTCGGTGTACATACTCGTTGGTTCCATCTTTTCAGGCGATTCTGGATAATACCAAAATGCCACTGGAACCCCTGTTTTTGTTTTTGTTTTTTTGATGGCATATTTATCAATAGCCAGCATTAATAAGTAACCCGCATGCGGTTTTCCCATGGCATAATGCCAGGTTTTGGTTCCGTTGCTGTTTGTATTCACACTTTTCAATGCGCCATTTGATAATACATTGTAGTCTTTATCAAAAGTTACTACAGTTTCTGTAGTATATTTATCATTCATGTTATCATACATTGGTATCCAATGGCGGTTGTCAATTCCCTGCCCTTGAGTCCAAATCTGGTGACGGGTTTGATTTTTTGGGTCGGTCACTGTCGGGCTGTTCCAGCCAATAAAATAAATTCCTCTTTTTGGGGTGGCTTCATAATTAAAAGTCAGATTATAGCTTTTTTCCCATTTAATTGTGGGTGAAAAATAAACTGTTACACCATCTGGGTTTGTTTTAAAGGTGCAGGATTTACCGTCCAAATTTGCAGATAGGATCTTAATTCCGGGACCGTCAAAAAAAAGTGTATCAATAGTTGTTCGCAAAGGAGTAAACGTATGAGTTACCTTTCCTTTTACAATACCTTTAGGGCAATCAAACGATACCTCTACCTTCATATTGGTAATATCTGCCGAGTGCTCACGGGGTCTATCACCGGGGTCATTTTGGTATGTTTTTACATTTGACTGGGCTAATGCAAGTTGTGCAAGAGTTACTAGGATTAGGGATTTTATAAATTTCATATTCAATAAAAAAGCCTACGAATTTAGTTCGCAGGCTTTAATATCAAATTATTATTTTCGATTAATTCTTTTTTATCTTTTTTAAATCAGCGTTATACTCTTTAGTAAGTAAACCTAAAACGCTTGACAATTCTTCTATATCAATATTTTTAATTTTAATACGTTTGTCTTTATCTAAAATATACATTTGAGGAGTAGCGACAAAAAAATACTCTTTGCGGTAATTACTTTTGCCATACATATTACCAACGTTCATAAATTTTAATCTCTTTTTTCTCAAATATTTTTTCCAGCCATCCCAATCGTCTTGAGTGTATACCGCATAAACTTCAAATTTTATCCCGATTTTATTTAATGAGTCATACAAAGTGTTTAACCGTGGCATAGTTTTTATACAGTGGCCACATTGATGATCCCAAAAAATTACCACTGTAAAGGGAGAATTGATTGAATACAAATCAATTTGTTTAAGGTAAGTAGAGTCAAAAAGATTTACAATTGGAGGAGCTTGAGCCTCACAAAGAGTTGGTCTTATTTTTACAACATGTTCACATATTTTTCTTACAGTTGCAGTATCAGCCCAAGGTGTTTTTCCTGCACAATAATAAGTGGTTCCCATATAATGCAGAACCTTATCCATACACACAACTTTTGATTCTTGATAATGGTTAGTAATCCACATTACACTATATCTAAACAATTCTTTACCTCTGGCAGCCTCTATTTTTTTAATTAATTTATCCGCTTCTTTTACAATGCTATCAGGTATTTGCATAAAAGTACGGGTCATAAAAATCCGTAACTTATTATGAAAAACAGGTGTTCTAATAAGTCCATCTTCTCCTAAATCAATGTTATCCCAATAATGGTCTTTAAAATAAGTATAACGGTAGTTTGAATCTTGCAATGAGCCGTCAGGATTTCTTAGTGGCACTGGCTCATCCAATTCTTTAAAACTTTTAAAAACCTTAGAAATAAACAAGGATGGATCGCGAAGCGCTATTTCCTGTCTTTTAATTTGAATTTGGCTATCTAAAACCTGAAACTGCTTTTGAAGAGATATAGTGTCGCTTTTGGTTTTTGCAAACACAAGTCTAGTTTTGATGGATTCATATTCAATCGATTTTTTACCTGCAAAAATGTTAAACTCAAAAAAAGCACTGTTTTCTTTTGAATTTTTAATTACAAATTTGTCAGGATCAAAAAGGGTATCGGTTTCAAGAGTAAAATTTTGGTCTTGTTGTGATATTACCATGTCAAAATAATTACGCGATGGTGTTACCAACAAATAGATTCCATTTGGCAATTTTTCATTTCCTTCAAAAATAATGGTTCCATTTTTATCCGATTTTGCTGAATCTTTAAGCTGGTTTTTGTCAGCATAATAATTAGCAAGTAAATAAGTGGCATTGGGCTTGGCCCCCTTAATTTTGATTGTAATTTTATAACTCTGCGCAAATGCGTTGGTTATAAATAATAATACTACTGACAGTAAAGTAATTCGTTTTGTCATAATCTTAATGTGCAAAGGTAAATAAATTGAGATGATATAAATTTGTATGAATTTTAAGTTTTTGTTCAAATTTTATGCCAAAAGGGAATAACGACGGTTTTTTTAATTTAGTATTTGAAGTGGTTAAGCTTATTCCTAAAGGACGAGTAACTAGTTATGGAGCTATTGCCAACTATTTAGGTTCAGCTAAATCAAGCCGGATGGTAGGCTGGGCAATGAACTCAACACATAATTTACCTGACAAAATACCTGCACATAGGGTAGTAAACCGTAATGGGTTATTGACCGGAAAAGTTCATTTTAGCCACATAGATATGATGCAAAAATTACTTGAAGCCGAGGGTTTGACTATCGAAAATGACCAAATAAAGGATTTTAAAAGCTTTTTTTGGGATCCTACAAATGAGTTATCAATTTAAATACGTTTCAATAAAGTTACATTTTCCACATGGTGTGTATGAGGAAACATATCTACGGGACAGGTTTTCAAAATAGAATATTTTTCTGAAAGCATTGCTAAATCGCGGGCCTGAGTAGCAGGATTGCAACTTACATACACAATTTTTTCAGGTTCCATTTTTATTAATTGAGCCACTACATCCGGGTGCATTCCGGCTCGCGGCGGGTCGGTTATCACCACATCGGGTTTTCCAGTTTTGCTTATAAAAGTGTCATTCAGTTCAAAACGCATATCTCCAACCGTAAATTCTACATTGGTAATCCCGTTATTTTTAGCATTTTCCTTAGCATCTTCAATAGCTTGTGGCACACTTTCAATCCCAAAAACTTTTGCTGCATTGCGGGCTACAAACAAAGAAATACTTCCTGTGCCACAGTATAAATCATAAACCAGTTCAGTTCCGTTTAGCCCTGCAAAGTCGCGAGTAATTTTATAAAGGTTTAAGGCCTGTGATGAATTGGTTTGAAAAAAAGATTTAGGACGAATACTGTAAATAATGTCTTCCAATTGCTCCTCAATATAATCCTTACCTTTAACGGTTACTAGTTCCACGTCATAAATGGTATCGTTCACCTTAGTATTTACTCCATAAACTAAAGAAGTAATCTGAGGAAAATTATCTCCCAAAGCTTGCATTAATCCTTCAATGGCTTCTTCATTATTTTCTCCCACTATCATTACAACCATCCATTGTCCCAAGGTGGTATTACGAATTATAACATTGCGCAAAAAACCGTTTTGTCCTTTTATATCATAAAAACTAAGGTTGTTTTTTAAACCATAATCTTTAATAAAAATTCGTATATCATTTCCCAAACCATCTTGTAAATAACAGGTATCAATATCCAAAATTTTATCAAACCGCCCTGCGATATGAAATCCGGCGGCATTTAATTCGCTTCCAGGTTCTACTTGTTCATTATGCATTAACCAACGTTTATTGCTAAATGCATACTCCAGTTTATTTCGATAATTCTTTTGGTTGGGAGCCCCAACTATTGGTAACCATTCTTCGCATTCCACTTTTCCAAGCCTTTCAAAGGCATCTTTCACTTGTTGGTTTTTCCAAAACAGCTGAGTTGCATAATCCATTTGCTGCCATTTGCAGCCACCACACGTTCCAAAATGAGAGCAAAAGGGTTCTACCCTATTAACACTCGGAGTTATGATTTTATCAATCTCCGCAAATAGAACTTTTTTCTTTTTGGCAAATAATCTAATATCGGCCACATCACCCGGCACACCGTACTTTACAAAAATAACTTGGCCATCCACTCGCGTTAAACTCAGCCCTTCGGAGCCTGCACTTTCTATAGTAACGTTTGGCAAAATTTTGCCGTATAATTTTCCTATTGACACTTTTATTATATATGTAATATTTTAAGATTGCAAATGTACTTATTTTAGTGGGATGGCTAGATTAGAAAGCATCCCAAAAATCTAATTCAATAACTATACCATTTAAAGTATCCATAAAATATTAAAATCGAAACTTTACCAACTTACCTCTTATGAACTATTAAATTATTTAATAATATTGTACCATGAATAAAAGATGGAATATTTCATTATTAATTACTTTGGTAGTATTTAATATAAATAGTAATGGCCAAATAAGCAGTTTTAATCCTGTAAAGATTATCGGCGGTATTAGTCAAAAAATCACTATAAACGGGAGTGGGTTTGGAAATCTTCAAGGAAAAAATTATGTCACGTTTCTTCAGGAATCCGGATCCTTTTTGGATACTTCAAACGCCAAAAAATTAAAATATACCAGTTGGTCTGACACAAAAATTGAAGTTGAAATGCCAGTAGCTTATTCTGGTAAAATAAAAGTCAATATTAATGGTATTGATAAAATCTCCAACGATACATTAAAAGTAAAAGCCAATCAAGGTTATAGGTCAGCAAATCCAATTGTTTATGATTATTTAAATAATACAAACGGAAAAGGAGGCTATACTTGGTACATGCATCGTACCTATTGGGAAAATCCCGCGGCAAAAACTGCAATCGAAGATGTATTTAAAGAATTCAGATGCAAAACAGGAGTAAATTATATTCTTGCAAATGCGCCATCAGATGCTGCATTTTCGCTAGGTGACGGAATTAATATTATTGGTCCAGACATAACACTCGGCGCAGTGGGCTTTACCGATCGATTGTGGATATCTTGCTTCCTAGGAGCAGAAATATTTTATACAACAAAAGCTATGGATATTAGGATGTCGACCACTCAAGATTGGTATTTTGGCGGTGGCACGGTTCCTTCAGGAAAATCAAAATTCAGATATGTTTTGTTACATGAATTAGGGCACTCCTTAGGATTAGGTCATGTAAATGAGATTGGGCAAACTATGTTTCCCTCGGTTACAAATCTTCCTTCAAATAATTGGAACAAGAGAGATAGTATAACCACTGACGAACAAATAGCAATTACATATTTGGTTAAATTATCTCAAACTTTTTCATTTAATGCCTGCGGAATTTCAACACTTAGCAAAATTTCGAATTGTAATGACGTATATGGATTAACATCAGAAATTGACAGATTTAAAAAGAAAATCACCTACAGTTTCTATCCTAATCCGGCATTTGACAGAATTTACTTCAATACGAACCAACAAACACTTAATGGTTCTACCATCCGATTAATGGATATTCTTGGTAGGCATATTTCAACTGAGAAGATAAACACGGACGGGATTGTAGAACTATATCTTACCAATTTAAAACCAGGCTCTTATATTGTTGAAATTGAAAATAAAAATGAAATAGGTCGATTAAATTTGATTAAGAAATAATTTATGATTGCACATTATAAATTCTGTTTCAAAACACATTTTTTATACAACTTAAGTGATTGAAGTCATTTTTGATAATCTAAAGATTTTACTTTTTTGAGGTTTATAAATTGTTCTACCATTTTATGTAAAAAAAACCTTCTAATAGATACAATAAACTGCCCTACCATTTGAAAAAGGCGTTATTCCACTTATAAAATAGTTAACTGAAGACCTACTTTAAACCACCTTCCTGGCATTTGTAAATAACCTGCTTCTATATAATTTGTGCTTGAAATGTTACTCACCTCCATATAACAACCAGCATTGTGAGCTAATTTTAAATTAAGTTTTGAATCCAATAGAAAATAAGGGGATAAGGATATTCGCTCTATGTATCGCATATTTATATTAAGGTCGGCAACCTTAAAAAAATTCAGTTGAATGCGACCAATTAATTGTTGTTTTAAGGCAGATAAAGCGTATCGAGATTCTATAGATGCTTCTTTGTCAACACTGGCATCAATATAATTATAGCTTAGCCCAATATTTTGTAAGGATACCTTATTGCTAACCAGATTTACAGCATAATTAATGGCGGTTTCAATTCCCAAAAATGTAACCGACCCGATGTTGCTGGGCGACCATTTATTGGGGTTTATCGCCGAGTCGCTGGCCGGCCGGAAATAATCAATCATATTGGAACTGTTGCGATTAAAAACAACCACTTCAGCTGATATTTTTTTACTATTAAATTTATAACCGGCTTCATAACTCAACGACTCTTCTGGTTTTAACTTAGGGTTACTAGTGTTGGAGGGGTCTTGATAATATAATTCGGTATAAGTAGGTATGCGGTAACTTTTTCCAAAGTTGGCATAAACACGAGATTGGGTGCTTAACTGATACCCCAATTCTGCTCCCGGAAAATGTTTCCAGCCATACTCACTGTAATAATTCGAATACACACCTGCCCGCAAATCAGCATTTTTTAAAAACTCCACGCGATGCTCTAATACCACACCCGAAAGCATGCGGTCTCTATCACCCAAATTGTTGCTGCTAATGAGTTCTTTGCGGTTTTCTGTACCGAAGCCTGTTTTCCCGAATTTGCTGGTGTAGGTAGCGTTAATTTCAGCAGCCAGTACTTCGGTTTTATGAATATTGGTATAAAAAGCCGGTTCATTTCTTTTCAGTCTAAATTCATCATCATTTTTTCGCCAGTAACCTCGGGTTTGGATGTACAAATTTTTGTTGGTATAAGTATGACTAACCGATGCAAGCAATATTTTGGTAGCTTCCCATTGATCAGGAAAACGGTTGGAGTAAAAACCGTTGGCTCCAAAATCGCGCAAGGAGTAACCCACCATGGTACGTATTTGGTTTTTTTTGTTGAGGTTAAAGCCACTTTCATAATACATGTTGCTTACTTTAAAATCTGAATTATGCCAGTATCCTTTTGAAGCATCATGCGAAGCTGAAACTACTTGCTTGTATTTTCTGATTGGCAATGCTGCATATACATTGCCCCCCAACATTCCAAAATCACCACCAAAACCCTGAACAACGATTGATTTTTTTTCGGGCAAAGCTGTAATAATATTAATGGCACCGGCATAGGCATTTTGGCCAAAAATACGCGACCCCGGACCTTTAAGCACATCTATGCGTTCAATGGCCTGCAATGGCACGGGAATATTCATCATGTGGTGCCCGGTTTGGGGGTCGGATAGTTTAATGCCATTTACCAAAATTAAGGTTTGTTCAAAACTTCCACCACGTATTCCAATATCAGCCTGAACGCCGCTAATACCGCGTTGTCTCACATCTATACCCGGTGTAAAAGCCAAAACTTCCTGCACACTGCGAGCAGGTGTGGCCTGTATGTTGGCTTTGGTAATTAGTGTAATGTTTTGCGAAACTTTCAAAAAAGGAATTTGCATGCGGTTTTCTTTAACCACCACCTCTTTTAAAACAAATTTTGAACTGTCAACTTGAGCAAATACTTGTGCTGACCCAACAAAGGCAACCAACACCATTCCTGAAATGTGTTTAATCATGTTTAAATAGTTAGCCTAAATAATTTAAAATTTAGGCCGGCAAAGATATAATTTTAGGGTATTGGCTGGAGTTAAAAATTGATGTTTCTCAGGCTTTTTTAACAAACTCTGATTTTAAAGCCATCGACCCAAACCCGTCTATCTTGCAGTCAATATTGTGGTCGCCATCTGTAAGGCGAATATTCTTTACTTTGGTTCCCATTTTTACGGGTTTTGGAAACCCTTTTACAGGTAAGTCTTTAATAACAATTACCGAATCTCCGGTTTTAAGTTCATTGCCGTTTGCATCCATTACTTTGGTGTTTTCCGTTTGGTCATCCATATTGTTCGGGTTCCATTCATAAAAACAGTCAGGACAAATCAGTAATTCATCCGTAGGATAAACGTATTCACTATTACATTTGGGGCAAGGAGGAAATTCGGGCATGTGATTTTTTTTAAGTGGCAAAGGTAATTAAATTATATACCTGACTGTTCCTCGTTGTAAATGAGAAAATTATAAAATTATTGAAAAACAAGCCTATAACCCTCACTAAATCAGTTTTTATGAAAAGAAAACTGTTTTAAATTGGTATATGTACTTAATTCTATTGTCAAATGTTATATAATTTTTGTGCGCTGTAAACTCTTGTTTAGATTATAGCTATTGAAAAAGGAAAATAAATGTGCAGCAATACTTAAGTCATCACAAGTTAAAATATACTTACTTATGGTTGCTGTAACATTTGATTTTTGCAAGTATAACTTGCATCAATATACGTTTAAAAAAAATTATTTGTCTTGATTTTTATTACCTTCCCTAATGGCAATCATAAATCCTAATCCAAAAAGCATAGTAATTAGTCCTGCGAAATATGGAATTAAATCAATCATTTTTTGTGTTATTTATAAGTTTAAGGTAAATGCCAAATGCCAAAATTGAAGGTACCCATATTCCAATAAAAGTTCCGTCTGCTTTTTCGCCTTGAAAATAAAGTATCTCAGAAAATATCAAAGATAACAGAGCTGCAACAAATAATAGTTTATCTGCGATTGTAAATTTTTTAAACATTTTAATGAATTTTATTTTTAACTTACAGTTTAACATATTTTTAATCCTTTTTGTTTTGAAACTGCCACTTTATTTATTCTCTAAAGATATTTAGATATTCAATTGTAGCTAAAATGACAAAGCTTTTGAACATTTCTGAATAAAAAGAATTACCTCTTAGAAATCTTATTTCCAGTGCTTCTTTGACGGCTGCATTTAAAGCGATTCGTTCCATCATCACGCAGGGCAGCGTATTTTGTTTTGCGCGATTTCATTCTTTTTCGCCACATGCGAAAACTAGAAGGCAAGGAATTTTTCCGCATAAATTCCATGACATCCTTTTCCTTTAAGCCAAACTGAAATTCAATGGCTTCAAATGGTGTACGGTCCTCCCATGCCATTTGAATTATTCTGTCTCTGTCCTCATCATCAAAGTTAAATTTTTCTGCATGCATTTTTATTGCATCTTGTTTCTCTTGCTCGGCTAAAAGACTTGCTAAAGAGCTCAATCCACTGTATTCGCAAATTAAATTTTGTTCAGCCATAAGTTTCTAAAGGATTTGCTTTATCGTAATCATTTACAATTCGTTTATGTGGTTTAAGTAATATTCTGCTTGCTCCAGCAGTTCTGTTTTTGCTTCGGGTTGCATTTTTTTCCACACATTATACATCATTCCTATGCGCGGATTTTTCGCCAACTTGGCTTCGTGTTTATCATAAAAATTCCAATACAAACTATTAAACGGACAAGCTTTATCACCTGTTTTTTTGGCTTTATCATAGTAACATCCTGTGCAGTACAAACTCATTTTACTGATGTACGTTGCTGAACTTACATACGGTTTGGTCCCCACAATTCCGCCATCGGCAAACTGGCTCATGCCTCTTGTATTGGTAATCTCAACCCATTCAATTGCGTCAATATAAATACCCAAATACCAGGCATCTAATTCATCGGGATGCACTCCGGCAAGCAAAGCAAAATTGCCTGTTATCATTAATCGTTGTATGTGATGCGCATAAGCATAATCAAGAGATTGATGAATGGCATCTTTTAAGCAATTCATTTTTGTTTTACCGGTCCAAAACCATTGCGGCAATTTTTCAGCATGTTCAAAATAATTAAGAGTTGCATACTCCGGCATTTTCATCCAATAAATGCCGCGCATGAATTCTCTCCACCCAATAATTTGTCTAACAAAACCTTCTAACTGATGGTACTCAATTTGGTCAGGATTTTTAAAATAAGCTTCAATCGCTTTATCAACCACTTCTTTTGGCGAAAGCAATTTAGTGTTCATTGAAAAGGATAAACGCGAGTGATAAATGGACCATTCGTTTGGAGCCATTGTATCCTGAAAGGTTCCAAACAAAGCCAAACAATTTTCTACAAAAAAATCAAGCAATTCCAAAGACTGCGCTCTGTTGATCGGCCAAACAAAATTTTTGCTGTCTACCGTTCCAATTGTTTTTATTCCAGCATTTCTGATTTCTTTATCAATTTCACTTACATCATTTACAAATAACAATGGAGCAGTAGGCTTGTGTGCTTTGGGTAATTTTTGTCTATTGTCTTCGTCAAAGTTCCATTTGCCATTTAAGGGTTTGTCACCATCCTCAAGTAGCACCTGATGCTTTTTTCGCATATAGCGATAAAAGGTTTCCATCAGGTACATTTTTTTGCCTGCAAACAAATCCTTCAATTCATTTCGAGTGCTGTAAAAGTGTTCCGTGTCGCATACGTTGGAAGTTATTTTTAATTTACTTGTAAAGCTTTTAAAATGCTCATCTAATCGGTATTCATCAGGCAACTGATATTCAAAGTTGGTGAAGTGATTTGTAGTAATTAATGCTTCACAATTTTTATCAAAGGTTTGCAAATTGCTTTTGTCGTTTAGATAAATATAAATTACCTGATGTCCTTTTTGCTGTAACGCTTTTGCAAAATTTTGCATGGAAGCAAAAAACCCTATCACCTTTTGAATATGATGTTGTGCATAATCGGTTTCGCTTCGCAGCTCCATTAACAAATAAGTTACCGATGCATCCATGGTGGTGAACCATGAATGATTTATGTTGAGTTGGTCACCCAATATTAAACGTAAAGTCTTTTCTGTTTTTGCTATGTCTATTTATTATTTCTGCACCTGTCGCTGCAATACTTTACATCGTTCCAATTTTTCTCCCACTTTTTTCTCCAGGTAAAGGGCGTATGGCAAGTCATGCAAATTTTGGTTGGGAGATTTTCTTTTTTAACGCCTTTCATTTTATCGTTTTTAAAAACTTACTCGTTTCCAATCTACACTAATATCCGAACCCTCTGCCAGCATTATTGATTGTGGCTTGCTGCTATTTAACACATCAAAATCTTTACCGTAGAAAGCTTCAAAATCGCAATCAATATGGTAATCCTGAATGGAGTTAATCTCCCAACTTGGATGATTAATTTTGTATTCAATGCTGTGTTCACTATTCACTTTTGTATATCCGTAGTAGTGCTCAAAAATAAATTCTTCAATACTACCTGCTTGCATTTTATCCTTAATGGCTGATGCAACAACTATAATAGTATTCCATTTAGATTTCACTTTCCATTGATATTCTATTTTCTTTTTATCATTTGAAATAGTCCAGTTGTGCTTGGTAGGAGTTGCGATGTAATGTTCTTTATAAAGTTTGTTAGCAACCCAAGCCACTATTTTATTGGGCACCGTTTCATTTATAAAAACAACACCACGCCTTAATTCATTTCCCACTTTTCTAACCACATAAAATCGAAGATTTACTTCTTCAAAAGTTCCCATGGAAGGAATAGGGATATTAAAAATAGAACTATCCTTAAATAAAAACCCAACCAAACTCACATATGTTTTTCCGTGGTAGTAATCTAGCTCAACATCTTTAGGCAAATAGGGCAATAAAATAGCAGGGTCAATTTCATAATTAGCCATTATCAAATTTTGCCATTGAGCCGTAAGAAAGGTTTTCATAGTAAGCTAATTTGATTTGTTAGATTAAAGTATGTCTTCCGGCATCTTATCCGTTTGAGCATAAGTCAATCGTGATAGTTGACGCGTGGTATGATAACTATCTAAACCAGATATGGCTATAGTTTCGGCCTTTTCAATATCAATGGCACCATGAGCAAGTAGGCACCTTTCGGGAATTATTATTTCCACTACTTTGCCTATTATTAAAATAGTGCCGTTTATTTTGAGTTCATGTTTTTCAACAAACTCTAAACCATATTTTATATGACTTTCTCTCACATATGGTGCTTCAAGTAATTTGCTAAATTCAGGCGTCAATCTTGTAGCATCAAACTCAGAAATATCTTTTGGATACCGGGCCGAAGTTTGATGTGCTTGTTTGTATATAGCCGCATTGATATGATTAATAGTAAAGCAATTTGTTTCCAAAATATTTTCTAAGGTATGCCTGCTTGTTGAATCTGGCCTGTTGATAAAACCGATTAATGCCGGGTTTGAACCAAGATGAACAACAGAACTAAAAATTGCTAGGTTGGTATTTCCTTTGTTGTCGATGGAGCCAATAAGTGACGCGCTTTTAAAACCACTTAACGAGTTCATAAATGCAGCCCGTTGGCGCGATTCCATCTGCAAAATATCACTACTTGAAAAATAGGTGTTCTTCATCCTTATGAGTTTGATTGGTAATTAAACAAATCAAATTTCGATTTGTTGTGTATTTTTATTTAAACCTAAAGTTTGATTTTTATTCAGTTAAATAAAACACTATTTAACAAATTTTTTTTGTGATGCCTTGTTATTCTTAATAAAAGCGGGTGATTTCTGTAAACTAAAAATTAGAAAGTTAACTATACTTAAAAGTAAAGATTGGACTTTTATGTCATCTTATTGGTTTCATTTGCAAAAAAAGTAATGGCAATAAACTTAAATCCTAATGTCCAACCATCGGCCCATCAAAAGCAATCCCTTGTTTTTTTAAGATATTTTTGGCTGCTATGGCAAAAAAGGTGATGTATCCAAAACAAACCAAAGCAACAAAATAGGATTGGTGAATACCTATAATATCGGATAACTTACCTTGCAGCGGCGGTATAATTCCACCTCCCAATATCATCATTACCAAAAATGCAGAACCTTGCGAGGTGTATTTGCCAAGCCCCATAAGCGATAAACTAAATATGGCAGGCCACATAATACTGCAAGCCAGTCCGCCGGCTAAAAAGGAATAAATAGCTACGGTTCCGGTGGTAAACAATCCCATGAGCATGGCTATTATTCCAAAGGTTCCAAAAATCATTAAAGTTCTGGTAGGTTTATCTTTGCTTAAAAAGAAGGCCGTGATTTGCACAAAGACACACAATACATAGTAATACAAGGGCTGCATGTCTTTACCCGTGATACTGTTTACCCCAAGTATTACCCCAAAAGCAATAAGAGGAACAACGATTAAGGCCAAAGTTTTGGAAGACCCTTTTAATTTAAAAACACTGATGGCCCCAGCCCAGCGGCCTATCATAAGGCTTCCCCAATACATCGAAATGTAGGGTGCAATTTCGGAGGATTGCAAATTCCCAAAATCTTTAAGCTTTAATAATTCGCCAAGGTTGCTACCTATGGCTACTTCCACGCCCACATAAGTAAATATGGCCAGCATACCCAGCACCAGTTGCGGATATTGCATAGCTCCCCAGCCTTCGGGTTTCTTTTGTGCTTCTGAATTGGAAAATAATAACCCACCAATAACTACTACCAAAGCCCCAAAAAGCCAATACATGCGGTATTTTTCCAAGGGTTGTTTGATGGCATTTATTTGGGTTGTTTCAGGTTTAATACTTTCAGCCAATCCCAAAATTGCTTCTTCTACTTCTGCATTGTATTTCTCTTTTTCGGCTGCGGGAATAGTTTTACTGTGTTTAATAGTAACCAAACTATCGGTTAAAGCTTTGATTTTTGTTGTAGTTGGTGCAATCTGCGCTTCTAGTTTTACTATTTCTTTGGCTTCTTCCGAATTGTAACTGGCAAACACGGGGCTGAACATAGCTATTAACAAACCGGTCATTATTACCAATGTTCTCAAGGCTTTTCCAGCTTTTTCTATAGGTTCATTACTCGCCGTATTAGGTACTTTTTTAGAAAAATGAAATAAGGCTGCTGCTGCCACAAACAATAATCCTACCCCTACATAGAGGTAAATTACCTTAGTTAATTCCAACTGTTTTATTTGTTCGTCACTTACGGATGTGGCGGTTCCAAACAGGGCCAAAGCTACTATGATTGGCCCGATGGTGGTTCCAAATGAATTGATTCCTCCGCCTAAATTAATGCGGCTATCACCTGTTTTAGGGTCACCTAATAAAATTGCAAATGGATTGGCAGCAGTTTGCTGCAACGAGAACCCAAGAGCAACTATAAATAATCCCAAGAGCATTCCTGCATAAACATTGGCTTGCACAGCTATAATCATAGCCACAGCGCCAACGGCTGAAAACAATAGTCCGTAAACAATGCTTTTTTTATACCCCCATTTGCCAATAATATCCTTGCTTTTTAAATCGCTAAAGGCAAAAAGCAGTAAAGCACCTACATAATATGCGGTATAAAATGCAAAGTCAACCAACTGCGATTGAAACTGGTCTAATGAAAAATAGCTTTTACAAAAAGGTATAAAAATACTGTTGCCGGCAGCTATAAATCCCCAAAAGAAGAATACAGTGATTAAGGTGCTTAATGCCCCATAATTGGTAGGTTTTTCAGTTTCTATTGGGGTTGCTATCTTTTCATTCATACTGTTTATTTTATGCAACAAATGTATAAATTTAATTAGTTAAACCTTGACAGGGTATTTTAAAGTGTCATAATCTTTATTAACTTTTTTCTTGATAAAAAAGTTACAAAAAATCAAGCCAAAAATATACTCCAACCGCACCATCAGCACACGCCCGTATTTTTGGCAACCCAACGCTCCTTAACCAGATAATTTTGTTGTTAACCAATATTTTTTTAATTATAAATAAAATAGCCCGCTGTTTCAATCGCGGGCTATTTGTTATAATATTATAAATGGACTTTATTAATCCGTGTTTTCTGCAGTTGGATTGGGATTGATGGGTGGATTGCCCGGTGGCCTGTTTGGTCTATTTGGATTATTTGGGCGATTAATATTTGGATGGTTTGGTCTGTTAGGGTTGTTATTATTTGGGTTTGGATTTCTTGGCCTTTCGTTATTAAACTTAGGGTTTTGTTGGTTGGGATTATTTGGTCGATTCGGCTGATTTGGGATAGCTGGTCGGTCGTTATTAGGTCGATTTGGATTATTCGGTCTGTTGGAATTTGGATTATTCGGGTTTGGATTTCTTGGCCGGTCGTTATTGGGTTGGTTTCTGTTATCAGGTCTGTTATTATTTCTGTTATCCGGTCTGTTTCTGTCTCTAAAATTACGTTCGCCTTGCTTGCGTTCCTTATTTTTGTCCTCCATACGGGTAATGCTCGAATCTTCTAGCATGTCATCCACTTTATAAGAAGTTTTCGACATAATTTCAGCTCCTAAAGGACGGTCTACCAATGTTTCAGGAATTTCACCACGTTTATTCTTTTCAATAATTTCGGTTACTTTATCTGCCGGTATCGGAATCCAATCACCTGGTTTATCTTGATAAGCAAACCACATCATTTTCTTTAAAATATCAATTTTTTGAAGATTAGCTGTTCCGATTTTAGTATTGACTGTTACTTTTTCAGTACCCGGAAACTGACCCAATGATTCCATATAGGTATCCAATTCATAGTTAAGGCAACATTTTAATCGTCCGCACTGGCCGGATAGTTTAAGCATATTGATACTTAAATTCTGAAAACGTGCAGCAGATATATTTACAATTTTATAATCGGTAAGCCAGGTACTGCAACATAATTCTCTTCCGCAAGAGCCAATTCCACCAAGGCGGCTGGCTTCTTCACGGTAGCTAATCTGACGCATTTCAATACGGGTTTTAAAATCCGTAGCATAGCGTTTTATTAACTCTCTAAAATCTACTCGTTCTTCAGCTGTATAAAAGAAAATTACCTTTTTTCCATCGGCCTGAAACTCTATATCGCTCAGTTTCATTTCCAACTTTAACTCCAAAGCTATAGTTCTTGCTTTTTCAAGTGTTGAAGGTTCTTTAGCTTTAAATTCAGTATATTTTTCTTTGTCAGAATCTGTAGCAACCCTGTATATTTTTTTAATATTCGGGCTATTTTCGGTAAGTTCTGCTTTGCGAAGCTGAAGCCTAACCAATTCGCCGGTTAATGATACATGGCCTATATCATGGCCTAAGTCACTTTCCAAAACTACTGCATCGCCGGTATAAAGTTCCAGATTATTTACATTTTTAAAAAATTCTTTTCTACTTCCCTTAAAACGTATTTCAATAATGTCAAAAGGAGTGTAATTTTCAGGTAAATCTATATCTTTAAACCAGTCGTAAGTATTTAATTTATTACAACTGGAAGTGCCACAGGAACCATTGCTTTTGCATCCTGATGGGCTACTGCCAGTTGTTGTTCCGCATGATCCGCATCCCATATTTATATTTAGTTGTTTTAAATTTTAATCGGCGAAGATAGGTGAAAAAAATTTCAGAAATTAGAATTTGTAACCTTTCAAGTGTTTCAAACTCTTGAAAGGTTTATGAATTATTTCTCTAACAAAATATTCCTTAAATCCAGAGATAAATTGAAGAGTGAAATTTTGGGATTGGCATTTCGCTCTATATGATAAATGGTGTCATTTATTTGCTTATAAATTCGTTCAATCTTTTGCTCAGTAAGGATTTTGCTAATATTTATTACAAATTTTTTGTTGGCTTCGGGTACTCGTGGTTTGTGATTTTCTACAAAGCGGCAATGCAAGCATTCGCCAAAAACATACAGGCTGTTTTCTAAAAATTGTTTAATTTTTTCCCTGCCTAAAGTAGCTGTCAAATTTACCCATTCATTTATTTTTAAGGTATTTCGGGCATAACAATACTGCAACCAAACCTGCATGTTTTCAGTATACTCCGTATCTTCTTCGTGCATCAAATGTTGAGCCAAACTCAAATTTCCTTTGCTTAAAAACGAAACCACCAAAGCATCTTTTTCTTCTAAATCATGATTTTTTTGAAGGTATTGATTTATGGTTTCAGGTGAAAAGGCAGGAATGTTAAACAACTGGGTTCGGGAAACAATGGTTGGAAGCATTTGGTTTATATCTTCAGCTACCAATAAAAAATGGGTTTCTTCTGGTGGTTCTTCTAATAGTTTCAATAAAATATTTCCGGATTGGCCTAAAAACTCCGGTAGCCAAATAAGCATAAACTTTTTTCCACCTTCGTATGATTTTAGGCTAAGTTTTTTGATAATCTCACGGCATTCTTCGGCAGTTATATTTCCTTGTTTGTTTTGTTCATCTTTACCTTTTATAGCTTCCATCCAATCTTCGTAGCTCATAAAAGGATTGGCAGATAAGGCTTTTCGCCATTCTTTTATAAATTCATCGCTTAGCTTGGTCCCATCTGAATTAATGATTGGGAAACTAAAATGTACATCAGGATGAACAAAGGATTTTGTTTTGGAGCAGGAATCACATTCGCCACAGGCATCGGTTTCGGTTTTGTTTTCACATAGTAAATAACTGATGGCAGCCAAAGCCAAAGCCAAAGCTCCATTTCCTTCGGGACCATGCAATAAAATAGCATGTGGCAAACGCCCATGGATACAGGCATTGAGTAATCGGGTTTTTATAGCCTGCTGGCCCGGGATTTGGGTGAATTGCATTTGCCTTTATTTTGAAGGCTTCAGTTCAACTTCTTCTTTCCGTTTAAGAAACAACGACCCCAACCCTACCAATAACAACAAATACATTCCGGCATTGCTTACCAAAGCAATGGTAGACGCTTTTTCTAATGTAGCTGGTTCAAAGTGGAATTCTATTTTGTGACTTCCGGCAGGAATTACCATTCCTCTTAAAATATAATTGCAACGGAAATGAGAAACCTTTTTGCCGTCAATATAAGCATTCCAGCCTTTTTTATCGTTGTAATACATTTCTGAAAAAACAGCCAACTGAGGAGTTTTAGCATTGGTACTATACGTTAATTTATCAGGATGATATGAGTCGAATGTTATGGCATTGGCCGAGTCAAAGGAAGAAGTAAATCCTTTAAGTTGGTCTGCATAGCGCTTATCGACAATAGCTGTGGTTCTTGGGTTTATTGAGCCAAGTGTTTTAATTTCTTCGTTGGCATTTTCCATCATCTTTACTTCCTTCACAAACCAGGCATTGCCACAAGCTTCTGCATTTGGTATGGCTATCATTTTTCCGGTTTGCTGATCTTGCTGAATGAAATATTTAGCATTCAGCATATTTAACACTTCCATATTATTTTTGGCAATATACCATTCCACAACTTCCTGAAAACGGCGAAGTTTGGCTGCATGGTACCCACCTATGGAGTGATGGAAATAGGATGCTTTTGCACTGGTAAACGGATTTTGCGAAGCATCATAAACACGGTAATAGCTTTTGTCTTTTAGTATTTCAATATCGGCTTCGTTAGGCGTTGTGTTAGCGGTTTCATACGTTTTTGCTTTTTCCCAACTTTTATCATTTAAATATCGGCGGTCTACGGACCATAAGTCTACTAATATTAATAACCCAACTATTCCAATAATATAATTTTTGTTCAATTTGCCCTTTAAGAAATACCAAAACGTAGCGAATCCAGCACCGATAAAGAACAAGGATCTTAATGCATCCATTCGTAAGTAGCTTGCTCTGTCTTGAATAGCTTCAGCAGGAGCCTTTGTTGGGTCGCCCAACTCAGCACCTCCGGAATAAAGGATCATCAAAACACAAAATCCCCCTAAAACATATAAGGCTCGCATCAATGATTTTTTAACTCTTGCTTTATCGGCATTTTCTTTTAAAAGTTCATTTAAAGAAATTATTGAAAATACAGCAACGGCAATTTGACCAATAACCAAAGACATATTAACCGACCTGAACTTATTATATAATGGCAAATAGTGAAATAAAATACTGTTAAACCACATTAGATTTTTGCCCATAGAAAGAAATAGCGAAAGAACTAAAGCTGCAAACCACCACCATTTAGTAGGGTTTTTACTGTAAAACATACCAGCAGCAAATAGAAACAACACCAATGCCCCAAAATATACAGGACCTGATGTAAATGGTAATGACCCCCAATAGGCCCATGGATTTGTTTTTTGGCTTAAATAATATTGTGCTTGTTGAACCTGCTGAGGATCCTGACTTTGTGCCATTTGTTGCAATAGCTTTTTAGTTTCATCGCCATTACCCAATTCAGTTCCACTGCCTCCTCCTGCAAAATTTGGAATTAAAATAGTTGGTAAATCTTCCCAACCTTGGCTCCAATCAAAAGCATATTCAATATCCAAGCCTGTGCTGGCAACAGCCTTAGTGGTGCTGTCAGGGAGCACTGTTAATTCCGATTTTCCACGAATGGTTTCTTTAGAATATTCTTCCGTTAGTAACAATGAAACGCTATTGGTTCCCAATCCAATCAACGAAGCCACTCCAAATATTATACTAGCAATTAAAAATGGCT
>CAMDSC010000037.1 GCA_945907065.1 Chitinophaga pinensis
GAATAAAAAAAGAATCAATTCGCAATAGAAGAATCGAATATCAAAACCTTAAAAAAAATAAATCAACCAATATTAAAAACTTAAATTTAACTTTGAATTAGTTTGAAACACTCCTTAACAAAAAGTCCACTTTGGTTTGACGACATACAATTCATATTATATTAAGACCTTTTTATCCTAATTTTTTTATGATTTTAATCATTGATTTTTTTATAACTATTAAATAGTTGCTACATTAAAAATAAACTCCAAAATCAATAATTTCCTCTACACTTTTTATCAATGTGCTTTATCTTTATTATTTTTGATGGATGCTAAAAAATTTGCTTTCTCCAAAACTAATTGACAGTAAAATAAATATTTCACTTCTCATAATACGAGTTGTATCGGCTTTAGTAATGATTCCCCATGGGTTTAATAAACTAACTCATTTTAGTGAAAAATCAGGTGATTTTATGAATTTTGTAGGGTTAGGCAGTGAGATATCCTTCGCCTTACTTGTTGTTGCAGAGTTTTTTTGTTCAATACTTCTATTAGCCGGATTGTTCAGCCGCTTTGTATTAATACCACTAGTTATAGCAATGTTTGTAGCTTCATTTAAAGCTCATAATGGCGAAATATTTGGTGAAGGTGAACATTCATTTCTTTATATGGCTTGTTACCTAGCTTTGCTAATGGCAGGACCGGGAAAATACAGTTTGGATAATCTTCTTTTTAAAAATAAATATTGATTCTATAAAAAAAGGACCAGATTTTTAAATCTGATCCTTTGATATGATTTTAGAAATTTCTTTAATTATATATGTTACCCTGCAATAGCAGAATAATCATCGGCCGATAAAAGCGCATCAACCTCAGAAGGATTACTCATTTTTACTTTTATCATCCAACCCTTTCCATAAGGATCTTCGTTTACATTTTGAGGGTCGTTATCTAAGCCTTCATTTTTTTCGATTATTTCACCACCTAGTGGCAAAAACAAATCGGATACTGTTTTTACAGCTTCTACGGTCCCAAATATTTCATGAGCATTTAAAGTTTGACCTACTGTTTCAATTTCTACAAACACAATATCGCCCAATTCGCTTTGTGCAAATTCAGTAATTCCGATTGTAGCGATGTCACCTTCTACTTTTACCCACTCGTGGTCTTCGGTGTATTTAAGATTAGCTGGAAAATTCATTTTTTTTATTTATTAATTATTGGTTGCAAAATTAATTATTTACTCGGGTTCATCCGTTTCTTTTTTCTTACTTTTTTTCTCCCAAATAATCGAAAAAAGTGAAGTAAGATTTTGCTTCAAATCTTTGCGATTTACTATATAGTCCAAAAAGCCTTTTTCTACTAAAAATTCAGCCCGCTGAAATCCTTTTGGTAAATCTTTCCCTATTGTTTCTTTTATAACACGTGGACCCGCAAATCCAATCAGCGCCTCAGGTTCGGCTATATTTAAATCGCCTAACATGGCATAGGATGCAGTAACTCCACCTGTTGTTGGGTCGGTCATTAAAGAAACGTATGGGACTCCGTCTTTGGCAAGTAAAGCAAGTTTGGCCGAAGTTTTAGCCATCTGCATTAATGAAAATGCAGCTTCCATCATCCTGGCTCCACCGGATTTAGAAATTACAAGTACCGGTATTTTATTTTCACGTCCATAATCGATGGCTCGTGATATTTTTTCACCAACTACACTTCCCATTGAGCCACCAATAAAACTAAAATCCATACAGGCCACCACTAATTTTCTACCATTCATTTTTCCTGTGGCACATCGTACCGCATCTTTTAGTCCCGATTTGGCCATCGAATCTTTTATACGGTCGGGGTATGGTTTTGAATCAGTAAAATTTAATGGGTCTGCTGAAATTATATTTTCATTTAACTCAGTGAATTTATTTTCATCAAATAATATAGTAAAATATTCTTCTGAACCTATTTTTTCATGATAATCGCAATGCATGCATACCCAACAATTTTCTTCAAATTCTTTGGTAAGAATAGGTTTTTTGCATCGAGAACATTGATACCAAAGACCATCAGGTGTTTCCTTTTTGTCTTTAGTTTTAGTAACTATACCTTCTTTTACTCTTTGAAACCAACTCATTTTTTTTGATTTGAAAATTTGGAGATTTGAAAATTATTCAGTTTGTCATTCCGACGAAGGAGGAATCTATTAAAGACGCTTCGTACCTCAGCATGACATATTAATTTTTATGCAATAGTAACTTCTTTTGATAAATAAACATCTTGAATGGTATTTAATAATTCCACTCCTTCGTTTCTAGGCTTTTGAAAAGCTTTACGGCCTGAAATTAATCCGCAACCACCTGCCCGTTTGTTAATTACCGCAGTTCTCACCGCATCCCCCAAATCAGTTGCTCCTTTGCTTTCTCCTCCTGAATTAATAAGTCCCACTTTGCCCATATAGCAATTAGCCAACTGATAGCGGCAAAGGTCTATTGGATTATCAGAAGAAAGTTCACTATAAACTTTAGGGTGAGTTTTACCAAAATTAACAGCAGTGTATCCACCATTATTTTCAGGTAATTTTTGTTTAATAATATCGGCCTGAATTGTAACTCCTAAATGATTGGCCTGACCTGTTAAATCTGCACTTGCATGATAATCAACTCCGTCTTTTTTATAGGCATTGTTTCTTAAATAGCACCAAAGCACTGTTGCCATTCCTAATTCATGGGCTCTTTCAAATGCTTGTGCCACTTCTACTATTTGGCGGTCGCTTTCGGGTGAACCAAAATAAATGGTAGCACCAACAGCTACTGCACCCAAATTCCAAGCTTCATCCACACTTCCAAACATGATTTGATTATATCTGTTTGGGTATGATAAAAACTCGTTATGATTAAGTTTTACTATAAATGGTATTCTGTGTGCATACTTACGCGAATTAGAAGCCAATACTCCAAAAGTAGAAGCTACCGCATTACAACCCCCATCAATAGCTAACTTAATAATATTTTCAGGATCAAAATAATCAGGATTTGGAGCAAATGAAGCACCTGCACTGTGTTCTATACCTTGGTCAACTGGCAATATAGACACATACCCTGTATTGGCCAAACGGCCTGTATTAAATATCTGACCAAGGCTGCGCAATACTTGTGAATTGCGATTACTCATCCCAAACGAATCCAAATAATAATTAGGATTGGGAAGATGAAGACGGTCTTTACTGATGGTTTTACTGGTATGATTTAAAAGTGTATCAGCATGTGAGCCTAATAGCTCAGTAATTTTTGAAATACTCATTTCTAATATAGAATAAAAGGGGGGGCAAACTTACATTAATTTAAAAAAATTACCAATTGTGTTTTTGTTCGTTTGATTTTAACAAAATGTTTAATATTGAACCCATGTCCATCGAAATAATACGATTTACTTTTACGGAAAGTTCATTTATTGAAAAAGCCTTTGAAATAAGGCGGCACGTATTTGTTGTTGAGCAAGATTGCCCGCCCGAATTGGAGTATGAAAATGAAGAAATTTGTCAGCATTATTTGGCATATTTTAACGGTATTCCTGCTGCCACTGCTCGTTGGCGAACTACCAATAATGGAATAAAACTGGAACGGTTTGCCGTTTTAAAAGAATACCGCCGCAAAGGAATTGCGTTAGCTCTAGTAAATCGATTGTTGGACAATGTTAAACCATTTAATAAATCCATCTATCTTCATGCCCAAATTGACGCCATGCCATTATATGCCAAAGCTGGTTTTAAGCCCACTGGCCTGCAATTTGAAGAAGCGGGAATACAGCATTTTAAGATGATCTTTGAGCTTTAATTTTTTAGCTATTGCCACAATTTGTTCATTAAAATAGATTAAACTACTCTTCGGGTAAAAAGAAACCTTAAAAAAATCTATCTCCCGATGAAAATGAATAATTTTGGAGGTTAAATCCATATTCGGTTTGTTTGGTCGCTTAATCCCTTGTCTACTAATTGTTTTTCCTGCCTTGCTTTTTGCGCAAAGCAAAACCCCGGACAATGTATTGTTTGAAACCGGCCAATTCAAAAAAGTGAACCAAACCGAACTGGCCGATGTCACCCGAATTATTACTGAATCAGAAATACGATTGCGAGGTGCTAATAATCTTAAAGATATTTTGATACTGGAAACCGGCGGAATATTTAAGTATGACGCCCAAAAAGGGTGGCAATTTTATTGGCATGGCAGCAATAAAGGAAATATTTTGATATTGATGGATGGCTTACCTTTTCGATCGGTTCAGTTTGATGAAATGGATTTTCAACAAATTCCGTTAGATAATATTAGCCGAATTGAAATAACCGAAAACCCTCAAGGAGTAGCTTATGGCAACTCAGCCATTATGGGGGTAATAAATATTATTTCAAAAACAACTCAACAAAAAGTTTATAAACCTTCCCTTCGTTTTCATGTTTATAGCCCCGGAGGTATTTATAGCAACTTAAATTTAGGGCGACGAACCACTGAAAATTATTTTCGTTTTTCATCATCAGTTGATGCCTTTGCCGGCAATCAGGGAAATGATTCAGGCCGTGTATTACAATGGCTGCCCTATACCCGGATAAATAATCAAGTATTTTTTTCACATAAAATTCTACAGTATATGGATGTTTCGGTAGGGTTTAATAATCTTTATGAAATAAAAACTCAATTAGGGTATCCGTATCCTCAATCGGTAAAAGCAAATGACCGTGAATTAAGAACCAACAATAATTCATTGTATGCCGGAATTAAAGGAAAATTAACCCAAAATTATAACCTTCAGGGCGATATTCAATTAATGGATTATAGAAGAAATAACACTTTATTTCTCAAAGATATTTCTACTGCCGAACAAATGGCCGTAAATGATACGAACTTTAATGATACCATTCACTATAGATTTATATATAGTCGTTGGGTACTTTCGCAAAACGATAAAAATAGATTTCTTAATTATCAGGCAGGATTTGACCTTTCAAATACAGATGACCGATACAGGCAAACCGTAAATAGTGTTCATCAATCCAACACAACTTCCGCTTTGTTTTTAACTTTTCGTTATTCGGGAATAAAAAAGATAATTATTAATAGTGGATTTCGATTGCCATACAGTGCCAAATACAAAACAAAACCACTTTGGGATATGAAGATGAATTATAAATTTACCAAAGAATGGAGTTTAAAATTTATGGTAGCCCGAAGTACAAAGGCTCCAAACTTTGACCAATTATTTGCCACCTACTTAACCAATGGATACAGTATAAAACGCAATCTTAATCTTACTGATGAAAGTGCCATATCTTATCATTACTCATTATTTTTTAATAAAAATAATATATTTACCAAAGAGGATAATCTAATATTTGAACCTGGCTTTTTTAACTATTTTTTTAAAGATGGGATAGAATTAACAGCTGATAAAACCCCTGGTCGTTTGTTACATAAAAACCTGAGTGAAAAGAAAACAATAGGTACTCGCATTAATATTAGTTATCAAAACAAGTTTCTGGATTTAAATTTCAGAGGAGTACTTACAGGAAATAATTACTTCGCAAATTTGTTTGACCAACAATTATTTTTTAATGAAGTTTATTCCAATTTTATATTTAAAATACCTCGGTATAATTTGAATATTTGTTATATAAGTAAACTTTCTTCTCAGCGAGGATACATGTTATTGGATGCAATGAAAGTTACTCAAACATTTTTTAATCAGCGCTTTTATTTGGCTGATGCAATCATTGAAAAATCGTTTAGTAAAAAAACTATCACATTAAGAGGAGGAATAAAAAATATTGCAAATGTGAAAAATATTAGCAGCTTTTTTCTTTCCACAAATAGTTCGGGAGGGCAGCAACAGCAGCCATTTACTACACCATTAATTAGTGGCAGAAATTATTTTATTGAATTAAATATTAATCTTTAAATTTTCTATCCACATCCTCAATAGCCAAGTCATTAATGCTGGCAAAACGTTTTTGCATCAACCCATTTTCATCAAACTCCCAATTTTCATTACCATAAGCCCTAAACCATTGCCCGGCACCATTTTGATATTCATATTCAAACCTAACAGCTATTCGATTTTCTGTATGTGCCCAATATTCCTTTTTTAATTTATAATGGTTTTCTTTAGCCCATTTGCGTTTTAAAAATTCTACAATTTCTTCACGGCCATTTATAAATTCATCACGGTTTCGCCATACACTGTTTGGAGTATATGCCATTGAAACCCAAATTGGATCTTTGCTGTTCCACGCATCTTCTGCCATTTGTATTTTTTGTTTGGCTTTTTCAATGGTAAAAGGTGGTAAGGGTAATTTTTGCTCCATTTTTTTATTACAAAAGAAGTTTAAAAAAATATGGTAACTCTATCATTTTACAAGTAAATTGTTTTACTTTGAAATCCACTTAACAAGTAAAAACTAAATTCTATTTCAATAAATTAAGTAAATTATATGAAAATCAAGACTTTACTCTCAGTATTTTTGCTAATTGCAATCGGTTTTATAATTTCTTCATTACGCCTAACTTCATCCATTTCATCTTTATCATCAGATGAAATGAGTATAAAACGAGGGGAAAAAATTGTAATGAACTATTGCGCACTTTGCCATGGTGGGGAAGACGGAAAATTATCAGGCAAAATGATGGATGATATTCCAAAATTTGTAGGTACAATACATACTTCCAACATTACTAATAATATTGAAAAAGGTATTGGTAAATATACCAAGGACCAATTACGAACCCTATTTCGAACACGTATAAAAGCTGATGGTAAAAAAGCCAATATGCTCATGCCTATTTTTCCTCTCATGGCAGATGAAGATATTAATGGTATCATAGATTTTTTAAAGTCAGATAGATTTGCTGTGCAAAGTTCAGAGGCTACTTACCCTCCGCAAAAATTGAAATGGATTGGACGAACTTTTGATAAAAAAGTAAAAATTGGAACAATGCCGGATAAGCCTATTTCATTGCCAGATACCAGCAATAAAATTTTATGGGGAAAATATATGGTAACGGCTGTTTATCGTTGTTATGAATGCCATTCAGGTGAAATGATTCCAGATGATTATAATCCAACGGTTTCAAAAAAATACCTTCAAGGAGGTCATACCATGTATGATATGGAACGAAAGAAAGTTAAAGTTAGAAATATAACTCCAGATTTAAAAACAGGAATAGGCTTGTGGACAGAAGATGATTTTTATAAATTAATTAATACCGGCGTTCGTAAAAACGGAAAAAATGTAAGGTCCCTATGATGCCTTTACCTGGTTTAAGTCGTTCGGAGTGCAATGCTATTTATGCTTACCTGATGACCGTTGAACCAATAAAAAATAAAATATAAAACCTATAACTGAGTGAAAAAAATTGCATTAAGTTTCATTCTATTTGGGGTTTTATATTTTTTGGAAAGCTTCACAATTAATTTTACTAATTCTAACAAACCTATTCCAAAAAATATATCTATTTTATTGACAAAACACACTTGTATTACCTGTCACAACCCTTATAAAAGAGTAGTAGGACCATCTTTTTTAAGCATATCAAAGAAAAAATATAACGCCGAAAAAATTGCTGCACTGATTGCAAATCCTCAACCAACTGACTGGCCTGGGTTTCCGCCTATGAACCCCATAAAAAATGTTCCGTTTGAAGATGTAAAAAAAATTGCTAAATGGATTAATAGTTTAGAGTAAATCTAAAACCCGTTCAGGTGGTCGACCAATAATGGCTTTATTTCCATCTATCACAATAGGACGCTCAATTAGTTGTGGATTTTGAATCATTACTTCCAGCCATTCATAATCTGAAAGTATTTTGCCTTTGTATTTTTCTATAAAAACAGGTTCCTTTTTTCGAAGTAATTCCTCTGGTTTTATTCCTAAAACTTTAACAATGCCTTGCATCGTTTCAAGTGTTGGTGGATGGTTTAAATAATCTACTATTTCGGCCGATTTGCCCTTACTTTCTATTAGTTTCAAAGTTTCTCGGCATTTGGAACAGCGTGTATTGTAATATATTTTCATAAGTATTAATTCGTATCTAAAAATCGGCTTCGCACTTCGGGGTTTGGTATCATGCAGGCTTCTGTTTTGCCAAACCATTTGTAGCGGTTTCGGCCTATTAAATTATAAACGGCATCGCGCAATCGTTTTGGTAAAATTATGAAAATATAAAGCAAAGGCCACAATCCATCCAGTTTTTTTGCAATTCGCAAGGCTGCTGATGAACGGTCGTATGTTTTTCCGTTTTCAATTAAAATAACCGACTCGGGCATAGGTTTGGTTTTGTCTCCTACCAATTTTTGAGCTATTTCACTTTGCAAAGGAGCAAATTTAAAGTATCCTTTTTTATCCCTTTTTATAATAAAATTAATGGAGTTATTGCAAAAATTACAAACCCCATCAAACAATACAATGGCACTATCTGATTTCATTTATTTTTCTCCTTTCGTAACCTTGTAAAAACGGATGAAACACCACACAACTCAATATTATGGCCGTTCCTAAATAAAACTGAAAATTAAGTTCGGTATTTTCATGGAAAATTAATGCTGCTAAAATAATACCATAAACCGGCTCCAAATTGATACTTAAATTGGACGTAAAAGCCGAAACATGTTTTAAAGCCTGAAGATTAAAAACAAAAGCCAAACAGGTGCATAGCAATCCTAAAACCAGTAAATAATACCAATCGGAACTTATTCCTAACCAACTGAAATGCCATGGTTTTATTAAATCTATAGCTTGAGGCATAATACTAAAACTACTATCCCAATAGAAATAAAAAGGTAAAAGCAAACACAAAAAACTCCAGCCCGAAAAGAACTCTAAAAACGACACGGATAAGGTGTTCTTTTGACCAATAAATTTTTTGTTAAGGCTTGAAAACGTTGATGCCAGAAGTGCTGAAATAATAGCCGTGATGATAGCCGGATAATAAAAGCTTCCAACACCCATTACAAAATAAACTCCAATAATAGTTACCAATCCCAGCAATACTTCTGTTTTTAATATCCTTCTTTTGTTCAGAATTGGTTCAATAATTGAAGTAAAAAGCGGCGATGTAGCAAGGCAAGCCAGAGTTATGGAGGCACTGTCTCCCAATTTTATGGAGCCATAAAACGTAACCCAGTGTAAGGCCACCAACACGCCAATGCCCGAAAACCGAAGAATATCTTTTTTTGAAAGGCTTCGCAATCCTTTAATAACTCCGGGCAACAACATTAAACCTACAAAGCTTATCCAAAGCCTGTTCCATACCAAACCTATTTGTTGCAGGGTAATGAGTTTGCCTAAAATAGCGGTGAACCCAAACAGAAAAATAGCAATGTGCAGCTTTAAATAAGCGTTGGCAAGTGTCTTTTTATCCAAGTTTAGTTTGGGTTAATAATTTTTAGGAATGATTTTTCGGCAATAAGATGAAAGTGTATAGGATTGTGCTGATAGGCTTTTAAAACATCCATCAATACAGCATCAAAAATCTCTTTGGGTTCATTGTCCTTTTCATCGGCACAAATTAAAGCAGGATGAATAATTAAGAAATAAATATGGTCTACTCCCAGCCATTCCAAATCTGTTAAACAATCATACAAAGCATCAAAATTTTGCCCAAAATGCTTTGGAAATTTGAAAATAGAGGCAAGTTCATTCAGAAGCATTTCCTTTGTTTTACAACGGTTTCCATCCAGTGTAATCATATAGGAAGCATTGTCACACTTAAGGTTGAAGGATTCGTTTATAGGTAAAAGTTGAAGTGCCATTAGTTTATTTTTTTAAAGCTTTTGTAATGATCATTGGTATACCAGGCCGATTTGTCATCACCGGTAACAAGACGTTCTTTGCCTCTTTTTGACATTCCCTTTTTAGGATTTACATCCCACTCACGGTATTTTATTTTTTCGCCATTGGGTTTTGTTTTGGGTAAAATTCCTTCGAAATTATGAAATACCCTTCCGCCAACATAGCCATCTTTTGGTTCATGAAAGGTTTGCACATACTTCAAAATTTCATACACTTTTGCAGGAATTTCATCGTCCGAATCGGTCACTGAAGATTCTGTGTCCGAACTTACAATCAGGCTATCTGCTGAAATTTTTGAGGTTTCCTCCTTTGCATCTTGAAACGAATTGTACCATTTGCTGCCGCCTATTCCAAGCAACACACCAACTAAAAGAAATATGAATATTTTACGACTCATTTGTAATTTTCTGTTTTTAAGTTATAGGCCAAATGGAATGCCCATAAAACAAATTTCACATTAAGTGTGAATGAATTTAAAGGCATTTCATTTGCAAATTCAAACCAACAGTAATTTGAGCACTATTACAAGTAACTTAACACGGAGGCACAGAGATACAGAGAAAAATAAAGATTCTTAAATTATCTCCGTGGAACTCTCTTTTCTCCGTGCCTCCGTGTTATTTCTTTTATCTTAAAGTTTGTTTTTACAAAAATTTCCATTTATGTTTGATGCCATGCAAACCATCCATCAACTTTTGGAAACCTACGGCGAAAGTCATAAAAATTCAACCAACAAACTCATTCACTGGATTTGTGTGCCGAGTATAATGTTCAGTTTGGCAGGTTTATTAATGGCTATTCCCAATCCATTTTTAGCCGAAAAATCATTTGTATTAAATTGGGCTTTTGCATTTTTTGTTTGGGCTTGGATTTATTACATGCGCTTGTCCAGAGTCATGTTTATTAGTTTTTTGGTCATTGGTTTACTCATGCTTTGGGGAAATCTTGAAATTTTTAAAGCCATGGAAACTAGAAGAAATCTGGCTTTAATTTCCCTGATAATTTTTGTAGTGGCATGGATTGGGCAGTTTATCGGTCATAAAATTGAAGGCAAAAAACCATCCTTTCTTCAGGATTTACAATTCTTATTAATTGGCCCGGCCTGGTTGTTGCATTTTATTTATGATAAACTTGGGGTGAAATATTAATACCCTTTCACCATAATATAATCATCCATCGAAAAGCCATTTCCAATATCAAAATCGGCTACTTCTTTTATAACAAAACCTGTTTTAAAATAAAAATTTATCGCCTTAAAATTTTTGCGGTTCACCTGTAAACTCAGTTCCTTTGGCTGGGCTAAATTTTCCCATTGCTTTAAAATATTTGCCCCAATTCCTTTTCCTTGAACATCCGTTTTTATATAAAATTTATTCATAAACCAATGTCCCGGTTGATTTTCAGTTACCGCTAAATAACCAATAGAATTATTGGTTTCATCCTGTATCAAATAAAACATTTGCCCTTCGTTCATCAGTTTTTCAAGGTTTTCCAAGCTATAAAAATTAGCCAGCATGTATTCAATTTGTTCAGCCGTAATGATGCTTAAATAATGGTCGTACCATATTTTTTCAGCCAATTGGTAAATGGTTGGAAGGTCTTTGGGGGTTGCTAATTTTAGGATTGGCATGAATTATTTTGAAGTGCAAGATTATGAAAAATTTTAACAAGGAGGCACAGAGACCACTGAGAAACACAGAGAAAAACAAACTATAAAAAATACCTCCTTGAAACTCCTTGTTCTTCGTGCCTCCGTGGTTATAAAAAACCAAAATTAAATTACCTTTGCAACTTCAATTTTTAAATCATAAATACATTGACACAATCATCCTCTCAATCTCTTGCTACTCTTGAACAAGCTCAAACTCTTGGTTTGTTACCTGAAGAATTTGAAAAAATCAAAAGCATATTAGGTCGTACCCCAAATTTTACGGAGTTATCCATATATTCAGTAATGTGGAGCGAGCATTGTTCCTACAAAAATTCCATTACCTGGCTTAAAACTTTGCCCAAAGAAGGCCCGATGATGCTGGCCAAAGCCGGTGAAGAAAATGCAGGGTTGGTGGATATTGGTGATGGATTGGCCGTGTGTTTTAAAATAGAAAGTCACAATCACCCAAGCGCTATTGAACCTTATCAAGGTGCTGCCACGGGCGTTGGTGGAATTAACCGAGATATTTTTAGTATGGGTGCAAGACCTATCGCTCAACTAAATTCTTTGCGGTTTGGAAATATAAATACCGACCGAACCAAGTGGTTGGTGAAAGGTGTTGTAAAAGGAATTGGGGATTATGGAAATGCTTTTGGAATACCAACCGTAGGTGGCGAAGTATATTTTGATGATTGCTACGAAACCAATATTTTGGTAAATGCCATGAGTGTGGGGATTGCTAAAATTGGCCGTACTATAAGTGCTGTGGCTGATGGACCGGGCAACCCTGTTTATATTTTTGGAGCCGCTACCGGTAAAGACGGAATCCACGGGGCAGCTTTTGCCAGTAAAGATATTTCGGAAGATAGTATAAACGATTTACCATCCGTTCAAGTTGGTGACCCATTTTGGGAAAAATTGATTTTAGAAGCCTCGATGGAATTATTGGATACCGATTCGGTAGTTGGTATGCAGGATATGGGTGCAGCAGGTATTACCTGCAGTACCGCTGAAATGGCCGCCAAAAGCGGAACCGGTATGATTGTTCATTTGGACAAAGTACCTATGCGACAAGCCGATATGAAAGGCTGGGAAATTTTGCTGAGCGAGAGCCAGGAACGTATGTTGGTTATTTTGCACAAAGGCAGGGAACAAAAAGCCATCGATATTTTTAAAAAATGGGATTTAACCTATGCCTGCATTGGCGAAGTAACCGATACTGGACGGGTTGAATATTATATGAACGACCAACTCGAAGCAGATATTCCTGCTGAAAGTTTAGCTCTTGGAGGAGGAACTCCGGTTTATAACCGCGAATGGGCCGAACCAGCATATATTGCTGAAAATAAAAAATTTAATATTAACTCCGTTTCGGATGTTAAAGGGGATTTAAAAGATGTTGCAACTTTTCTTATCCAACTTCCAAATATAGCCAGTAAACAATGGGTTTATAATCAATACGACAGTATGGTAGGAACGGTAAACCAAAGTACTAACCGCCCAAGTGATGCTGCGGTAGTGATGGTAAAAGGAACCAACAAATCACTGGCATTAACCGTGGATTGCAATAGCCGCTATGTATGGGCCGACCCTGAAGTGGGTTGTGCCATTGCTGTGGCCGAAGCAGCCCGTAATATTGTTTGCTCAGGGGGTGTGCCAAGTGGCGTTACCAACTGTTTGAATTTTGGAAACCCATATGACAAAGGCGTTTATTACCAGTTTAAAAATTCAATTGATGGAATGGGCCGTGCCTGTCGCAAGTTTGAAACCCCGGTAACCGGAGGTAACGTGAGTTTTTATAACCAAAGTACCGATGGCGAAGCTGTATACCCAACCCCAACCATTGGTATGGTAGGTATTATTGAAAAGCCGGAACACATCATGACCCTTGATTTTAAAAATGAAGGGGATTTGATTTATCTTTTGGGCGAAAGTCAAAATGATATTGCCTCATCACAGTACCTAGCTAAATATAGAAAAGCAAATAATAGTCCTGCTCCCTATTTTGATTTGGATAAAGAATACAATCTGCAACAAGCAACTTATAACTTAATTACCAATCATCACATCCAAAGTTGCCATGACTTAAGCGAAGGTGGACTTTTTATAGCTTTGTTTGAAAGTGCCAAGCACCGCGGATTAGGTTTTGAAATTACCACTGATAAAAACTTTAGAACCGATGCCTTTTTATTTGGTGAAGCTCAAAGCCGCATTGTGGTTTCTATAAAACCTGAGAATAAAGCGAACTTTGAAAACGAACTTCGAAAATCAGGAACTCCTTTCCTAAATATAGGAACAGTGAAGGGCTCAGATATGGTAATTGATGGAACCCTGGTTGGTTCATTAAAGGAGTATGAAACCCTTTATGACAATGCCATTGGTGATATTATTGAAGGAAATTAAAATTTTTAAACGTCAAACCTTTTCGGTCTGTTTTTTTAGAACTGATTGAGATTTAGAAACTCACCTCAGCACCGTTATAGTGCCTTTTAAGAATCGTTTTTCATCGTTGGTATCCTTGCATTCTATTTGATACCAATAAACGCCCTGAATAACAAGTTCTTTCTTATAGCTTCCATCCCAGCCTTTGGTTGGATCTTCCGTTTCAAACATTTTTTCGCCCCAACGGTTAAAAATTTCAAGTCGGTAGGTTTTAATTTTTATGTTTCCTCCCCAAGTAAATATGTCATTACTTCCATTCTTATCCGCCGAAATAACATTTGGAACAAAAATGTACATGGGGCAACTATCCTTTAAATTTATTTGGTCAGAAGCACTGCACCCATCCGAATTAATGACAGTAACAGAATAATCTCCACTGGTAAGCACCGAAATGGATTGTGAGGTTTCATTATTGGGTAGCCACAGATACGATGAATATCCAGGTCCAGCATCCAATATAGCAGGATTGTCTCCACAAATAAATCGGTCGGGGCCCAAATCTACTGTTGCTTTCGCGCCTCGTGTAACTGTAATTTGTTTTGTTTGGCTGTCGCAAGCCACACAATTTGTGCATTTGTATGAAAAATCGTCAACGATAAAAACACTTACTCCATAAGCCCCCGGCAAATTAATATTAATATTTCGCGTTGTTTGTCCGCCGGGCATCCATTTATAATTAACCAAAGGATTGGTGGCATTTCCGGCATCCAAGGTAAGATTTACCGGACCACACAAGGCGGTGTCTCTAATCGCAGGCATTTGTACTTTTCCATCAAACACTTTAATTATGAATTTGTGAACACTGTCTTTTGAATTGTTGTAGGAAACCTTGCAGTTGGCGGTATACACCCCGATGGTGTTATAAGGAACAGGGCCACAAACACTATCCGTTAATTTCCCGGCAAACGAAGTGCCGGTAAGTGTCCATTGCCAGGCAATAGCATTTCCGGTTATGGTTTTTATACTAAAAACAATATTCCTAATATCTTTACAAATGGTTATTGTATCCGGTGTTTGGGCATTTAGCTGCAACCCTCCAAAGAATAAGAAGAATAAAATGAGTAAGAGTTTGGTTCTCATTTTTTCTGAGTTTAATTACAGAACAAAGTTAAAATATTAATTTGAAAATGAGGTTTAATAAAAAAAGAGAAGAATTTGTATGAAGAATTAATTACTTCCTTAAAAATTTAAAACTTTCCCATGCTGCATTAGCAATTCTTTGGCTTCCTTCCAATCAGGCATTTTATCCGTTTCATAGGTATACGTTGCTATTTGTACGGCAATGGCAGCACTTTCTTTCATGGCCTGTAAATGTGATCCTGATTTAGCAAAGTTTTTGACATCCTCCATGGTTTCCCATGCCGAAAGGGTGTAATGCATAAACCCAAAACCCGTGTTTTTCATTTTAATAAATCCTTTCTGCGTTTTGGTTTGTTTCATTACCTGCATTCCGTGGAATGAAAGGCGGAAAAAATTCCAAAGCTTTCTAAGTTTAAGAGAGGTTACAGTTACTATCATATTTTTTTAACTATTAAATCAAACAATATACTTAAACAGCCGTCACCAGAATATTTTTGTATTCTCCCAATACCCAAGTTTCATAAGTTGGAATATTATTTTCATCAAAAGGCAAAAGATTTTCTTTTTCCAAAAACTGAATTTTAAGTCCCAACGTTTTTATTACTTCACAAAACTGAGCCACTGAACTACCTGCGGCATGCAAGCCATGTGGCCAAAACTCCAATAATAACTTAATCTCAGTATTGGCTTTGATTGTTTTTTCCATGCCTTTAAGGGCTGAGACTTCAAATCCCTGAATATCCATTTTTATAACATTTACTTTAAAGGCTTCATTCACATAATCATCAATGGAGATAGCCTCAATCACATCTATGGATTCGTATTCACCTACAGGATACGTGCGGTGATCTACATTTAAATCTTTTGATTTATATACATTCAACGTTCCCGATTTATCACTCACCGCTTTATTGTTCAAAACCACATTTACCAATTGTCCCGTGTTTTTTCTAAGGTGTTTAAAATTTATAACATCGGGTTCAAACGAATGTACTTTACCATATTGTCCAGTACATTTAGATAATATTTTAGAATAAAAACCAATATTAGCACCAATATCCAAAATGGTATCACCGGGCTTTATTATTTTTTTTAAATAGTTTATTTCATCGGCATCCTGACGGTTTTTAAATATAGGATATACGATATTGTATATGGGGTAAAAGTGCTTATAAAGCAAATTGCCAATTTGAATAGTGAGTGGTTTTGACATGTTGGCAAAAATAAAGTCTTGAAACCATTATCTTTGCACAACTCAATTTTAAAGCATCATTTAAAGCATGAAAAAACTAAAATTTTTATTATTTATCGTTCCCGTTCTTTTTGTTTTGGCTTGCCAAAATCCTAAAAGTGAAACCACTACTGAAATACTAGAAGAAGCCCCTCTGGTTGTAGATACTACCGAAGGACTTTATGCCATGATATATAGCACCAAAGGAGTTATGATTGGTAAATTATTCCCCGACAAAGCCCCTATGACAGTTGCAAATTTTGTGGCTTTGGCTGAAGGAACAATGCCTAACTCTTTTCGTAAAACTGGGGAACCTTTTTATGATAGTTTGAAATTTCACAGAGTTATTAGTTTGACTAACGGTGATAAAGAAAATTTTATGATTCAAGGTGGCGACCCGCTAGGAACAGGAAGCGGTGATCCAGGTTATAAATTTAAAGATGAATTTTCGGACTTAAAATTAGACCGTCCGGGATTATTTGCCATGGCTAATTCAGGCCCCGGCACCAATGGCAGTCAGTTTTTTATAACTCTTTCGGCCACACCTTGGTTAGATGGATTGCATACTGTTTTTGGCGAATTAATTTCGGGAACTGAAGTCCCTTTTTTAACAAAAACCAATGATTATATCCAGAAAATTAAGATTTTGAGAAAAGGTGCCAACGCTCAGAAATATGATGCCTTGGCTGAATTTAACAAACGCAAATAATACAGAATGAATACTATTGATAATTATAATTTTTCAGGAAAACGAGCTTTAATACGTGTAGATTTTAATGTTCCTTTGGATGCTGATTTTAATATAACTGATGATTCAAGAATAACCGCAGCTTTACCTACCATTAATAAAATTTTAAACGATGGCGGCAGCGTAATATTATTGTCGCACTTGGGGCGCCCCAAAGAAGGACCAACTGATACATATTCATTAAAACATATTGTGAGTCATTTAAGCAAATTATTAAATGTAAATGTAAAATTTGCAAATGACTGCATAGGAAATGATGCAATTGAACAATCTAAAAATTTAAAGTCGGGAGAAGTTTTATTACTTGAAAATCTACGGTTTTATAAAGAAGAGGAAAAAGGAAACGACAAGTTTGCTGAAAAGCTTTCCAAATTGGGAGACTTTTATGTGAACGATGCCTTTGGAACAGCTCACCGGGCTCATGCCAGCACAGCTATTATTGCCAAATTTTTTCCTGCCGCTAAATGCTTTGGTTATTTAATGGCTAAGGAAGTAGCAAATGCCGAAAAGGTGATGAATAATCCACAACGTCCGTTTACCGCTATAGTGGGTGGGGCAAAGGTTAGCGATAAAATATTAATCATCGAAAACCTTTTAAATATTGCTGATAACATCATTATTGGCGGCGGCATGTCCTATACGTTTATTAAGGCACAAGGCGGAGAAATTGGCAAATCCTTATTTGAGGAAGAACGGGTAGAACTAACCAAAGAAATTTTAACTCGGGCTGAAGCAAAAGGTGTAAAAATTTATTTACCCGTGGATTCAATAATTGCTGATAATTTTAGCAATGATGCCAATACCAACAATACATCAAGCAACGAAATTCCAGAAGGATGGATGGGCTTGGATATTGGAAAAGAAGCTACTGAAACCTATAAAAAAGTAATATCCGAAAGTAAAACCATTCTTTGGAACGGCCCAATGGGCGTATTTGAGATGGATAAATTTGCCAATGGAACCAAGCAAGTTGCTTTGTCATTAGCAGAAGCCACAAGTAACGGCGCATTTTCACTTATTGGTGGTGGCGACTCAGCAGCTGCAATACACAAATTTCATTTAGAAGATAAAGTTAGTTATGTTTCCACAGGCGGTGGTGCTTTGCTCGAATATTTTGAAGGCAAAGAATTACCCGGAATTGCGGCTATAAATAATCTGGAATTAGGAATTAGGAATTAGGAATTTTAGTAACTTGATTTTTGCGAAATGGCCAAATATGGCGTTTGCGAAACCAAAACCAAACTATAATAACTACTAACCAAAGGGGCCACAAGTAGCTAACTCCAACAATAAAACTCAATACACTTTCCCAACCTTCTACCAATCCTTTCCATATACGGGCAAAGAACCCGGGACCGGATGGTGGTGTATAATGTGTGTCCAATGTTTTGTATAAACTTAAATTAATAGTACTCATTGAAACTTGACTTTCAAGGTATTTAACCCTACCCTGAGCAGCTTCGGTTTCTTCGCGTATTACTCTTAGTTTTTCCTCAACTTCTAGTATGTCACTTATTTTATTAGCCTTGTTCAGTATTTCAAGATAACGCTTTTCTACCGATTTTTTGGCTTCAATTCTGGCAGTAAGGTCGGCATATTCTTCCCCTACATCCTGCACTTCTATTCGTTTGCTATCCGTTTTTATACCTTCGGCCATCAATCCTTCCATCATTTGGTCAAATGCACTGGCAGGAATTCGGATAGTTAGTTCATTTGAAATTCGATAGGTTTCATTGGTTTCAGATTCATTACCCAAATATCCGCCATTTTTAATTACCAAATCCTTAATTTTTTTTCGGCTTTCTTTATAGTTTTCAACCTCAATAGTTAAATAACCATTTTTTATAAGCTTTGGGGCAGAAACAGTAAGGTCCGATTTAGTTTGGTCTTTGAATTCAGTATTTTCAGAACTTGCATTAGCAGCAGTTAAACCATCAGAAGCGCCAGCACTTTCATCTTTAGCTTCAGAAGCAGCCATATCATAAGCGGTACTTTCTGTTTCGGCTGAACGGTTTCCACATGAAAACAACAAAGAAATTACAAATACTACCAGGACCTTTTTCATAGCTATTTTATTTTTAAATACTATCAAAACGCTAAAAGTAAAAGTATGGTATTAAAAAAAACTAACTTTTAATATTTACTCATTTTATCAGCCAGTTTCACAGCTTTGTAAGCATTTACTATACCACCCGAAACTGAAATCTTTTTAAGTTTTGTCGATTTTTTAGTGCCCGGTAAATATACTTTTCCTTTTACTTTAGTTGTTGATTTCATCAAAATAGTTCTTACTTGAGAAGCTGTTAGGTCAGGAAAATAGGAACGGATAAGTGCCGCTACTCCTGCTGTGCATGGCGAAGCCATACTGGTTCCGTCAAAGGAGGCATATTTAGAACCCGGAATGGTGGAATAAATACTTACACCTGGAGCAAAAACATCAACATTCTTTTTTCCAAAATTTGAAAATGTAGCGGTTCTTGATTTCCCTTTAACCCATGATGAAGCTCCTACTTCTATCCAATTTGAGGCTCGCTTATTATTATCCGCATAATTTGGATTTGGATAATTAATGTTTAAATCAATATCTTTTGAATCATTTCCTGCACCATGAACCAATAACACATCTTTAGATTCAGCGTATTTTACTGCATCATCTACTAATTTTTTATTCCAAGGAAATGCTTTACCAAAACTCATATTAATTACAAGGGCACCATTATCTACAGCATATCTTATAGCATTGGCTACATCCTTATCTCGTTCATCTCCATCAGGTACACATCTTACTGACATTATTTTTACATTATTAGCAACACCTTTTACTCCTAAACTATTGTCACGTTGTGCTCCTATTATGCCGGCCACATGAGTTCCATGTGAGGCATCAGGGCCTGTAACATCATTATTTCCATAGCTTTTTTCAAAGTCATTATTATAGTCATCTCCAATTATTGTTCGTGAGTCATAATTAACATTATATCCATAATTAGCCTCTTTATCAAAATGGTCATAGGCTTGTTTAAGACTTGCTTTAATTGTTGAATATTTCTCTCCAGCTCCCATATAAGTTATAAATTTTTCAACTGTTGCGGCTTCCTGAGAATTGGCAGGTTTATACTTTTTTAAATCTTCAATTGTAAAATTTTCCCCTTTGCCTATTCCATTTTCAATAGCTTCAAATCGTTTCAAAGATTTTGAATAAATTTCGAACATGGCCTTGGCCTGAATGCTCTTTTGCAAAAAATCAACTTTTAGTTCTAAAAAATCTTGATATCCTTTTTTATCCTCATCAGTCATAGTTGCTTCAGCCATATTTTCATATTTGTCCATCAACTTTTTGTAAACCCGTGTCAATTCATATGAATCATATTCTACATTTTTACCGTCTTTACCACCAATAAAATTCCATCCGTAAATATCATCTACATAGCCATTATTGTCATCATCTTTTCCATTGCCAGGTATTTCATCTTCATTAATCCACATCACGTTTTTTAAATCTTCATGATCTTCATCTACACCGCTATCAAGAACACCAACAATAACTGAAACTGATTTTTTATTTTT
>CAMDSC010000038.1 GCA_945907065.1 Chitinophaga pinensis
CCTTCTCGTTTTCCTTCGGATCTCCTTGATGTAATTTTCGGTGGTTTGTTTCTTTTTTGTTTCCATCTTTTGTAAAATTATAATTTTTTGGAAACACTCCCTTATATTTGAATAATATTAGTCCACTTTATGCTGACGATTTACAATCATGCTTGCATTTAGAATCAAGTGACATATTACCAGTTTTACATAACACTACGACAAGAATAACTCCTAAAAAAAGGCCTAAAAGAAATACTACTGTTTTGTTCATAATTTAAGTTTTTTAAGTTTTTTGCTAATTAATTGGCTTAAAATCTAAACAAATAATTTAAAAATCCAAATTTTCTTCTGGTTTCATTTTATTAATTTCATTTTACCACTTTGCTCCACTTTTTATTATTTTAATAAAATTTAATGTTCAAATGGGTATATATTTTATCCAAATACCCTAAATTATTACTAATAGTGCAAATTTATTAATATTTTAAATATCTGATTATATGGTATTTGCATTTCTTGTGGAAAAAATGTGTTTTAAAATGTCATCAAGTGGCGAATTGTGTTTAATAAACACATAATTTTACACCCGTAATTTTAATACCGATACAGATGCCAAAATTTATTGGAGAATTTGATGGAAAAATAGACGCCAAAGGGCGTGTAGTTATTCCTGTTGGGTTAAAAAAACAACTACCTGATGGAACTTCTGATCACCTTGTTATTAATAGGGGCTTTGATAAATGCCTAGTGATATACACCCGAGAAGACTGGGAAAATGAAACTCAAAAACTTGAAGGTTTAGATTCCTTTAACAAAGTTGACCGTCAATTTATTCGAATATTTAATAATGGGGCTACCGAGGTAGGGCTCGATACAGCCAATAGAATTCTTATACCTAAAAAACTTTCATTGTATGCCGAAATTGAGAATGATGTGGTACTATATGCTTACAATAACAAAATAGAAATGTGGAGCAAAAAGAACTACGAAGCTCAAATGTCCATTGACCCCGATGAGTTTTCAAAAATGGCCGAAACTGTTATGAGTCGTAAAAATGAAAATAACAACGGATAGCTACCACATCCCTGTAATGGCGGCTCAATGCATTATGGGTTTAAACATTATTGAAGGTGGAAAATATGTAGATGCGACATTTGGTGGCGGTGGCCATGCCAAGTTGATTTTGGGAGATAAAAGAGTTAGAAATCTTTTTGGAATTGACCAAGATGATGATGCTATAAAAAATAAATGGGACGACCAGCGATTAATAATAATAAACCATAACTACAGGTATATGAAGCATTTTCTGAAATACCATAAAGCCCTGCCGGTAGATGGAATATTGGCTGATTTAGGTATTTCATCGTTTCAGGTAAATGAAGGAAGTAAAGGTTTTTCCTATCGATTTGATGAAAGGCTGGATATGCGGATGGATCAAGGTGCTGAAATTGATGCAGTTCAAGTTTTAAATGAATATACGCAAGAAGATTTGACTACAATTTTTAAAGAATATGGTGAACTAAACAATGCCTTTCATCTTGCCAATTCAATTATTCAATATAGACAAGGCAAAACCATTGAAAAAGTTCAGGATCTATTGGATGCTATAAAACCACAAACCCCTAAAATGGGTGATTATGCTTTTTTATCCAAAGTATTTCAGGCATTAAGAATTGAGGTTAATAATGAAATTGAAAATTTAGAATTGTTTTTAAATCAATGTCAGGAAGTTTTAAAGCCAAGTGGTCACTTGGTTATAATGTCTTACCATTCATTAGAAGATCGTTGTGTTAAAAATTTTATAAATACCGGAAATGTTGATGGGAATCAGATAAAAGATGGATTTGGAAATTTATTGCGACCATTTGAACCTATAAACAAAAAACCAATTACTCCTGATGCTAACGAATTATTACAAAATCCAAGGTCAAGGAGCGCTAAACTAAGAATAGCTATACGAAAATAATGACTGAGAAAAGCTCAAATAAGGAAAAAATACAAAAATCAGAAAGTGATTTTGCTAAAAATCCTCGTGAAAATATAACGAAGCATCTTCCTTTTGTATTATTTCTCTGCGGCATATTATTGGTTTATATATTTCTAACACATCGCACTGAAAAAAAAATAAGAAAAATAGAACATTTAAGTAGAGAAGACAAAGAATTATACTCCGAATATATAACCCTTCAAACAGAAATATTGAATGGAAGCAGAAGTTCTAATTTAGAACAAAAGATGCTAAAAGTTGGAATTAAACCAGCCACCGAGGCTCCAAAAATCGTTAAATAAAATAATAGAAATTGTTAGATGTCGAATATTAAACGCTCCATATTGAATCGCATTTTTATCAGTTTCGGCTGTGTAATTGCATTTTCAATATTGGTAATATGGTACATCTTCAATATTCAAATGGTGGATGGGGCTAAATGGAGAGCCTTGAGTGACAGCCTAACACTTAAGTATAAAGTTATTCATGCTGTGAGGGGAAATATATATTCTGACGATGGCACTTTATTAGCAACTTCAGTTCCTATTTATGAATTAAGAATGGATTTGACGGTATTACCGGATGACACTTTCCGTGCTTATATTCCTCAACTTTCGGCTAAGTTTTCAGAAAAATTTAAAGATAAATCCGCAGTAGATTATCTATTAGAATTTAAAAAAGGAAAACTTGAAAAAAACAGGTATTTCTTATTAAAAAGAAAGCTTAGCTTTTTAGATGTTAAAGAAATAAAATCTTGGCCATTGTACAAAAAAGGACGGTATAAAAGTGGTTTAATAATAGAAGAAGACAATTACCGGGTAATGCCTTTCAAAAATATGATAGCCCGAACCATCGGATATACAGGCAGTGGGACCGGCAAAGAACATGTTGGAATTGAAGGTTCGTTTGATAAAGAATTAGCTGGAATAACCGGTCGACGATTAGTTCAAAGAATTGCTGGAGGCTATCGCCCGGTAAACGATAACAACGAAGTAGAGCCTGTGGATGGCAAGGATATTTATACCACCATCAATGTCAATATTCAAGATATCGTTAATAATGCTTTATTAAGTGGATTAACAAAACATCAAGCCCATCATGGATGTGTTGTTGTAATGGAAGTAAAAACAGGTGAAATAAAAGCTATTGCAAACCTAACCGAAACAGGAACTAATACCTATAATGAAATATTTAATTATGCGGTAGGTGAAAGTTTTGAACCAGGCTCTACCTTTAAAATCGTTTCAGCTCTAGCATTATTGGAAAAAGATAAAATACAGACTGAGGACTCGGTTCTTATTAATTACGGCCAACTTAAAATTGGAAATAAAATAATGTTGGATGCTGAACCTTCTCCATTCAAAAGCCGTTCATTTTCTTATGCCTTCGAACACTCTTCAAATGTTGGAATTTCCACTTCAGTGATAAATGGATTTAAAGATAATCCAAAAGAATTTACAGATTATATTAAAGAATTATCACTAGACAAACCGTTGGGATTAGAACTGCCCGGCGAAGGAAAACCGTATGTAAAATCTCCTGGTAATCGTTTATGGAGCAGTATTTCACTTCCTTGGATGTCCATAGGTTATGAAATACGACTTACTCCACTTCAATTACTAAATATATACAACTCCGTGGCCAATAATGGCAAAATGATAAAACCGTTTATCGTTAAAGCTATAGGGCAAAAAGGAGAAATTGAAAAGAAAATTAAAGGCAAAATTCTCAACGATGAAATTGCAAGTGAAAGTACTATTAAAAAAGTTAAAGCTCTATTATGCGGAGTAGTAGATAGTGGAACCGCAAAAAGCATAAATAACAGCCGAGTAAAAATTGCAGGAAAAACAGGAACCGCCAATATAGCAAGTGGTAAAGGGTATATTGAAGGAGCCTATTATTCATCATTTGCAGGTTATTTTCCGGCAAATAATCCAAGATATTCTATCATTATTGTAATTAACAGGCCAACTACAGGAGGATATTTTGGAGGAGTAGTAGCCGCCCCAATTGCAAAAGAAATAGCTGAAAAAATTTCAGGAATACAACAATTTGAAGGAAATGAACTTTCGGATTCAATTAAGGACGCAGGAACGCTACCATTTATATTAGCAGGTAAAAAGAGTAGAACAAGCGGTTTTCTTGATAAGTTTACTAATTACGATTATCACTCTAATGGTGAATCATCCGATTGGATAATTGCTAAAAAAGATTCTATCGGAGAATACAATTTTATAGTTGACAACCAAAATATAAATACAGTTCCAAACCTTGAAGGCATTGGATTGCGTGATGCTATTAACTGTATTGAAAACAGAAAACTTAAGCTTGTTGTATCAGGAAAAGGAAGAGTTTATTGGCAATCCATCAAGCCTGGAAGCCAGATTACTAAAGGAAGTACATTATTTATTAAGTTAAAAATATAATGGTTTTATTATCAAAAATACTGAAAAACATTGATTTAATTGAATCATATGATTCAAAGATTTCAATAAACTCAATAACTACAGATAATAGAACAATAAATGAAAACGATTTATTTATTGCCATAAAAGGCACTTCCATCGATAGTCATCGACTTATTAATGATGCAATTAAAAGAAAAGTAGCCGCTGTTGTTTGTGAATTTATTCCTGATGATTGCCCTAAAGATTTTAATTATATTTTAGTAAAAAATTCAAGAAAAATTATTGGCCAACTGGCTTCCAATTATTATGATAATCCTTCAGCAAATCTTAAATTAATTGGAGTAACCGGAACTAATGGAAAGACTACTGTTACAACACTTTTAAAGAATCTATTTACCCAGCTAGGATACAAAACAGCACTTATCTCTACCATTCAAAATATTATTGGGGATGAAATTATTTCGAGTACACATACAACTCCTGACCCCATTTCCCTAAATGCATTATTAGCAAAAATGATTGAAAAAGGCTGCGATTACTGCTTCATGGAAGTTAGCAGTCATGCTGTTGACCAAAATAGAATTGGAGGATTAACTTTTGCCGGAGGCGTTTTTACAAATATTACCCACGACCATTTAGATTATCATAAAACCTTTGAAAATTATCTAAAAGCTAAAAAACAATTCTTTGATAATCTTCCTTCTTCTGCATTTGTTTTAACCAATAAAGACGACAAAAACGGCTTGGTAATGCTACAAAACACCAAAGCCTCGAAATATAATTATAGCCTAAAAGCGATATCCGATTTTAAAGGAAAAATAATAGAAAGTGACCTCACAGGTTTATTGCTTGAAATTGACGGAACCCAAGCATGGTATGGACTTTCTGGCGATTTTAATGCCTATAATTTATTGGCGGTTTATGGTACAGCATTTATTCTAGGCGAACCAAAAGAAAAAATAATAAAAGCTCTTACCAATACTCGAGGTGCAAAAGGAAGATTTGAAATAGTAAGAAGTGATACCGGAGTGATTGGTGTAATTGATTATGCTCATACTCCTGATGCTATAAAAAATGTATTGGAAACCATAAATAAAGTTAGAACCAAAAACGAAACTTTAACTACTGTGATTGGTTGCGGTGGAGATAGAGATAAAGAAAAACGCCCCATCATGGGTGATATAGCCAGTGAACTTAGTGATAAAGTAATTTTTACCAGCGACAATCCAAGAACCGAAAATCCCGAAACAATTCTATCGGAAATGAAGGCAGGAGTAAAAGCTCAAAATTTTAAAAAGACATTAAAAATAACCAATAGAGAAGAAGCCATCCAAGTAGCTGTGAGTCAAGCAAAACAAGGGGATATAATTTTATTGGCAGGCAAAGGCCATGAAGATTACCAGGAAATTAATGGTGTAAAAAATCATTTTGATGATTTTGAAAAATTGAAACAAGCGTTTAAAAACATAAAATAATCATGCTCTATTATTTATTTAATTACCTGCACTCACATTTCAATGTTCCCGGAACAGGAGCCTTCCAATACATTACGTTTAGAGCCGGGTTGGCCATTATTCTTTCGTTAGCCATTTCATTGGTTTATGGAAAACGATTAATAAATATTTTACGAAGTAAACAAGCTGCCGAAACCATTCGCCAATTAGGTTTGGAAGGAGAAAACACTAAGAAAGGAACGCCAACAATGGGAGGGTTAATAATTCTTGGAGCCATTCTTATTCCAACCTTTTTGTTTGCGAAGCTTAGCAATGTGTATATAGTTCTAATGCTTATAACTACGGTATGGCTGGGGCTTATAGGGTTTTTGGATGATTATATAAAAGTATTTAGAAAAAATAAAGAAGGGCTTGCCGGACGATTCAAAATTGTGGGACAGGTAGGAATTGGAATCATCGTTGGGGCAACGCTTTACTTTCATCCAAGTGTAGTAGTAAGGGAAACCTATACTGAAAAAGAAGCAACAGAAAAGATAAAAGCAAACGCTACCGAACGGAAACTTGCCAATGGCGAAACAATCTACGTTCAAGACTTTAAATCTACTGTAACTACCGTGCCTTTTGTAAAATCGCATGAGTACGATTACTCCAAATTACTATTCTTTTTAAGCGATAGTAATGCCAAAAAATATGCATGGATTGCCTTTATCATCGTGGTTATTTTTATAATAGTCGCGGTTTCTAACGGGGCTAATCTTACCGATGGAATTGATGGATTAGCCGCTGGAAGTTCTGCTATTATTGGAGCCACTTTGGCTTTGCTCGCATTTCTTTCAGGTAATATTATTTTTTCGGATTACTTAAATATAATGTACCTTCCTAATCAGGGTGAATTAACAATTTTTCTTGCATCTTTTGTGGGGGCATGTATTGGATTTTTATGGTACAACTCCTACCCTGCCCAAGTATTTATGGGTGATACGGGCAGTTTGTCCATTGGAGGAATTATAGCCGTGATAGCTATTATGCTTCGCAAAGAACTTCTAATTCCAATCCTTTGCGGCATTTTTTTGGTGGAGAATTTAAGTGTGGTTTTGCAGGTTAGTTATTTCAAATACACTAAAAAGCGGTTTGGTGAAGGACGACGGATTTTTCTGATGTCACCACTTCATCATCATTTTCAAAAGAAGGGATATCACGAAACTAAGATAGTTACACGTTTTTGGATTATAGGAATTATGCTGGCACTTTTTACCATTATCACTTTTAAAATAAGATAAAAATGGCAAAACGATTGGTCATATTAGGAGCAGGTGAAAGTGGATGTGGTACATCCGTATTGGGCTTGGCCAAAGGATATGACACGTTTGTAAGTGACTTCGGAATTATTAAACCTAAATACACGGAAGAGTTAAATAAAATTGGCGTGGAATGGGAAAGTGAAAAGCATTCAGAATCTAAAATTTTAAACGCTGATATTATTGTAAAAAGCCCCGGTATTTCTGACAAAGCTCCACTTATTAAAAAGGCGAAAGAGGCTGGAATATCAATAATTTCTGAAATAGAATTTGCAGCGCAATACACCAATGCCAAACTAGTTGGAATAACCGGTACCAACGGAAAAACCACAACCACATTACTTACACATCACATTCTAAAAAATGGTGGAATTAAGGTGGGATTAGGTGGAAATATTGGTAAAAGTTTTGCCCGCCAAGTAGCTACTGAAAATTACGATTGCTATGTTCTTGAATTGAGTAGTTTTCAATTGGATGGAATGCTTGAAACCCGCATCCATCAAGGCATTTTAACAAATATTACTCCCGATCATTTGGATAGATATGATTACAAATTAGAAAATTATGTCGAGTCAAAATTTAGGATTACTCAAAATCAAACCAAGAATGATCAGTTCATCTATTGCGATGATGATCCATTAACGAAGAACAATTTAAATTTTAATAAAGGAAATGGCCAGATGCTGGCATTTTCAATACACCATGAGGTAATGAACGGTGCCTTTTTACATGGTAAAGAAATAATCGTTCGATTAACCCATTTAAACAAAGAATTTATTATGCCAGTTACTCAACTAACCATTAGTGGTAAACACAACATTTACAACAGTATGGCTGCCGCCATTGTATCCAACTCTTTCGAAATCAGGAAAGAAAGTATTCGCGAAAGTTTTTCTGATTTCACAAATGTGGAACACAGAATGGAGTGGGTAGCCCGTATTAAAGGGGTTGATTTTATCAATGATTCCAAGGCTACTAATGTTAATTCAGCGTGGTATGCTTTGGAAAGTATGGAAACTCCAGTGGTTTGGATTGCTGGTGGAACCGATAAAGGAAATGACTATTCAAGCCTAAAAAAATTGGTAAAAGACAAAGTGAATGTGATTGTGTGCATGGGTTTGGATAACAGCAAAATTCATCAAGCATTTGGAGCCGATGTTGACCTCATAATCAACACCACCTCGGCTGAAGATGCTGTGCAAGCAGCTTATAAATTCTCTAAAAAAGGGGACACTGTTTTGCTTTCTCCTGCTTGCGCAAGTTTTGACTTATTTGAAAACTACGAAGACCGCGGCAACCAATTCAAGGAACAAGTTAGAGCTTTATAAAAATTAAGAAAAACTTTTACCTTTTAGTTTTTAAATTAAAAAAATGGGCTTAAGAAAATGGACAGCAAATAATCTGAAAGGGGATATATACATCTGGTTAGTGGTGTGTATACTTTCGCTTTTTGGCATACTAGCTGTATATAGCTCCACCGGAACTTTGGCCTATGCCAAACAATCCGGCAATACTGAATTTTACCTAATAAAACAGGGCGGCATGCTGTTATTAGGTTTATTCATAATGTGGCTTTCGCATTTGGTGGATTACCGCTACTATTCGCGATTGTCACAAATTTTATTATTCATTGCCATTCCTTTGCTTTTCTACACTTTGGTTTTTGGAAGCAATGTAAACGATGCCCGTCGTTGGATTACTCTCCCTCTCATTGGTTTATCGTTTCAAACTTCCGATTTAGCAAAGCTTGCTATCATTATGTTTATAGCCCGTTTTTTATCAAAACGGCAGGACGAAATTGACAACAATAAAAAAACACTTTGGCCAATTGTAGCCAGTATAATAATTGTTTGTGGACTCATCGCCCCGGCCAATTTATCTACAGCCTTGGTTCTTTTTATGACCTGCATGGTTCTGTTATTTATTGGTCGAATACCAATAAAATCACTATTGGCCTTATCAGGAATTGCTATTTTATTTTTCGGAATAATGTTGCTTGTAATTATTAATCTGCCCGGCCAAGGCCGTGTGCAAACATGGAAAGCCCGAATAGAATCGTTTACAGATAAAAAGGATGTAACAGGAAGCTACCAAAACCAACAGGCCAAAATAGCCATAGCCAAAGGTGGGATTTTTGGAGTTGGACCGGGTAAAAGCAGTCAGCGAAATTTTTTACCATCGCCCTATGCCGATTTTATTTTTGCAATAATATTGGAAGAATATGGAATGATTGGTGGCCTGTTTCTGATATTTTTATACCTTTTCTTTTTGTTTCGATGCATCCGCATTGTTATCAAAAGTCCGAAAGCTTTTGGAGCTTTACTGGTCGTTGGTTTAGCGTTTAGTTTGGTTATCCAAGCCTTTATAAATATGGGGGTAGCAGTTAATATATTTCCTGTTACCGGCTTACCATTACCACTGGTAAGTATGGGCGGAACCTCTACCCTATTTACAAGTCTTGCATTTGGAATTATTTTAAGTGTGAGCCGATATATTGAAGAAGATGAGGAAGATGCAGTGGAGGAAGAAGAAAATAAACAACCTGAGGAGGGGGTAGAAATTGAACCCGCATAGATTTTTAATATCAGGTGGTGGAACGGGAGGACATATTTTTCCGGCCATTGCCATTGCCAATGAAATAAGGGCTAGAGAGCCCGAAGCCATCATTGAATTTGTGGGAGCCAACGACCGCATGGAAATGGAGAAAGTTCCAGCAGCGGGTTATAAAATTCATGGAATTTGGATTACAGGATTTCAAAGAAGTTTATCTTTAAAAAATTTAATGTTTCCTTTTAAAGTTCTGTCAAGTTTGGTCTCATGCTACAAAATACTTAAAAATTTTAAACCCGATGTAGTAATAGGAACTGGTGGATTTGCCAGCGGTCCATTGTTAAAAGTTGCTTGCTGGATGAAAATCCCTACCTTAATTCAGGAACAAAACAGCTATGCCGGGGTAACTAATAAATTATTAGGAAAAAAAGTAAGCACTGTTTGCTTAGGGTTTGAAAAAGCTAAAGCCTATTTTCCAAAGGAAAAATGTGTGACCACTGGTAATCCGGTGCGACAATCGATTTTAAAATTACCTTTAAAAATTGAAAGTTTAAAGGTTTTGAATCTTGACACTTCTAAAAAAACTATTTTGGTAGTTGGCGGAAGTTTAGGAGCCCGAACTATTAATCAATCCATCGACGGATTAATACAAAAACTTAACTCTGAAAATATTCAATTGATATGGCAAACCGGTAAAAACTATGAAGCCACCAACTGGCCACAATTTGGTTTTGTTTCCCAGTTTATTGAGAAAATGGAAACGGTGTATGCCGCAGCAGATATAATTATTTCAAGAGCAGGAGCCATTGCCATTACAGAGCTTTGCATTGTGGGCAAACCTGTAATTTTAGTTCCATCGCCCAATGTAGCCGAGGACCACCAAAGCAAAAACGCCATGGCTTTGGTAGAAGAAAATGCAGCTTTATTGGTAAAAGATGCAGATGCAAAAACCGATTTGTGGATGGCTATTGAAACCTTAATAAACGACAAATTATTAGCTGAGGAATTAGGAAAGAATATTAAAAAATTAGAGAAACCTTTGGCTGCAAAGGGAATTGTGGATGAGGTTTTTAAATTGGTGAAAAATGATTTGGAGATTTGAAAATTTGAAAATGGGTAGTTTGTTATACCGAGGCACTAGGAATCTCAAGAGATGCTTCGTTCCTCAGCATGACAACCTATATGATAATGATTGAGAAATAAAAAAGTAACTGATAATTTGAACCTCTCAACCTATAAATATTACTATTTCCTTGGCATTGGCGGCATAGGCATGAGTGCCATAGCCCGCTATATCAAAGATATGGGATATAATGTTGCCGGATATGACCGGGTTCGTTCCGAATTATGTGCGGTTTTGGAAAAAGAAGGAATGCTAATAAACTATGAAGATTTAGAAGCAAATATTCCTTCTGGCATTAATAAAGATAATACGTTAATAATCTACACTCCGGCCATACCAAAGGATAGCGCTCAATTAAATTACTTTAAAAATAATGGTTTTACATTTTACAAAAGGTCTCAAATTTTAGGATTAATAACCGAAAACAGTTATAATATTTCGGTAGCCGGTACCCATGGAAAAACCACAACATCTTCCCTAATTGCTCATCTTCTTAATTTTGCTAATAAACCGTTTGGAGCATTTTTGGGCGGAATTAGTACTAATCTGGGAAGTAATTATTTTAACTCCAACACCAAAAATACTCAAACCCTTACAGTAATAGAAGCCGACGAATTTGATAGGTCTTTTTTAACTCTAAGTCCAAATCTAGCTATAGTTACGTCTATGGATGCCGACCATTTGGATATTTACGGAAGTGGTGATGAACTTAAAAAATCGTTCTTCGATTTTATTAAAAAAATAGAACTTGAAGGAACTTTATTTATTAAGCAAGGACTTGATTTTCCAACTACAAATTCTATATCAATAAAAACCTATGGTATAGAAAAAGGCGATTATAAAGCTACAAATATTCGTATTGAACACGGTTGGTTTACGTTTGATTTTGAAGGAAACAATCAAATTTGGAAATTCGTTCAATTAGGAATTCCCGGCATTCATAACATTGAAAATGCAGTGGCAGCAATAGCCGTATGTTTAAATTTAGGTATTGAAAAAAACGTAATCATCGAAGGATTAAAAGAATTTAAAGGCGTTAAAAGACGGTTTGAATTTATAGTTCGTCAACCTAATTTTGTGTTTATTGACGATTATGCCCATCATCCTGCAGAACTGGAAGCTTTTATTAAATCAGTTAAACTTTTATACCCCAACGAAAAAATTACCGGAATTTTTCAACCCCATCTTTACAGCCGAACTAAAGATTTTGCCGATGGATTTGCAAAAAGTTTAAGCCTGCTGGATGTTTCCATTTTATTGGATATTTATCCGGCCCGCGAACTACCAATGGAAGGAGTTACCTCCGAAATAATTCATAAAAATATAACCTCTTCCCAAAAGTACTTAACCACCAAAGAAGAACTTATTTCTTTACTTAAAAAATTGGCTCCAAAAATTCTTTTAACCATTGGAGCCGGAGATATTGACACCTTGATTACACCCATTAAAGACGCTTTAAAACCATGAGCAAAAAGATAAATATTGGCAAACTTTTATTATTGCTGCTTATTCCAGTAGCGCTTATTGCCTTGTATTTTCTTGCTACAAAAAACAGTGACAATGAAGTGTGTAAAGATGTTAGCATAACCATAAATCATAAATCGGAAGAATCACTTTTATCTGAACTTGATATTTATAAAATATTAGGCTATCCCGCAGGCAAATCACAACTTATTGGCAAAAAAGCAGGTGAACTTAAAATGAATGAGATGGAGAAAAAATTGATAAAAAACCTCACCATTCAAAAAGCGGAAGTTTATGTTGGAATTTCGGGTGAGTTAAAAATAGAAATAACCGAACGCAATCCCATTCTTAGGGTGATTCCGGGTGGCAAGCGAGGCTATTATATTTGTGATGATGGGGCTAAAATTCCACTTTCAAATAATTATACTCCTGATTTAATACCAGCCACCGGTTTTATGAACGATAAAATAGACAGAAAACTATACTATATAGTAGGGTTTGTGAATAATAATAGCTTTTGGAAGGAACAAATACAGCAGTTCTTTGTGAATGAAAATCAAGACGTCTCATTTATTCCATTTACAGGAGTTCATGAGGTGATTCTTGGCGACACTTCCAATCTTGATGAAAAGTTTAAAAAACTGGAAGTCTTTTATAAAAAGGGACTTAGTAAACTGGGATGGAATAAATATAAATCGATTAATTTAAAATTTAAAGGACAAGTAATCTGTAAATAATGAGCAACCAAAAAATTGTAGTAGGCCTAGATATCGGAACCACCAAAATATGTGCAATAGTTGGCCGGTCTAGTGAATATGGAAAAGTGGATATCCTTGGAATAGGCAAAGTGCCATCCAATGGAGGAGTTACTCGTGGAGTAGTTTCAAATATCGACCGCACGGTTGCTGCTATTTCCGAAGCTGTGAAAATGGCCGAAGAAGTAGCCAATGTAAATATTAAAAACGTGCAGGTGGGTATAGCTGGAGCCCATATTAATAGCTTGCAACATCGTGGAATGCTCATTCGCAATGACTCTGAAAAAGAAATTTGTCAGTCAGATCTTGATAAATTGGAAGCTGATATGTATAAATTAGCCGTTAAACCAGGGGATAAAATATTGCATGTTATTCCCCAAAATTATATGGTGGATGACGAGCCGGGGATTATAGATCCAATTGGCATGTCGGGTGTAAAGTTGGAAGGAAATTTTCATATCATTACCGGACAGATTACCGCTGCCAAAAATATTTACAAATGTGTTGAAAAAACTGGTTTAAAAGTTACAGATTTAACCTTGGAGCCACTGGCTTCAGCATTGTCGGTGCTTAGTCCTGAAGAAATGGAAGCAGGAATAGTATTGGTAGATATAGGCGGTGGAACTACTGACGTTGCAATATTTCATGAAAATGTAATACGCCACACTGCTATAATTCCTTACGGGGGAAATATAATAACAGAGGATATCAAAGAAGGCTGTAATGTAATGAAAAGTCATGCAGAAGCTTTAAAAACCAAATTTGGCTCAGCCTTGGCAAGTGAAGCTGCCGATAATGAAATTATTACTATTCCCGGGCTAAAAGGCCGAGATTCCAAAGAAATATCTGTTAAAAATTTATCAAAAATCATTCAAGCTAGACTACAAGAAATATTAGAATTGGTGTATTTTGAAGTTAAGTCATCTGGTTTGGAAAAAAAACTAGCAGGAGGAATGGTGCTCACAGGAGGAGGTTCAATGCTTAAACATATCACTCATCTTGCGTCATTGGTTACAGGATTGGATGCCAGAGTTGGATACCCTAACGAACACTTAGCTAAAGGCATGGTAGATGAGGTGAAAAGCCCAATATATGCCACCGGTATTGGCTTGGTAATGAAAGGCCTTAACGATGCAATACTTACCGAAAACTTAATAAAAGAAGATGATAGTGAAGTAACTGAAGTAAAAATAAAGGACAAAAAAAGGTCTTTTGGTTTTAATATAGATATCTTTAAAAAATGGCTTACGGACGATGATTTAGAAGATTTTAAAAAAATAAAATAACTCAAATGGCAAATTTCAAAGTAGAACTTCCTAAAGAAAAATCATCCATAATTAAAGTAATTGGTGTAGGTGGCGGCGGCGGCAATGCTGTAAATTATATGTACAGGGAAGGAATTAAGGGAGTTGACTTTATCATCTGCAATTCAGATAGACAAGCTCTTGAATCAAGTCCTATTCCCAACCAAATACAGATAGGAAATGAACTTACAGACGGGCGGGGAGCCGGCTCTAATCCTGATGTAGGAAGAAAAGCTGCAGAAAGCAGTATCAATGACATAATAGAAGCTTTGGGTGTAAATACCCAAATGGTATTTGTTACCGCTGGAATGGGTGGTGGAACAGGAACAGGTGCAGCTCCAGTTATAGCTCGTGTAGCAAAAGAAATGGGGATATTAACAGTAGGAATTGTTACTACACCTTTTCATTTTGAAGGACCCAAAAGGAAAGCAGCTGCTGAAAAAGGAATTGCAGAAATGCAAGATGCCGTTGATTCACTTTTGGTAATTTCAAACGATAGAATAAAAGAAATTTTTGGCAATTTGGTAATAACCAAAGCCTTTAGTTATGCTGATAATGTATTAGCTACAGCAGCTAAAGGTATTGCTGAAATTATAACCATTGCAGGTAGCATCAATGTGGATTTTGAAGATGTTAAAACTGCCATGAAAGATAGTGGCGTTTCAATACTTGGCAATGGAGTGGCTGAAGGAGAAGGACGAGCTATAAGGTCTGCCGAACAAGCTCTTAATTCTCCTTTGCTCAACAATAATAAAATTACTGGAGCCAGTGATTTACTAATCAATATTACATACGGTGATGAAGAAGTAACCATGGATGAGTACAGTGAAATCAATGAATTTTTTCAGGAACAAGCCTGTATGGATGCCAATCTAAAATGTGGTTTATGTCAGGATTCATCATTGGGCAATAAAATTTCAGTAACCATAATTGCTACAGGATTTTCACGGAAGGAAAACACATTTAAAGACGAAATAAATCCACAGGTTAACAGTTCAATTGTTAATGAATTAATTGAAGAAACTGAGGAAGAGGAACAATTGCCGGAGCCAAAATATATCTCTTTGGAAGATGAATCCATTGTTGATCATAGTGCTCATCAATCCGCAATTAATAAATTAAAAAGTTTAGAACTGATGGCTCGAATTCGTGACATCCGTGATTTAAGCATAAAATCAAAAAGTGAATCAGGACGTGAGGAATTAGAGAATATTCCAGCTTACGAACGGCATCAAATTAAATTGGATGACATTTCACATTCATCTGAAACACAGGTTTCGCGGTTTTCATTAGTAGATGACCCTGAACGCAAACCTGAATTAAAATCGAATAACTCATTTCTACACGACAACGTAGACTAATAAAATTTTTTTCATAGGTATTACAATTTAAGGGAAGGGCGTTGCGAAACGTCCTTCCTTCTTTTATGATGTTTTACCCTTTCTTTTTCAAAGCCAATATCGAAAAATCAGAATCTTCTTTTTTTATGGTATTAGATAAATACCCCAAGCCTGTAATTTTCATATCTACCACATCATTGGGCTTCAACCATTGTGGTTTAAAGTTAGGGTCATTTAACAATCCAGTTCCGTTCAGTTCCAAAAAGCAACCGGTACCAACGGTTCCCGAGCCTATAACATCCCCCGGAAGTACATCAACACCATATGCACAACGTTCTACTATTTCAGCAAATGTCCAGTCCATATCGCCCATATTTCCGCGGCTTACCTCTATCCCATTTACCCAACATTTCATTTCCAAATTATAGGCATTACCCGTGTGACCGGGCTTTGCAGGTATTTTATAAGGTTCCAGTTCATCAGGAGTAACCAACCAAGGTCCAATCACTGTACTAAAATCCTTTCCTTTTGCCGGCCCTAAATTTAGAAGCATTTCCTCCATTTGAAGGGTTCTTGCACTCATATCGTTCATAATCATATAACCGGCTATGTATTGGTCAGCTTCCGAGGCTTTAATATTTCTACCTTTTTTACCAATAACTATAGCTGCTTCCAATTCAAAATCCAGTTTTTGGAAATGATCGGGCATGCACCAAATTTCACCCGGGCCTTGTATGGCATTATGATTGGTAAAATACCAAATCGGATATTGGTCAAACTCAGCAATCATATCTACTTTTCTATTTCGTCGGGCTGCTGCCACATGTTGGCGAAAGGCATAACCATCGCGGCAACTTGTAGGATTAGGAACGGGTGCAAGTAATTTTACCTGTTCCAGCGGGTATCCACCACCCACGTTTTCTTTCAAATGATTTTCCACTTCATGAGCCATTTGCATGGCATCATCACCCGCTTTTAAAAACTCAGCCATCGTATCAGGAATGGCAGGATTTATAGCGTTAAGGTCATAAACAGTGTCGTTTAAAAACAGACCAAGTCGGGCTTCATTTTCTTTTTGAAAGGTTACTAATTTCATATGTAATCTACTTATATTTTTATATCAAGGTCATATGGAATACCCAATTTATTAAGATGTAGTGCATGAAATTTTCTTGGGTATTTCATTGCTGCAAAGGTAAGCTGATTTAGGATTTTTATAAGCAAATTGTTGAAACAGGAAAAGTTAAGTTTTAATAGAATTAGGGCCTTTCAGCCCTATAACCCCGATTTACTTTTTTTCTTAGTCAAAAAAAGTAAACAAAAAAGACAAGTCAAAAATATACTCCCTCCGCACTATCTAACACACGCCCGTATTTTTGACAACCCAACGCTCCTTTTACCCAAACTTTACCTGTTATCCTATCTTTCGTTAATACCATATCAGTAAAGGGTTCTTTTGTTCTCGTTGGCATTTTATAGTATGTTTGCAATTGTTAAAATGCTTCAAAAAAAACGGATATTAGTTTGGGTTCTTCTTCTTGCTTCATTGGCAAGTATGGCTCAGCAGAACTACCGTTTTAAAGCCAATGTAACCATCAAAGAAAAAAAACTGGATGGTAAATTTAACCTTACCAAAGGCACTTTATACTACGATGTAAATACCCGAAAGGCGGTTTATGACATTACCTTTCCCGAAAAAGCTATTATAATTATTACCGATACGGCTTATATATCTTTTCAAAACAATAAAAGAACTTCCTCCAAATCCATTAAGGAATTTTTAGACTTTTCATTGTTTAATCTTTGCCTCACAGGCAAATTGGATTATTATGGGCTGAAAGGTTCTCCCTACACCATTAGTAAAACCGAAAAGCAGGATTCCATGATTGTTACCACTTGGATTCCACCAGCTAAAATGAAGAAAAAGAAGGGGAAAATTAAAGTATCCAGTGTCAACAAAAAGCTTTTTGGGGTAATATCCTACGATGTAAAAGGAACCATAATTTCAAAGCAATTTTTTGAAGAGTATGTAACCGTTAAAAATTTAATCATTCCTTCGCGGGTAGTTTCCTTCTTGTATAGTGGCAAACAAAAATCAACGCAGATAACCGAATTTAAGAACATTGTAATAAATGAAACCGGCAACGATACTATGTATGATCATGCTTTGGAGTAGTTTTTCCAAGGCACAATCATTAAACAAATTACTTATTTCAAAAGATACCGTTGCCGTATCTCAAAATTCCTTTGCCTTTTTAAAAGGCGATGCCAAAGACGGAACCTCGACTTTAAAAAGTTTGTTTCACTTTTACAAACATTACATTTCCACCCAAGACGGGCAATCCTGCGGGTTTTCACCTTCCTGCTCCGAGTTTGCATTTTTAAGCATTAAAAAACATGGACTAGTTATCGGGGTTATTGATTTTTTTGACCGTTTTGCACGGTGCAATCCTTTAAGCCATGAAAACTACCCTTACGATGCCGAAAACAAAGTTTATATAGACCCTGTAGAATGAAATTTTGGTATTTTATTTTTATCAGCGGCTTTTTTGCAGCCACGGTTTCAGGTCAAAACAACCTGAAGACTTACCAAACCATGGCCGAAACTTTTAGCCAACAAGGCAATTACACATCCGCCATTGAGGTGTATGAACGGCTTTTGTTTTTCGGAACGGACAAACAAAACAAATCCATTTACTTGCCTTTGGCCAGAGCTTACTCCAACCTTGGCGATTTTGAAAAAGCATCGGTGCATTACAACAATGCTTATAACAACCAAACCGTGGATACCCTCCGCTATGAAATACTTTTTGAAAATGCTTTAAACTACATGGCCACCAATGATACCATCATGGCGTATAACGAATTGTTAAATATTCCCGAAACCAAAATAAGCAGCCGCGTAAATGATAAACTTCATTTGATGATGGGGACTTTGGACTACAAAAGCGGACGATATACCAGTGCAAAAAATCATTTTTTGTCCATTACCGTGATTGATAGCCTGGATAAAATAACCATTCAATCGTTTTTTAAAAAAACTAAAAAAACAAACCGCCGGTATAATCCCACCATGGTAGAATGGATGAGCATTGTTCCCGGACTTGGGCAGGCTTGGTGTGGCTATTATAAAGAAAGTGCCAATGCCTTTTTGCTTAGTGGGGCATTTATCGTTTTATTTGTTGATATAAGCATAAAGTACACCCTGCTGGACGGATTGATGACCGTGTATCCATGGTTTAACCGCTACTATAAGGGGGGTATTATTAAAGCCTACAAACTGGCTGAAAAAAAACGCGAAACCGAAAAAAATAAGCTTTATAATTCCCTATTAAAAACATTACCACCCATAAATTAAAACTCTATTTTGACCCAATTTACAAACACCCTCAAATTTGCAAAGTCGCTTGATGCACACGATGTATTGGCTAAATACCGCCAGCAGTTTTATTTCCCAAAGCTTAATGGCAAAGAAGCCATTTACTTAACCGGAAACTCCTTGGGGCTGCAGCCCAAAACGGCTTTGGCTGCCTTGGAGCAAGAACTGGAAGACTGGAAAACCTACGGTGTAGAAGGCCATTTTCATGGTAAAAATCCCTGGTTTCATTACCATAAATTTTTAACCGAAAAAGCTGCCAAGGTTGTAGGAGCCTTGCCCCACGAAGTGGTGGTGATGAACAACCTTACCGTAAACCTTCATTTGATGATGGTGAGTTTTTACCGCCCCACAGCCACCCGTTACAAAATAATAATGGAAGCCGGTGCTTTTCCCAGCGACCAATACGCTATGGAAAGTCAGGTGCGGTTTCATGGGTATAA
>CAMDSC010000039.1 GCA_945907065.1 Chitinophaga pinensis
ATTGTGCAAAAACGGTAGATTCTGTTATAAAGTTAATTATTATCCTAAAATGACAGATACAATACCTTCTGATACATTGGTGATTGTTCCTAAAGACTCAACTTTTGTATATGGTGGCCGAACGATAACACCTGCTACCAAAGAAATGATGACGGGATCGTTCCGAATTAAAAAGGTGCCTTCCGTGATTAAAGGCCCCGCCACTTATATACCTACTTTGAGTGATGAAAAATGGACTTTCTATACCACAACTACCGTAGATTTAAAAAACATCAAAACAGGTAATTATAGTACACGAAGCACAGGTACTTATACTATGAAAAATATGGCAGATCAATTTACTTTGAAAAAAGGAGACTCAGCCATGCTAAAATCACAAGTATTTATTACCGCCGGTAAAACTGTTAACGCAGCAGCTACTACCATCTTTGTTGATACCATTATAGGTGGACGAGATACGTTTGTGCAGCGGTCGCGAATATTTATAGATTCAGCATTTCATCGCAAAAGTTTTTACGCCAACAGTTCAAGGTGTAATCTGGTTAAGCTATATCACGAGGACACTGTACACTCATTGCGATGCAAAAGCACGGATCAAATTCAGTTAGCTTTAATACCCCCAAATGCAAAAGGATTGTGGTTTGAAGGAGTAACCTGTTATGGAGCACCAAGTCCTCCTTATGGATTGCAATTTCATGTGGATAAAACAAAACCGGGATGTACCCAACGTTTAATGAAATTTAATTTTGACTCAACTGGAGGTAAAAGTAAATGGGTATCTCACAGTGGGTTTGCCGCACCTCCACTTCCAGGAACGCCATGGCCTATTGCTCATCCGGGTTATTTGCCAGCTGGAGCATGGCCAAATACGTTTGTAAAAAATTATCAAGCAGGTGATATCCAGGAAAGAAATCCAGGATGGGTAACTGTAGGATTAATAATTGGCAACGGACGAATTGTGAACGGTGTGCCAGAGTGCATGGATACTGTATGGTATCACAATGCTTTTAGGTATTTATATCTTAATGCATTATATAATGTTATTGTGCCTGAAAAAGCCACAAAACGTGTTTGTGTTGGCGATACTATTACCTTTAACCTTACAGATCCTATAATGGATAGTATTACTCAACTAACATGGAGTTGGAATGATGATTTACTTACTAGTTATGACGAACGTACATTCTATAATAAAGCGTATCCTGGACCAAGCCCTACCCGTAATGACAAAGGTATTGCTTGGAAAAAAACCGATAAATGGCTTTACAATTTTGTAGTTAGAACTGAATTTGATGGTTATAATTATAAAACGATAGATACAATAGTTTTAGCCATTACTCGAAAGTGGATTATTGGAACAAATATTGCGCGAGCAAGAACCCAATTAACCAATCAATTTAAAACTATTGGTATCGATATAAACGATATACCATCTACTGAAATGGCATTGTATTTTGGCAATGGAACCGGATTTGGATGTATTGATACTTCAGGTATGGGTGACTTAATTGATTTTGGTGTTGCTCCTTATCGCGATAATTTAACCTTTAGACGTGATGCCCCATATAGAGCTAAGGGAATAAGCCCTAAAACTAATAAAGATACAATTTATTATACTGAAAATTGGTACCGTTATACTGACGCAACTAAAAAGGATTCTACTATTATTTCGCAAACCCTGCATTGGCGTGCTATTACTATGGCAGGTTTTGATACCTTAAAACAGCGTGTTACAACAGCAAGTAAAGTGTGTCCGTTTGGTGATAGTACTATCAAGAGTAAATATTATAGAGATAGTCTTGTATTAAAAAGTAAAAAACCTCCTTATTTGGATAGTTTCGTTAAAAGTAGAATTGTTTCTTGGAGAGATAGCTTGAAAGTTAATAAAATTACAGGGCTTCAGGTTAACCCTGGTGTTTACCGCCATGCTTACAGAACCCCAGACAGATATTATCCAACATTCTATCTTAAAAATACAGTGGGTTGTTTCCAAGGGCGTAATAAGGAAGTAGATGTTGGATTCTATTGGAGATGGAATTATTCAGATACTATTATTTGTCATGGACCAACCAATGTTGTAATAACTAACTTTATCCGTTATTTTGCGTATGAAGATCCATTTAATTATCTGAACGGTACTCCCTACTGGAATACTCCTACACGTTTCATAAATCAACGTGAAACTATGAAAATTGACTTTAATGAGCATAATGACACAACTATAAAAAGCAAAAAACCTCCATATTGTGATAGTTTAAAACTTAACATGTTTGGAACTACCGGTATAGGTGTGCCTCCGTTTGCATGGCATTATGATGATCCAGGTATTTATAAAATACGCATCGCTATGAAAGATAGTTTGGGTTGTGTAGATACAGCTAAACAAAAAGTATATGTTACAGGTGTAAATGCTGGTTTCAAAATTTTGAATGCAGGAACATTGAGTTGTAAAAATATCATATCGTTCTTTGATTCAAGCGTAATGATAGATCCTTGTGTATTAGCCAAAGGCAAGCCTTGCGATAATATTATTGAATACACTTGGGATTTTGGAGATGGTAAACAGAAGAGTAAGTTAAAAAATCCTTCACATGACTATACTCAAAACGGATACTTTACAGTGCGATTGAAAGTGAGAACAAAATTGGGTTGTATTGATAGTGCCAGTATGATTGTATTTATTGCGGGTCCACGTCCATATTTTAATCCTATTAGTGATACTATTATTTGTGTTGGCGATTCAGTGCGATTTGCAAATCAAAGTCTTGACCCGCTTTATAATCCTAAATGGGAATGGAATTTTGGAGATGGAAAAGTAGGATCTAGTTTATTTAGAGATACAGTAGGACACAGATATACTACTCCTGGAACTTACGAAGTATATTTAACTCAATTTGATAATATTAATGGAACAAGTCAACGTTGTTCAGCTATCTATCCTGATACAAGTGCAGAGGTAGTTATAAAGATTAAACGATTGATTCGAGTAAAACCTGTGGCACCAGCTGATTTTGACATAGCGCCAAATGATACCATTTGTCCAAATACTCAGGTGACATTTACTTCACAATCCGACACAATTTATACAAGATTTACCTGGAAATTTGGAACTGCTGATACCTTAAACACCAACGATAAGTTTGCAAAATATGTATACCCTAAGGTAGGTAATTACAAAGTAATAATGGTTCCAAACTATGATACTCCTGAATTTCATAAGTGTCTTGATACAGTGAAGAAAAATATAGTGGTGCTGGATGTAAAAGCCGATTTCACTATCGATTCTACCCTCAAGCCTAAATATTGTTTTATTAATAATTCAATAGGCGCTGTTAAATACGAATGGATTTTTGAAGATTTCCCAACGGATGGCGGTTCTTCAGATACAAGTCCTTGCTACCAATGGGCCGATACAGGTTGTCATAATGTAACCTTAATAGCTACTAATGCTATTGGATGTACAGATACAATGATTCAGCCGGTTTGTTCTTCATTTGTTGCAGTATTTATACCTTACAACGTATTTACTCCCGAACCTGTAGATGGATTTAATGATGAATTCAGAGTTAAGGCAATTGGATTGGAGAAATTTGATATTATAATCTATAATCGCTGGGGTGAAGTAGTATTTGAAAGTAAAGATCCTAATTTTAGGTGGAACGGCAAGGTGAAGAATACTGGTGCCGAATGCCCTGAAGGAACTTATTTCTACCTCATAAATTATCAAATTATAGAGAAACAGTTAAATGATGGAAAAGATAAAGGAAAACCAATTAGTGGTACTGTTACTCTTATTAGGGGTAAAAAGTAATCTGTCATTTCTAGTATAAAAAAAGCCCGTTTGATTTAATCAAACGGGCTTTTTTATTTAATAACAAATTTTAAAAATGTTGCATACTATCATATTTTGTATTTGGTTTGAACAATAATTAGATGTCACATCCTTTTCTTATAAGTACAAAGTCAACTAGGACCGTATTTTCTAATTATCGGTATTTAACAAAAATAAATATATTATGAAAGCCTTAATACCAGTAGCTGGAATAGGAAGTAGGCTTAGGCCACACACCCATACCCAGCCAAAATCATTAATACCTGTAGCGGGTAAACCAATTTTAGCCCATATTGTGGATAGCTTAATTGCCGTGGGCATTAATGAATTTGTATTTATTATCGGATATCTTGGTGATAAGATCGAGCAATATATTTCGATAAACTATCCTAATATTCAATCCTACTTTGTGGTGCAAACCAACGGCAAAGGAACGGGTCATGCTATTTGGCTTGCTAAGGATTTGCTTAAGGATAATGAACCTGTGTTTATACTTTTTGGGGATACAATTATTCAGGCTGATTTAAATATGATAGCCTCTTCAAAAGTATCTTTGTTAGGAGTAAAGCGGGTAGAAGATCCTCGCGAATTTGGGGTAGCGGAGATAGATGAAACAGGATTGATTACAAAATTGGTTGAAAAACCTACAATTCCAAAATCAAATCAGGCATTGGTAGGTATGTATAAAATATGTGAAACCAAACAACTAAAGCAGGCATTAACTTATAATATTGAACACAATGTAATAACCCGCGGTGAATACCAATTAACCGATGCTTTAATGCGCATGATTGACACAGGTGTAAAGTTGTATGCCTATAATGTTGATGGTTGGTTTGACTGTGGTAAAAAGGATATTTTGCTCGAAACCAATGCTATTCTTTTAAAAGGCGAAGGGTATGTTAGGGCTACTGCTAAAGATTATGAACGCACCATTATTATTGACCCGGTGTACATTGCCAAAGGTTCAAAAATTTCAAATTCTATTATTGGCCCTAATGTATCAATTGGTGAAAATGTAATTGTAGATTATTCAATTATACGCAATACCATTATCGGGCCGCAATCCCATTTAGAAAATACAAACCTTGATAATAGCGTGATAGGTAACGATGCCAGCTTGCGCGGAACCGCCCTGAGCCTTAATCTTGGTGATAATACAGAGATTAATTTTGGGTAATTACATCCATGCCGGATATTTGGCAGGATTATAATTATGCATCAAATTATAAATACTTAGGAATATTTCGTCAGTATTTGGTTTTGAAAAATAATCACCATCTGTGCCATAAGCTCCACGATGATCTTTGGCTGCAATTGTTACTGGTTCCGAATCCAAATATTTATAAGCTGATTGGTTTTCCAATACTTGCTGCATCATATAGGAAGTAGCACCACTTGGAACATCTTCATCTAAAAAAACAACTTTATTGGTTTTTTTAACCGACTCAACAATGGCATGGTTTATATCAAAAGGCAACAAAGTTTGAACATCAATCAGTTCTACAGATATTCCCGCTTTTGCTAATTCGCTGCAGGCATCTTCAGCTATGCGGCAGCAACTACCATAAGTAACCAAAGTAACATCAGTTCCTTCTATTAACACATCTGGTATTCCCAATGGTAGGGTAAATTCGCCAATATTATCAGGTAGCTGTTCTTTTAATCGATAACCATTAAGACATTCAATAACCAAAGCCGGCTCATCACTTTTTAGCAAAGTGTTATAAAAACCAGCTGCCCGGGTCATATTTCTTGGCACCAAAACATGTATTCCTCTCACAGCATTAATAATCATTCCCATTGGTGAACCGGTGTGCCAAACTCCTTCTAATCTATGGCCGCGAGTACGAATAATAACTGGAGCTTTTTGTCCTCCCATGGTTCTGTATTGCAAGGTGGCTATATCGTCACTCATTATTTGAATGGCATATAATAAATAATCCAAGTATTGAATTTCGGCAATAGGTCTTAGTCCTCGCATGGATAATCCAATGGCTTGGCCAATAATACTCAGTTCGCGAATGCCGGTATCTGTAACCCGCAGTTCCCCATATTTTTCTTGCATTCCTGCAAATCCTTGGTTCACATCTCCAATTTTTCCAACATCTTCACCAAATGCCACAATTCTATTATTGGAAGCAAATGCAGCATCAAAACAAGCCTGAACAATTTCTCGTCCGTCAAGGGTTTTTGATGAATCACTATAAATGGGTTTTATTTCAGCGGCATTTAATACCGATTCATTGCTTTGGCTGTAAACAAAGGAATTATAGCGTTGGTCGTTTTGGTCAGTATATAGTTTATTTAATTTAATCAATTCTTCTCTACCTTCATTTTTTTCATTAATACTAAGGCGAAGTACTGAGTTAATTGTTGTAAAAATATCCCTACGGTTAAGGTCACTTTGGTTTTTTAAAGTAGCAATTAGTACATTTACTTCTTCAGATTTTGAAGAAGAATTTGAAAGGTTTTGTAAAGCGGAAATAGCTGTATCACGGTCGTCTAATATGGGTTGTAAATAATCGTTCCAAGCTACTTTCTGTTCATCTTTTACAAAGGTTTGCGCCTGTTTTTCCAGTTCTTCAATTTCCTCTTTAGTAGCAATACCCGATTCTACCATCCATTTTTGCATTTGTAAAATACAATCGTATTCAGCTTCCCAATTCAGTCGTTCTTTTGATTTATAACGTTCATGTGAACCAGAAGTAGAATGCCCTTGAGGTTGGGTCATTTCCACCACATGAATAATAACTGGGGTATGAAACTCACGACATAGCTTTGTTGCTTTTTGATAGGTTTTGATAAGAGCCGGATAATCCCAACCCTTTACGGTAAATAGTTCATACCCTTTTGCGTCTTCATCGGTTTTAAATCCGCTTAATATAGAAGTTAAATTTTCTTTGGTAGTTTGGTATTTGGCATGTACTGATATTCCATACTCATCATCCCAAATACTAATAAGCATTGGTACTTGCAATACACCACCTGCATTTACAACTTCCCAAAATGCTCCTTCACTGGTGCTGGCATTTCCTATAGTTCCAAAAGCTATTTCATTGCCATTGATTGAAAAATCGGTATAATTATTTAGTTCTTTATTTTCACGGTAAAGTTTAGAAGCATAAGCCAATCCTAATAATCGCGGCATTTGCCCGGCGGTGGGAGATATATCGGCTGAAGAATTATAATTATCCGTTTGCGATTTCCAACTACCATCTTCGTTTAATAATCGTGTTCCAAAATGGCCGTTCATGCTTCGTCCCGCTGAACATGGCTCACGATTCACATCGGGGTCGGCATACAATTGCGCAAAAAACTCTCGGATATTGCTCATGCCTTTGGCAAACATAAAAGTTTGATCACGGTAATAACCCGAACGAAAATCACCTTTATTAAAAAACTTGGCCATTGCTAATTGAGCTACCTCTTTGCCATCGCCAAATATTCCAAATTTAGCTTTGCCTGTAAGAACCTCTTTTCGGCCTATCAAACTGGCCTGCCTGCTCTTATAGGCAATTCTATAATCATTTAATACTTCTGTTTTAAACTCATCCCGTGTCATAGCGGCGTTTTCTGTAGCAGATTCACTCATTGCGGAGCAAAGATAATTCTATTTTTTAATTACGAATTAGTAATTATCAATAAGGAATTACTGATTCTCAATTCCTTATTTTTGACCTATCAAAAAATTTAATCTAATTCTAAAATATAGCAACATTTTTAGCATCAATGTGGTGTTGGGATGCCTTAGCACAGCCCTCTTTTTTTTGGAACCAAATCCTTTTGAAGGGACTAAAACAGATTTTATATTAATTTTGGTAAGTGCCGTTTGGCTTATTTATACGGCCGATCATATAATGGACGGGTATAAAACTAAAGGCCAATCAGGAATTTTCAGGTACGATTATCATTATATTTACCGCTGGGCACTTGTTCCTATTTGTATTGCTCTTTCAGCAATCATTATTTGGCTACTATTTAAAAACCAAACGGCCTTGTTTATTACCAATGGCTTATGGCTTATTCCGCTGCTCGTTGTTTATTATTTTTTAAAAATAAATGGCAAACTAAAGCCCTTGGCCAAAATGCTAATTGTTTCAATAATTGTATCGGCAGTGATAGTGTCGTTCTATAATAGCTCTAATATTTTTATAGATTTTTTTTCTTTCGAAAATCTAATAATGGCTCTTTTGGTTTTTTTAAACCAATTGGTATTGGAGCACTTTGAATATCATGAGGAGCATAAAGAATTGCAGCCCGATTCAAGTGATTTGTATATAAGCCTGGCCAAACGGGTTTTTATCTGGTTAACAATTGTACTAAGTATAGCTCTTATTTTATCCATTTTATTACTGCCAAATGCTTGGCCATTTGTGGCCTCTCTGTTTTTAATAGGATTATTTTTAAGAATGATTTTGCAATACCCAAATCGTTTCAGTCAAAACCGCAGGTATCGATTTTGGGCTGATTTTATATTTGTTTTCATGTGGCCGTTGTTAAAGTTTTTTCAAAGTATATATTCTTTATTTTAAACTTTTAATGATTTGAAATCTGCATACCTTTTTTATAGCACTCATAGCATCTGGCTTCATAAATATCGGTTTCGCCAATTTCGATAAGTGTCTTCGATTTAGTTTTTTTAAAGGTATTAAAAGCCTCGCCACCACATTGATGGCAGATGGCAGCCAATTGCGTAATATTTTCTGAAATGGATATTAAACCCGGCATCGGCCCAAATGGATTGTTCAAATAATCTTTATCAAGCCCGGATAATATTATCCTGTAATTTTCAGTGGCCAATTGGTGGCATATATCAATAATAGCATTATCAAAAAATTGTGCTTCGTCAATTCCAATTACTTGGATATTTGAGATTTGTTTTAAAATGTCGCTTGAATTTTTAATGGCAACACTTTCAATACTTGAGCCATTGTGCGAAACAATGTTTTTGGTATGGTACCGATTGTCTTTTTCAGGCTTGAACAATGCTGTGGTAAAGCCTTGTTTTTGGGCCAGATTAATTCGATAAATTAATTCTTCGGTTTTACCACTAAACATGCATCCCGTTATTATTTCGATACTTTTATGTTTTATGTCCATTTTTAACAAACGTTAATAAAAATATTAGGAGCGAAAGATACAAAGCAATTAACTTTGGTCGTTTAAAAAAAACAAGGGTATTTATTGTATGAAACGAAACGAACTGCACAACCAAATTGATTTATTGCTTGAAAAACTTATAGTCAATAATAAAAATTTATCTGCACATGAAGGTAAATTTTCGCAATTAGAAACGGATTTGTTGCGCAAGCAATGCATTGAGCTTTATGATGCCATTAATCAGTTGCATTTGGTAAATATGATGGACAAAAGCAGCCAACCTGTAATTGATTTGCAAACAAAAGAGGCTGAAATAAAAGAAATTAAAAGAGAGGAAGTAAAGGCTGAGCCAATATTGGAACCAGTAATAAAAGTAGAAATGCCAACGCCTATAGTTGAAATTGAAGAGGAAAAAGTTGAACCTGAAATTGAGCCTATTGTTGAGAAAATACAAATACCTGTGGTTGAAATTAAAAGCACTCCATCCTATGAGCCGCAACGATTTGAGCCTGTGGCCGAAAAACCTATTGCAGTAGTTGTTCATGATATTAAGCCTAAAGTAGAAGAAAAAAGTATTTTAGATAAAATAACCGAAGCAAAAAGTGGCAATTCACTTCACGAAACTTTATCGTCAAAAAAGGAGGAAAACGAATTATCCCATCGGTTTGTAAATTCTAAAATAGCGAGCATTAAAAGTGCTATTGATATTAGTAAGCGATTCGAATTGCAGTCTAATTTATTTGGAGGTGATACAAATGCATATAATAATTCGTTGAGTGAAATGGATAATGCATCCAACAAAGAAAATGCCCTTGAATTATTTAATAGTTTTGCTTCAAAATATCATTGGAAACACGATAATGAACTGGCAATGGAACTGAAAAGTTTTATTTATCGAAAACACCATAGTTAGATATCTTTTCAATAATTTTTATTTCAATATATTAATACGACATTAGCATTTCCAATACTCATGTATGTCGGTATTAAAACAACTGCCATTTGTTAAGCTTTTGCTGCCCTTTATAGCTGGAATTTCTTTGGTTATTTTATGGCCTGAGTTAGGGATGTATTCTTTTATTCCTCTACTGGCTTTTGTATCTGTATTTGTTTTTTTAAATCGAAAACCTAAAAGTCTATTATCAAATCGGTTATCAAATATTTGTGTTTATTTAATTTTTATAACTTTCGGGTTATGGCTTTCACACACTTCCAATCCTCGTAATCATCATCAAAATATAGAAAAAGCAGGCCTTGATGGGATTTATAAAATTCGAATTGTTGAAATTCCTGAAGTAAAACTAAAGACTATAAAAATACAAGCCAAAGTAATTTATAGAATAGATAATAATAAAATACTAGAAGCAAATGAACGGGCACTATTCTATTTTGATAAAAAAATTGAAGTGCCAAAACCGGGAGATGAATTGCTGGTTAAATGCAGTTTTAAATCCATTCCTGAACCCGAAAATCCATATCAATTTAATTACAAACGGTTTTTGAAATGGCAGGGAATTTACTATCAAACCTTTGTTAGAAACCCCGATTATGTTAAAAATACCGGAGTAAATAGTGCTACATTTTTTCAAAAACTTTCGTATAACGGAACCCGTTATTTAATAAAACTGTTTAAAGAAAATATTCATGATTCAACAGCTTTAGGTGTAACCGAAGCTCTTATTTTTGGGTACAAAGAAGATTTGCCTAAAGAGTTGGTCGAATCGTATTCACGCACTGGAACCTTGCATGTGCTGGCAGTTTCGGGTTTGCATGTGGCCATTGTTTTTTTGATGTTGGCCCAGGGTTTATGGTTTTTAGATAAATGGAAATATGGGGTTTGGCTCAAAACAGGGATAGTAATTATTTGCATTTGGGGATATTGTATTCTCACCGGAATGTCGCCATCTATTATTCGTGCAGGAGTGATGATAAGCCTAGTTTTAGTTGGCAAAGCACTCAATCGGCAGGCTCATATTTTTAATACCGTTGCGGTTTCTGCATTTCTAATATTATTAATCAATCCTTTTTGGCTGCTCAATGTAGGTTTTCAATTGTCGTTTGCGGCTGTATTAGGAATTGTTTATCTGCAACACTATCTTCTGCCTTTATGGGCTCCTCCAAACAAATTTTTTACAATGGTATGGAATATTCTTATTATTTCTATCTGTGCCCAAATAGCTACTTTTCCTCTAAGTCTATATTATTTTAATCAATTCCCAAATTACTTTTTACTTTCCAATCTTGTAATAATACCCCTCACCTCATTAGTTATTTATACTGGTATTGGGATGGTAATTGTGAGTAAAATACCAATTCTGTTATTCGTGTTTTCATGGCTTACAGAGAATTTAGTAAAGCTAACAAACTACCTTGTGGTTACTATTGAAAAATTCCCCTTTTCATTTGTTGATGGAATAAAATTAAATCTACCTCAACTCATTCTATTATATATATGTATAAGCAGTGTGATTTATTGGTTAATTAAAACGGATAGAAGAGGATTAACCTATGCCTTAATTTCACTGCTGTTATTAGTTGGTATTTCAAGCTATGATATATTGAAATTAAGGAAGGAAAAAAACATGGTAATTTTTAACATCCCTAATCAAAATGCAATACTATTATCCGACGGTAGAAAAAGTGTTTTAATATCTGATAATTGTAATTCTGGTAAGCAGTTATTTTATATCCGCGGATGGCTTATTCATAACAGAGTATGGCCTGTATATAGAAAGTACGATTTTAATTCGATTCAAAAACAAAAAGTAATGATTCCAGAAATGGATTTAGCTTTAAGCAAAGGGGTGGTATTTTTTAAAGGTAAAACCCTTAATTTATCTTCTGAAAATTTAGGAAAATTGAGGGGCACGCAACACTATATCGTGCCAAAATTATTCCATTGGACGACGCTTTTAGGCGATAATAAATATGATACGCTTTACATTGGACACGAAAAATCAAAAAGGTTGCAAAAAAAAGTTAAAATATTTTTGTCTAAATATCATAATTGTGTAATAAATGATGTGCAATATATTGATTTAATCAACTGATAATCAATAATTAATAGCAATATTTAAGGGTGGTATTATAGGGTATGGAAAAAATAGTAAAAAAAAAATTAGTGAGTTTGATTTTTACATATATATTTGGAAGACATAAAAACGAAATGAAATTATGAAAAAATTATCTACTTTAAGTATTAAAAAATTTCTCAAATCAAGTAAAGTATTGTTAACAATTGCTTTACTTTTTTCTGTGGGTATTGCGCCACTTATGGCCCAATCGCCTTATTGCTCACCTAGCTATTATTACCAATATGGTAATTGTACTAATTACAACTATGGCATGTCAATTAATGGTTTCGAATTATTGAAAGGATCAACCAAGTTGTACAGCCGGGCTCACACTTCTACCTATGGTGGTTGTAATGCAGCTACGGGAGATTATTATTTAATGTCTTCTTCTTCTATGTTTACACTTAAGGGAGGTTCTACCTACCAATTTGGATTTACAACAGGTCCTAATTATCCAGTAAATATTTATGGCTGGATTGATTTAAATGGAGATAATGATTTTGCGGATGCCAATGAAAAATTGGATCTTAAATGTGTTGCCAATAATGGTAATGTGCAGCCGGGTGTTACTACATTAAAATATTTTGATGTAACTATTCCTACTGGAGGAACAGCTACGACTACCCGTATGCGTCTTCGTTCAGGATATGCTGGTAAAGGAGCTTGTTTAAATTCTTCTGATGCCGGTTGTGGTGATTTATGGTATGGCGAATGTGAAGATTATACAATTACTTTAGCGTCTTATGCTAATGATGCAGGAGTTACTACAATAGTTCCTCCTTTGTGTAGTTTTACTATCGGTGCTACTGTTGCCAATGTTGGAACGAATGATATTAACCCAGTGCAAGTAGGTTGGTCAGTAAATGGTGCTTACCAAGCGGTTAATACCATCTCTACTAATATTGCTAAATTAGGAGGTTCTACTTCCTTTAATCTTTCTCCTAATTTTACATTCACAGATGGTTCTACTTACACTGTAAAAGTATTTACTTATAACCCTAATAATACTACGGATGCTGATAAGACAGATGATACAGCTAAAATAACTTTTAAATTTGTTGGTCCTGCAGGAACACCTGTTACTTATGATGCAATAAAATGCGGACCAGGCCAAGCCCCTTTAAAATGTACAACTCCTTATAATACAGATTCAATTAATTGGTATAATGCTGCCACTGGTGGAAACGTTGTAGCAAAAGGTAAAAACACATTATCGCCATCATTATTCTTGGGGGTAAATAATTTTTGGGCACAAGCTGTTAAAATGTCTAATAGATTTAGTATTGAGAATGGGCTGGCTTACTATACCTATTATACTGGAGGTTATATTGGAGGTATGTTTAACTTAACTCCAAAATCTGATTTGGTAATTGATAGTTTCACTGTGCGTTTAGGTACTGCCACTGCTAATCCAACGTTTAATGTTTATTATAAAACAGGTACTTATTCAGGATCTGAATCTAACAAAGCTGCGTGGACATTAGTAGTAAATAATAAGGCTGCTAAAATGTATACAATAGGTGGTATCAATTATGCCACAGTATTTGTTTCTGAATTAGGCTTAACCAAAAATACAACGTATGGTTTTTATGTAACAGGAACAGCAACAAATCCTTCTAACCCTATGGTAAATAATTATAACACGGGTACAGCGTCTACTTCAAACAGTGATATTACGATGGATCATGGTTGCTATTTTTACTCAGGTACTGAATTTGGAGGTAATTATTATTTCTATAAAATGGGTGTTAGGGCTAATTACAGATTGGCATTTTGCCCAAGTACTAGAACTCAAATTAAAATTACTGTAAACCCAAGTCCAAATGGAGCAGCATTTACTAAAGGTACTCCATTCCAAACTACACAGCCTAATACATTAGGTACAGTTGGAAGCAAGGATATAGTGGCTAAAGGTGATAAATTAACTTATATATTAACTCCTCCAACCGGCTATACTAACGCTGGATATGGTACCACTTGGCTTAACATGACCCCAGTTGTAATGACAAAGTTGGGAACTAATATTCCTTCAGGCTCACTTTGGAGCTATAGTTCACCAACATCTTCAACTCCAGGAACTTTAACGTTCTCTCCAGATGCTACATTAGAGGATAGTACACTATTAATAACAATGCAAATAAAGGATCTTGGTCCATATTACTGTGATTCTACTATCACAAGAAACATATTTGTAGCCCCACGTCCGGTACCTAATTTTAAATTTAACCAACCTGTATGCGATGGTGATGCCGTATTATTTGACGACTTAAGTAAAATAGCCTCAGGATATATGTCATACAGATGGGATTTCAATACCGGTAATCCTGCCGATACATCTACTGTAAGTACTACAGTATTTAAGTTTCCAACTTTTGGATCATATGATGTTACTTTAAAAACTACTTCACTTCCATATGGTTATGTGGAATCAAAGGTAATAACTGTAGTAGTTACAGAAATACCAAAAATTGGATTTGATGTAAGAAATGCTTGTGAAAAAGTACCAGTTACTTTTACTAATAATACTACCATTGGTGCAGGAACAGTAACATACTCATGGAATTTTGGTGAAGTGGGATCTGCCAATAGCACAGCAAAAAATCCAACTTTTGTATACAAAACTGCCGGTGCTTATAAGGTTACACTCAGAGCTTCCTCTAACGGATGTACAGCTGAGATGAGCAAAAATGCCAATCAGTTTTCTACACCTGTTGCTAAATTTACAGCTCCTGCTTTAATTTGTGATAAATCAGATATTCAGTTTACCAATAATTCTACTATTAAAATTGGAAACATGGGTTATACCTGGAACTTTGGCGATGGTGGAATTTCAAACTTTGCCAGCCCTACTCACCAGTTTACCACTTCTACTGCCAAAACAGTAAAAATGAAAGCCGTATCTGAATTTGGATGTACCGATTCAGCTATTAAAACTATCACTTTATCTGAAGCTCCAAATGCTAATTTTACTTGGGGATCAGCCTGTAACTTAACCAATACCAACTTTAATTTTACTGGTTCAAAACCATCAGGTGCTTTAACTACTTTTAACTGGAATTTTGCCGGCGAAGGTTCAAGCACACTTGAAAATCCTTCAAAATTATTTAGTGTAACAGGTAGAAAAAATATCACATTATCCCTTGTTTCTAATAATGGATGTTCGGATATGGTAACCAAAGAAATAAATGTAAAACTTCAATCCAAAGCTGATTTTATTATTGGTGATGTATGCGAAGATGATGATGCCGTATTTACTAATAAATCAACCGTATCGCAAGGTAACTTAATATACAACTGGAAATTTGGCGATGCAGCTACTTCGTCAATACAATCTCCTCGTCACCGTTACAATATTGGTGGAGTATCACAAACCTACAACGTTACATTGGTAGCAGTAGTACCTGGAGGATGTTCAGATTCAATAAGCAAGCCGGTATCAGTAAATGCCAAGCCAATCTCTGACTTTACCTTTACTCCAAGCGGCCGTCAGGTAAGTTTCAAATCCAACCAAGCTGGTAATACACTTTACCAATGGCGTTTTGGTGATGGAGGAAATTCAACATCAGCTAATACAGTTTACAACTATCTTAACTTTGAATCTGGTAAATATTTTGCATGTTTAGCAGTAGTAAATGCTGCCAATTGTTTCTCAGAAACTTGTAAATTGGTAAACATTACCGGTGGAGTAGATAAACTTACCAAACTAAGTGGTGTAAAGGTTTATCCAAATCCAAACAAAGGCAGCTTTACAGTAAGCGTTGAAGATCCTAAATCTGATATTTCAATTGGGGTATATAACTTACTAGGTGAAGTTGTTAAAACTATCGAAACCAGTTCATTAAAATCTACTTATTCAGTAGACTTAAATGTAGCTAACGGTGTTTACATGGTGAAAGTAACTAATGGTGGATTAACTTCTACTCAAAAAGTAACTATCAACAAGTAATAATAACATTGTAAATTTGAAGCCTCCCTTGGAAACAAGGGAGGCTTTTTTTATGAAGTATGTAATAACAGAAATACGCGACCGTATAGGCTATATCATCCTAAATAGGCCAGATAAACGAAATGCTCTAAATTCTGAGTTTGTAAGTGAATTAAAAATAAGCATTAAAAGCTTTGAAAATAATTCGGAAGTAAGGGCTTTAATTCTAAAATCGGCTGGGGAAGTGTTTTGCGCCGGTGCTGATTTGGCTTATTTGCAGCAATTGCAAAATTATACTTATGAGGAGAATTTGACCGATAGTAAAAATCTTGCAGAGTTGTTTAAGATGATATATTCATTTCCTAAACCAGTGATATCTTTAGTTAATGGTGCCGCATTAGCCGGTGGATGTGGTTTAGCTACAGTTTGTGATATTTGCTTTGCTACCCCAAGTTCTACATTTGGATATACGGAAGCGAAAATTGGCTTTATTCCAGCCATTGTAATGGTTTTTTTAAAGAAAAAAGTAGGAGAATCCATAAGTAAAAAACTGTTGTTTACAGGTGAAGTATTTAAGGCCGATAAAGCTTTAGAATATGGTCTTATAACTGAAATAGTGGAAGCTGATAAAATTAGTGAATATACCCATCAGTGGGTTTTGAATATGATTGAAAGCTCCAGCGGAAATTCAATCAACATGATTAAGCAAATGTACAATTCAATTGATAGTTTAAACTTAGATGATGTTATAAATTATGCCTGTGAAATGAATGCCAAGGCCAGAGAAACCGATGATTGCAAACGCGGTATTTCTTCTTTTTTGAATAAACAAAAGATTAGCTGGTAATATGATTTTTACTGATACCCATGCCCATGTTTATTCTGAAGAATTTTTAGGTGATACAGAGGATTGTTTTAAAAGAACACTATTTAATGGTGTGTCACGAGTTTTTGTTCCCAATGTTGATATTGAATCCATTGCCCCATTAAAGTCTGTTTGCGAATCTTATAAAGGGAATTACTACCCTATGATGGGATTGCATCCTTGCAGTGTAAAGGGGGATTTTAAAAGCCAGCTGAAGATTATTTATGATGAGTTAATATCTAGTAAATATTATGCGGTTGGCGAAATAGGGATGGATTTGTATTGGGACAAAACGACTTTTAATATTCAAAAGGCGGCATTTATTGAGCAAGCCGGTTGGGCAATAAAATTTAATTTACCGGTTTCCATTCATTCCAGAGATTCAACTCAAGAATTAATAACCATTATTAAGGAAGAAAAATTAACCAACTTAAGAGGAATATTTCATTGCTTTACCGGAGATGATTCTCAAGCACAAGAGTTGATAAATATGGGTTTTTATTTAGGAATTGGTGGGGTAGTTACTTATAAAAATTCAACTTTACCGCAGGTTTTAAAAGTTGTTGGGTTTGATAAATTAGTTTTAGAAACGGATGCACCCTATTTACCACCAACTCCGCATCGTGGCAAACGAAATGAAACAAGTTATATTCCGTTAATAGCAGAAAAATTAGCTCATATATTTGAAGTTTCGCTGGTTGAAATAGCTGAAAAAACTACAAGTAATTCAGAAATAATATTTGGGATTTAGCAAAAAAATGAACCCCATTTTTTAAAGCTTTTACTTTTTAAATAATCTGCAAGACTTCTTCTTTTTCTTAGTGTTATTACTAATATTACAGATATAGGGGATTGAATTTATTTCAATTGGCGAACCGGCTGAAATTTTACGACCTTTAAAAGCACTGTAGTTATCGCTATAAAAAATGCACCGGAATACTGAATTTTTATCTGCTCTATTACCGTCAATAATAATAGTATCACCTCTAGATACAGGGTTTATGTATTCCCAAACTATTTTATTTTTATCATTTATTTCAAAAAATCTACCCTGTGGACCGCCACAAATTATTGTATTACCATTAAACAAACGTTGAGTACTCGATTGAAACGGTGAAAAAAAGTTTCCAGGTATTGAGTCTTTATAAGTCCACTTAGTTTTACTCGGGCCAAAAGGGATATTTTGCATGTAATTTCCAGGGGAAGTTACAGGCGGAGTAATAATATCAATACAGGAATAAGAGGAATCTCTCCCGGTTCCATTATTAAAAATCATTATATCTCCTTCATCTTTGTATCCTTTAGGAATCCAATGAACACTGTGTTGTTTAAAGAGTTTTTGATCTTTGCTACCGCCGTTATTATAAGCCTCCGGATTTCCCCATCGGTAAAGAAAGTCGCCACCTTTACCATATTTTCCTCCTGAATGCGATGCCGCTTCAGCTATAGTAGTGCTGTGGTCAATAATCCATATTTCACTCATATGATGATTGCTCAAAACTATCTGGTCCAACTCTTTATTGTAATCAATTGAATTGAGATGAATCCAATCACTTGGATTAAATTGACCATAGTTTAAATTAAACAACTCAGGATGGGCTGCTATGTTTGTAAAATTTGGTTTCATTGGGTCTAATTCCTGTGCTATATGATCCCAAAGACTCCATTGCCAAACAACTTCTGCCTCATTTATTCCTTTAGGTTTAATTTCAATAATTCTTTCGCTACATAAGCGCTTGCCAAATATTGTGCCAGGCAGTCTTCCTTTTGCCTCAGCCTCTTTTCTTGTTATTCCATGCCATGCAATTAATAAAATATTGCCATTATCCATTGGTAAAAAATCGTGATGCTGAGCTAAAGAATCATTTGAAATATTATAAGACCATACGAGTTTACCATTCCAATCAAATTTTTCAAGTACTCCGCCTTTTCCTCCATGATCATAAAAAGAATCATTGGCATGACCCGATCTTAATAAGCCGCCGTCGGGCAATAAATAGGCTGTATATCCCGAATTGTAGTCACTTTTCCAGCTATTTATTTGTTTGCCGCACTTATCAATCAGGTAGGTAGTTTTACAATATAATGGAGCAAACAGCACATATCCATTTTCGGTATGACCTGCTTTTATTTTTGTAAGTCCTAACGTTTTTTGACCAAAAACTAATCCTGAATTAATCAATATTAAAAGAATAATGAAGCTAATGGTCTTACAAAGTATTTGATTTAAATGCTGCAGTATTTTAGTTTTTTGAAACATGGTATTTGAAACAGCAAAATAAAGCTGATTTTCGATTTTTAGTATTGTTTTTTATAATAAAATATAGGTTCTAATTCAAATGACTTATTGTTTACAAAATCTGATTTTAAGAAAAATATTTTAAATAAAAAAAATAGTATTCCTTCAAATATTACTGATAGTAATTAATACCTATTTATGTAATTTTACCT
>CAMDSC010000040.1 GCA_945907065.1 Chitinophaga pinensis
TGGTATCATTTTTTATTACTAATGAATCCCAATAAAAATAGGCAAACGGATAGCCTCTGTTTTCAAAATAATTAATGGTTTGGGTCATGGCTTGTTTTAATGCATACACTCTTGCCGACCCTTTTGTGGCTATGTCAAACCCAAATTGTTTTATCATCGGTTTGGCTAAATATTTATAATTAATATGTCCCCAATCAAACTGGTTCCCTTTAAAAATCTTAACAAAAGCAGTATCTTTTTTTAAAATAATTTCATCCACCGAAGCGGTTAAAAAACCGCGATTCATTAGTTGGGTAACAATTTTATTTGCTTGCATTTCAGCCCCCGATTTATCGGCGACTTGTTTTTCAAAGGCTATTCCTTTGGGTAATGAATCGGCAGGTAAAAAAATAAAACCTTTTTGGGCAAATAGGTAGGGCAGGCTTATCATAAAGAAAATTAAAAGAGTAATTACCCGTGCCATTATATCCCTCAAAAATAGGGATGAAATTTTAATTAATTTGTTTTGACCTTAACTGATATTCCATTGCCGTTTGCCTATGCCAACAACAATGGATTTACCCAAACACCTTTTCCAAAATATCAGTCTGTTCCTTAGCATGAACCGATGCAAAACCTGTAGCAGGTGTACTGCTGCTTTCGCGACTTATTCGGTTTATTTTAACCGGCCAGTCATAGCGCCCTAAATGAAGCCAAACACCCATATTTTTAGGTTCTTCCTGCACCCAATAAAATTCTGCTTTTTTATATTTGTCAAATAATTCGGCTAAATGCGTTTGAGGCATCGGGTATAATTGTTCCAGCCTCACTATGGCAATGTCTTTCACCTTATCAGCCTGCTGTTTGGCCAACAATTCGTAATAGATTTTTCCGGTGCATAGTGCGACTTTTTTAACCTCTTTGGCATTCACAAATTCATCGTCAATTACTTCTTTAAATCCACCATTAGTAAAGTATTTGATTGTACTTGTGCACATCGGGTGACGAAGCAATGATTTTGGAGTCATCACTATTAAGGGTATTCTGAAATCGCGATGCATTTGACGGCGAAGTGCATGAAACATATTGGCTGGAGTAGTAGGATTAATAACCTGCATACTGCCATTGGCGCTCAATTGTAAAAATCGTTCCAATCGGGCCGATGAATGTTCAGGCCCTTGACCTTCATAACCGTGAGGTAACAATAATACCAAACCGCTTGAAAATTTCCATTTGGTTTCACCACTGCTTATAAACTGGTCAATAATGATTTGGGCACCGTTGGCAAAATCACCGAACTGAGCTTCCCAAATGGTTAAAGTTTCGGGAGCCGATACGCTATAACCGTACTCAAATCCCAACACACCATATTCAGAAAGATACGAATTATAGATTTCAAATTTTCGTTGTTTGGAACTGATGTTATTTAACGGAACATATTCCAGTTCCGTATCTTCTTTTTTAATAACTGCATGACGGTGACTAAAGGTTCCCCGCTCCACATCTTGCCCGCTCATGCGAACCGCAAAACCCTCCGTAAGCAAGGTCCCATAAGCCATCAACTCGCCCATAGCCCAATCGTACTTATCATTTTTAATCATGCTAGTCCGATCTTCAAATAGTTTAATAACTTTTTGAATGGGTTTATTTTCCTCAGGGATAACCGTAATTTTTTGAGCTATTTCAACAAATGTTTTCTCGGTTACAGCGGTATCAGGTGATTTATCAAAATCTTTAATTTCTGATTTTCGGTATTTAGCCCAAACATTTTTTGCTTTTAAATTTGATTTTACTTTTTTATCAGCTCTTACATAATCCAGTTTTTCCTGAAGTAATTTTTTGAAATTGGTTTCCATTTCTTTGGCCAATTCGGCTTCAATACTTCCGGCTTCGGTTAATTGATTAGTATAAATTTCTCTTGAATTTGGATGTGTAGAAATAGCTTTATAAAATAATGGCTGGGTAAATCGTGGTTCATCCCCCTCATTATGACCATATTTTCGGTAGCCCAACAAATCAATAAAAACATCTTCGTGATAGCGTTGACGGTATTCTACAGCCAATTTCATTACATAAGCTATAGCTTCGGCATCATCGGCATTCACATGAAATACAGGACACTTGGTTACTTTGGCCACGTCGGTACAATAAATCGAAGTTCTACCATCCTGATAATTAGTGGTAAATCCAATTTGATTATTGGCCACAATATGAATTGTTCCTCCAACATTATAACCGTCTAAGCCACTCATCTGAACGGTTTCATACATTATGCCTTGGCCAGAAATGGAGGCATCGCCATGTATCAATATTGGAATAACGGAATCAAAATTGTGGTTGTAAATTAAATCCAATTTGGCCCTTGCCATTCCCTTTATCACTGTATTTACAGCTTCCAAATGCGATGGATTGGGGCTTAATTTTAATTTTACAGTTTTGCCACTAACCGTTGTAATATGGCTACTGTAGCCCATGTGATATTTCACATCTCCTTCAAATAAAGCGTCAGAGTATGCTTTTCCTTCAAATTCGGTAAAAATTTCCTCGTATGTTTTTCCTAAAATATTAGCCAACACATTAAGCCTTCCGCGGTGAGCCATTCCCAATACAAAATGCTGGCTGCCCATATCAGCTCCAATATTTATTAAGGTATCCAAAGCAGGTATCAGTCCTTCTAAACCTTCCAGTGAAAACCGTTTTTGACCAATGTATTTGGTATGTAAAAAATTTTCGAAAACCGTGGCTTGGTTTAATTTTTCTAAAATCTTGCGTTTTTCAACAATACTAAAATTTGGAGTATTTAGGGTGGTCTCCATTTTATCAATCAACCACTTTTTCTTTTCGGGGTTAAGGATATACATAAATTCAGCCCCGATATGCCTGCAATAAGTTTGGTTCAAAAAAGCGATGATGTCTTTTAATTTAGCTGGTCCCAGACCAATCTCTAATCCGGCGTTAAACGTTTTTTCAAGGTCGTTATTGGTAAGTCCAAAATTGCTAATGTCCAAATTTGGCGAATAATTTCTTCGTTCCCTTACAGGATTTGTTTCAGTAAATAAATGTCCTCGGGTGCGATAACCGTAATTGATTAAATTAAGAACATTGATTTCTTTAAGCATGTCTTCCGACACCGCTTGCGATGATATTCCGCTATTGCCTTGGGCAAGATCAAAACCTTCAAAAAACTTTTGCCAACCAAAATCTACAGAGTCTTTTTGGGTTTGGTATTGACTATAAAGGTCGTCGATGGAATTTACATCGGCATTAGATAGATAAGAATGGCCAATCATTAGTAACGGCAAAGGTAAGTAATTTCAAGATTTGAAGATTTGGAAATGCCAATGTTTAAAAAATTAAGTGTTAAATGATTGTCAAATTGAAAATTCGAGAATGCAAATGTTTAAAAAATAAGAGTTAATTAATTGTCAAATCAAAGATTCGACAATACAAATGTTTAAAAAATAAGAGTTAATTAATTGTCAAATCAAAGATTCGACAATACAAATGTTTAAAAAATAAGTGTTAATTAATTGTCAAATCAAAGATTCGACAATACAAATGTTTAAAAAATAAGTGTTAATTAATTGTCAATACACAATAACCGTCTTAATTTAGCTGTTTCAAATTATTGGATGAAAATATTGAGGTATTTGCAGATTTTAACACTGATTTTAGCGCTAAGCTTTTCAAGCTGTAAGTTGCATAAAAATTCAATAGGCAAGGAGGCTAAGGTAAGTTATAATACTCGCAAAATCTACAATCAACATTATTATGAAGCGGCCAAACTTAAAGTTTTAGGAGATTATGTGGCCGCAGCTAAAGAATTTAATCAGGCCTTGGCTGCCATACCCAATGACCATGAAGTTATTTATCAGTTGGCTAACATTTATTTTAAAGATAAAAAATTGGATGAAGCCATTCATTGGGCTGAACTGGCAGTAAAAAATAATCCAATATATAATTATTGGTATTATGGCCAACTTGGTCAAATGTATAGTACCGCCAAAATGTATGATAAATCAGCTGCTATATTTTCCCAGATGGTTGAAAAAGAAACCGATCGGAAAAGCAACTATGAAGAAGCCGGAAATCAATTATTAAATGCCAAAAAACCTAAAGAAGCCACAAAATATTTTGAAAAATATATTTTCAAATTTGGAGCTGAAGAAAATATCTGTCGAAAATTAGAAGCTTTGTATTTTGATATTAATCAGCCAAACGATGGGGTTCGAATAATTAGAAAACTTTCAGACACTTATCCCAGCGATGTTAAATTTTTAGGTCTTTTGGCTGAAAGCTATACAAAAGCTAATAGGATTGGAGACGCCAAAGCTACTTATTCTAAAATGCTGGAATTGGACGAAAATAACGGTTATGCTAGTTTTGGTATGGCTGATATACTTAGACGTGAAGGAAAAAATGATGAATCCTTTGTATATTTAAGTAAAGGATTTGCTGACAAACGGGTAAATATTCAACACAAGCTAAAAGTTATTTCCTCCTATTATTTTTTAGTAACCAAAGACGAAAAAAGTAAAGCACAGGCTTTTGAATTAAGCGAAAAATTATTGCAAGCTCATCCCGATGATGCCACAGCCTATCAGGTTTATAGCGATATGCTTCTAGCGGCAGAAATGTTGCCCGAAAGTCGTATTTATATGAAAAAGGGATTGGCCATTGATGGCAAAGATTACCGGGTTTGGCAAAAACTTTTTGGGATAGATATTAAATTGAATAATAATCAATTTTTGTTTGAAGACAGTAAAGCGGCTCTTGAATTATTTACTACACAGCCTGGTTTGTTTATCATTCATAGTCAGGCAGCATTGCGAATAGGGGAATATGATAAAGCTATTGAAACAGCATCTCAAGGATTGGATATTTCATTTAAATCTGATGAAAAAATACAGCTCTATTTAACTCTTGGAGATGCTTGGTCTGAAAAGAAAAATTTTGAAAAATCAGATGAGTATTTTGAAAAAGCTTTGGAATCAGACCAGCAAAATGCAATGATTTTGAATGATTATGCCTATAATTTATTTAAACGAAATACTAAACTTCAAAAAGCTGAAGAAATGGTATTAAAAGCAATGGCTCTTGAACCTGATAATGGTTCGTATGCTGATACTTATGGATGTGTACTGATGGCATTAGGAAAATTGACTGAGGCGGAAACCTGGATAAAAAAATCATTGGAATTGGAAGGTGAAAATGCCGAAGTTTTAGAGCATTTAGGGGATGTTTATGTAAAACAAGGCAAAAATAATTTAGCGATAGAAGCTTATAAAAAAGCACTGATAAAAGACCCTGGAAATAAATCTGTTACCACAAAGCTGACTAAATTGGGTTAATAAAAAAATGAAAAGAGCATTAATTTTTCCCCTATTAGCAATTCTTTTATTAAGTGCTTGCAGAGCAAAAAAGAAGAGAACCATATCGGTTGTTAAAACTATAACAATGGATACATCTAAACTTATTTTGCCAGAAATAAAGAGCGTATTAAACAACATATACGAGTTTGATTATTTAAGATACAAGGCCAATTGCGATTATAAAGATTCGAATATGGACCAATCATTTACAATGAACATTCGTATGAAACGGGATAGTATATTGTGGATTTCTATCACTGCCGTTGGGTTTGAAGTGGCTAGAGCCAAGCTAGATAATGATTCAGTAAAAGTAATTTCACGACTTGATAAGAAATACTACACCTATGGTTATGATTATATAAAGAAGTTAAGCGGAACTAATTTGACTTTGTTGCAAATTCAAAATTTACTAACTGCTAATCTTATTTATTTACCCGAAAATTATACTTCAACCGATGAAAAAAATAAGTTTAAAACTACCGAAGGTTATATTGAAAATACGGTGTCTATTGATGGAAAATCAAAAATTTTAGAACAACTTCTTCAGCATTTGGTTGAGCAATCAAATGCCACTGTGCTTTACAGTAATTATAAAAAAGCCGACAAACAACAATTTCCGGGCAAGGTGGATATATCTGTAATTACTCCCAAACGAAGCATAAGTTTATTGATGGAAAATAGTAATATCGATTCGGATGTGATTGATGCTTTCCCTTTCGAAATCTCGAGCAAATATGAAAAAGGCAATTAAACTTTTTTTTATTTTAGGCCTTTTCTGTCTTTTTTTTATAGCTGTAAATGGTCAAAGCAGGAAAGAACTTGAAAAGCTAAGAACCAAGAAGGAAAAGGAAATTGCTGTTACCAAAAAAAAATTGGAGGAAACCAAAAAGAAGAAAGAAAAATCAGAAGAAGTACTTACTACACTGCGCGAACAAATATCTCAAAAGCGAGAATTGGCTGGAATGTATACCAAGGAGGTAGAAAAAATAGATGTTGAAATAGAGGGTTTAAATGGAGAAGTACAAACACTTAATTTAGAAATAGACAAATTAAAAGCTTCATTTGCTCGGCTTGTAGTTCAAGGCTACAAATCGCGCCATGCTAGTTCTAAAGTAAATTTTCTTTTTTCGGCCAATACCTTTCCTGAAACTATCAGAAGGTTTGTTTATCTAAAAAAACTGTTAGATTTTAGAAAAAAACAAATGTCTCTAATTGATGTTAAAAAGCGGGAGAAGGCTAAAAGCCTATCCATAAGAGAACAAATAAAAGCTGAAAAATTAGGGATTGTAAAATCTAATGAACAAATACGAGAAGAGTTAGAAGTGGATGAAAACTCTGCGGAAATACTGCTTGCAGATTTGCAAATAAAAGAATCAACTTTGATGGCTGACCTTCGCAAAAAGGAAAAAGCATATCGAGAACTCGATGAAGCATTAAAAAGAGCCATTGAAAAAGAAATTGAAATAGCCCGAAAAAAGGCTGAAAAAGAAAGACAGAAGGAAATTGCTCGCCTAAAAGAAAAAAACAAAAGCAAACCAAAAAGCAAACAAAAAGCGGAAGAAGAATATGTTCCACCTGCCAATATTTCAAGTTTTAGTAAAATGAAAAATCAGCTGCCTTGGCCTGTTCCAAGTGGAAGTATTGCTCAAGGATTTGGAAGTCATAGACACCCTACATTGCCCGATGTTACTGTGATTAATAACGGGATAAACATAGCGGGAAATCTAGGTGATAATGTAAAATGTGTGTTTGAAGGAGTGGTGTCCACCATTTTGAAAATACCGGGAATGAAAAATACTATTTTAGTAAAACACGATGATTATTTTACCGTTTATTCGAAACTAGAAACTGTAAAAGTAAAAAAGGGAGACAAACTAAAAACCGGTCAAAGCATTGGAACTTTGGGCCCGGATAGTGAAGGAAAAACCGAACTTCACTTTGAAGTGTGGCAAGGCAACCAGCGCATGGATCCTGAACAATGGCTGCATAATAAATAAAAAAGGGCTATCAAATTCGCCCCTTTTTTGTATAAAAGTTTGACTTAAAATTAATTGGCAGGTGGTAGTTTTTCTCCAGGAAGAAAAACACTTTTATCAATTTTCTTTTCAACTGGCTGCACAGAGGTTAGATAAGCATAAAGCGCCTTTAACTCTGTATCATTAATTCTTGAAAAAAAGCCCCATGGCATTGGCGAAGTTTTATAAACCCTACCTGAATGAAAACGGTTTATAAACTGTTCTCTATCCCATTTTGCAATTCGGCCGGTTTCTATATCAGGTGTAAGATTTGGGGTAATAAATGAATAACCTTCTGAAAAAGCATCAGCAGGCATTTGGAATCCTCCCGCCAATGGTTTGCCGATAAATTTTCCGGTTTTCAAATCTCTATCGGTATGGCAACCCACGCAATTGGCAACTGTATTGGCTAAATAGGAACCATAAGCAGCGGTAGTATCAGGAACCATAAATTTAGGGGGAGTGGTTTTAGGTTTGTCAGGTTTCATAACCCCAAAAGCCATCAAAGCTTTGCCTAAAAATTTTAATTCAGTTTTTTTCATTTCGTGTTTCACCGCAGGTTGCGACCTTAAAAAAGAAATTAATGCAATTACATCATCATCGCTCATTTCCTGAAAAGGCATAAAAGGGAAAAGCATACTTCCATCATGTTTTACGGCATGTCTTAATGCCCTTGCAATTTGTCCATCACTAAATTTTCCAATACCTGTTTCCATATCGGGTGTAAGGTTGGGTGCTCTAAATGTTCCAGGCGGAATATCCAATTCCCATCCACCACTTAACGGAATTATTGCTCCACCATCTACCTCGGCTATTTTATCCATAGACACATGGCATGTGGCGCAGTGAGCGGGTCCAAAGGCCAGATATTTTCCACGTGCAATAATAGCTGAGTCTTTACTAGCTTTTAAATCAGGCATGGGTGCATCAAATTTTTTGTCCCAAGTAAAGGAAACGAAGACGAATAATGCGACGATAAGAATAACTATACCGCCAAGAATTCTGAAGATAAGTTTTTTCATAAGAGTAAATTTTAGGTTTTAGTGATAGCAAATGTAAAAATTATTTTGAAATTTCAAAATAAGATTCAGATACTGTAAAATTTGAAAGTAAAAGTGCCTTAACGACTACCCGTTAATCCGTTTCACAATCCCCGGCAGTGCCCTACGAAATGCCATGAGTTCTTTAAAACTTTGCCAGCACACTTGCAGTAGTTTCATTTTTTTGATACTTACTTCACCGGTGTGGCGGTCTTTGTGGGTAATGGGTATGCTAAATAATTTTTGGCCGGCCCGCTTGGCCATCACTGCTATAAAAATATTGGGGGCAAAAGGTGTTGGCTCGGGTAAATTATCAATTAATTTTTTAAGGAAGGAACCTTTAATCAATCGGAAAGGAATATTGCTATCTTCAATAGCAGTGCCAAAAAACAGGAATATTGAAACCTTTAAAATTCGGGTGATGATGAGTCGGATAGGCGCATCAAAACGTGTTTTGCGATAGCCCAATATAAAATTGGAGTCGTTGCGTTTTTCCCAAAGCTTAAAAAAATCTTCGGTTTCAAACTGGTCGTCGCTATCGGTTTGAAAAACATATTCGGCGTTTAATTCCAAAGCTTTTTTATAAGCATTTACCACTGCATTGCCATGGCCACCGTTGGGTTGGTTTACAGCAATAAGCAGTGGATTGGTCTTGGCAAGTTGGATAAGTGTTTCGCCTGTATTGTCTTTTGAACCGTCGTTTACAACTATCAAAATTGGATTATCCGAATCATTAAATGCACGTTTTAGCAAGCCGGTCCATTTTTCTACTACATCGGCTATTACTTCTCCTTCGTTGTAGGCTGGCATTACTATGGCTAATTTGTGCGACATTTCCATTGGCTATATTAAAACTGCGAAATTAGGATTTTAATTGGTCAGGTAGGTGTTATTTTACCAGTTTTATTACATCCATTCCAGTGTTAGTTTCTAGTTTTAGGAAGTAGGTTCCGTGCGATAACATTAGCGTTTCAATAACCGTTGTATTTTTAGCATCGTTATTTTTTAATACTATTTTTCCGGTAATATCGGTAATGGTGAGTCTATAATTAGTATTGGTCGAACTCACAATTATTTGCTCATTAAAAGGATTAGGAGAAATATTAAATCCTACCAATTTTGGAGAAGTAACACTAACATTTGGACCTTTTAAAATTAGAGTAGAGGCCAAACTTGAGGATGAACTGCCGTTAGAAGCTTGAACGATTGCATTGTTATTTATCGAAACTAAATTGTCAACCAATGAAATATCGTCAATATACCATCCTTCGGCACCTTGAGCACCGTCACTCACCATCCTGAAACGGATTTTTACGGTTTCATTTTTGTAAGGACTCAAATCAATAATTGTTTTAATAAATTGATTGCTGTTTCCACTAAAGGCATCCTGTCCACTGATATTACTTTCAGGATTTACAGAGATTACGTTGTTGTACCCGTTGTCCGTCATTTGCGGGCCAAGGTCTTCCCAAGTTCCGCTTTTGTTTATTTCAACTACCGCTCCATCCCAATCGGATTCGGTAATGTATAAATGATAAAATATAAGAGAAGGTTTGGTTAAGCTTTTTAGGTCAAACGATTTCATTAATATTTTATCACTTTTAGTACTAGCATTAGCAATAAAATAACTGCGGGCACCTTTGTATTTCTTATTGGTACGTGAAGCCCAAGCTCCTACTCCTTCAATGGTTGAGTCTTTCCATTGGCCGGGGCCTGCTTCAAAATCGGTAGTTTCAATAAAATTAGAATAGGTAGCCGAATTGGCTTTGGTATAAATATAAGCCACCAATGAATCTCCTGATTTTATAGAATCAATAGTTGCTGTATAAACCGAATTAGAAAAAGAACCTTTCAAAAAACCACTTGTTTTTATAAATTTCAAATCTGTTTTTAAAGTATCTCTAAACGTGAGTTGCTTTATGGTTTGAGCATTGGTATTTTTTAATACAATTTTGTAAATCAATGTATCTCCGTTTTTAGTCTCTGAAAGGGCTGTTTTAGAGATTATTGGTAAATCAAATTTAGGAACTGCAAAACTTTCGGTTCCATCACTTCGGTCATCATTAGAACCTTGACTGGCACCATATCCAAATCCACGGCGAGCAAATGTTTTCCAAATAATATCCTGATTAGCACTTTTATTATTCAGCTGGTCAGCCAATAATATTGCATCTCTTCCATCTTCAAAACCTGGATTACAAGGTTGTAATTTCATTCCGTCTGCAACCAATTTCATAGCTATATTATTTCCGCCTTTTCCATTATAAATATCAGAATCATAACCATATTTTTCAATCAAATTCCAATACATATCCCATATCATACTGCACCAAACTGAACCTACACCATGAGGAACAGAGAAAGTTTTAATATCTTTATAGGTTACAGGATTAATGGAAAGTGAAGTGCTATAAGGGTAATTTCTAATACCGTCGCCATCATTTGGTTCATCAATTACATAAGTACCAATTCCTCGTTTGTCTATCCCCTTATCTCCCGGTTCATGAGTCATTACTAATCCAAAAAAATCGCTCCAACCTTCGCCCATTTGTTCTTCATTGGAGAGGCAATCAGTATTTGCAGGTCCCCCAGTTAGTCTATTTGAAATCCCATGACCATATTCATGACATATAACACCATTATCAAAATCACTATCATATTGTTTGGCAAGAGTTCCGGCTGAATCGTATAAACTTACTTTTACGGTAGCCGATTTTAATGCATTTTTTAATATATCTCCATCTGCTTTGGTAATCATTATAGAAGGAATGGTAATTCCTGCTCCGCCGGTTCCTCCCATAGTTATAGGATTCCCGTTTACGTTATTCACCATAATTACAGCTTTTGCACCGGCATTTTGAGCAAATTGAACTTTATCTAGAAAGGTACAAGTTCCTCTGTCAATTAAAGCTATTTGGTCCTTAATACTAGAGCCATTTGTTAAAGCATTACATCCAAGTGAAGGGTTAGCCGTTCCATCACTTACCAATACAAGATTTCCTAAAATTGGTGCAGTAGTTAGCTTTGGCCCAAATCCAGCCAAAACAGCGGAATATTGCTTAGCAATATTTGAAGGTTGATTTACTCTTAATAAAGAAGATAAACTGCTTACATTCCAAACAAACATTTGCATTCTGGGGTTTTGTCCATCGGGTGGAGTTCCAAAGTTGGCATTATTGGTACCGCTTCCATCTTGCGCTTCAGCATTTACTTCATCATTTCCGGCACCGCCACGACCGTAATTATTTACTTGAAAATTTCCTGATTCATCGTCAAATCCATAATGATACCAAACATCGTGCATCAAATTGTTCCAATAAAATAAATTGGTAATGGCAGCATCTAAATAATCGGTGTGCTTTTTGGTTTTGTCAAATGCAAAGTCAAAATTTAAAGAAGTTCCGCCATTGGGGCTATATCCCGCTTGGTTATTATTATCTTTATCTTCATAAGCGTATGCATTATTTCCTCGGGTAATGGTGTATTCAGCTCCCGTAACTCCATTATCATCGTGCCAGCTAAAGGGAGAGGATAAGCTATCGCTGGGGTCATTAAGTAATACCATATTGCCATGACTTGGACTTTCCACCGGGCGTGCCAATACTTTATATTTTGCACTTGATTTTCCTTCGCCAGAGCCTTCGCCAGAGCCTTCGCCAGTTCCTGGATTAATTAAGTTTGTAGATTGATTTTCTGTATTGCTAAGATTAGTAGGTTGGCATTCAGTTATCCAGTTATTTTCATCGGCCAATTTTCCTGTAATAGCATCTATTCTCAAGTTCCACCAATTTTGTTCATCTTTGGTTATCCAGTTTACATTCCAAACCAATTTTAAAGTAGCATTAACAGAAACCCATTTAAGTTTAACTTTAATATCGCCTTGCGCCAATTCAGCATTTTTAAAAGTGCTTTCAAATTGGGTAGAAGAAATTTTTTCTAATGAATTGGCAGAGATGGAAATTATTGAACCTTTATTTTTTTCATTAAGCGCAAAAATGGCTGCTTCATTAGCTGTAATAGCAGGATTAGAAGTTGCAGAAACTATTCCCAGATTTTTGAAAAATGTACTATTCAATGCAACAATTTTACTTTCTTTATTTAAATGCAAACCCAATACAGCATTATGAATTGGAAGGTTTTTATAATACTGGTTAATATAAATATGAGTCACCCCATTTTTATTATCCGTGGATTGAGATGAAATTTTCATCTCGGCCAAATCTTCGGATTTAAGGCCAGTATTTTGGCTAAGAATTAATTTTGTATAATCATTTAAATTTTGTGGTAATTGGGCAAATAACGAAATACTTAAAGATATTAGACAGCCGAGAAAGATTTTTTTCATATTCAATTCACAAACGTACAAATTTTTTCGATTACCTAAGTTTGATAGAATTGTCATAAAAAAGAATTTGAATCATTATTCCATTAGAATATCAAATTCATTTGCACTTTGGCATGATTAAAATAGTATTTATCTTTGCCCCCTTTATGACAGAAAATTATATAACCACCATTGAAAGTGCGATTACCAAGATGGGGCTTAATCCTGAGGATACCAGAGGCGAAGAACCTGGCCAATGGCAGGTTTTTAGAGGCGCAATATGTATATTTATAGATGTGTGGAAACCAAGTCTTAATTCCGATTGGAATTACACAGGTACTGAATATGCGGTAAATACCTTTCAAGTAATAGCGCCAATTACTGAAGTTCCTGCCGAAGATAAATTGTTTAAATTTTATGAAGAACTGCTTCATATGAATTTTCATCTTTATATGGCATCGGTAATCGTTAACCGCCGTGATAATGTATTGGCTTTAAAATACAAACGCATTGTGGCCGGAATAACCGAAGCCGAAGTTATTGAAGCCGTGGAAAGCACCGGTTATTATGCCGAAATGCTGGCCGATTATTACTCAAAAAATTACGGAGTAAAAAAATTATCAGAATAATTTTATTTTCAGGCAACCTGTTTATAACAAATACCATCCATATAGAGTGGCTTAAAGATTTTGAATGATAAAATATGTCGCAACCCGAAGAAAGGAATATAGTGCTGATAAAGGGTTGTTTGGCAAAAAATCCAAAGTCACAAAAAGCGTTATTTGACACATTTGCCCCCACTATGTATGCTATTTGTTATCGGTATGCAAAAAACTCTGATCAGGCTAAAGATCTATTGCAGGAAGGATTTATAAAGGTTTATACCAAACTTGGTGAATTTAAATTTGAAGGTTCATTTGAAGGTTGGTTAAAACGGATTTTTATAAATCATGCTCTGGAGTATATCCGTAAAGAATTGAGGCAGCCTGACATGATTAATTTAGAAGATGTTCATGATTTATCATCCGACTCTTTTCAGTTTCATGGCTTGGATGCTGCCAAAATATTGGCTCAGATTCAAAAATTACCAACCGGCTACCGAACGGTAATCAACCTTTTTATAATTGAAGGTTATAGTCATAAAGAAATTGCCGAATTGCTTGGTATTTCTGAAAATACATCAAAAACGCAACTGCATAAGGGAAGGCACATGTTACAAAAAATGCTTAAAAATAATTTTTAACAAAAAATGGAAAACAACCCAAACATAAACAACTTTGATGCGATGCTTAAGCAATCGCTCCAAGGTTCTCAAATGCCGGTTCCTGCCGGGGTTTGGGAAACTGTAGGTTCTTCCATTGGAGCCAAAGCCATCGTGGTCGCTAAAGTAGCAAGCCTTAAATTATTAATCTTAAAAACCGTGGCAGGTATTGTATTGGTAGGGGGAGCCGGGTTTGGAATTTATCAATTAGTAAAACCATCAGAAAACACACCAATAACTAATAACCCAATAACCAATAACTCAACAACTGAAACTGCTATTACCATTGATACTGCATTGTCGATATCAACTAATCCATCAGAAATTAAAGAAACCAAGACTTTTGTTATTAACGAGGATTCGATGATAAAGGATGCCAACCCTCTAGCAATTCCAACTGCAACAGAAACCCCTAATAATTATAAAACCGAAGTTCCGGTAAAAAGTGAAGTTCCGGTTGCTCCGGTTATAAAACCTGAAGTAAAGAAGGAGGTTGAACCTACCTATACTAAAGAGGCTCCGTTAGTAACACCTCAGCCTGAAACCAGCACTGCCGCTGATCAAGCTCTAATAAATGAAATGCTTATTCCGGATGTAATAACCCCGGATGGAGATGGATTAAACGATTGTTTCAAAATTAATATTGAAAATGAAACCCAGTTTATACTTCTAATTTGTGATAACCAAAACCGAAAAGTTTTTGAAAGCACGGATAAAAATAAGTGTTGGGATGGTAAAAATATGAACACGGGAGAATTAGTTCCCAAAGGTGTTTATCGTTACAAATTAATCATTGAATTAAAATCAGGATACAAAAAAATAATACCAGGTAAACTTACTTTATTGTAAACAATTATTGAAAATTAAATTTTAAATCGTAAAATACCGGGCTGTTTGAAAAAGAAGCCCTTTTAAAAACAAAACAAATAAAAATTATGAGACAAAACACTACCCTCTCAACATTGCTTAAAGCTTTAATGCTGCTTGTATTATTTACAGCCGCCAAAGTAGGTTTAGCACAAGGCTGTGATCCTAAATGGAACAGAGTAAAAAGTTCGAATTGCGAAAATTCGCCCATCCAGTTTGAATCCAATTCCCCAGGACGAACCACCTATGAGTGGGATTATGGGGATGGATTTACTGCTGGTCCGGGTTCTACCACCGCTTTAATGAACCCTGTCCATTCGTATTCCGCAGCCGGTCTTTATATCGTAACTTTTAAAGGTACAGGAGCAGCAGGTACATGCACAGATACTGTAATGGTGCTTATTAAGGAAAGCCCAAAAGTGAAAACAAGAGCTTTGTTTAATTCAAGTCAGTGTTTTTTAGGTAATAAGTTTTGCTTTATCGATAGTTCAAAAGCGGCTACTCGCCCAATACAAAGTAAAATATTATCCGTTCGTTATTTGTTTAGTGATGGTGCACTCTATACCATCAATGATCCTAAAGGTGGCGATACCATTTGCCATTCAGTTATTGATCCTAATGGAGGTTACTTTGATTTAACCATAGAGGTAGAAGATTACAACGGTTGTATTACCAAAGTTTTTTATTCTAAATTTATCAGGGTATTTCCAAAACTTGGAGTATCATTTACTTCAGATAAACCGGATTCGTGTGTTAAGGCAACCGTTACTCTAAAAAATACAACTGATACCTTTACCAAACTTAGCGACATCGCTTATTTTGAATGGGATTTTGGTGATAAGGGAGGCCCTAACAATATTATTATTGGTGACTCGGTTACCAATACCGAATGGTTGCTAGGCAAAACTGGAAATAAAATCATAAAACACAGATATGATTTTACAGGAAGACCAAGTGGAAGATATGCACTTAACGGTAAATTAACTATCAGAACAAAATACGGTTGTACCGAAACATTTGTTTACAAAGCCGCTGTTACCATATCGGTGCTCAATGTAGAAATAATAGCAGAGGATGATTCGTCGTGTTCCAGTACACCCACGGTTAAATTTACACCAGTAGATATAACTACAGGACTGCCGGTTCAAGGAGTGTCTGCCTTTTTATGGAATTTTGGAGACCCCCCAAGCGGACCTGCAAATTTCGATGATAAAATATTGGTTGGTACCACCCATGATTATGGCTTAGGGCCTTGGATGGTAACATTAAAATTAAAGGCAGGACCATGTATATTAACGGTTATAAAAGAACCAATTGTAAAAATTGGTCCAACTTCTACTATTGAAGTATCACCAATGGTTGACCCTATAACACCTCGTGTAAAAGAAGATGAAAAATACCAATGTATTATTCGGGATTCGGTTCATTTTGTAAACCATTCTAATTTTTATCATACCGATCCTTACCCTGTATTTGAGGATAGTTCAGCCGTTTGGAGATATTATAAATTGCAGAGTAGCCGAAAAGTAGGCTATTGGCTACCTCCTTTTAAACAAGATACCATTGTTTCAAAAGGTACTTACCAAGGACCGGTAACTACTATTATTGTATTTTATTTGGATAAAGATACTTTAGAATCGTTTAAGCAAGATGCTCTTTCTGCAGATAGTATAATTTATTATGTGAATGGCAAAAAGGTTAAGAAAGCTGTAAGCAACCCAATTATATCGGGTAAAGATACACTAGAGATAATTAAACGTAAGCAGTATGCCTTTAAATGGCCGGGTGACCAAACGGCTATAAATTCTAAATTTCCCCCTAAAACACAAAGGCATAAAGACCATGTATTAAGGCTTTGGGATTTTGGAGATAATTATGCCCCTAAATGTACTACTGATACTAGAAAGAAGAAAAACGTAGGACTAAATTGTAACTGGAGTATGGATAGCTTGCCGGTGCATTGGTACACTCCATGGGATCAAATTTATAAGTTTTATAATAATGCCCAGTTTTATAGCACCCCTGCTACAAAAACAGTATTGTGCAAAAACGGTAGATTCTG
>CAMDSC010000041.1 GCA_945907065.1 Chitinophaga pinensis
ACCAAATCTTTCCATTGGTAAATGTATTGCTTGAGCACTCCACCGGTGGTTGTGGCCTTGTATTTTAAAAGGTTTCCGGTGCAAAGAGTGGTGTCGCGGTACGTCGATTTTATTGTAACCGGCTTTCGTTGGCTGATGGTTAAATAAGCGGTATCGGCTTTATTGGTGCAGCCGTCTTTTAGTATGATGGCCAGTTTTTCGATGGGGTCGCTTGGGGTATAGGTTAAAGTATCGCGCAATAAGTTTTGGCCTCCTTTCATGGTAAACCACAATTTAGGATTGCTCACAAAATACCATTGAAACTTATAGTTTATAGAATCACCACCTGTGAAATAATACGGAACTCGCAACGCTTCATCCCCACAAATGATGGTATCTTTAAACGCTAAAACGGTTTTTAATGCGGGTCTCACGATTATTTTTTTAAAGGCGGTATCGGGCTTACCGCAGCCGCTGCTATCGGCTATAATTATTTTGTAAGTTGTGTTTTGAGTTGGCCAAACCGTGGGTTGTCGTATGGTGCTGTCATCCATGCGGTATTTTGGGCTCCAAGTCCATTTTGTTCCTCCGAAAGTATTTAGTTTTAGGCTGTCGCCCAGGCAAATGGTTTCTGGTGGGCCGGGGTTGGCTTTGTCTTTACTATAGATAAGCAATCGCAAGGTATCGGTTACATAATAACTTTGGATTTTGGGGCTGGTGCTTCGTATTCGTATTCGGTATTGGGTGGAAGTAGAAACTTGAAATAATGGTAATGTGCCTTTAACCACACCATCTTTATTACTTTTTAGTTGTCCCAATTCTCTACCTCCTCCTTCAAAGTTTCCCTGTTCATTGCTTAGTTCAGCAATAAATACATTATTGGTGTCAAATTTCCCAACTAATTTATAGGGAACTTTAATAGTATCCCCCGCACAGTATGGGCCGTTGCTCACTTTGCCGCGGGTGATCGAATAATCAGTAATCTTGGTGATAAAGGCTCCAATTAACTTAGGGTTTAAAGTGTCCTTATACTTGCCAAATTGTATTGTATCTCTAAAAAGTCCTCCTGAAAAAATACTATTTGTACTTGCACCCATTGCCCATAAAAAACCTCCACCACCACAATTTGCCCATAAAATATTACCCAGATTATCCGATTTCATTAAAAAAGTTCCTACCCAAGAGGTAGCCGGTGGGGAAAGAATACTAGAATTTATAACAATTTTGTTATAAAGATCGCCACCAAAATATAAAAACCCATCAACACACTTTACATGTTTTAAAGTACCGGAACTCATAGTTGTAGGAGTCTTATCAAGTATTCTTGGTCTAAAAAACCATCGGGGCTTAAAGGACGTAGTAATAGAGGCCGCATATAATTCAAAATTAACAGTACCTCTCCATCCATTACTTGGAAATTCAGGAATTATTTTTTTGTTTCCCCATGGCAGGCTATCTTTAAAAAAACCACCAAAATAAAGGTGCTTTCCATCTGTGGTTAGACATCGAAGTCCAAAGTGATTGTCATTATATAGTGTAAATTTCTTAATGTATTTACCAATACTATCTGTTTCTATAATAAATCCACCCGGACTAAATAAGGTGTCTGAACCGATAACTGCTATTCGGTTACTACCTTTTCCTAAGCCATATCCAAAATCACCTGAGATATATATTTTTTTATTCAAACTAACTAAACCCGTAATTTGGAAAGGATTATTGGAAGCAGGGCTGAAAAGATAATTAGACCACAAAACAACGCCATTAGCGAGATTCAATTCACCAAAAACAGTGGTAAAGCCATCATTAAAAGTATAATTTGTCGTTCCTATTTTTGCAGACCCTTCAGTAATACAGGTAAAAAATAGATGTCCTTCGGAAAACAATAAACTTGTATTTCCAATATCACGATTAAAATGGTAACCAAATGATTTAGAATTACCTATTTGAGTAATCCATATAAAGTTTAAATTTTTATCTAACTTAGCCAATAGTATTCTACCTTTTGAGGTTTTTAAAGTATCTGCATTAACAATATTTATAGAATCACCCAAATAACCAACAAAATAAAAATTACCGCTGTCATCTTGGCAAATATCATTAATTCCAGAGTTCATGTCTGAACCTCCATAGGCACTAAACCAAGACTTAGCAATCTCTTTAGCTTTAATTGCCTTACCATTGCTGTCAAGAAGGGTTAGATAGAGTGATTTGCCATAAAAATTGGGAAGTGTAAACCTAAACGTATCTAAAAAAAAAGTGTCAGGTGATACGGATGTTGGGTAATTAGCGATTGGGATAATAATAGCGGAACCGCCATTTGACATAGTACTTAAGCAATTTAAATAAGTGCCATTTTTATTTGATTTCACGGTTCTTAGCCATTCAAAGTTTTGGGCAGTAGCAGGAGCAGATATTATTAAAAGGAGAATATAAATAGTGACTTTTATTTTTAAAGACATTTTGAAGTTATTTGTATTGTCAAAGTAAACGTTACTCACTAAACAAATATACAATTGAATGAGGCACTTATAATCATGTTAAAGTATTACCTTTTTGAAGTAATACTTTAACATGATTATTTAAGTTGAGTAAAATTAATAATATATCTGAATAATTATATAACCATCAACAGCACAGCCTGAACCTGATTGTGACCCTGATCCACTAATGCTTATGGCACAAGTTGTTCCACTGCAAGGAGATGTGTAGGTGGTAACAGGAAAAACACCGGCACTTGCAGTAAATGTCAATACGCAAGTTCCATCTGTAATAGTAATTCTATCTAATAAGCCAGTAGACCATGTTTGACAAACTTGTGACGTAGAGGGGGAAAATACATTCTGGCTAAACTTAGAAGTTAGAAGTGAAAAGCCTTCTACTACCCAATCACAGCCACTACTAGTGTTGTTAAAAAATTGCACATCTGTGTGAAATTGTTGAGCCTTAGCCTTAAATCCAAAACTGGTAAAAGTTAAAATAGCTAATAGGATAAACGTTTTTTGAAAGAAATTTCTCGTGTTAGTGTTTGTTGTTTTTAAGTTCATAATAGTAATATTTAGTTGTTAGTATAATTTTTGTTTGGCACTTACATAGCAGTACCCGCATTTTCAAGACGTAATCCTTTAATGATTCCTGATGTTCATTTTTCGTTCAAGTCTGTTTTTGGGCATGTTAGAATTTCGCCTCCTTTTTTAATGATTTATAAATAATTTTTAGTAGAGTTAAATCAAATATTGCGAAAAGTTATCTCATAAACCTAAACAAATTTTTCAGGGGGGGTAAGTTGTTGATATTCAGACATGTTATTTTTAAGGCCAATGTTTTAACTCGCCTTAAAGCATAATAACAACAAAAACAGTATTAACTCAAATGCCTAATCCCCTTCGCCGTAGCCTGATAGGTATAATCCTTCATCCTATCGGAATCATACATAAAGCCGGGTTTAGATTTTTTGGTTTCGGTAGGATATTTAGCTACCACCAATTTGTGTTGTATCAGGTATTTTAAAACATCCGTAATTACATTGGGCAAAGCCAAATCCCGGCATTCCTGCAATATATTTTCAAAGGCTTCTTCAAAAATCAGTTTTTCTAAAACACCTTTTTCTACTAAATCAAGTTCTATCATTTTAGCTTGTAAACGGTCCATTTATTATAAGAACTTTTAAAGGCCAAACGGTTTCGGGTTTCGGGATATTGCTTAAAAAATTGCAAAGAATCATTAGTCACCAAATTTTTATACAGTTCCAATTTCCCGTTGACGTAGGATAAGTTATGATCAAATGTGCGGCAACCTCTTCGGTTTAGGAAATAAAGCAGGGTATTAGGATTGGGGTCAAAAGCGGCTAAAATTTTATCGTTTTGTGTCACTCCATTTTGGGTTAACCATGCATCAACGCCTTTAAAATCGGAAGGTTCAAAAAAAGTTTGGTATAAATAATCGCCTTTGGTATAGCGCAACCTAAAATTATTTTTAGCATCAATTAATCCCCAAACACAAACCACAAGTAGAAGACCGTATGCCAAAAAAGGTTTTAAACTAAAAAGCCATTTAAACCCAAAAGCTATAAAAAATAGGAATATGGGCAAAAGGGTAATGCTGTAATAATCGTGATACCGGAATTGGCCGGCCATTAAAACATAAATACACAATGCCCCGATTAAGGCAATAACTGAAAACAGTTTTATGTATAATTTTTCGTTAACAAACGGAATGGAGACAAGACCAAAAGCTATAAAAATCCATTGCTGCCAGTTATAAATTTGAAAAAACCAATTGGAATAAAAAATATGAAACCACTCCCTGAATTCAGTCACGGAAGATGGCATTACCACACTCATTAAAAAATAGGAACCTCCAACTTTTTGTTCCAGCCATTGGCAATAGTAATACCAACAGAAAACTGAAAGAAAGATTAGAAATGCAGAGCCGGTAAATTTTATTTTTTCTCGCTTTACAATAAGCTGAATGAGGCTTACCAGCGCAATGGTGATGACAAACAGGAGGGAAGTTATTTTAATCAAACAGGCCAAAGCTGCAAAAACGGTGAACCACATAATTCGTTTTTTTGAAACTTGCGAGTTATAAAAAAACCATTGCCGCAAAGCTAAAAGCATCAATGCCAATGAAGCCGTATCGGGCAAAAAATTTGGGGTATAAAAATTAAGAATCGTGCTAAAAAACCAAGTGAATGCAACTAACAAGGCTGCCCATTTATTGGGCAACCAAAAAAACAACATATCAAAAGCTGCCCAAAGCCCAAGACCAATAAGGCACCACATCAAAAAACGGTACCAAAACGGCGAGTAACCAAAAACCTTATAAAAAATAGCAACCGTATAATTTACTAAAGGAAATTCGCAAGGTGTAATTCCATCCTTTGTAGCGGTTTCCATAACTCGGGGTTCTAAAAAATTCATACTCACCCTGTAATAATTTAATGCAATGGAAGCTCTATCGGCTTGTGCCCCCTGATGGATGGACAACGGTGGAAGTGTAATAATTTTTTGAAACTGAAAAAGTAAAGCCACAAAAACCCAAATTATAATAAACAGAACATGCCTGTTATTTAACTTAGAATTTTTTAAGGATTTTGGCATCAACGGAAGTTCCTTATTTTTTAGGTTTAGCTTCTAATAATGCTTTTGTTTTACTTTTTACCGAAACCGGAATCACTTTTTTGTTTACATAAATGGAAACGGTTTTTAGCTTTATATAATTTTCAGACATGTATACATAACCATCAATTCCTGCTTTATTACCCCAAGAGTTTTTGGTAATGTAATACCGATTTCCTTTTTGGTCTTTGGCTATTCCTGTTATATGCATTAAATGGTCGTCGGTGGTTTCATGGCTGTCAAAAGTGGCTTGCCTTAAATCTTGAGTAGCGGCATCTTCAATGGGTAACGAATCACCAATAGATTCCCCCTTTCGTAGCAAAATTGCTGCACCACCTCTGCGGCCAAAACCCGGCTCACTAACATCGCCATCCCATTCCACAGTATAGCCCTGATTTAATGAATTGTCAATAATTTCCATAAGTTGGTTCATCGGTACGTTAAGGTATTGCCCTCTTGAAAAATTGTCAGGTATTTCTAAACTAAAAAATTCGTAGAAAGGATGATGCGTATAACTTGTAAACCCTCTATAATCATCCGGATTTATACCAAGTGAAGCAGCAAATGAAACTGGATTATACTGAACATTGTTATATTTAAAAATAGCAGGACAAACACCTAAGTAAGTATCTAAAATAGTTTCAAAACCTTCTTTCCAATGAGGTTCAATAATTGGTTTTTTTAGAAGAGAATCTAAGTATAATTTTAAGGTTTCCTCTAATCGGGTGTGGTTGTGAATAGTGGCATTATTTTTTCCATCATATACTTCTTCCGGCATCATACCATAAGTTTTCATTACATTAAAAACATCATGTGCCAAAGCTCCCTGACTAAAGTTGGCTTTACCATCATAGCGCAAATAGCTCACAGCTTTTTCGAGGTAAATTTTTCTTACCACAAACATTTCAGAGAGGTCAACTTTTTTGCCAGTTTTACGAATAATTTCAGATTCGATAAATGATGACGCGCTGAAACTCCAGCAGGTACCGGTACTTCCCTGGCTTTTAACATCGGTGGCTTCCAGATTTTTTACAACCGTAAATTTAAAAGGACTTGCCGGTTGGGCGAAACCATAAAGCGAAAATCCAATTAGAAATAGTAACGAGGATATTTTTTTCATTTAAATAAGTATTGTTAATTTATGATGTTTGAGTTTTGATTTAAGAACAAGGATTAACGATTTTTGATTTATGATGTTTGTGTTAGGATTTAGGATTTAATTGACTCAGGATATTTTTTTGTGCCGTTTCAACACTTTTCACGAAAATAGAAATCAATTCATTGCTTTCACCTAATGCAAGAATAATTTTATCATCGGTTTTAAAAAGTTTTGTTCGATAAATAATTTTTAAACAAATATGACTTTCTCTTAATTCCTTTAAAACAATTTTTATTTTATGAACAAAGTCTCTTCTTGATTCACCACTCTGTGCTTCACCATAATTTAAGGCTGGAGAGGTGCCCGAACGAAGTAATTGGCCTGCCAAATGGTTTGCTGCTTTTGAAGCTGGCATCGTTTCAACTATTTCTACAATTAAAACTGCAAAATTTATTAATCGTTCTTCAAGGTCTTTTTTATTCATTAATATTTCCTTCCAAAATTATAAATCGTTAATCCTTGTTCTTAAATATTTCCCTTTAACTATTTTTCTAATGGTTTCACCCTCGCAAGGGCATTTACAAAGTAATATCTTTTATTGGTTAAATTGAGGCAGCGGAACCGTTTTCTTTCCAATGGACCTTTTCTGAAAAATTTATTTCCATCCAACACAAAGTCTATATTTTCAGGCAATTCTTCCAAATTAAAAAGACCGTCTTCAGGCATATGATCTTGCAGGGCTTTCAATAAATCAACATCAGCGCAACTGGAAGCTGCAGGATTTTGTATGTATTTATTTAAAGCTACCAACACATTTTCAGGAAAAATAGTGTGATTCATAAACGGACTCATCAAGGTTTTAAAATGTGCTTTCCATTCTTTACCATGCGGGGCTACTTTATTTTGATGTTGGTTCCAACAGGTTAAATGAGCCACTTCATGCACAAAGGTTATTAAAAACGAAAATTTATTAAGGCTTTTGTTAATTGTAATTCGGTGGCCTTTGCCTTGAAACGGAGCTCTGTAATCACCCAGTTTGGTAGCACGATGTTTGGTAAGTTTTAAGTGAACATGATAATTAATTACCATTTCGGCTACCTTTATTTCGGTGCCGGGAGGAATAAAAGGATGTAATTGTTTTGATAAAGGTATTAACTGCGGATGCATTATTTATTCAACATTGGCTTCGTCGTTCAATACTACCTGAAGAACTGTTTTGCCCACAGCATTCAATGTAAATTTACTAATAATACTTATGTTATCATCGTGGGTGTGCCAATAGGCACCAAACCCCGATTGAGTAGCCGAACTATAATCAATAATATCAATAGTAGGAACATGGCCAAGTGTAGATACATTTACATGATCATCCGTAATTCCATCTTTATTATAATTGCTAAAAAAACTTCCAAAACCAATATTAGCGCCTGTTTGCCATACCTTACCCAAAAAATTGTTGTCATAAATGGCTGACATTTCCTCACGAGCAAACAACGCATTTTTTGACCCTACCATGTCTAGTAAAATACCATTTTTGGCCATGTAATCCATCACATGCGGATGTTCGGCCCAATATTTGGAACCAAGACACCAGGTACTTTCTGTTTCATTACTATTTGAGCCCCCATCTTCCACATCAAAAAAGATAATATCAATACCCATTTCAGGTTTTACTAAATGCAATTGACGCGCTATTTCCAATAATACTCCTACACCGCTGCCGCCATCATTGGCTCCATCGGCCGGGGTGGTTGGGTTGGTTTTGTCTTGGTCGGCTTGTGGTCGTGTATCCCAATGGGCGCATAACAACAGTCGGTCAGGATTATTAGGGTTAAACGAACCGATTAAATTTTTGGCTTTCATTATTTGCCCTGTTCCATTTTTTGAATCAAAAGATTGCACAAAAACGGTATCTGCCCATTTTTTAAGCATACTTTCCAGCCAAGCTGAACATTTCCGATGCGCTTCAGTATTGGGAACCCGAGGGCCGAAACTCACTTGCTTGGCAACGTATTCATAAGCACTATCGCTGCTAAAATTATTGGGCAACAACGCTTTGGTAACCACCGAATCTTTGGGAGTATCTTCCGAATCATCTTTAGAGGGGCCTTTACAGGAAATGGCGGCTACCAATAAAAATAGGGCTGTAATATTTAGGAGGTGTTTCATTTGTTTAATTTTTAGTAATGTTATAAGTCGTTCCTTCTTTGCCATCTTTCAATTCAAAACCGGCGGCCAATAAGTTATTGCGGATGTCGTCCGATTTTTTATAGTCTTTTTCAGCCTTGGCGTCATTGCGCATGGCTATTAAAATCTGAAGTAAAGGGTCAACCAAGTTCGTCCCCATATCTTTTTTTTCATCCATTAAGCCCAATACATCAAATACTATGGTATTGATCAATGATTTAAGAGTTTCCAAATCTGCAGCAGTTATTGAGGCATTGCCATCGTTCACTTTATTAATCCAATTGGCAGCTTCAAATAATTGAGCGATGGCAATAGGGGTGTTAAAGTCATCATTCAATGCTTCTAGTATATTTTCTTTTAAAGTATTTACTTCAATATCAGACGATGAACCGGGTTTTAAAGTTTGCAATAAAACTACTGCATTCATCAAGCGTTGCAATCCTTTTTCAGCAGCCTTTAGGGCATCGTTGCCAAAATCAAGTGTGCTGCGATAATGCGCCTGAAGTATAAAAAACTTAAGCGTCATTGGGCTATAAGCCTGTTCAAGCAGCGGATGTTTTCCTTCAAATAATTCGGTAATCAAAATACCATTATCTAATGACTTCGCCATTTTTTGCCCGTTGATGGTAACCATATTGTGATGAATCCAGAATTTGGCCGGATTAACATGATTGCAAGCGGTACTTTGGGCTATTTCACTTTCGTGGTGAGGAAAAAGTAAATCCATTCCGCCGCCATGAATATCAAAGGTTTTGCCCAAATATTTAGCACTCATGGCACTGCATTCAATATGCCAACCTGGAAATCCTTGTCCCCAAGGTGAAGGCCATTGCATGATGTGCTCTTCGGAGGCTTTTTTCCAAAGGGCAAAATCGTTTGGATTTTTCTTTTCTTCTTGTCCTTCCAATTCGCGGCGAGCTTCACCAGCACCGGCCATCAAGTCTTCTAATATGCGTCCTGATAATTTTCCGTAATCATTGGTCTCGGCATATTTAAGCACATCAAAATACACTGACCCATTGGCTTCATAAGCAAATCCATTTTCAATTATTTGCTTAACCATTTCTATTTGCTCAATAATATGGCCCGATGCACGAGGTTCAATTGATGGGCGTTTTACATTTAGTTTATCAATACAAAAATGATAGGAATCCGTGTAATGCTGCGCTATTTCCATGGGTTCCAATTGTTCAATTTTGGCCCGTTTGGCAATTTTATCTTCTCCTTCGTCGGCATCATTTACTAGATGGCCCACGTCGGTAATGTTTCTTACAAACCTAACTTTATAACCCAAATAGCTTAGGTAACGATGAATAATATCAAACACAATGGGGCCGCGAGTGTGCCCTAAATGCGGATAGCCATAAACAGTGGGTCCACACAAATACAAGCCTACAAATGGAGGATTTATTGGGTTAAAATTTTCAATTTGTCCGGATAGTGTGTTGTAAACTTTTAAAGGCGAAGGCATAGATGCAAAAATAAATGAAATCAAAGATTTGACAAGGTATTAAAAGTTGCCAAATCTAATAGCAGCGTCTTATTTTATTATTCCTTTTAATTACTTTCGTTGCCTTTATAAAAGAAACCAAATGACTCGATTTTCAAAAGCCCTTTTTCTCCATCTTTTTATTTTTTGTTCACTGTTTATTAATGCTCAATCGGGTTTTGAATTGATTAAAAATAATGATTATTTTGAAGCCAAAAAGGCATTTAAATCAACCCTTGAAAAAGATTCTGTAAATTTTGATGCCTTAACCGGAATGGTTATTTTATCTGAAATTTCTCAGGAATATCTCGAGTTTGAAAAATATGTTAACACCTTGCTAAGAAATAATAAAGACCCTTACACTTTTGCTTTATTCAATTATTTATATCACGGCGATTACAAAAGCATTGAAAAACAAAATTATCCAGATTGGGTAACGGTAAAGTATAAATTGGACGAGGCCATAACCTTTGGTGGAAAAAACCGTGACAGGGCAAAACTTTGGGAAAAGTACAATTCTATAATGCCTAAAGGAAACTGGAGCATGATTGGCCCGTTTAAAAATATTAATGGAAGTGGGTTTGTAATTCCTCATGAAATAGAAAATGAAGGTTACAGCGCCACAAAGTTTTATACGAATAATGAAGGAGTAAAACTAAATTGGGTAGCTCCACTTTATTCAGCCGCTACGGGTCGTATTGTTTTTTCTCAACATTTGCCTGATGTTGGCTATGGCGATGATGCGGTTTATTATGCCAATACTTTTATAAATTGTGACGCTGATAAAACTATTCAATTGCAAATAGGTCGTTCGGCAGCTGTTAAAATTTGGGTAAATGAAATACAGGTTTATGAAAACAATCACACGGTTCCATTTTTTTATGATATGGAAACCGTTCAGTTACAATTAAAAAAAGGGAACAATCGAATACTTATAAAAAATGCTACTCAAAAAAATACAGAAGAAAATACAGGAACACTTTATTTTTGGGATGGCAACAGCTATGAACATGATATGTTGGCCATTAGGTTTACTGAAACGGATGGGAAACCGATAGCAAATATTTCTTCATCTTTTGATGGCGGAAATTACAACGCCGGAATTTTAAGTTCTCCGACCACAACTTCTCATAGTTTAGTCGACCATTTTAAAGACCAAGCCGTAAAAGGAAATAATCCTTGGTTTGATTACTGTTTACTAAAATCATTTTTAAGTGAAAATTACAGCAAGCAAGGCGAGGAGTATTTTTCAAATAAATATAAAGTCTATTCAAACATCGTTTTTTACAAGTATTTGTTTGCCAAAATGTGCCAGTTTAATGGCAAGAGTGAAAAGGTTTATGAATTATTATCAAAGATTGATGAAAAAAAAACGCCGTTCTTTGGTTTGCAATTTGAAAAATTGCAAGAAATAAATCTGGATACTGACCCTGAAAAGTATTTTTTAGCGTTGCAAAATCTTTCACAAATTAGCCCTTCAAATTTTAGTTTGCTCAGTAATTATGTGGATTATTACAACAAAACCGGAAAACAAACAGAAAAAGATACCTTCATAAATCAATGCATACGAAAGTATCCCGTTTATAAAGATGATTTAGAGTCAAGTTTGAGTAATTACAAAGAAAAAGAGGAACGACACGGGCCAGCGGAATTACTCAAATCTCAAAAGAAATCTATTAAGGTTCTTAAAACAGGATCTCAGGAAAGAGATATTGATAATGCTATTGAATATTATAAAGACCGAAAAAAGAAGGACAAGGTAATAGCCTTATATAAAGATAAAATTTATTTTACCCCTCACATTTGTTCAAACTATAATGAATTTGCAGATTATCTAAAGGAAATTGAAAAATACGATGAGGCACAAACTATTTTAAAAACTTCGCTTAAAGTAAATCCATACCAAAGCAACGTTTACGAATCGTTAGGTGATATTGCAAAATTGAAAGGTAGCACAGATAGTGCTTTATTTTATTACTATAAAGGAAAAAGGCTAGGTTCGGGAACCGGTCTGTTTGGTTATAAAAATGGAATACCTGAAAAAATAGAGCAAATAGTTGGGGCTCAAAATTTCAAAAAAATATTTACCACTCCAACATTTGATCAAACTTTAAATAATCCTGAATGGGAAACCTTGGCACAAAATGAGGATGCAATAATTCTTCAATACACCAAAGATTGTGTTTTGGATACCAACAATGCCGTGAGTATTTATCAGTCGTTAATGATTAAAATATTAAAAGAATCGGGTATTGAAAAATACAATGAATTTGACATGAGTTTTATGGGAGACATAACAAGTGCTAAAATTATTAAAGCAAACGGAACCGAATCAACCCCTGAAAAATCTGGAAGTTATGTGGTTATTAAAAATCTGGAAGCTGGTGATTTAATAAAAATAGAAGGTCAAGCAATATTGGATGCCGAAACCATATTTGGTAAAGATTTTAATCATCAGCATTTTATATTTTTTCCTGATCCTGTGTTCTATTCAAAGTTTGACTTTTCGCTTCCTAAGGGAAAATATTTGGGTTATAAAACGCATAAAATGGATAGTGAACCTAATAAATTTACAGATAGTTTTGGCTATGACCATTACGTTTGGCAAAATAATAATCTTGAAAAAATACAAGATGAATCTGCCTTTCCTGATTATTATGATTTATACCGCAGCGTTTCAATTAGTACTATTAAAAATTGGGAACCGGTGAATGATTGGTATGAACAAACCACATATCAAAAAACCGATTTAACTTATGAAGTAAAAGAAATTTTGGATACACTCATAAAACCAGGAATGTCGGATGCAGAAAAGGTTCAAAAAATATATAATTACATTACAACCAAAATACGATACAGCTACGTGGCTTTTTTAAATACACGATTTGTGCCCAAATGGCCAGGAAATACTGCATCTGCCGGAATAGGTGATTGTAAAGATGTGGCTACCCTGATGATAACAATGTTAAAAGCCCAAAATATAGAAACCTATTATACTTTGGTAAAAACCAACCAATATAACCGATTGGAACCTGTGCCATCTTTGACATTTGACCATGTAATAGTTTGTTATGTGCTCAATGGTGTGAGGCATTATTGCGATTTGACAACAAATTTTTATCCTTTATATGTTTTGCCTGAAATGGATAATAATGCCTTTGTTTTGCTTGTTAAACCAGGTGAAAAAGAGGTTTTTCATTTGCCTAATGATTTAATCGATGCAACCAAAACCAATGCAAAATATACGATAGATGCAGATTTGTTTGATGGTAGAGATTTGAAATTATCAGTTGCTGCTGAATACACAGGAACAGCAGGAGGTAATTTGCGTGAACAAATATTCAGAACTCCGAAAAATAAATACACCGATTTTGCATCACAATATTTTGGTCAAGATGTATTTGAAAATAGTGTTTATGAAAAGGTGGATTTCACCAATTCTGAAGATTTTTCAAATCCCTTGAAAGTAAATTATTCTTTAATTGCAAAAGGTTTTGCTGATAAAGTTTCGGGCTTGTATATTATCCGAATGCCCTATTTAGAAGCGATAAGAAAAAATCAGGCTATTTTGGAAAATAAACGAACCAATCGAGTTGACCTTGAAAAGGTATTAAATATATATCCTTCCGAACAAATCATCAACCTTAAAATTCCTGCCGGATATAAATTGGCTGAGTTTCCACAAAATATTGACCATAATTCAACTTTTTCAAATTATAGTGTACATTTTAAAGCAACATTAACTGGTCTACAGATTATTAAGAAACAACAATTTTTCAAAACCATTATAGACATAAATGAGTTTGAATTATTTAAAGCTGATTATCTTAAATTGCTCGATTTAGACAAATTTAAAATCGCGTTGGTTAAAAAGTAGTTGCCAAAAAGTGGCAATATATATTCTATATTATGACAACAAATATGCTTTTTGGAACCTTAATCAAAGAATTAAGGATTTCCAAAAAATTAAAGCTTATTGATTTGGCCACTCAATTAAGGATGGATAAAGGGCTATTGAGCAAAATTGAGAACAATGAGCGAAGAGCAACAAAAGATCAGGTAGAAAAATTAATTCAAATCTTAGATGCCAATCCAAAATTGCTTCATACTTCATGGCTTGCTTCAAAAATAATTTATGAAATAGAAAATCAGGATTATGTCTTAGAAGCTTTGAAGGTGGCGGAGCAAATTGTAAAATTCAATGCAATAAAAAGTGAATCATTGGATGATTTAACTTTGGAGCTAATAACTTTAAAAAACCAATTGGATACGTTTCAGCCAATTCCGGCATCTCAGTTAGAAAACTTAATAAATGCTTACAAAATTGATTATACTTTTGAGAGTAACCGTATAGAAGGAAATACATTAACTCTGCAAGAAACGGCATTGGTTGTAGAAAAAGGATTAACTATTAATGGCAAATCCATGCGTGAACATTTGGAAGCTATTAACCATGCGGAGGCTATTGATTTTATTACAGATTTGGTAAAATATAACACCCCATTTACTGAACGGATATTGCTTCAAATTCATTCTTTGGTTTTAAGAAGTATTGATAAAGAAAATGCAGGAAGGTATAGAAATATTCAGGTTAGAATAGGAGGAAGTAATTATTTACCTCCGGCTCCTTTTCTTATCCAAAAGCAAATGGAAGATTATTTTCTGTTTTACGAATCCAATGTAAGTAAAATGCATCCAGTTGTTTTGGCAGCTGATATGCACGAAAAATTGGTTACCATTCACCCGTTTATTGATGGAAATGGACAAACCTCACGATTGGTTATGAATTTAATTGCGTTGCAAAATGGATATCCTATAATTAATATTTCAGGCGAAAACAAAAACCGAATGGATTATTACAATGCTTTGGAACAAGTGCAGGTTCATAATAATAATAAATTGTTCAGGGTATTAATTGCTAATTATGCGAAAAGCTCTCTTAGTGATTGGATAAAACTATGCTCATAATTATTATTTAAGGGTATAGTTCTTATTATTGATAGTGAATTTTATAATATTTATCTAAACACTTTCATTTTATAAATATTAATTAGTGACTTTTGAAAGCTTAAATAAAAATATGTTTAATAAAAAATTAATATGGTCTTTGGTATTAATGGCCGCATCAAGTGTTGCCTTTGGGCAAAGCGCTCCTGAAAACTGGTTTAACCTTGATAAAAAATCTAATAAAGTTTTTGGGGTAAGTACCGAAAAGGCTTATAACG
>CAMDSC010000042.1 GCA_945907065.1 Chitinophaga pinensis
GATTTACAAACCATTAGCCGCTTTGAAGCCAGCGAATTGGAACTTCATAAAGAACCTTTTGAAATATACCAATTAATTGAAGATGTAATAGAAACCGAGAAAGAAACAGCTGCTAAAAGCAATGTTTCCTTTGAGCTTTTTGGAGGAAAAGAAATAGTGGTAGGTGCTGATAAATTTAGGATACGACAAGTTTTAACAAATCTTTTAGTCAACTCAATAAAATACTGCAAACCAAATGGTGGTGAAACAAGTATTCGAATTTACGATCTAGAAGATTCTATAAAGGTTGAAATTTCGGACAATGGAATAGGAATGAATGAAAAACACCTGGGCAGAATTTTCGAACGTTTTTATCGTGTTGACTCATCACGAAGCCGTGAAAAAGGGGGTTCCGGTTTGGGTTTAGCAATCGTAAAACATATTATTGAAGCTCATGGCGAAACCATAGAAGTGATGAGCACTCCAGGAGTTGGTACAGTTTTTAGTTTTTCATTATCAAAGCCTAAAAAGGAAGACTAATACTTTTTTAAGAATCAATAAAAAAGTATCAGAATTTTTATCACATTCATCTGTTTTCGATTGTTTTTCAAATCCTGATTGTTTTCCTTTGATAAACTTTTTTAACCTACAGATATGAAAAAAATATTGCAACGCGACCGAAGTAATAAAGTAATAGGAGGAGTATGCAGTGGACTGGGAAATTACTTTGATTCAGACCCCATACTTTTTAGGGCTATATTTCTTGTTCTTTTATTTGTAGGTGGTGGCGGAGTGTTGTTGTATTTAATTTTATGGATTGTATTGCCCGAAAAAAATCAGCCTTATACTACCAATAGCAGCAGTTTTTATCAGGAAGAATTTAAGCCGGCAGCGGAAGAAACCAAGAAACCTGAATCTGAGAATGCAAATATTACGATGGGACTCTTACTCCTTTCGGCAGGTATTTTGCTGCTTGTAAATAACTTGGTTCCCGATTTTGATTTTAAAAAATACTGGCCTGTTATACTAATAGTAGTTGGTGGTGGCTTAATATTTGGCCACAGAAAATTAAACGTATCTGAAGAAACCTCAAATTCATCCAATCATGAAGAATCCAAATAACACACTCGGTTTCATACTGATAGTAGCCGGTGCATTGCTATTACTTAATAATTTTGATATGCTCCAAATCAATATCCGCGAGATGATAAAATTTTGGCCTTTGTTGCTGGTTTATTCAGGCTTGGTATTATTGGCAGGTAATAAAAAAGGATATGCAGTTTCATTATCTATGGTAGCCATTACTGTTATTTTTATAATTGTCTATTTTATTTTTAGGGATATTGATGCCTATATCATCTAAACCCGAACCTTTGTTCCTTCAGTACAATTTTTACATATCTCAATGTTTTTGCGAGATTTGAGAAGGGAATCTCTGAATCTTTCATACAATGGACCTTGCCAAATTTCGGTAAATGATTTATCACCAAGTTCGCCCAATCGGTAGGTGGCATCTTTATCAAAACAACACGGAACCACTTTACCATCCCATGTAATTACGCAGCCTTGCCACATGCGCCAGCAATGGTTTAATAATTTATTTTTTATCGAAAATTTTGAAGATTCCTTACTGTATCTGGAATACTTAGGGTTATTAGGTATCAAATCACTTCCGGTTTCAAAATCATAAACCTGTGCACTTTTCATCGCCAAATGGTCTACACCGGTTTCTTTGGCTAGTTTTTTTACAGCATCTATTTCGTGTTCATTATGCCCAAACACTATAAATTGCCAAATAATATAAGGCGTTTGGCTTTTCATCTTCCGTTTCCAGGCCACTAAGTTTTGGGTTCCTTCCATCACTTTTTCTAGCTGGCCACCAATTCTATATTTTTTATAAGTTTCTTCGGTTACCCCGTCTATTGAAATTATCAACCTATCCAAACCTGATTCAATCGTGCGTTTGCAATTTTCATCATCCAGATAATGAGCATTAGTGCTAGTAGCTGTATAAATTTTCTTTTTCGACGCATAACTTACCATATCCAAAAACGACTTATTTAAATACGGCTCGCCTTGAAAATACAAAGTGAGATAAGTGAGCTTTTCACCCAATTGGTCAATGGCTTTGGAGTAAATTTCCATATCCAACATTCCAGTGGGTCTTGAAAAATCACGCAGGCCACTGGGGCATTGCGGGCAGCGAAGATTGCAGGAGGTAGTAGGTTCAATACTTACAGAAACCGGCATTCCACGATGGTGATTTTTCTTCGTAATTTTTGAGAGATAATAACTTCCCAAAATTTCAATCATATTCCAAACCCTTTTGGCATTTAGTTTTGATATATAATTAAGACCATCGCGGGTTTTGGCAAGCATAATATTTTAGGCAAAAATAGGTTAAGAAATTGCGTTTAATTTTTCCAAAGTTTTAAAACTTTGGAAAAATTAGTTTTTATAAAAGTGACTCTTCCTGAAAAAAGGTTTACACTTTTTCAATAAAACAATCCACCGATTCATCTGTTTAATCTAATGCTGACAGGGTTATATTTAAAGGCTCAGATTCCTTCAGAATCAAACATAATTCTGTAATTTTGTCGGGCTTATCAAAGTATTAGTTAATACGTAAAAATTCATCATTTTAACACTTCATAAATCTATAAAAAATGGAAAATAACACACATTCAAACGCACCAAACGCTGAAGCCAAATGTCCTTTTCATGGCGGAGCAATAAAGCAAACTGCCGGCAATGGCGCAAGCAATCGTGATTGGTGGCCAAATCAGTTAAAGTTGAATATACTTCGCCAGCGCTCTTCTTTATCCAATCCAATGGACAATTCGTTTAACTATGCAGAAGAGTTTAAGTCTCTTGATTTAAATGTTTTAAAAAAGGACATTGGCAAATTAATGACCACATCACAAGATTGGTGGCCTGCAGACTATGGGCATTACGGGCCGTTTTTTATCCGTATGGCTTGGCATAGTGCAGGAACATACCGTATTTCAGACGGTCGTGGTGGTGCAGGAAATGGTACTCAACGTTTTGCCCCGCTAAACAGTTGGCCTGATAACGGGAACTTGGACAAAGCCCGTTTGTTGCTTTGGCCAATAAAACAAAAATATGGTAAAAAAATATCATGGGCCGATTTGATGATACTTGCAGGTAATTGTGCCTTGGAATCTGCGGGTTTTAAAACCTTTGGTTTTGCCGGTGGACGTGAAGATGTTTGGGAACCAGAACAAGATATTTACTGGGGTTCGGAAGGTAAATGGTTGGATGACAAACGCTATACTGGTGATCGGGAACTGGAAAATCCTTTGGCTGCCGTTCAAATGGGTTTGATTTATGTAAATCCTGAAGGTCCTAACGGAAATCCTGATCCTCTTTTAGCGGCCCGAGATATTCGTGAAACCTTTGGCCGCATGGCCATGAATGATGAAGAAACGGTGGCACTTATTGCCGGTGGTCACACATTAGGCAAAGCGCACGGTGCTGGCGATCCAGGTAAATATGTGGGTCCTGAACCAGCGGCTGCAAGTATAGAAGAACAAAGCCAGGGTTGGAAAAATACCCTTGGAAGTGGAAATGGCGAAAATACAATTACCAGTGGATTAGAAGGAGCGTGGACAACTACTCCCGACAAGTGGAGCAACAATTATTTTGAAAACCTTTTTGGCTACGAATGGGAATTAACCAAAAGCCCAGCGGGTGCTCAGCAATGGACCCCAAAAGGTGGTGCAGGTGCTGGAACTGTGCCTGATGCACATAATCCTTCAAAGCGCCATGCCCCTTTTATGTTGACTACTGATCTTTCATTAAGATTTGATCCTGAATACGAAAAAATTTCAAGACGTTTTTTGGCCAATCCTACAGAATTTAATGATGCCTTTGCCCGTGCCTGGTTTAAGTTAACCCACCGCGATATGGGGCCAATAGCCCGTTATCTTGGTCCCGAAGTACCCAAAGAAGAACTCATTTGGCAAGACCCAATTCCAGCTGTAACCCATCAATTAATTGACAGTAATGATATTGCTGCGTTAAAAACCAAAATACTTGCTTCAGGTCTTTCGGTATCTGAATTGGTCTCTGCTGCTTGGGCTTCGGCCTCTACATTCCGTGGTTCTGACAAACGCGGTGGAGCCAATGGTGGAAGGATTCGTTTGGCTCCGCTAAAAAACTGGGAAGCCAATAATCCTGCTCAATTAGCCAAAGTATTAACCGTGTTGGAAGGAATTCAAAACGAATTTAATGCTGCCCAAACAGGGAAAGCTGTTTCTATGGCCGACTTAATTGTATTGGCCGGATGTGCAGGAATTGAAAAAGCAGCAAGCAATGCTGACCTTAATATTTCTGTTCCTTTTATAGTTGGAAGAGCCGATGCATCCCAAGAACAAACCGATGTAGAATCGTTTGCTGTATTGGAACCTGCGGCGGATGGTTTCCGTAATTATTTAAAAAAGAAATACAGCGTATCTGCCGAGGAAATTTTGGTAGACAAAGCACAACTGTTGACCCTTACTGCACCTGAAATGACAGCACTTATTGGGGGCTTGCGTGTGTTGAACGCCAACTTTGATAAATCTAAATTGGGTGTTTTTACAAATCGTCCTGAGGCACTTACCAACGACTTTTTTGTGAACCTGCTTGATTTGGGTACCACTTGGAAGGGCATTGCTGGTTCTAGCGATGTATTTGAAGGCCGCGACCGCAAGACAGGAGACGTGAAATGGACAGCAACCCGTGTGGATCTTATCTTCGGTTCCAACTCTGAGCTAAGGGCACTTGCCGAAGTTTATGGTTGTGGGGATGGTCAAGAAAAGTTTGTGAAGGATTTTGCAGCTGCATGGACTAAGGTGATGAACCTTGATAGATTTGACTTGAAATAGATTTGGACAGGATTTTTTTTATAGATTTTATAGATAAACAGGATTATTTATTTAATCATGGTTATAAGAAGAATCAAGTAATCATGTTTTAGAATTCTCTATAATTACCCTAAATTCGCATCAAATTTCAAATTCTTGATTTATTCTAACTGGTGGAAATATGCAGGAGCAGTGTTAGTGCTGTATTCCATTATTGGCGGGCTGCTTTTTGTTAATCCCAATAACCTTTTATTTTTGGACGAAACCGTTCGCAATCTCAATTATCATGTTCCAATGTGGTTCACCATGATAGCATTGCTTTCAGTATCCGTGGCCAATAGTATCAAATACCTTAAAACCTTTGATATGCGGTATGATATTATTGCTTCAAAATGTGCCGGAGTTGGTGTGGTGTTTGGGTTAATGGGCTTAGCTACCGGCTCGGTATGGGCTCGGTTTAGCTGGGGCGATTGGTGGACTACCGATGCAAAATTAAACGGTGCAGCCATTGGGGTACTCATGTATTTGGCCTATTTAATATTGCGCAATTCGTTGGAAGATGCTTCAAAAAAGGCCAGAGTTTCATCGGTGTATAGCATTTTTGCTTTTCCATTGTTTATTGTTTTTGCTTGGGTATTGCCTAAGATGGCCGCCAACTCCATGCATCCGGGAAGTGGCGATACGGTTGGTTTTAACAAATACCCTTTAAATAATAATTTACGAATGACCTTTTATCCAGCTGTTATGGGTTGGATAGCTATGGGCTGGTGGATGGCCACTTTGCTTATTCGCAATGAATTTTTAATTCACGACAAACAATCTAATGAAATTATAGATTAATAATAAATACAAATGAAAATTAAACTCATATTTCTGTTTTTTTTAAGTTTTATAGCCAATAATTTATTTGCTCAAACACAGCAAAATCCATTTTACAGCAATGGTAAAATTTATGTTGTAGTAACTGTTATGTCTATTATTTTTACTGGAATCATTATCTATTTGATAAAGATTGACCGACGATTGAAAAAGACGGAAAGAGAATTAAAAGCTAATAAATGAAAACAATAAATATAATTATTTTAGTAGTAATAGCAGCTGCTATTGCAATATTTGCAGGGGCTTATGCAGATAGCAGCACGTATGCTGATTTTAAAACTGCCAAAGAAAATACAGGACAGGAATATCACATTGTAGGTAAGCTGAACAAAGAAAAACCAATGGTGTATGAACCCATGAAAAACGCCAACAGATTTGAATTTTATTTAATGGATTCATTAGGAAATGAAGCCAAAGTGATATACAGCGAACCCAAACCAACAGATTTTGACCGAAGTGATAAAGTTGTAGTAATTGGGAAATTTGACAAATCCGATGGCGATTTTATAGCTAAAAAAATTCTTTTAAAATGTCCTTCTAAATACGAGGCTGAAACTGCCGATAAATAATGGAAGTTGTTTACAAAGGCGAAAATCTTTTAATTGGCAATATTGGCCATTTTTTAGTAGCCTTAGCTTTTTGCACAGCAATATTCAGCGCTATTACCTATTTTATTTCAACCAATAATAATGACGACCGAAGCTGGAAGAAAGCCGGTCGCATTTCATTTTGGATACATGCATTGGCTGTTACAGGAATATTTATTACACTTTTTACAATCATTTATGGTCACTATTTTGAGTACCAATATGCCTGGCAACATAGCTCTAGAGCATTGCCTTGGTATTATATGCTTTCCTGCTTTTGGGAAGGGCAAGAGGGAAGTTTTCTGTTATGGTTGTTTTGGGATGCAGTAATAGGTGTTTTACTAATATTTACAGTAAAAAACTGGGAAAGTCCGGTTTTAGCAATCGTTTGTCTTACACAAATTGTATTAGCCAGCATGTTGCTAGGTATTGAATTGGGTGATATTTATAAAGTGGGAAGCAGTCCATTTTCATTGCTTCGCGAAAAAATGTCGGCCAACGCCCCAATTTTCAGAACATCTGATTATCTAGCTCAAATAACCGACGGCAAAGGACTTAATCCATTACTTCAAAATTATTGGATGGTAATTCATCCCCCCACTTTATTTTTTGGGTTTGCCAGCAGTATTATTCCTTTTGCTTTTGCTATTGCCGGCCTTTGGACTGCCAAATATAAAGAATGGCTAAAACCTGCGCTGCCATGGACTTTAGTGTCGGTTATGATATTAGGAACAGGAATTATTATGGGTGGTTTTTGGGCTTATGAATCTTTATCATTCGGCGGTTATTGGGCTTGGGATCCTGTAGAAAATGCTTCACTAGTACCATGGCTTTTGTTAATAGTCACTGTGCATTTAATGCTAATTTATAAAAGCACCGGAACTAGTATTATTTTAACATACATTCTTAGTATAGCTTCTTTTCTTTTGGTTCTTTATGCTACTTTTTTAACCCGAAGCGGAATCTTAGGAGATACAAGTGTTCATTCATTTACCGACCTTGGTTTAAGCGGCCAGCTTATGATTTTTATGTTCGTTTTTTATGCATTGCCATTATTTGCAATTGTAAAAGATAAGCAACAAAAATTGTGGCTTAATTTGATTTATTGGGGTTGTTTTATTTTAAATATTGTTGCAGGAATTGTAACAAAAAACGAAACCGTCTTTATCATTTTAAAATGGGTGGATGTAGCTGTTTTTATAGCTATTTCGATAGCTTTTGTTTACAAATTATACCAAACTTTTCCAGCTAGCCGTACCGAAGAAAGTTTTAAAAGCCGTGAGTTATGGATGTTTATAGGCAGTCTTTTTTTATTGCTTTCTGCATTTCAGGTAATATTGGTTACTTCATTTCCTGTAATTAATAAATTATTTGGAACTAACCTAGCGCCACCAACAGATGCGATTGGTTATTACAATAAATTTCAATTACCAATAGCAATTGTTATTGGTTTTCTTACTGCTATTACTCAGTATTTTAAGTATAAACAAACTAATCTTAAAAAAGCAGTACTTAGCATTTTAATAACCTTTGCCATTGCAATTCTTCTTACTACAGGTTGTATGTTTCTATTTCAAATTTGGGACGTTTATTATTTGGTGTTTTTATTAGCGGGAGTTTATGCTGTTGTAGGTAATACCAATTATTTAATATCCATGCTCAAAGGTAAAATTAAACTTGCAGGTGGCTCGTTAGCTCACATAGGTTTTGGTTTTATGCTGATTGGTATTTTAGTTTCCAGTGCTAAAAAAGAAGTAATTTCCATTAACCAAACGGTTGATTATGGCAAAAGTATGGATGATAAAGCCAAGCGTGAAAATATGCTTTTGCTTAAAGGAGATACCGTTCGAATGGCTGATTATTTAGTTACTTATACAAATGATACTATTATTGGTCCTAATACTTTTTACAATGTTTATTATAAAGGAATCGGTAATAATGATGAGTTTCTACTTCAGCCCAACGCTCAAATTAGCAATGGTCAATTAAATGCAAATCCAGATACGCGACATTATCTTACTCATGATATTTATACATATGTGAGCAATGTGCCTGATAAAAGTAAACAAGCCAGTGAGCCTTGGGGTGAGCCAAAAGCCCATCAAGTGCTAATTGGTGATACTATTACAACTGGCAATGGAAAAGTAATTTTTGAAAGCATTGATAAAAATGCAAAGCCGCAGGAATTGCGTTTAAATCATCAAATGTGGGCTGCTAATCTTAAAATAATTTCAGGCAAAAGAATATTTACCGCCAAACCCATCTTTGCTATTGCTGATAACAAATCCTTTTATACCATTGAATCGGTGGTAGATGAAGCAGGATTGAAATTTCAGTTTTATATAAAAGCAGGTGATGCTGGAGTTGCTGCATTTATTGAAACCTCGGAACGGTTACCTATTAATGATTTTATTATTATGAAAGCTATTGTTTTTCCATACATCAATTTTTTGTGGGGAGGTGTAATTGTATTGATAATAGGCTGTATCATTGCTATTGTAAAACGTACTAAAGATTACAATCTTAGTATTGCTACGAATAACAAAAATTAAAATTTCAATCCTAAAAAATAGCATTCTGTTCTGCCATTTTAAATAAGTGATAAAGAATTAGAGGATGAAAAGTAAAATAACCTTTGTTGGCTCGGGCAATGTGGCCTGGCATTTAGCCAAAGCTTTTGATTTGGCTGGATATCAAATTCATCAAATCATCAGTCGAAATGAAACCACGGGAAAAGAATTAGCTAAAAAATATGCAGCTTTTTTTGATACAAAACCGGAAAACGTTTTTGACGACAGTGATTTTATTTTTTTAACAATTCCCGATAAAGCCATTGAATCAACTATTGAAAAAATAAAGGCCAACTCCCCAATTTTTGTGCATTGTGCCGGAAGTTGTTCTTTGGCAACTATAGCTAATTTTAAAAAGAATACGGGAGTATTTTATCCCTTGCAATCTTTTACCAAAGGGCGAAACCTTAATTATTTTGAAATTCCAATTTTTATAGAAGCAAGTGATAAAAACACGTTTCAAAAAATGTGGGATTTAGCGGATAGTATTTCCAATTCTGTTAAACATTTGGATTCGGAGAAAAGGCTTTATCTTCATTTAGCAGCAGTTATGGCTAATAATTTTACCAATCATTTGCTTGCACAAGCTGAAAAAGTTATGACCATGGAAGAATTGCCTTTGGTTTGGCTTAAACCTTTGGTGGAAGAAACCATAAAGAAAGCTTTTGAATTCGGCCCTGAAAATAGCCAAACTGGTCCGGCTATCAGAAATGATGAAACAACCATTCAAAAACATTTGGAAATGCTGGAATCAAATCCGGGTTTGAAAGAACTTTATTCAATTATTTCCAAGGATATTGGAAGAAAATAATAGTAATTATTTTTTCTGTTTTTCATAATTCAAATAATCTTCATGCGCTTCTTTAAATGAGGCTAACAAGGTTTCACGTTGTTGACTTAATTCTTTTATTAATGTTGTTTTACGATTGCCAATTATCCATATTTTCATTTGGTACCACCATCTTTTTAGCCCTACATAATATTGAAAAGTAAATATACCAATGGGTGCCAAAAGTAAAAAGAAGACAATCGATACTAATTCATTTTGGGTTGCTTTAAAAACCAATGATGTCATTAAGCCGTCATTTATTGTAAAAAGTAATAACCCAATTACCAAAATTATTGAGCCATAAAAATCAGAGCGTTTTACAACCAATTTTACTAATAAATTTGTAAAGTAATAAGGTAAAAAATGCAACACTAAACCGATTATAAAAAAAGGCAAACCTAGAATAAAGTAGAATAAAAGGGTGAAGAATTTTAATCGTCCTTTGTCACCAATTGGATTAATTGTTCCTTCTTTAAGATTTAGTAAGTCGATAATAGAAAAATATTGCTGCACTTTGAGTTCCAAACTTTCTAATATTTCTTTCTTTTCATTGCTAAAATATTCAATAGCTGCAGCTATATCTTTTCGAGCCATAAACCACCCAATATGTGCCTCGTTTTTTCTAATGCCAAAACGGGCATAATCCGTTTGAATAATTTTTTCAACCTTATCCGTTAGCTCATACCAGCGACTTTCATCCACAACCACAATTCGCTTTTTAAGTTCATCTTCAACGCGTTTAGTAAGATTGTTAACCGCCATAAAAGAGTCAAAAGTGTACTCATCTTTATAATCTGACGCAAGTATTGGGTGGCCAAAATTTAAAAATAATTTACCCTGAAAATGATGCGGATTGGTATAATTAATCCCCACAGGAATTAAGGTTACCCCAAGATTAAAATTGTTTTTTGCCTCAGCTCCAAGTGCAATTCTTGCGGCTCCAGTTTTTAAAGGAAGTAAAACAGGCTTGGTTTGGCTGGCTCCTTCCGGAAAAATAACTAATGCTTCATTTTGTTCAAGCTTTGTAAAACAGTATCTGAATATTTCATCATTTTTATGAACCTCGTCCGGTGAGTATTCTTTTCGATAAATGGGTATAACACTTATTTTTCCAAGTAACTTGGCCATTAACGGATTTTTAAACGATTCGCCTCGGGCTAAAAAATGAACGTTTCTTTTTAAAAAAATAGCAACCACAATGGGATCCATAAAACCACTTCTATGGTTGGGTAGAAAGATTACAGGTCCTTTTTGCGGAACCAAATCTTCGTTGTGCAGCTGCACCTCCCTAAAATATTGCCTTACAGCGTAACCAATAATAAATTTAAGAAAGCGATAAAGCATAATATGTTGTTCTAATGAAGCGCAAACTAATTAATATTTAAGGAAAAATGGAGGGTTTTCAAAATTCATTTGTGTAGCCATTTTTCAATATTGCGTTTATATAAGTATACATTTGCTTTATACTATTTAACTAAAACTAACAAATTACTAGTTTGGTCTTTATTTTGTCAAGTATCTCTAAACTTAACTAATGAAACGGATTACATTTGTATTAACCACCTTGCTTATTAGTATTTCTGCATATTCTCAAACTGTGGAACAACTTAAAAAAAAGTCGGAAGAAAAGAGCCGTGGTTCAGGAAACAATTCAGGCAATCAAAGTTCAGGAAGTAGTAATTCCCAAAATGAAGCTTGCATGTCCGATTGTTTGTCAGGATGCCTTACCGGTTTATTTGATATTAACAGACCTGCACGACAGGAGCGACAGGCCTCAAGATCAAAAGAAAGACAAGATAGTAGGGTACAAAAAAGAGATTTAAAAGGCAATAATAATTCATCAGATTTGCCTTTTGAAACCATGAATATTTCTTTAAGAGGAAGTTTTGCCCCTGGAACCTACCATGTTTTTGTGCCAGAAATTTCGGGTGGTAAAGGCCATTTTGCATATTCAGCAAGGGTTCTTACCATTGCTGAAAGACGGTTGGGTGAAATAGAATATTTTTCAACATTAGATGTTCAACCCCTACAAATTAGTTTTGTAAACCATTCCAATTTTCTTTTTAAAGCTGGTATTGGGGCTATGGTTGTAACCACTACTGACCAACTCAGTTTTGAGTTTACCACCAACTTTAAATGGAGAATTGGTAAAAAAATAGATATGGGTATTGAAGGAAGAATGGCCACTAATCATGGAATAGTGAGGCAAGAAGCTTCTACTCAAATTAACTATGCCTTATGGCAAAAAAACAACAAGCAATTTTTAGTTGGTATTAATGGTATGATATCTGAATATTATCAATCTGTAGATGTGAATGCCCTTAGTTTGTCAACTGGGTTTCGGTTTTAAACAAAAAACCCCGAAAAATTTTCCGAGGTTTTTGCGATTAGATTGTTATAAAGTTTATCTGACAAACAGAATCTCTCTATATTTTGGCAATTTCCAAAGATCGTCATCAATTAGGTGTTCCAATTTGTCAGCATGCATTCTTATTTCATCAAACGAAGCTTTCACTTTATTGCAATAGGTTTGTGCTTTTTGTTTGGTATCATTAATGGTATTGGCCGCTTTACGTTCATCCACCATTTTGTCGGTTGAAGTTTTTAAAGCATTGGTATGGCTAGCTATTTCATTCAATAAATCAACAAGTCCTTTGGCTGAAGTTTTTGTTGCTCCCGATGAAATCATTGAATTAATGGTATCAGCTAAGCGTTTTTGATAGTGAAGAGCCGATGGAAGAATATGAGTATAAACCAACTCATCCATAATGCGACCTTCTATTTGAATTTTTTTGATATAATCTTCTAATTTAATTTCATAGCGGGCATGCAATTCTTCCTTGGTAAAAATTCCTGTTTTAACAAATATATCTTCTGCAATTTTACCTAAATAAGCATCCAAAGAATCTACTGAATTTTTAACATTTTGTAATCCGCGTTTTTCAGCCTCAGCAGCCCATTCGTCACTATATCCATTCCCTTCAAACAGTACTTTTTCAGAGGTTTTTAAATAGCCTTTTAATACTTCGTGAATGGCATCTTCGGTTTTTTTCTTTTTGGCTACCAAAGCATCCACATCTTTTTTAAATTGTATTAACTGGCTAGCAACTGCTGCATTTAGGGCAATCATTGGGCGGCCACAATTTTCACTGGAACCAACCGCTCTAAACTCAAATTTATTACCGGTAAATGCAAAAGGTGAGGTACGGTTTCTATCTGTATTATCTTTTAAAATTTCAGGAAGATTATGAATATTTATAACCTCATTATCAGCCGATTTATCAGACGGTTTTTTATTACTTTTAAAATCATTTAAAACCTTGGTAAGTGTACTTCCAATAAAGGCTGACATGATAGCCGGTGGAGCTTCATTGGCTCCCAAACGGTGATCATTGCTGGCGCTAGCTATTGTTGCCCTAAGCACAGGGGCACTATCATGAAATGCTTTTATGGTATTGATAAAAAAGGTTAAAAACTGAAGATTTGCATTAGGATTACTGCCTGGTGAAAGCAAATTAACTCCGGTATCGGTAATCAAACTCCAATTGTTATGTTTTCCAGAGCCATTAATTCCTGCAAAAGGTTTTTCATGAAGTAATGATTTGAAACCATGCTTGCGACCAACTTCTTCCATTAGGTCCATCAGCAGTTGATTGTGGTCCACTGCCAAGTTTATTTCTTCAAACATTGGTGCACACTCATATTGACCAGGAGCTACTTCGTTGTGACGAGTTCTTAACGGAATCCCCAATTTCATAGATTCCAATTCCAAGTCATACATAAAATTAAAAACACGAGCAGGTATGGCACCAAAATAATGATCATCCATTTGCTGGCCACGGGCTGGTGCATGGCCAAATACCGTTCTGCCGGTCATTATTAAATCAGGACGAGCATCATAAATGGCTTTATCTACTAAAAAATATTCTTGCTCAATTCCTAAACTTGCCCCCACATGTTTTACATTTTTATCAAAATAATTGCAAACTTGAGTGGCGGCTTTATTAAGCAAAGCCATAGTTTTTAATAATGGCGCTTTATAATCTAAAGCTTCACCGTGATAGGAAACAAAAATTGTAGGAATACACAGTGTTTTTCCTGAAGCTTTTTCCAGAATAAAAGCGGGAGATGAAGGATCCCAAGCAGTATATCCGCGAGCTTCAAATGTGTTGCGCAAGCCACCACTTGGTAGGCTGCTGGCATCTGGCTCTTGCTGAACTAATGAACCTGCTGAAAATTTTTCAATAGCTTTACCATCCCATACTTCATAGAAGGAATCGTGCTTTTCGGCAGTCAAACCGGTAAGTGGTTGAAACCAGTGGCTAAACGAGGTAGCTCCTTTTTCAAGGGCCCACTGTTTCATGCCATCGGCAATTTTTTGAGCTATATCACGCTGAATTGGTAAACCGGTTTTAACGGCTTCGTTCACAGCTTTAAAAGCCTCTTTGCCCAAATATTCTTTCATGGCATCATGGCCAAAAACATTGGAACCAAAAAGAGCAGGAATGTCAGAAATGTCGGTTTTTACTTTAGAAATTTTTCGCGACTGGGCGGTTTGGATGGCTTGAAAACGCATAATTAAGAAGTTTTGCGAAGATAGGATAAGCAATTTATTTAGCCATTTTTTTAATTAATAATTCTTAACGGGTTTTGCACAACTTACTATTTCCTTTTGCCCGTTGTTCATATTTGATATATGTTTGTGGCAACATCAAAATCAATATGCAATCTTACAAAAACTATTTACAGTACATTATTCCGTTAGCTTTATTTGCTCTTCTTACCATGGTTTATATGGCTCCAGCTTTCAATGGTAAAGTTGTTAGACAGGGTGATATTCAACAATACAGTGGAGCATCTAAGGAAATTTTAGACTACAAAGCTAAAGAAGGCAAAGGCCCGCTCTGGACCAACTCCATGTTTGGAGGTATGCCTAGTTATCAAATTTCGTACGAAGCCCCAAATAATTATGCTAAATATTTAAGATATATTACTCCCTTCAAGCACCCCGTAAATATGTTGTTCATAGGTATGGTGTTTGCATTTATCCTATTGCTCACCTTTGGTGTAAATCCATGGATAGCGACTATTGGTGGCATAGCATATGGTTTTTCCAGTTATAATTTAATCCTGATAGAAGCGGGACACAATACAAAATTATATGCTATTGCTTATGCCCCAATATGGCTGGCGGGTTTAAACTTGCTTTTAACAAAAAAATATCTATTAGGTGCAGGAGTAACTGCTGCAGCTATGGCTTTGCAGTTACAGGCCAATCACTTTCAAATAACGTATTACCTTGGTTTAATAATAGGCATGTGGATGATAGCTGAATTTATTATGGCTATTAAAAATA
>CAMDSC010000043.1 GCA_945907065.1 Chitinophaga pinensis
GAAATAAAAGTTCAAATCGTTTCTATCTTTATTGACCGTACTAAAGTATCTGACAATTATGATAACCCAACTTTAATGGTGACTCCAGGTTCTTCAGGAGCTGTGGATACGCGTTTCAAAGGAACTTATCCTATGATTTACAATGCTACCGATATCTCTGGTAATATGGCTACTACTGAAACCTACAAATACATCGTTGATGATTATGTTGGACCAGTGGTTAATTTAAACACGTCAGATACTGTTATTTGGCCTGTAAATAAAGCGTATACTTCGGTTCAGGCAAGTGCTTCTGATAACTTCTATGATAACTCTCAAGTGTCTTTAACTAAAACCAGTGATGTAAATCCTTACAAATTAGGAAAATATAAAGATGTTTATACTGCAACTGATGGTAGTGGTAATACTACTATTCGCAACCGTTGGGTAAGAGTGGTAGATATGGATGCACCTGTTATTAATGGTGCTGCCATGAACGTAGGATTATTCTCTACTGTAGACGCGTCTGCTGGATTAACTATTACTGATAATTACGATGCTCCTTCTGTGTTGCGTCCACGTTTAATCGTAATAAGCAATAACCTTAATACGTATGCTGAAGGTCTTTACTCTGTTACTTTCCGAGTATCTGACTTGAGCGGTAACTGGAGTGCTCCGTACGAAAGAAATATCTGGGTGAGCCGTATGTTCCCTACTATTCAGGGTAGTGTAGCTTCTATGGATTTGGAAAAAACCATCAATGTATTCCCGAATCCTTCTACAGGATTGGTAAATATCAGCTATAACTTTGCAACTCCTGAAACTATGGATGTGCAGGTATACAATACTACCGGTGCTTTGGTGGCTCAAATTAACGCCATCCATGGCCAAAACGGGGTGCAAACTATTGACCTTAGCAATGAAGCTATAGGATTATATACTGTGAGAATCAGAACTAACGGAAGACAGATTACGCGTAAAGTTTCTGTTAGAAGATAAGTACTACTAAAATATATAATAAAAAAGGGGCCGAATCGGCCCCTTTTTTATTATATTAAAAATAATTTAACTAAAAAATGCAACCTTTGTTTAATTCTCAGTCTATTAATATAACAAACATTGGACAACAACAGGCTTGATGAAATCATTAAAGGATGTAAAAATAATGATCGCAATTGCCAAAAGTTATTGTTTGAATTGTTTTCAAAAAAAATGATGGGGGTTTGCCTAAGATATTGTTCTAATTATGAAACTTCCCGTGATATGGTTCAGGATGGTTTTATTAAGGTATATACCAAAATTTCTAATTTTAAAGGGGAAAGCAGTATAGAAACCTGGATGACTAGAGTTTTCATTAATACTTGCCTTTCGCATATTAATAAACAAGAAAACAAAAATATTTATTTTGACATAAACGACCCTAAAGTTCAGTATACCAATGAAAATAGTTTAGTAAACGAGGAACTCGTTGAAAATTCTATTAAGAATTTACCGGTCACTGCAGTATTAGAATATATTAACCAGTTACCTGAAAAATATAAAATAGTGCTTAACATGTATTCGATAGATGGTTATAGTCATCAACAGATTGCTGAAACTTTAGATATTCAACTTGGTTCTTCAAAAAGCAGATTAAGTAGAGCAAGACAACTGCTTATAGAATTAATAAAGGAAAAAGAAAATTGAGTAACCAACACACCAATATTGACAATTTGCTAAAGGATAAGTTTTCATCCTTTGAGGGAGATATTCCGATGTCTGATTGGTTTGCTATTGAAGAAAAATTAAATAAAAAAAGACGTTTTGTTTGGATCTGGTGGGCCGCATTACCATTATTAATAGTTGCCAGTTTAACTATTTATTCTTTATTAATAAAGAAAGACCTGACTACATTTAATAAAACAATCACTGTTCAAAAGGAAAAAACACCCCCCGATTTAATTGTTAAGAAACAAATTACCATTGATAAAATTATTTCTCAACCATCTAATAGCATCAATTACAATATGGGTAAAAGGGTTGCGCCAATTTCAGAAACGATTATTTTCAATACGAATGATAATTCAAATGTCGAACCTATCGAGACAAAAAACATAACAACATACCTTCCAGAATCAATTTATCTAACTTCAAAAACTTTAGGTAATCTTTGGAAAATATCACTACCAATTGTAGAAAAAATTATAGAATCAAAATTGCCAAAACCTAATACTAATAAACCAAGGCTCTTTAGTTATGAATTTGGAATAAATCTTTCTCCTGCGATGGGAATTGATGCTATAAAGCAAAATAAAAGCAACTGGATTAACCACAATTATTTTTCATCCATTGCCAACAGTTCTTCTTTGGGTAGCGGATTTAATAATGGTGTTCACGCACAAATAAACATCAGAAAAAATTGGTTTATTCGTCAAGGAATTTATAGCACTACTTATTCCGTTTACAATAATTTTGATTACACCATAACTGAATTCACCAACACATTAGTTGGCAAAGGAATAACTGGATATGGACCATTAAATCCAAGCGATTATATACATATTCAAAAAAGTGGAAAGGCATCTATAAAATATATTTCATTACCATTACTAGTTGGAAACAGAACCTACATTAATAAAAATTGGGGAATAGAGAGCAAGATTGGTGTTAATGTTTCAAGGCTATGGAACGCCAAAGGACAAATCGTGAACCCAACTTATTTAAATTTAGAGGATATCAATAGTAATAATTCTATCAAAAAATGGAATACTGGCCTTTCAATTTCATCTGGAGTATTTATTAAAACAAATAATAATCTTATTTTTACAGTTGAACCCAATTTTTCGACCTTGTTAAGTTCAGCTCGATCTAAAGATTATCCTGTAAAAACAAGATATTACAATTACGGAATAAATGTGAACCTTAACTATATTTTAGGAGGAAATAAAAAATGAAAGCTATTGTAAAATTATTTATACTTTTATTGGTATTAGTAAATATTACTAAGGCTCAGGTTATTTTACCAATGGGTTTGGGACAAAAAAACTCATTAAATATTTCGTGTTCTGAAGGAGATAAAATGTGGGTGGTAAGCAATGAAAATGAAAAATTTGCTGTAAACAAATGGGACGGCAATTTTTGGATTCGCTACAATGATATACCTACGGTTTTACTAAATACTATTTCAACTATTCCCCAATCCATTGAAGCCAAAGCTTTATATCATTACAATAACACTTTATATCTGGCTTTAAGTAATAAAAATAATGACAAGTTATTATTGCTAAAAAACACTGGAAGAAAATGGGAAGCTATAACAACCACCGACACTAAAGCTTCAAAAAAACTAACTTTTCTTAATACCAATAATGGCTTATTGCTTTGTGGCAAAATTTCCGTTGCCGGTGAATTAATCACAATTCTTAAAGTTGGACAAACTGACTGTTCAATATTCGCAGGCCTTCCAGCCAATTATGGAGCCAGTGATTATTATTCAAATTTTGAATATAAAGATAATATCATTTGGGCAATTGGTTCGTTTACATCTCCTATTAACCTTGACAATCGGTATTTTGCCAAATTTGAAAATAATGCATGGAGCATAGTTTCAAATGCACCATTTGTTAACGGAAACATTGCTATAGGGAAATTTCAAAATAACCTTGTGATGGTAGGTGTAGATTTTGATTTGCAAAATTCATTTTCTATTCAAAAAACTGACACTACTTGGGAGGAAATGTCAAACGGATTAACCAGTTGGAAAATAAATTCAATTTCTGATTTGCGTCAAATTGGAAAAAACATTTGGGCCGCAGGTCAATTTACCAATACCATTACAAATAATTTAGCCAGTTTGGCATTTTGGAACGGAAGCACATGGACGGTTCCTTCGTTTGATTATATAGGAAATGATATAACTTTAAATGGAAAAAATCAGGTTTTTATTTCGGGAGCATTTGTAAATTATCAAGGATTACTTTTACATCACACCGGTAAATTGGATTTTGGAAATGCAATCGTGGCAGGAAAAGTTTTTAATGATTTGAATCAGAACTGTACTCAAGAATTTGGCGAAAGCAGTGCACCAGGGGTTATAGTTAAATTAACTCCCGAAAATATTTTTATAATGACGGATTACAATGGTCGTTATTATTTTCCCACGGACAGTAACTCTAAAATTCAACACCTTGTTGAATTGCAACTTCCAATATACCGAGAGGCAACTTGTGGAAGCATTAAACCGGCAATAATAACTTCACAGTTAACTATTGCAAATATTGATTTTGGATTAAGACCTAACGGTACACATATTGATGCGTCCACTCAAGTTAATGATTTTACTGGATGGAGAGCCCGACAGGGGTTTGAAGAGCATTATAAAATTTGTGTTGACAATAGAGGAACACAAAAAATAGAATCAGGAAAGTTGGTTTTTAAAACCGATGAAAGACTTGCCAATTGGGTATTTAGTGACCAACCCATAAGTTTTCAAAATAATACAGCCGAGTGGAATATTAAACCATTAATAGCCAATGAAAGATATTGTATAAATGCAAAAACTACAATACCGGTTGATATTGCTTTACAAAGTGAAATACTTTTTGATGCTAAAATTGTAATTGGCGATTTGCAAGATGAAGATATGACAAATAACTTCTGCATTTTGAAACAAAAAATTGTTGCAGCCATTGATCCAAATGATAAAAAAACTCAGCAAAATTATTTTATAGAACCAACGACTAAAGTTATTGATTATAAAATTAGGTTTCAAAATACCGGTATAGATACAGCTTACAATATTCTGATTACCGATACAATCGACTCGAATTTGTCCATAGGTTACCAGGGAACTCAGGAAGAAGTGAGCCATTTAAAAAATTTCAATTCGGTAATGACCTACTGGAAACAACCAAATGGAAAATATCAATACAAGCTGTCCTGGATGTTTAATAATATTTTATTAGCGGATTCTAATACAAACGAAGAAGCGAGTCATGGGTATATTAATTACAAACTTAATTTGGCTGGCGCCTTGCCTATAGGAACTGAAATTACAAATCGTGCTTTTATTAATTTTGATTTTCAAGAAGCTATAATTACCAATACTGCTAAAAATATAGTGTCATTGCCAAATAGCGTTAAGACTACTTTACCATTAGGTCAATTGTCTATTTATCCTAATCCAGCTAACGATTATATTACTATTGCTAACCCTTTAAAATCTTCAATAAATATCACTGTTATTAATTCATTAGGCCAAATAGTTTTATCAAAAACTGTTGCCGCCGAAAGTAAGTTGACTGTTTCCACAATGAGCATGGCCAAAGGTTTATATATGATTCAGGCTCAAGGATACGCTACAAAAAAAATAACTGTGAATTAGTTAGTTGCCATTGCCAAGGTTGCCACTCCAATACTAATATTATTTAAATTTTTAAACGCCTGACAACAGGCTTCAATAGTAGCTCCGGTGGTAAATACATCATCTACTAAAAGTATTCGTTTCCCTTCCAAGAGTTCCGGCTGGTTTAAAACAAATTTTTCTGACACATTGAGCCATCGGTCAAATCTGCGTTTACGAGTTTGGGTATCGGTAAAGCTAATTCTGGCTAAATCATTACAAACCGGTATTGATAGTACCTCACTCAATCCTTCACAAATAAGTTGACTTTGATTATAACCTCTCGATTTGGCTTTTGACTTATGCAAGGGCACGGGAATTATATAATCTGCGGTTGAAACAAAATTATTTTCCTTTAACTGATTTCCAAATCGATTCCCCAAATTAATTCCAATGTCTTTTCGGCCTCTGTATTTTAATTGATGCAACAATTGTTGTGTCATTCCAGCCTTTTTAAAATAAAGAAATGCGGTGGCAAAATCTATGTTTACCCTTCCCCAAAGGGCTTTTGCCATATCGTTATCCGGGTCTTTATGAAAATTGGTGACAGGTAATTTTACAACACAAATGGTGCAGAGTATAGATTCGTTTGTTACCAATGAGTTTCCACAATTAATGCAAACCACCGGAAATATAAGGTCTAATATTCCTGTAAAAAGCTTCATAATGCTTTGAATATTTATGTAAAGAAAATGAAGGGACCCTAAAATTCCAAGAAAAATTATTTAGCAGGCTTTGGTGACTTGGCGTTTTAGTGGCCTAAATTTGCAGAATGTTTGAAAACTCATCAAAAACCACACTTGAATCTTTTGGCGAATTTGGCCTGATTAAAAAACTTACCGAAAATTACAGTACCAAAAACCCAGATATTATTAAAGGTATTGGCGATGATGCCGCTATTTTAAAACCCGATTCCGAAAAATTACAGGTTATAACCACTGACCTGATGGTGGAAAATATAAACTTTGATTTGGCTTATACTCCTCTCAAACATTTGGGATACAAAGCGGTGGTGGCTAATATCAGTGATATTTATGCAATGAATGCAATCCCTAAATTTATAACTCTTTCCATCGCTTTATCCAGTAAATACACTTTAGAAGCTTTGGAAGAATTTTATACCGGAATATATTTAGCATGTGAAAAATATGATGTTGAATTAATTGGAGGAGATACCAACACATCGCCACAAGGACTTACCATTTCCATAACAGCTATTGGTGAAGTTTCGCCCGATAAATATGTAACCCGAGCGGGGTGCAAACCCAATGATTTGCTTTGTGTAACCGGCGATTTGGGCGGAGCATACCTTGGCCACCAACTAATGGAACGTGAAAAACGGGTATTTTTAGCCAACCCGGATATGCAGCCCGATTTGGAAGGGTATGATTATATCGTTGGTCGCCAGCTGAAACCCGAAGCCAGAAAAGATGTCATCGAACTTTTGGCAGAGCTGAATATAAAACCAACCTCAATGATTGATATTAGTGATGGCTTGGCCTCTGAACTAAAACATCTGGCGTTGCAATCCAATGTTGGATTCTCAATTTATGAAGAAAAACTTCCTGTGGATACACAAACGCTTGAAATGGCCAGTGAATTTAATTTGGACGCTACCATGTGTGCCTTAAATGGTGGCGAAGATTTTGAATTATTATTTACCATTGATCAAGCCGATTTTGAAAAAATAAAATCCAATATGGATATTACAGTAATTGGCTTTGCCACCAATCATGCCAATGTTTGTCAATTGATTACTCCATCAGGAAGTCAATTTGATATTAAGGCACAAGGATGGGGTTGATAATCGTCAATTATTAGTCCTTATTTAAAGATAACACAAAGATTAATCCCATTCTCAATATCACCCTGTTAATTTAAATACTACTTTCAACTTAACTTCGTTATTTATAACAGCTATTTTTTCGTTATTCTTTGATAATTGTCTAAATTTTTGCATGTTTGAAGATTATTAAAATAATAGCCAAAAAGGGTATGTCAAAAACATTAATAAAATCACTATTCTATTCACTATTTGCTGTCTTGCTTCTTAGTGCCAAATGCGGTCAGCCCTCGTTTTCGGATGCAAATAACCGCTATAAAGTGAAGGAGTATGCAGTGGCTGCAGATATGTATACCAAGGTTTACAAAAATGCCAAATCAACAAAAAAAGAAAAACTTTCCTCTTGTATCAATGCGGCACAATCGTATTATTACAATCACGATTATAAAAATGCTTTGAAATGGTATTCTACAGCCATCACAAAAGGAGCCAAAGACCCAATTTTTTATTATAAAATGGGTGAATGCTTAAAAATGACCGGTAAGTATACCGAAGCATTAATAAAATTTCAGGAATACCAAAAAATGCAACCCGATGATCCTAATACTGCTATTATGATTGAAGGGTGTGAACTGGGATTGAAATGGAAAGATGCAAAAACTCGTTATCATGTGGCTGAATTTAAACCCGCCAACGACCAAGGTGGTACTAAATTTAAATACGATGACTACTCGCCAATGTGGGCTAACAAAAAGAAAACTACCATCGTTTTTACTTCCGACAGACCCGGAGGAGAAAGCAAAGGACAGTATAACTGGACCGGCAGAAAATTTAGTGATTTATGGATGATTGAAGCCCAAGGGAAAAAAACCAGCGTGAAATGGGGCGAAGCAGTGCCTGTACCAGGAGCAAATACTAATTATAATGATGGTACGGTCACCTTTGATGAAAAATTTACAAAGATGTATTTTACACAATGCAATGGTATTAAAGGGGATGAAAAGAAATGTAAAATATATGAGGCCCGCAAAAGCGGAAAAGAATGGGATATAACTCCTAAACCTCTTCCTTTTTGTAACGATAAATCAAATTTTGGGCACCCTTCATTATCCCCTGATGGCGATAAATTATACTTTGCTTCTGATATGCCGGGTGGATTTGGGGATACCAATACTCACGATTTGTATGTTGTAAATTATGTAAAACGCGGTAAAACATGGGGCGACCCAATTAATCTTGGGCCTATTATCAACACGAAAGAAAATGAAGCGTTCCCCTATATTTCTTCTGATGGAACTCTTTATTTTTCATCCGATGGGCATCCTGGAATAGGTGCATTAGATATTTTCTTTAGTAAAGGAACTGGAGTCGATTGGGAAAAGCCAATGAATATGAAGTCTCCAATAAATTCGAATGGCGATGATTTTGGAATAATAATGGACGATACCAAAGAAAAAGGCTATTTTTCATCCAATAGAAGTGGTGGAGGTAAAGCCGATGATAATATCTATGAATTTTATATGGATCCTTTGATATTTAATCTTTCAGGTGTTGTTACAGATTGTAAAGACGGAAAACCTTTGGCTAAATCATTAATTATTATTAGCAACAATCACGATTCATCTAAAATTAGACTTTATACCGATGCCAAGGGTTATTACAAAACTGTAATTCAAGTAAATACTAAATATGAATTGTTTGCCTCAAAACGTGAAGAATATTATTACGACAGTAAAGAAGAATTTGTAAGCACTATGGGCCTTGAACAATCTCAAGATTTTAGAAAAGATTTTTGTTTAAAAAATCAGTGCAGCGATATATTTATTCTTCCTATTTATTATGGCTTAGACTCCTCTAATATTTATACCCGTTCTGAATCTAAAAGAGTATTGGATGATTTAATCGCAACCCTTAAAAAATATCCAAAAATGGCAATTGAGTTAGGAACACATACTGACTGCCGTTCACCATTTGAATACAACAGAGCCTTGTCGCAACGTCGTGCCGACTCGGCAGTAGCCTATATTATGAAAGGTGGTATTAATCCTTTCCGCCTAGCGGCTATGGGTTATGGCGAATCTCAATTAGTAAACAAATGTGAATGTGAAGGAGGACAAATATTTCCTTGTACTGAAGATGAACACCAGCAAAACCGTCGTGCCGTCGTAAAGGTATTAAATTGCAATTTCCAATGGACCAAGGAAGTCATAAAAGTATTTAATGACTCTGCACTTGCAGGTGGCCCAATTTCTAGCCCATTTCTTGAAGAAGAAAAAAAGAAATATTTAACAGATAAAAAGAATCTGCCAAAAGATATTTTAGCACCAAATAGTCCTGAAGCCAAAAGAGCAGAATTGGAGGCTACGAAAGAAAAATATGATATGATTCCTGTTGTTAAATCGAGAGATAAATATACCACTACAGGCAAAATTGGCAAAAAAACAATAAAGTTTGAATACGATCCTGAAGAATCAAGTACTATTATTCCAGAAGCTAATGTAGTTCAATTATTGGCTGCAAAAGTTATTACAATTGCTGATTTTGCAGATGGAACCAAAACCTATATTTTACCTGATGGCACTAAAATAAAAAGCAAATCTTTTGATGTGAAAGAAATTACTTTTGGTGATGTTAAAATAACCAACGTAAGATGTGTGGTAGGCACAGGCACTTTGAAAAAAGCAATCTTAGGCTATGGTTTATTTGAAAACTATACCTCAGTAAAAGTAGAAGGGACCAATATTTTATTGGAGAAAAGACCAAAATAATTGAAAAATTAAAATTTTATAAACCCGTTTTGAATATTCAAAACGGGTTTTTTGTTACCTAAAAGCAAAATAGAATTACCTTTGCATTCCTCATGTCCAATCGTTATTTAAAACGCGGTGTTTCATCGCAAAAAGAAGATGTTCATAATGCTATAAAAAACCTTGACAAAGGTCTTTTTCCTAATGCATTTTGCAAACTAACTCCTGATTATCTTGGTAATGATCCGGATTGGTGCAATATAATGCATGCTGATGGAGCTGGCACTAAATCTAGTTTAGCTTATCTTTATTGGAAAGAAACCGGGGATATTAGTGTTTGGAAGGGAATATCTCAGGATGCCTTGGTTATGAATCTTGACGACATGCTTTGTGTAGGTGCAACCGATAATTTTTTGTTGTCGAGCACATTGGGTCGAAATAAATTCAAAATTCCTGGGGAAGTAGTTGCTGAAATCATCAATGGCACCGAAGCATTTTGCCAATCCATGAGAGAATTTGGAATTAATATTCATAACATGGGTGGCGAAACCGCAGATGTAGGAGATTTGGTTAGAACAGTAATTGTGGATTCAACCTTCGCTGCAAGAATAAAACGTGAAGATGTTATTGAAATCAATATAAAACCTGACGATGTTATTGTAGGTCTGGCCTCTTATGGACAATCAAAATATGAAAATGAATATAATGCCGGCATGGGTAGCAATGGCCTAACATCCGCTAGACACGATATATTAAATAAAACTTACAAATCTAAATACCCAGAAAGCTATGATTCAATAGCTGATAGTGATTATTTTTATACTGGTAATTTTAAATTAACTGACGTATTACCTGAAACTGAAATATCAATTGGTAAGGCCATATTATCACCAACCCGAACTTATGCCCCATTATTGAAAGAGATAATAAAAAACCATCGCAAGCAAATTAATGGTATAATTCACTGTACTGGCGGTGCTCAAACCAAAGTGATGAAATTTGTAAACCAACTCGAGATTGTAAAAGATAATTTATTACCTGTTCCTCCATTATTTAAAACCATACAAAAAACCACAAATACACCGTCAAAAGAAATGTTTGAAGTTTTTAACATGGGTCACCGCATGGAAATTTATACAGATAAGAAAACTGCCGAAGAAATTATTAAAATTTCCACCTCATTTGGCATTGAAAGTCAGGTTATTGGTTACTGTAAACCGTCCGATGGTAAAATCTTGTCGATTTTTTACAATAATGAGACATTGATTTGGCAATTTTAAAAAATTAACTATACATTTGAATCCTAAATTATTAAAAACATAAAAATGAAAAAATTATTCTTATTAGCAACAGTTGTCAGTATTGCTCTTTTCTCTTGTAAAGATAAGGTCGGGGATGGACCACCTGGAGGAGGGACTAAAGCCCCAGAAACTTACACTCAAAAAGTCATAATTGAGTACACTACTTGTAGTGGATGCCCTTATTGCCCTGATGGACCAATTTATGCCGCTAACTTAGCTACAAAATATGGTGCTGATGTTGTATACTCTGTTGCCATGCATAATCTTTACCAAGGTGCAGACGCTATGGCATCTGACGATAGTAAAGCTTTCTCTGACGTTTGGTCAGCAGGAAATCCTACCGGTGCAACTAATAGAATTGGGGGTAAATGTGAAACCCGTTCTGCTTGGGCTGGAAAAACGGCTGGCTTAATTGATGCTGATGAGGCTAAATTAGGAGTTGCTATTGATGCTTCAAAATCTACTGGTACAAATGCTTTCAATGTTAAAGTTAAGGTTGGTGTTGCAAAAGCTGATTTACCTGCTGGCAAATATTATGTTATTGGTTATTTAGTTAACAAAGAAATGACTGGTACAGGTTCAGGGTGGGACCAAGCTAATGGTTATAATGGTACTGCTGGTCATGCTTTTTATCAAAAAGGAAATCCTATTAAAAACTATATTCATCACAATGTATTTATGAAACCGTTAGGTACAATGAATGGTATATTAATGGATGCTGCTAATATGAAAGCTGGCTCATTAAGCGAATATAGCTTTGATGTAAATTTAGCTGGTCTTGACATTTCCAAAATAGATGTTGTAGCTTTTGTTTATTTCAAAAGCATTAGTTCTCCGCTAATTGAAAACGTTCAACGTGTTAAATTAGGAGAAAATAAAGCCTTCGATTAATTTTATACTTCTTTTTATAAATAAAAAAAACCGCTTTTAATAAGAGCGGTTTTTTTTATTTAGCTTTTTTAAAACAATAACGGCCCCAATAAGCGCTCAGCTTGCTCTACTGTCAAACCTTTTCGCTCCGCATAATCCGCTACTTGATCCTTACCAATTCGGCCCACTGCAAAATACTTACTTTGAGGATGTGCAAAATAAAACCCTGAAACGGAGGCTGCAGGAAACATAGAAAAACTGTCGGTTAATGTTATTCCAACATTTTCTTTGGCATTTAACAAATTGAATAATTTTACTTTTTCAGAATGCTCTGGACAAGCAGGATAGCCCGGTGCGGGACGAATCCCTTGGTAGGATTCCTTTATCAATTCTTCATTTGTTAAATTTTCTTCTTTGGCATAACCCCAATATTCCGTTCTTATCAATTTATGGAGATACTCGGCAAATGCCTCTGCAAAACGGTCGCCTATTGCTTT
>CAMDSC010000044.1 GCA_945907065.1 Chitinophaga pinensis
AATAAAAAAAGAATCAATTCGCAATAGAAGAATCGAATATCAAAACCTTAAAAAAAATAAATCAACCAATATTAAAAACTTAAATTTAACTTTGAATTAGTTTGAAACACTCCTTAACAAAAAGTCCACTTTGGTTTGACGACATACACAATAGTAGTTTTTTTTCGGTAGTAATTCTTCCATAGTCGTTTTGTTTTTATATCCCGCTTTGCATTATGCACTGTATTAGGACTTAAATTACCAATGCTCATGTGAGGCCTTTCATTATTGTAAAGATTAACCACGGCCGTTAATAGTTCCTATGCCTCCTGCATTGTATCTATCTCATAGGTTTCTAAATATTCATCTTTTTATGATCCCATTTACCCGCTCTGCAATTGCATTCTCCAAAGGATCACCATTCTCTGTCATACTGATTTTTATACCATTGTCCTGTAATAGCTTTACATAAGCATGGCTACAATATTGAATACCTCTATCACAATGATGTATCAAATCTAAATAACTCGCTGGCTCCAAGCCAGACAAAGCCATTTGCAATGCCTTAACACTTTCTATGGCTTCCATCGTGTCGGCCATCTGGTAGCCTACAATCTTATGCGAATAGGCATCTGTAATAAAACTGATATACACCGGATTGGATTTTAGTTTCCAATAGATAATATCACTTACCCATAGCTGATTAATACCTGTAGGTATAAAAGACCGTATTATATTGGGATACTTCCGAAGCCAGTGATACGAATTTGTAGTTTGTATTTTTTATAGAATAAAAAAATTAATTATATAAGTAATTTGAAATAAAAAAGCTAGGGATTGACCTACAATCCCTAGCTTTTTTTTTAATTGATTTATAGTATTAACTACGGTTTTTTGTAGAAATTGGAATAAAAGGGTTTTGAATCCATTTGCTAAAGGTTGCAACCATGTTATATAACATATTATAAATAGCAAGGTTAACATACAAAACTACCAATACAACTAGTGTATTGATAAAGCCACCTGCTACCAAAAATAAATCATGGTAATTCCACTTCATATCTCCTGTAAAGATTTGGGCACTTTCCATATTGAATGAAGTTATTTGTTTTATTACATCAGAAATGAGTCCTAGCTGTAAAGTGCTTAATAAGGTGTTTAATGCCTGCATTGGTAAATTTGCTAACCAAGCAAGTCCAGCTAATAAAGAGGTTCCCGAAGCAGCACTATATAAATTAGTGTCGAATACAAATGATAAGCCAAAGCAAACTGCGCTTACAAAAGCACCTATTGCTGCCACTTCTCCTAATATTTTAATATTGGTAGTCACAAAATCCTTAAAGATAAATTCCACCATACCATTGTGTGAATTGCCGAGAGATTCACCCCTTGATCTAATAATATTTGCAATTGGAAATGCAGAATACATTAGTACGAGTGCAGTTAATACAGTACCTAATTTGCCTAAACCAGATGTTGCCGGATCTGTAAAATAGTTTACAGCGCCAGAAATAATAGCCAATTCCATGGTAATAAACGCCACTAATGATAAAAGCTGATAGATCGATTTAGTGTAGGATCGTACCCCATCTTGTGCGTCGAAATTATCAACAGCATTGTTTAGCGGGGCATTTAAAATCTTTTGATTTACCATTTGTGGAAAATTCAAAATTTTCTGATAGATTTTTTTCATTTGTTTTTAATTTAAGTTTTTAAGTTCCCAACAAAGGAACTCTTAAAACAATCATATTTTTAAATTCTCAATTGATTTTGTTAACATATTGTCAACATATTGTCATTTATGCGCAATAGAAATAAAGTATTGGTGATTAAAACCTGTACACGTATAAATTAAAAAAGGTAAAACTGCCTGGTGGCTTATTTGCTTTATTTAAAGCCCCTTACCCATAATAATTATCGCTCATTGTTCAATAAAATTCAAAGTACTACCGAGCTAATAACAGATAGAGTAACAAAATATAGTTCAACGGATAATTTCTTTCTTCACTTTTCAAACAAAGCTTTAATTTTTTATACTTTAGGGGCAAATTTTAGATTTTATGGTTTGGCTGGAATAGAACCGAAAATTTAAGATACTTTAGAAATTGTAATACGAATACACAAGAATAGTTTTGTATTCTAATTCTATTTGCAACAGGCCGGCAAAGCATAAAGCTGATTTATTTCTGATTGCGATAGAATATGGTCATAAATTAAAACATCGTCTAATAATCCAGTATAATCTTTTCCTAAGAATAAATCGCCAGCATTTATTGAAGGAATATTTGTTGAACAATCACTCAATGGTATTTTTGATGTGAGGATTCCATTTCTATATAATTTTAGATTTATTCCACTACTTGTTACTACTAGATTTTGCCAAGTATTTGATAAGTCTGCTATTGTTTCCTCACAGCCTAATTTATTTATATACGCATCCCATAAAGAATATTGATTGATACCAAATACGGCCTTTCTAAAATCATACAATGAAACTGACCATTGTCCAGAGTTATTTGAGCAATGAAATGTTGTATCTCTTCCTATTAAAACCTCAAATGCACCATTTGTTAATAATAATGGTTTATACCATAATGAAATAGAGAATGGTAGATTTTGAAAATTGTCTAAAAAAGTTGGATTTGAATATTTTAAATACTCGCCATTTGCAGCAATAAAATTGAATGCACAGTTTGGGTTTCCATCCCTATCAACCGCTGATGTTGCTGTTGTTAAATTTGTTAAATTATAACTGTTTCCTGAATAATCAGTTAAAGAACCGCTGATAAAAGTATAGAATGCAATTACTCCTTTTTGTAAATTAGTTGGTAAACAATTGGCAGTTATGGTGAGAGTCGTGTTAACTGGTTTGCCAATAATTATCGTTAGTAACAAGTAATTAATAGATACCTATTTGATTTAGTGCTTTTATCATATATTTTCTAATTTTAGTTATTAATTATTTATTGTTTAAATTTTATCTTTTAAATTATACATAGCTATAAATTTTACAAGTTTCATGTTTAATAAAAGTAATAATTTTAGACTATTAATTTTACAATTGGTAGTTGTTTTTTCTTTTTCAAATATATTTCATAACCTCAAATAATTTTTACACTTTTTATTTTTTTATGAATTAGTTAATCAAATATTTACAGTTTATGCTAGTTCTTAAGTTAGCATTTATCGAATTAATATAAACATTCCCGATTCGGTCATTTTTATAGAATGATTGCCGCTCGTGTAGGAATAAGTAACATGTATTAAATAATTGCCCAGTTGTACCATTTCCCCTTTATAAGTTCCGTCCCACCCTTCATCCTTTTCATTTCCTTCATAAAGCAATTCACCCCAACGGTCAAAGATTTGGTATTTCATTTCCCCTACATCATAAATCAACGGTTTGTAACGGTCGTTTAGGCCGTCATTGTTCGGAGTAAAAGCTGTCGGCAGAAAAAAACGACAATTAATGTCACGAAAAGAAACCTGAATAGTATCCCCTTTTTTTCCGCAAATATTTGTGGCTATCACCGAATAAATTCCAGGCTTCATTACCCTAAGGTATGAATTAGTACTTCCATCATTCCAAACTATTTTAGACTGCCACGAATTAACTATTAACTCAATCACTTCAAATTTGCATAAGGTTGTGTCATTGCCTAAATCAACTATAGGCCCTGGATAAACATTAGTTACCTGGCTGCTGCTATCGGTGCACCCATTCACAGTCACAACATATTTCACCGTGTCTTTCCAAAGTATTACAGGATTATAGATATCGGATTGAATATTTTTACCACAATAAGTACCCCCTAAAGTAACTGGTTTAAAATTATAAGGTCCTGTTAATTCGCAATAATATTTATTCAAGATTTCGAATTTTGGATCGGGCATTGGTTTGACAAACACCATTCTTTTAACTGTATCGCCACATCCTTTTATGGATGTAGCCATGAGTGTGATGGTTTTATAACCGGGTGTTCCAAATATATAATTTGCAACTTTTGTAGTTTGCTGGCTTTCATTGTTAATGTTCCAATTGAATAAGTTTAAACCCAATGAATCGTAACTCAGATCGTTAAATTGGTAATTATTTTGAAACAGACATTGGTCACTGTCATTCACATCAAACCATGCCATGGGTTTGGGATAAATACGAATTTTATTTGAGAAACTATCGACACAACCACTATCGGTAGTGGTTTGAAGAATTATGGTATAAATACCCGAACAAGGATAAATACTACTTGCCTGTTGCTGGATTGACGATTTTCCATTCCCAAGATTCCAAAGAACACCCTTTATCTGGCCAGTTATTAAATTACTCGTATTAGTGAAAAGATAGTTCTGCTGGTTTATACACTGATCACTGTCGTTTGTTGTAAATGATGCCCTCGAATTAGGATTTACAATGACTGTATATTGGATCGAATCTTTGCATCCGTAATTGGTTGTCATTATAAGTTTGGGCTTATAGCTGCCGATGGATTTGTATACATGGGTTGCATTTAGTGACCTTAGTGTGTCTGAATCTCCAAAATACCATTTGGACGTCATAGCACCTAAAGCAAGTGTTGATCTGTTGGTGTAAACAAAATTCTGGATACGGAAACACTGACCGGGATCATTTACCCTGAAATCAACATTTGGCATAGCCGCAACCGTAATTATTTTATTGAAACTGTCAATACATCCGAGGTCGGATAAGGAATTTAAGACAACTTTATAATTCCCGAAGCTGCTGTATGAATGATTACTGCTAATGCCGTTACTTTTATTTCCGTCACCGAAATTCCATGTATAGGAACGGCTTCCGTATTTTATAAAGGATTTATTTGTAAATGTGTAAGCATTTTGAAACTGACACTGAATGGAATCGTCAATGGCAAAATTTACCATTGGTTTTGGATAAACATCCATCGTTTTTTGGACAGAATCCACACATCCTTTGTTGCTTGTTTCGGTGAGTAAAACCCTGTAAATCGTGTCTTTTACATATTGTTTAACCGGGTTCGCAAGGTTGGAGGTATTCCCATCGCCAAATTTCCATAAGTGCTGAATACTTCCTACTGGAATGGCACTGTTATTTGTGAAAACAAAACTCTGATTGTTGATGCATTGGCCGGTATCGTTTACCGAAAATGATACAGCCGGCATTGGGTCCACTCTTAGCCTTTTTTTCATTGAATCCATGCATCCGTTCTCTGAAATGGCTGTAAGTGTGGCAGTATAGTTACCAAAAGCAAAGTAGCGGTGCGATGGACTGGCGAATGTGCTGTTCGTAAAATCGCCGAACTTCCATTGATAGGTCAAACTTCCTTTTCTAATGGAACTGCTATTGGAAAAAATGAAGTTATTCTGCCGCATGCATTGATCGGTATCATTCACAATGAACGCAGGTATGGGTTTGGAATAGACCTCAATCATTTTCATTATGGAATCGAGGCAACCGCGGTCAGATGTTTGGATCAGTTTAATACTGTGAATAGTATCATTAACAAAGGTTTTATTTACTGTAGCCAATGTTGAAAACACACCGTCATCGAATGCCCATTTCCGGGTCAAAGTTCCCGATAAAATTGTACTGACATCCTGAACTATAAAATTTTGATCATTCAAACATTGGGTGGTATCGTTAATTGTAAAATTACTCACCGGCATTGGGTCAACAAGCACAAAATCAAAGGTAGAATCTATACAGCCAAAATTCGAAGTCGATTTTAAGGACACCTTAAATCCGCCGACTGACTGGTAACTATATGTGGGAGAAACGGCATTGGAAACTCCGGTATCGCCGAATCTCCATTTGTGTGTCAGAGAACCGGTTGCAATAGAAGAATTGTTGGTGAAGATAAATTTATTAAGCCTGAAACATTGTTCATTGCTGTTAACACTGAATGCCGGAACAGGCATTGGACGGACAATCATCAATGCCGAAACCGAATCTATACATCCAAAATTACTTACAGGAATCAGGGTAACCTTATAAGTTCCGTATGTCACATATTTGTTGGAGGCATTTAAGGTAGTCTGTGATTTGCCGTCTCCAAAACGCCAGGTTTGGGTAAATGAACCGGAAGAAATAGTTGTTTTATTTGTAAAAATGAAGGAATTACCAAACAGGCATTGATCTGTATCATTTGTTGTAAAAGTCACCTTCGGTTTGGTATAAACCTGAACCGCCAAAGAAGCCGAATCGCTGCATCCAAAGTTGGAAACTTCCGTTAACCAGACAATATAGGTTTTGGCATACGGAAAGAATTTGTTGGGATTAATGGCTAAGGACGTAGTACTGTCGCCAAATTTCCAGGTTCTGGAAATAGTTCCATAAGCAATTCTGCTGTTATCGGTAAATTGGAATTTTTGATTGTTAATGCATCCATTGTTAAAGTTAACTATGGGTTTTACCTGAGGCATAGGATAAACAATCAGGGACTGGATTACAGAATCCGGACAACCGGAAGCCGACAGCGAAACGAGTTTTACATTAAAGGTTCCAAAATTGGTGTAGCTAAGTTGCGGATTGGCTAAAACAGAGGTTGTTCCATCGCCAAAATACCATTTGTAAGTTAAACTGCCCGATGAAATACTGCTGCTATTTGTAAATTTAAAGACGTTACCTGTTAAACACTGAAGGGAATCATCAATTCGGAAAACCGTTTTAGGCATTGGATACACCAGCAGATTTTTTCGGGTGGTATCGATGCAATTATTTATGCTTGTTTCCTGAAGCAGCAATGTGTACGAACCAATTGCCGCATAGCTGTGCGTAGTATTCGTTCCGGTGTTTATGCCGCCATCTCCAAATTCCCATCTTGCATTAAGTCCACCCCAGGCTATTTTGCTGGTATTGGTAAATCCAAAAGTATTATTGGTCAGGCATTGATCGGAATCATTAATAATAAAACTTGCAGCCGGCATAGGCCACAATCTCACAGGAAGAGATGAGGTATCCCGACAACCCAAATTTGAAGTCAGTACCAACCGGGGGTTAAAGATACCTGTATCCTTGTAATGGTAAATCACAGGATTGGCAACGGATGAGTCACCATTCCCAAATCTCCATATTCGGGTATAAGTACCTTTTGCAATCCGACCTGAATCACTGAAGGTATAAAGGTTATATCTTACGCATTGATTGTTCTGGTTAACAGAAAACTTTACGATTGGCATGGCATAAACCTTAACTGAATCATAGGCTGTATCCCTGCAATTGAAACCTGAAATTGAAATCAGCCGGACGGAATAATTACCAAAACCTGCATACCTGTGGTTATAGGGGTTTTGTGAGGAGGTACTAATATCTCCTAAATCCCAGAATGAAGTGAGTGAGCCGGATGATATACGGCTGGAATCTGTAAAAAGGAATCTGTGGTATTTGAAACACTGTACTTTTTGATTTATGACCAATTTTGAAACGGGATTCGGGTATACACGTGCAGTTTTTACAGTCGAATCTGTACATCCCCAATTTGTTTTCAAAACCAGTTTTACATTATAACCGGCGGGTGCTCCATATGTGTGATTTGTGCTGTATGAACCTGATTTGGTTCCGTCACCAAAATTCCATTGCCAAGCCTGAAGACTGTCTTTGCTTATTGAACTGTTTGTAAAAACAATATTTCTTTTGTCACAAACATTGGTAAAGGTAAAATTCGGTTTTGGATTGCTGTGAACTTTGTAAGGTTTGGTTATGCTATCCGAGCATCCGGCCACGTTGGTAACCTTGAGTTTTACCAAATAGGTTGTATCAAGAGCAAAAAGTTTGGATGGGTTTTTTAAGTTGGATTGGCTGCCGTCACCAAAATTCCATCGCCATAAATAAATTTTGTCGTTGAATGCAAAGGTTGAATCTTTAAAAAAACTAGCCATACCTTTGCAACTTTGTTTGAAACTGAAATTTGCAAAAGGAGTCATCGAAACCACAACTATTTGTACCAGTGAATCCTCACAGGCATGATTGCTGTATATTTTAAGCACAACCCGGTAATGACCGGTATCTGAATAGGTATGGGTAGGATGAGTAGTCACAGAAGTTGTACCGTCGCCAAAAAACCATTTAACTGAGCCGATAACTCCTGTATTAATGGTGCTAGCATTTGTAAACGTAGTGGTTGAATTAGAACAGTTTGTAATCCAAGTAAATTTTGGTTTGGGCAATTCCCAAACAGTCACCATCCTCTTAAAACTATTACTCGTATCGGGGTAAATATCTTCACATACCCTTGAGGCACCGTTCTTTACAAATAATCCCCTTGCAACTAATTGAGGATAAAAATCGCCATACCCCTTATATTTAAACGAAACATTACTGTCTTTATCCGTTGAAAAATTACCATTTGAGATATCCCTAAATTGCCAAGAATAATTGCTGGCATAACCGCTATTATTCTTAAAGGTAATTTTTAAAGGTTCACATCCAATAGTATCACCAACAAAATCAAAATGCGCCATTGGGCCAACCAAAACAAGGTCTTTGGTTAAGGAGTCTTTACAACCAAAAATATTGGTAACTTTTAGTTTTATTTTATAATCGCCAGTAGCGAAAAACCGTTTTGGATTTGGCAAATAAACTTTAGCGTAGGACGGCCCAAAATCCCATTCCCAAGTTTTTATAAAATCGCCTTTTAAACCTTTCATCACTGAAGAATCCACAGTGGTTGAAAGTGTTTTGAAGTCAATGGCCTGTGCACACAATACTGAATCGAATGGCAATAAAAAATCTGCATAAACACCAGAAATATTTACGGTATTAAATTTATAAAGCGTATCCCAACAGCCGATGCTATCGCTTACAGCCATCGATATTTTGTAAGTCCCAGGATAAGGATAACTAATTTTAGGATTTGCTCCCAGATTTTGAAACCCATTACCATCTCCCAAATCATATTTCAATTGCTCTTTACCCACTAATACCCTCTGTGGATCACTCCAATAACGATAAGCTCCCGAAATTGTATCATAATATCGGTTGAATTCAAATAATTGCAAGGAATCATTAACACATTTAAGGTTTGAAGAAACTAAAAAGTTTTTGTGAACCCCTATATTAATTAATATCGAAGAGTCAATACCTGAACAACCGTTGGAATTTATAACGGTTAATTTTATTCGGTATTTACCAGCTTTAAAAGTATGTGAAACGGAACGCTGGTTCGTTGTATCTATAAATTTTCCATCTCCAAAATTCCAAATAAATCGTGTTCCTGAATCTTGATTAGAATCAACCGGGAAAAATCGGATTGAAGAATTGTCACAATAATACTTAGTTATATCGTAATCACTTGTATAAAGAGGTGATAATTTAGTAACTTTAACTATGTTATGAAACCAGCCCGTATCTCTGCATACCTTACCATTAGTATCCAAACCATTTTCTACAATTAATCCAATTGAAACATAGCCGTTTGAATCTCCGGCTTGCTTACCGTAGTAGTAATTCTTGGTCCGTGAATTATAGATCCAGTTAGAATCAAAGTTCCCTGTTTTAAGGGCCGACAAGGAATCCCACATGACCCACCAGGAATATTTGAAGCACGTCGGTTGCGATTGGTACAAATCAAATGAAAGCCTTTTATAAAGCTCAGGACCCGGACAAGGTGTGCTGTTCGATGGTGTAAACAACCCCTTGGCTTTGGGTGCCATAAGTGGGATAGCAGCATAAGCACTGTCCCTGCAACCAACAATAGTATCTTCAACAATCAATTTAGTATAGTAACATCTCTCCTGACCTTTTTTATACATATGTTTAAAAAGCAGTGAGTCTCTTGAATACCTGCAATTTTGGCCAATGTTTACAGAATCCTTTGTTATCGTGGTGCAATTTGGACCGAAAATATCGCCTGCATCCCAATAAACCACTGCGCTTTTGTTTCTGAATAAGGAGGATGAATTTATAAAATAAACGGTATCTTTAATCTGACACTGAATTCGGTTTGTTATGTTGCCGAAATTAACTGCGGGGCCATGCACAACAATAGAATCAAGGGTTAAGGTGCTGTCGCAACCGTTCTTGCTGATTCTTACCTGAGGAAAATACAAACCCGGAAGCGGGAAACTATATTGGGTATAAAAATTGTTGGAGCCGGCCGATGAGGTATATAACCATTTGATAGAAGCGCCCGTAATAAAGGTTTGCTTAAAATGAAAATAGTTGCTGTTTTTGCAATACCCACTGCTTGAATCCATATACGCATCCACTATATAGCTGGTATTTTGAACGGAATCCGTATCCGTATAAGTGTCTTCACATCCGTTTTTATCTTTTATCCATAATGCAATTTTGAAAAATCCATTTGAAGTATAAGTATGTTTAGTATTCGTCCATTGTGCACTGTCAATAAATCCATCTCCAAAATCCCAGAGAAATCTGTTCACAGTAGGTGGGGTAAAGTTGGAGGTGTTAACTAAATTGATTGTTGTTTTAAAACACCCGACTCCACCGGAATAAGTAAATCCAGCCTTTATTTCGGGATAAATAATTACAGGGTAGCTTGCGGTAGCGTATTCACTGCAATTATTAGAATCTTCTAATTCTAAGGTTATATAGTAAGCCCCCCCCTTTTTATCTATGTACTTATGACATACAATACTATCACTAAGTGGTGTAGAGTTGTCAGAAAAACCATCATCAAAAATAACCGTTCTAGATTTAAGTCTTTTTGTATTATCTCTAAGTTTAATGCAAACATTATTATAATTAAAACATTGTGTGTCCTTTAAAACATAAAAAGTTGCATCAGGTAAGGTATTAACAAGTATACTGTCCAAAAAAATTCTGCATTTTGTAGAACCGAAATCTACTGTAAGTAAAGGAAAAAAATAGCCTATTTTTTTATAAATATGTGAAACCTTTATGTTGTCATAACTGGTACTATCACCAAAATCCCATCTGAACGCAATAGCATTGCTAATTGTATCGGCTGTAAAAGTAACTTGTGAATTTTTACAAGCCTCAATTACATCACTTTTTGCAGCAGGTTTTTTAAATATCGCAAGGTTTCTCTTCAGGGTATCTGAGCATCCGGCCGATGAGAATACAATTAGTTTAACTCCATAATTGCCTAAACCGGAATAGGAAGTTTGGGTATTGGCAGTGTTTGAAGATTTGCCGTTTCCAAAGTCCCAATTCCATGAAATAACTGTATCCCCCTTATCTGCGAATGAGGTATTTGTAAAAACGGTATTCATGCTGCTACATGCGTCGGTCCAAGTAAAATCCGCTTTCGGTTTTTTAAAAATTGTTATGGTTTTAAGGAAAGTATCTCTACAACCATTCGAATCACTTAAAATCATTGTAACTGTAAACGTTCCTGTTTTTGTAAAAACATGGGAAGGATTGATTGTGCTGTCAAAATTATCAAAGCCCGAGAAAATATCTCCAAAGTTCCAGTCATATTTAAGTCCGGCTGTTGTATCCTGTGACTTAAACAAAACTGCAAGATTTTCACAAGCTGGACTTTGAACTTTAAAATCAGCTTTAACTTCCTTATAAATTATTATAGGCTTAATTGCTTTAAACGAAGCAATACATGAATTGGAATCTATTATTCTTAATGAAATCAAATACTTTCCACCCTTCGTATCTGAATATTTATGACACACCAAACTATCGTTGAGTGATGTGACGGTATCAACAAAACCATCATTAAAATCAACAGAACGGGATATAAGCTTTTGTTTGTTGTTCAAAAGCTTAATACAAACTTCGTTATTCTTAAAACATTGAGAGGTATTTAATATGCTGAAAGCTGGATCCGGCAGAGAATTTACAAGGATGCTGTCCAGGGTAATTTTGCAGGTTGTTGAACCGAAATCTGCAGTTAGCTTTGGAAATAAATACCCAATTCTTTTATAGGCATGGGTTGA
>CAMDSC010000045.1 GCA_945907065.1 Chitinophaga pinensis
AATAAAAATAATAGCCGTAATAAATACTGCTAGAATGGATGCTAATGTAAAAAGCCAAAGAGTTAATTTTTTCATTTAAGGGCTTAAAAATAATATACTTTAAAACAAAAATTGGATGATTATTTTTTTAATCATCCAATTTTACGATTTGATAATGACTTTAAAAATTTTATTAAACAAATAAATGAACAATGTAGTATACTAGGGCTGCTAATACAGCTGATACAGGTATGGTTAATATCCATGCCCAAAGCAAACTTATAGTAACCCCCCATTTTACGGAAGAAACACCTTTTACCAAACCAACCCCAACGATGGACCCGGTAATTGTGTGAGTAGTACTTACTGGAATTCCCATTTGCTCAGTAATGAATAAGGTTGTTGCACCTGCAGTTTCAGCACACACCCCTTCCAATGGAGTTACCTTGGTTATTTTTGTTCCCATGGTTTTTACTATTTTCCAACCACCGCTTAGAGTTCCAATTCCAATGGCAAGATAACAACTTAAAGGAACCCAATCAGGCATTGACTTTATATCTACAATGTTTCCATTGGCTATTAAAGCAGCAGCAATAATTCCCATTACTTTTTGAGCATCATTACCACCGTGACCAATACTAAATGCAGCTGAGGAAAGAAGTTGTAATTTTTTAAATGAATTGGAGGTTCTACGTGCATTGGGTTCTTTTATTTTTTCAGTATAAATAAAGGTGAGAGCAAATATTAATAACGCACTAACCAGGGCCCATCTCAAAAATTTATTGTCAGCCTTCTCAATTTCATTAATAAGGTCTTTTCGTATATCAACAGTTACAGCCTTTTTAAAAGCATCCATTTTGTCTGGGCTAATTGGATATTTTAGGTTCATTGCCATTACCATACTGTCTAATCCTAATTCAAAGTATTTTTTGGAAATAGGTTTCAGACTATCAATAATTACCTGCGTATTTTCATACTCTTTTTTGAACCTGAGGTCTTTCTTTGCCTTGTTTTTTAAAATTTCAATTTTATAAAATTTGTTCAATCCATCCCCTATTTTGCCAATCGTTATATCTTTTAAATCTACATTTTTAATAATGTTATCTGCTATTTTTTCGGCTCCTTCTTTTTCATAAATGCCTAAATACGGAGTACATGCCTTTGCATTAGCTTTGGCTTTTTCAAGTTTCTCTATTTTTGAAGAGTCATGCTTAATATTTACTTCATAGGTGTATTTATCAACCTTAAAAAACTTTTTCATGTTCTCGGCCAGTTTATCTTCCTGAAATCCTACAAAAACATAAAACAACAATCCGGCAGCCCCCATCAATATTCCAACTTTTAACCAGGTATTTCTCTGAATAAAAATAAGAGTAAAAATTATGGAAATAATCATACCAACAATGGGAGCCAGAATAATAAACATGGCAGTTTTGCCAATTTTACCCGCATCAATTATTTCATTTACGGGCATCATACCTTTAGCAATAAACGCATGGCAAATTGCCGCTCCTGCAAATCCACCTATTAAAGTATGAGATGAGGAAGATGGAATACCATACCACCAGGTTAGTAAGTTCCAAAAAATGGCGGCTATCAAACCGCTTAAAATTACCGGAAGGGTTATAAAATCAGAATAAACCGTTTTACCTATGGTATTGGCCACGGCATGATCTTTAAAAATAAGAAAGGCTACAAAGTTGAAAAATGCTGCCCAGAGCACGGCTTGTAAAGGGGATAAAACTTTTGTAGAAACAATGGTGGCAATTGAATTGGCTGCATCGTGAAATCCGTTGATAAAATCAAAAATTAACGCCAGAGCAATTACAATAATTATGAGTTCCATTTTTTTAAGGCTAATTAATAATTATCAGGCGTGTTTTACCTGAATGGATTTAATAATGTCAGCTGCATCCTCTGCTTTATCCGTTGCCGTTTCAAGTGTGGCATACAATTCCTTCATTTTTATTAAATGGATAGGGTCTTTTTCTTCTTCAAACAGTTTTCCAATAGCCGAATCAAAAATATCATCGGCATGGTTTTCAATACTATTGATACGAACGTAGGCCTCATTAATTTTTTCTACTTGTTTCAGATCCCTAAGCTGGCTCACGGCTATATGTAATTCTTCGCAGCACCGCTGTATTAGTTCGGCCAGTTTTACCACTTCAGGGGTAATATTATCAGGCTCTATTTTATAAATAATTATGCGGCTCGACACCCCGTTAATATAATCGGCTATGTCATCAATTACCACTGCCAATTGATGGATATCCTCACGGTCAAATGGAGTGATAAAACTTAAACTCAATTGGTTTAAAATATCATGGGTTATATTATCACCCACATGTTCCAGGTTTTCTATTTCATTACGCAACCTTTTCCGTTCTTCTGTAGAAGAAGCCTTCACCATTTCTACCAGAAGTTTTGAGATTTCAACCAAGTTGCTGGTAGCTTGTTCGAACATTGTAAAGAACTTTCTTTCTTTAGGGATAAAAAAACTTAATAAATTACTCATATTTTGCGTTGAAATATATTTGTTACAAAGGTGTAATGAAATTGAAGCAGCAAAGTTAAGGAATTGTTAAATTATTAAGACCTAAATAAAAATGAATAATTATAAATGGAATGAGACCGGGTTGCCTTCAGAGGTTGAAGTAGAAACTTTAAAAAATAGTATTAATGTAAATCGAATAATTGCGACGCTGCTTTGTCAGCATGGAGTTAAGGATTTTGATAGTGCCAAAAACTTTTTTCGGCCTACAATTGATCAACTTCATAATCCTTTCCTGTTTAAGGATATGAAAAAGGCGGTGGAACGAATAGAACTGGCTATTGATACTAACCAAAAAATATTAGTATATGGCGATTATGATGTAGATGGAACCACCTCCGTTGCTATTGTTTTTTCGTTTTTAAGTCAGTTTACAACGGCTATTGAATATTACATTCCTGACAGATACAAGGAAGGTTATGGTGTTTCAAAAGCAGGGATTGATTATGCTTCTCAAAATAATTTTTCGTTAATCATTTCATTGGATTGTGGTATCCGTTCCGAAAAACTGGTAGAATATTCCAACTCCAAAGGGATTGATTTTATTATATGCGATCATCACCTTCCTGGTGAAACATTGCCTCCTGCTCTGGCTATTTTAGATGCAAAAGTTCCGGGTGAAACCTATCCTTTTAAAGAATTGTCGGGCTGCGGTGTTGGGTTTAAATTAATTCAGGCTTTATGTATTCATAAAAAATTACCCGATGAAAATTATCTTCAATATTTGGATTTGGTGGCTGTCAGTACTTGTTGTGATATTGTGCCAATAGTAGATGAAAACCGGATAATAGTAAAATTTGGAATTGAAAAATTGAACCAAAATCCATCTCTTGGGTTAAAGGTTTTGAAAGAAAGTTGCATCAATAAAAAGGAACTTACCACCTCCGATATTGTATTTTACATTGGTCCGCGCATCAATGCTGTAGGGCGGTTATACGATGCCAAAACAGCTGTAAAATTGTTGATTGTAAAAGATGAAGACGAAGCCATTGATTATACCGAAATATTAAACTCAACTAATACAGAGCGAAAGGGAATTGATGAAACCATAACCGCTCAGGCCCTGGAAATGATAAGCAATGACCCTGCACATCCCGACAGGTTTACCAATGTATTATTTAATCCCGACTGGCATAAAGGGGTGATTGGAATTGTAGCTTCGCGAATCATAGAACACCATTACAGGCCTACCATTGTTCTTGGTTTTTCTGATGGAAAAATTTCAGGATCGGCTCGATCCATTAAAGGGTTTGACATACATGAGGCTTTGATTGAATGTAGTGATTTATTATTACAATTTGGCGGACATACCCATGCGGCAGGATTAAGTTTGTTACCCGAAAATTTACCTTTATTTATTGATAAATTTGATGAAATAGCAAGCAAAAGCCTTACCCGAGATATGTTGCAACCGGTTATCAATTACGATTTAAAAATTGATGCCGAAGAAATAACCCCTTCACTTATAAAGTTATTAAAACAATTTGAACCTTTTGGACCCGGTAATATGACGCCTATTTTTTATACAGAAAATTTAAAGGATTCGGGTTTTGCAAGGCAAATGGGAGGTGGAAATATTCATTTGAGTCTTAATATTCAAAACCCAAATTTTGAAACGCCAATTAAAGGTGTGGCATTTAAGCAAGGCGAAAAATATGAAAGCATTAAAACAGGTAAATCATTTGAGGCCATATTTTCTATTCAAGAGGAAGAATTTAATGGCAGAACAAATGTTCAGTTTAATATAAGAGATTTAAGATAGAGGTAATATACACGTAATGTTAACTTAATGTTAAGGCCAATTTTTAAAACATAACAAAAGCATAATATACAGGTAATATGTAAAAGTATTTGCTTTGCAGTTATAAAAAATTAATAATGGCAAAACCTATTTTATCGCTGAAAATCAGCATTTTAATTACAATTGTAAGTCTTTCATTTTTGAGTGCTAATGCTCAGGATAAACCTAAAGCTCCTACCAAACATTGGTACGAGCAAATTTCAATAAGAGGATATGCGCAAGTAAGGTATAATAGATTGTTAGAAACTAATGATTCCTTAAAAAACGAACAAGGTGATAAATCTTGGGGTAATGGTGGTTTTTTTGTACGCCGAATGCGAATCATTTTTAGTGGCAATGTTCATGAAAGAGTTTATTTTTATGTGCAGCCTGATTTTGCATCTTCACCCTCTTCGGGTTCCAATAACTTTGCTCAATTACGCGATGCCTATTTTGATTTAGCATTGGATAAGAAAAAAGAGTATCGATTTAGAGTAGGACAAAGTAAAGTTCCTTTTGGTTTTGAAAACTTACAATCAAGTCAAAATCGATTACCATTAGATAGAAATGATGCTTTGAACAGCGCAGTTTCAAATGAGCGTGACTTGGGAGTATTTTTTTATTGGGCACCAGAAAAAACACGTAAATTATTTAGTTCACTTGTAAGTGATGGATTAAAAGGTAGTGGTGATTATGGGGTATTTGGTATTGGGGCTTATAATGGTCAAACAGCCAATAAGAACGATGCAAATAAAAAGCCCCATGTTATTGCAAGATTATCATATCCAATGGAATTTAAAGGGCAAATATTTGAAGCCGGTGTTCAGGCATATAAAGGTAAGTATGTTATTGAAAGTAAATCAGACAAGGTAAAATTTGCAAAAGATCTAAATTATGATGATGAACGAGCAGCTGCCAGTTTTGTTCTTTTTCCAAAGCCTTTTGGTATTCAAGCTGAGTATAATGTGGGACGTGGACCTGAGTTTAACCCTTTAACAGATTCTATCGAAACCCAGAAGTTAAAAGGTGGATACATTACAGCATCTTATTTTATGAAAGTAAAAAGTCAAATTCTAATTCCTTTTTTAAGATATCATACATATGATGGTGGAAAGAAACACGAATTGGATGCCAGAAGCTATACCGTAAAGGAAATAGAAATTGGAACCGAATGGCAGCCAATAAAGAATTTTGAATTAGTGGCTATGTATACAATCTCTGAAAGACGATTTGAAGATTATAAATTACAAAACAATAAGCAAAAGGGAAGTTTATTAAGAATTCAAGCACAGTTAAATTTTTAAAATAAGTTAAACCATTAATTTAATGTTACCTTAACATTAGGCCGTAAATTCAATAGTTACTTTGCACCAAGTTTAAAATATAAAATATGAAATTAATAAAAATAGCAACATTATCAATTGGTCTTGCAGTAATGCTTAGCAATTGTGGAGGGTCTAAGGATCCAAAATCAACAGAAAAACTTTCTGGTGAAATTAAAATTGATGGTTCAAGTACAGTTTATCCAATATCAGAAGCCGTAGCTGAAGAATTTAAAGCAACATATCCTGATGTAAAAGTTACAGTAGGTCTATCAGGCACTGGTGGAGGATTTAAGAAATTTGGACGTGGCGAAATTGACATCAATGATGCTTCTCGTTCTATTAAATCTTCTGAAGATAGTATCTGTGTGGCCAGCAAAATTTCTCATATTGAGTTAAAGGTAGCATTTGACGGATTAGCAGTTGTAGTAAATCCTCAAAACACTTGGGTTAAAGATATTACAGTAGCCGAACTTAAAAAAATATGGGAACCGGAAGCACAAGGAAAAATTAAATTTTGGAATCAAATTCGTCCTGAGTGGCCAAAAGAAGAAATTCACTTATTTGGTGCCGGTGTAGAATCAGGAACATATGATTATTTTACGGAAGCCATTGTCGGAAAAAGTCATTCAAGCCGCGGTGATTATACTGCCAGCGAAGATGATAATGTTTTAGTACAAGGTATTTCGACTGATAAATTAGCCTTAGGATTTTTTGGATTAGCTTACTTTTCAGAAAATAAAGACAAATTGAAATTGGTAGGTATTGATGATCAAAAAGACGAAAACGGTAAAGGAGCTATATTGCCTTCTATTGAAACAGTTAAAAACAAAACCTATTCTCCATTGGGTCGTCCTTTATTTATTTATGTAAACAGCACAGCTGCAGGTCGCAAAGAAGTTCAAACTTTTGTTGATTTTTATTTAACAAATGGCGGTAAACTCGCCGGAGAAGTTGGGTACATACCAATGACAGATGAAGAATATAAATCTGAAAAAGCCAAGTTTGATGCGTTTGTAAAAACGCTGACAAAATAATATTTGAATTTTGTTAATATTAAATACTGCATTAAAGCAATCCGGCTCCTATAGTAAGGGAGCCTTTTGCTTTTATTAAATAATGTTTGTCCGAAAAGCCCATTTTCTTCGTTATGCAGATTTTTCAAAATCCTCATTTACTAATAGTAAACTCCGGTTTTGAAAAATCTACAAGCCTCGAAACTGAACTTTTCCATCCAAACACTTTGTTTTCGGACAGAAACTAAATAATAAGTATGCCCAGATTAAAAGAAAAGATAATTGTAACCGGATTAGCATCAGCTGCGATAGTTACCATACTTACCACCATAGGCATCATTTGGGTTTTATTGTCTCAGACGATTGAATTTTTTTCCGATGTTTCACTCTTTGATTTCCTTACCGATACACAGTGGACTCCACTGTTTGCGGATAAACATTTTGGAATTCTTCCTTTAGTAGCCGGAACTTTTCTTACCACCTTTATTGCCATACTAGTTGCATTACCCATTGGATTAACGATTGCTGTTTATTTAAATGAGTATGCTCCAAAAAGCTTTAGAAAAATAGTAAAGCCATTATTGGAAATACTGGCAGCAGTTCCCACCGTAGTTTATGGTTTTTTTGCCTTGGCCGTTATCACTCCGTTTTTGCAAATGTTAATTCCCGGTATGGCTGGCTTTAATGCATTATCTGCAGGAATTGTAATGGGAATAATGATAATTCCTTTAATCACTTCCTTAAGCGAAGATGCATTGTTTGCAGTGCCTATGTCATTGCGGGAAGCCTCTTATGGAATGGGCTCCACACGATTGCAAACCGCTTTTAAAGTGATGGTTCCTGCGGCTTCATCTGGTATTATAGTTTCGGTAATACTTGGTATTTCAAGAGCTATCGGTGAGACCATGATTGTGGCAATTGCTGCTGGTCAACAGCCCCGTTTAACTCTGAATCCACTGGTTCCGATAGAAACGATTACTACATACATTGTACAGGTTAGTACGGGCGATGTAGCCCATGGATCACTGGAATACCGAACCATATTTGCCGCAGGTATGGCACTATTTGTTTTTACATTTATACTGAACAATATAAGTTATTGGGTTAAAAAGAAATTTCAGGAGAAGTATGAATAACGCAGTAAAAAACAGAATAAAAGATAATGCCTTCAAATATTTTGGCATAGCCTGCACATCCTTTGGTTTGCTGATGTTGGCTATATTTATCGGCAATATATTAATAGAAGGGCTGGCCAGAATTGACTGGGATTTTATAACTAATTTTCCTTCAAGAAATCCGGATAAAGCCGGGATTTTACCGGCCTTGGTTGGCACATTATGGATTATGGGTTTAACCGCTATTATTGCTATTCCTCTTGGTGTTTCTGCGGGGATTTACCTGGAAGAATATGGTAGGAAAAACCGTCTGGCGAAAATTCTTGAAATAAATATAAGCAATCTGGCAGGCGTTCCTTCTATTATTTATGGTCTGTTAGGCTTAGAAATTTTTGGAAGAATAATGGGAATGGGCGGAAGTTTATTAGCAGGGGCTTCCACGTTATCATTACTGATATTACCAGTTATAATTGTTTCGACTCGCGAAGCACTAAAGGCAGTTCCAAAATCTATCAAAGAAGCTTCATTTGCTATGGGTGCTTCCAAATGGCAAACTATTTGGCACCAATTATTACCGGCATCGTTTGGTGGAGTAATAACCGGAATTATCTTAGCCTTATCCCGTGCCATAGGCGAAACAGCTCCATTAATTGTTATCGGGGCTTTGGCCTATGTTCCTTTTGTTCCGGCCAGTCCAACGGATGAATTTTCGGTTTTACCAATTCAAATTTTTAACTGGATATCACGGCCACAAAAAGGATTCGCAATTAATGCGGCATCGGCTATTATAATATTGTTATTGGTTACTTTTGTTTTGAATGGAATAGCAATGTATTTAAGAAACAGATGGCAAAGAAAAGTAAGATGGTAAATTTTGATATAAGAAAATAAGAATGGACAAACTCGAAGCAAAAAATGTAAATGTTTTTTACGGTTTAAATAAAGTAATTAATGATGTTTCAATATCTATAAAGCCAAATAGTGTTACAGCTTTTATTGGTCCGTCTGGTTGCGGCAAATCTACATTCTTAAGATTATTTAATCGCATGAATGACTACATTGATATTTTTAAAATGGAAGGAAAAGTGGAGATTGATGGTAAAAATATTTATGATAAAGCCATTCGGGTTGAAGAATTAAGAAAAAAGGTGGGTATGGTTTTCCAAAAACCTAATCCTTTTCCCAAAACCATTTATGAAAACATTGTATATGGTTTAAGAATTCAGGGAATAAAGGATAAAAATATACTGGATGAAACCGTTGAAAAATCATTAAAACAAGCCGCACTTTGGGAGGAAGTAAAAGATAAATTAAAGAATTCGGCTTTGGCATTATCAGGTGGCCAGCAACAAAGACTATGCATCGCCAGAACACTGGCAGTAGAACCTACAGTAATACTTATGGATGAGCCTGCATCAGCGCTCGACCCTATTTCATCTGCCAAGGTAGAAGAACTTATTTATGAATTAAAAAATAATTATACCATTGTAATAGTTACCCATAATATGCAGCAAGCCGCCAGGGTTAGCGATACAACCGCTTTTTTTTATATGGGTGAATTGATTGAACATGACAGTACTAAGATTATTTTTACAAACCCTAAAAACGAGAGAACTCAAAATTACGTTACAGGAAGATTTGGGTAGGATAACTTATTTAGGAATGAAATAAAGAAGAACATTTTCAAATTAGCACATTAACAACTTTTCAAATTAAAATGTCACATTTAGATATAGAATTACAGCAACTAAAAGCGGATACCATCAAGATGTGGACGCTTGTAAATTTGCAATTGGTTAAAGCAAAAGAATCATTACTAAACCTGGATAAAGATTTAGCACGGCAGGTAATACTGAGCGAAAAACGGGTGAATGCAAGCGAATTAAAACTCGATTTGGACTGTGAAAATATCTTTGCTTTGTTTAACCCGGTTGCCGTGGATTTGCGCTTTGTTTTAGCTGTTTTAAAAATTAACAGCAACTTGGAACGTACCGGCGATATTGCTGAAAGCATTGCCAAATTTGTGATAAACGTTGACAAAACGTTTGATGTAAAACTTTTAGAAATTACCCGAGCTGTTGAAATGTTTGAGGCAGCCATAAAAATGATGGATGAGGTGATGGATGCGTTTGACAAGGAGAATACATTAATTGCCAGAAAAATATTTCAGCAAGATGAATTGTTGGATGAAATCAATAATAAAGCCAATACCATTGTAGCCGAATATATTCGAAATCATACTGAAAACATTGAACCTGCACTCTATCTTTTATCCGTAATCCGTAAATTGGAGCGAGTTGGTGATCAATCAAAAAACATGGCCGAAGAAATTATTTTTTACATAGAAGCCAAGGTTTTGAAACACCGGTCGGATAGTGTAAAAAATAAAAAATAGACTTCCCTTTAATAGTAAAAATAAGGAATTACCCTTTTTTACACGTTACATTTTTTGAAGTGCAATTTTTTTACTCTTTCTTTGGACGGATGAAAAAAGTCGTATCTGTAATTTCCGTTTCATTAATTCTTTTTGTGAAACTGGCATTTGCCCAAATTTACACCACCAAACAATTTGGATTACAAATAACTAAGACGAATGTCGTTTATGGCACAGCCACCAATTATTTAGGAGCAGCTGACACCCTAAAGTTAGATATTTATAAACCTGCAGGAAATACAAATACCCAAAGGCCCATTTTAATATTAAACCACGGCGGGGCTTGGGTTGGCGGTGATAAAAGCGAAGCCAATCTTGTATTGATTGCAAAAGAATTTGCACAACGTGGGTATGTAGTAGCTTCAGTAAATTATAGGTTGGGAACTCATAAGGCCAATTGGGCTATGACGCCTTTTCAAAAAATAGTAAATGAAGGGTTTCATGCTGTTTATATTTCTGATTCGGCAGAGGTTTTTAGAGCGTGGTATAGGGCTATTCAGGATTTAAAAGGAGCTATCCGTTTTATGAAAGCCAGACATGATTTGGATTCTACCTGCAGCGAAGCCATTTTTATAGGAGGCGAAAGTGCCGGAGGTTTCAATTCCATGGGAGTAGCTTTCTTGGATTTAAACTCAGAAAAACCGGCTTCATGTTCTGCCATTGCTGATGTACCTATTCCACAGACAAATTTATTAGATAATTATCCGGGAGGAACTGTTTCATTAGCCCAACTAAAAAGACCCGATTTGGGAGGTATTGAGGGTTCATTAAATATCAATGGTTACAATTCAAAAGTGAAAGGGGTACTTAATTTATTCGGCGGGTTTTTATCAGAGGGAATCAGTAATAATTGGGTTTCTGGCAATGATTCTATGGTGGTGTATATGACTCACCAAACCTGCGATGGAATTGTTCCGTGCAATGCAGCCGTTTGTCTTTCGCCCATGTCCATCAATTGTAATTTGGGTAATACACCTTTTCATACCAAATGGCCAATTAGTTATGGAAGCTGTGCTTTAAAGACGAATTTCACCGCAGGAACGCCGAAAATTAAAAAATTAAAAACAGAAATATTCAACTGCGATCCAATAGTTTTTCCTTTGACTGATTGCATTCGTTTTGCCAATAATGGCAGTTACCATTACTTGGTAAATACAGCTGTGAGGTGCGATAGTATTGCAAAGTTTATTGCCCCAATAGCTATTTCAACAACTCAAAACTGTAAAACAGCAGGAATTAAAAACCTTGATAAAAAAAGTAGAATTAGTATTTCACCAAATCCTTCAAACGGTATTTTTATTATAAACGGAATAAATGAAAACGTTAAACC
>CAMDSC010000046.1 GCA_945907065.1 Chitinophaga pinensis
TAATGATTTTATTGTGCTTAAAAAGTATTTTTCAAATACAACACGATTATTATTTGCACTTGCAACAACTTTTATTGGCATTTTATAAGAATTATTTTGAATATTTGAAAGATAACATTCTTCCTCACTAAGGAATTGTGGAGTACCAAGTTCTAATTTATAGTCAATAGCATTTTTTAATATCTCCATAGAAACATTCAATAAGTTCTCTATTGCAGTAAATTCAGCATCTTCATTCAATTTTTGCATTTTTATATTCATTGCAAACCCCCCTCCATCAAAACTAATTTCATCAAAACCTTTATTATGTACAAAGCTTCCAAGTTTATTTAGCGATACTGTAGCATCCAATAAAACAGAAATTCCAATATTTGCTATTTCAGTTGAAGATATTATATTATATTTTTGAATATTTCCATTTGCTATTGAAACTATTTCATCCTTTACTAAATTATCATTTAATATTTCAGTCTTCGAAGAAATAAATGCTCCAAATGCCTGCTCTATAGCGCTTCTCAATGCATTTTGCTTCGCCTCATCTTGCGTTTTACCTTGACCACTAACTACTAGGGTTACAGTTTTGTCTTCCTGTGCATAAACATTGATACTCAATGCAATTAAAATAACTAAAATTAGTTGTTTCATGTTTTATTTGATTAAAGATTTAAATTTGTTTTTGGCTTCTTCAGCAGTATTATCCGAAAGATTATTTTGCGAAGCAAAGGTCTCGATTACTTTACACCAATAATCATAGCTACATGTTTTAGTGTTGCTAGGTTTTTTCTTCGTGAGATTTAATGCAAACTTTGCTTTAGCAGCAATGCAAGGTGAAATCTGGGTTTTTGTTCCTTTAAAATAGTCCATAATTACCTCCAATAAATGTTATTATAAGTTACGGTTTTAGGTTGATTTCGGGCTTGCTCCACTGCTACCTCTCTGTATGAGTTTACCCTTATTTTATCTAGTTCGAAATTTCGAGATGATTGTTTTTCCTGTGAAATTGCATCACGCTGCGATTGATTCTCTCGATAGGTATCATCTCGCTTTCCTTTTTCCTCTGCTATTCTTACTTGTTCTTTTTGCATTGCAATTTTATCGGCATACTGTTTCATTTTAAACTGCCATCTTGCTTTTTCATCAGCTTTAAGTTTTGCATCGATTGTTTTTATAAAAGCAGTAACATCTGTTTGGCAATTTGCCATAGGGTTTATTGTACTCAAAATATCCCCGGTCTTTTCTGCTCCATTGGGTGTTTGAGCAGCTGTCCAAGTTACTTTGGCCTCATTAAACTTTACTTTACAATCAGCATCTATTTTTTGTTGGTAAATTTTGGTAAGCGTGTCTAAGCATTTAAAATAGCAATCTTTACAAACATCGGGTACAAGTGATAATTGGAAAATTGCTTCAACATACTTTTCCTGCTTTACCAATGTTTGAGCATCTTTAATAATGAAATCACAGTTTGTGCTGTAATAATTAATGATTTTCGTTTTGCCATCTTCTAAAAAGGCTATCACTTCTTTATTTTTAGGGTTAATCGTTTTTAATGCCTCTATAAATGCTTTGTTTTCATTTGTGCCAACACCTTTCAAACTTAATGTTGTATTGGTGAAAATAGTATTAGTAATAGCGTCACCAATAAAGAGCGTAACATCCAAATTTTGAGCAATCATTTGTGGAGGTCCTGCAATAATGTCTTTAGTGCCTACATTTACATTTGCAGTAATAATAAAACGAGGGTTTGCTTGGCTTCCACCCATACCATTATTGCTTGCAATTTGATTTAGCTTGGTTATTAGCAAGTTTTTTGCTTCTGTTGGTATTGCTATGTTATCAGGCAAATAAGTGTTTAAAACAATTCTTCCAAAGTCATCCAACTTCACTTGTGCATTAGTGGTAATTGCGACAAAAGCTAAAAGTAATATTGTGATAAATTTTTTCATAATTATTTATTTTTCACCCAAAACAAGGATTGCTTCTCCAAGTTCACGGGTCATTAGTTTAACTTCAAAATTAAATGGTGCTGCTTTTAAATATTTTTGTAAGCCCTTCGCAAATTGCCGTGCATCAATGGCATTGTTATTTGCATCATATAATGGGATTCGTACTTGGTCGCAACGTATTATATTTTCAGTTGCATCAGCCATACTAAATTTACCTTTTACTGTATTTTTTTGAAGCCATTCATTTACGTAATCTTTAATTTCTTTCCCATCAATTTCGGTTTCCATATTTTTATCCCAGCTATTCCATTTTTTTACGCTAAGCAAAATTTCCCTGCCATTATTAAACATATCATCAAAATGCGATTGCAGTTGCGCAGCAAAAGGATCAATGTTTGCTAAAATTGCATTTTGTAGTAATACTGGAACAATATCGGTATTATTTGGAGTGCCATTTCCCGTTGAAGATGCAATACGCTTGCTGGTGTATGCATCAAATGCTTCTAATACAAAAGATATGACTTTTCCATTATCGGTTTTAGTTACTTTCCACCAAATTTGAATAATGATATCTGCTTTGGCTTTATTTTTTAATTTATCTAATGGACTTTCGGAAATGGAAGAACCACTCGCAGTGCTTGTAGTCATATTATCTTCAGCATTTCGGGCTTCAATAGCTTTCAATTCCTGCTCTGCATCTTTTAAAGGAAAACCTCTGTCAATCATTAATGATCCAATTTTAGAAATCACTTGTCCAATCTCAGTGTCTTCTTGAAATGCCTGCTTGTAATTAGGAACTTTTTGCTTTGTTCCTTGATTATCAAATACCGTATTGAAAAACCTTTGCTCACACCAATTGTCGCTTGGCAAAATCATTAACGTTGGCTTTTTTGCTTGTCCAAATACTGCACTTGTTGAAGCAAGCATGCTAAGAGAAATTATTAAAAGATGTATTTTTTTCATATTAAAAACCATTAGTTAGTGATTTGATTATTTTTTGTTCTTCAAGGTATTTACGTAGTTCGTTTTTGGATATAGAAACTTGATACACTTTCCATTTTTTTATTCCTAAGTTAGCTGGCAATGTGCTTTCAGTTGCAGAGCTTCTCGTAAAGATTGACCATTTTCCTTTCTTAGCGAAAAAACTCTTTTCAATGGTTTTAAAGCTTTCTTGCTCCTCGGTTTTGTTTAGAATTGGGGGTTGTGTGGTACAACCGTTACCTCCAGATATTCCTGAAAATAAAATTGCATTGATGGCATCTTTTCGGGCTTGTTCGGGTTTGTACTTGGCACCTTTTTTCGTGTCCCATATTTTTATGATAAGGTAACCATCTGTTTCAATGGCTACACACTCTGTTTGGTATGTGCTGTTATTGCTAGTAAACGAAAGCAAAATGAAACTACTGATGATAAATGTCTTAAGTAATTTTGTTTTCATTTTATGAATTTTAAATATTTTCGAAAATAAGTTAATTCACATGTTAAATTATCTTTCTAAGGAAAATATTTTTGACTATTTACCCTCCAAAATTCAAGAATTATAGGAAAGTTATGGGCATTTTAATAGACATTACGCTGCTATTTTTTAATTATAAAATCTTCGCAAACCATTGATTTTGCTGAAAAAATACATACACTCAGCAGGCTTTATTTGAAATATTTTTAGTAATCTTATACTAAGACAAGCAAATTTATTAAAAGACAACATAACAAAACAGTACCAAAACGGACTAAACCTTGTAAACAAACAGCCCAAAATAAATATCTAACTATTTATGCTTTGGAGCTCATACTTTTTAAGAGAAAATATTCGCTAATATCAGATATTGCTGAAAAAATACATATACTAATAGAAGGCTTTATTTAAAATATTTATAGTAATATTTTAATAAAAATTAGAATATTTATTAAAAGACAACTCACCAAAATAGTACCATGACAAACTAAACGCAATTAATGAAGTAGCTCAATATAAATATTTACTTAAAATTATAATGGAGCACGTACTTTTCTAAGGAAAATCTTCGCTAAGCGCTGATATTGCTGAAAAAAATACATACACTCAGCTGTTTTATTTATTAAAAAAAAAATCTATATGCTTATTTAATTATGTCTATGCCTTTGAGGTAATAAATTTTTATCTTTATTTATCAGATTCACGGAACCTTAGGGAGCATAATATTACTTTTAACAGGTCACTTCTTCCTGTTTTTAGCTAAAAATTCATCCGTCTCAATAGCAATTTCTAACACAGTTTTTTTTCTGCCCTGTTTCAGATAATTAATTAGTTCGTTCTTAGAAAAGTAACACCGTTTTGAGCGTTTCATAACCGGAATTTCGCCTTTATGGATTAATCCATAAATAGTGGGAACGGAAAGACTAAGAAATTTTGCAGCACCTTGAACTGTTAAAAGTTCTTCTGCCTGGGGTTCATTTTCTTTTTCATTAGGTAACCGCTTAATTTCAAGCAATAATCTTTCGATGTTGCTCAATTTAGCATCAATGGTTTCGAATGGATTGTTCATTATGTTTCTTATTTTGAAACAAATGTAGAAAGTGGTTTTGGTGGTATAAAAAGTGTTTGTGGTGGTTTTGGTGGTATTAAGTGTTTACTCGGTTTTAGTAGTGAAATATTTATATAAATTGCATTTAGTTATATAAATTTCATTAAAATCCACTTTCTCATAAATAGAAATATATTGTTTTGCAAACCTGAAGTAATCCAATGATAATGTTTCATTGTTTGTTTTTAACGCTCTAAAAATTTTATTTAATGACCAACCAAATCGTTTCATGTTAACTCTTCCAACTTTAATTTTATCTACTAATTGTGGAAATTCTCCAGTATCGAAATAGTGCTTCAATGCTTGAATTAAAGAATCATAATTAATTCTATCTAGGACTTTTTCATCCATATAAACACTTAAAAAATCCTCGATAGTTGAAAGAGTAAAATTATTTGGCATTAATTCAATTTGGTCAGACGTATAGTCTAAATTTTGACTCTTTTCATTAATTAACCATTGCTTAATAACCACTTTGATTCCTTTGCCTATGGATGGATTGCTAAATATAGCCACATTTATATAGTTTAAAAAAGTTTTAATATCCTGGGTTTTACTGTAATGATAATTTAAAAAAGAATCAATTTCTAATATATTAGAATCGTTGAAAAATTTCCGAAAAGCCATATTGTAATCAACCTGATTGGCTTCTTTATCAAAATTCCCATCAAAATCATAATAATTTTCATTAAATAGATCGTATTTATGTTTATCGTTATCATCTCTAATTTCGGCTTTATTGGTTACATAATTATAAAACTTACGTTTATTTTGACTTATTGAAAACATTCCGTTCGATACCTCTATTTCCATAATGTAATTTTTAGATTTCATCAAATGCAGTAAGGAGACTTGCAGCCTCCCTTTTGCTATTATCTTCAAATCCTCCTAAATAATTTTGAGTAGTTTTTATATTAGAGTGACCTAAGGCTTCGCTTATAAATTCAACATTTTTACCGCTTCTCTGTAAAATTGTAGCAAAGCTATGTCTGGCAACATAAGTTGTAACATTTTGAAGTCCTAACTCAGAAGCTATATTCTTCATATGGTGATTAATATAATGTGTAAATTGTTTTATAAGCTGTCTTTCTCTTTCAGGGTTTAACCCTGCTTCGAGTATTGGAAATATATATGTCTTTTCATCTTTTTGTGGATTGCCCCATTTTTTTAATATCGTCGATAAAAAATCAGTTATTGGAACTCTAATTGATTCGCTTTTTCTTTTAGTATGTTCAGTTTTAGCTCTCTTAAATACTAAGGTGTCATTTTTAACATTTTCGTATTTAAGCAGACACATATCTTTAACATTTATTCCATTGCATAAATACATAAAAATCCAATAATCCTTTGCTTTTATATCAATCCTTTTATTGATAGGTTTATAATAAAAAATTGATGCTATTTCTTTAAGGCTAAGAGCCTTTTTGATATTGTTGCTTGTTGGTATTTCGTATTTTTTTTTACCAAATGGATAATACTCTCTACTTAGTAAACCCTCCTCGATTGATTGATTAATTATTACTCTTAAGGCGCGCAGATATATAGCGACTGTGGTTATACTTCTACCTAATAGTATCATTTGCTTTTCATAACTTCTTAGTGTATCATAAGTAATATCTGAAAAGCGTGCATTTGGATAAAATTTATCCAGACTTCGCTGAGCACATTCATATGAAGCAGATGTTCCAATACGTCCTTCATTTCTTAATCTCAATATATTTATTTCGAAAGCATCATTTATACTATCTTTTAATCCTCTGTTAAGTATGTATTGATTTTTAAATTTTTGCCATGTAAAAACTGTAAGCTGATTAATAATATCGATCGCCTTATTTTCAAAATCAAGAATATTTTTTTTTAAATTTTGCTCATCATTTGAAAGTCTCTTACCAAACATAACTTTTGTGTAAAATTGCTCAGTAAGGTCATATGGTGTTAAGAAATACCTCTGTTCTCTTTCAAACGTTACTCGAAGTTTTACTGGAAAATTTAAATCTTTTTTAATTCTACGTGTATCAAGGATTGTAGCTACTTTTGGTTTTGTCATTTTAATTTTATATTTGTGATAAGTATTTATTTACATACAATTTGCATACAAATATAAAAAATAAAACACAATAATAATAAACAAAACAATAACAAAAATTTATATATTATTTAATATTAGCAATTTAACTAATTTTGACTAGTATTAATTATTAGTTATTTTGTATTATTTCCTGACTCATAATCAGGTGGTCCCTGGTTCGAGCCCAGGTGGGCCCACTAAAAGTCTCTCAGCAATGAGGGGCTTTTTTTATGTGGGGCTAACTACCAATTGCCGTACAATATGTATTTTTGAAAATCAAATTTATTATGACCCAAAAACGTGTATTAATTACCGGTGCTGCCGGATTTTTAGGTTCTCACCTTTGTGACCGATTTATTAAAGAAGGTTATTTTGTAATGGGGATGGATAATCTTATTACAGGAGACCTGCGAAATATTGAACATCTTTTTGGAAACCCCGATTTTGTTTTTTACAATCATGATGTTTCAAAGTTTGTACACGTACCCGGTGAATTAGATTATATTTTGCATTTTGCTTCACCTGCCAGCCCTATTGATTATTTAAGAATCCCGATACAAACCTTAAAAGTTGGTTCGTTGGGGATTCATCATTTATTGGGTTTGGCCAAAGCAAAAAATGCAAGACTTTTAATAGCAAGTACCAGTGAAGTATATGGCGACCCATTGGTGCATCCGCAAAATGAAGATTATTGGGGAAATGTAAATCCTGTGGGACCAAGAGGAGTATATGATGAAGCCAAACGTTTTCAAGAAGCTATGACTATGGCTTATCACACCTACCATGGTTTAGAAACCCGAATAGTTAGAATATTTAATACTTATGGTCCGCGAATGAGGTTGAACGATGGCCGTGTATTGCCTGCATTTATTGGTCAGGCATTGCGAGGTGAAGATTTAACAGCATTTGGTGATGGAACCCAAACTCGTTCTTTTTGCTATGTAGATGATTTGGTAGAAGGCATTTATCTCTTGTTGCTGAGTGATTATGCTCAACCTGTCAATATTGGAAACCCTAATGAAATTACTATAAATCAGTTTGCCGAAGAAATTATAAAACTTACAGGAACCAATCAAAAAGTAATATATAAACCATTACCTACCGACGACCCCAAACAGCGTAAGCCTGATATTACCCGTGCAAGAACTCTGTTAAACTGGGAACCTAAAGTGAGCCGTGAGGAAGGTTTGAAATTAACTTATGAGTATTTCAAAAGTTTATCACCAGAGCGATGGAATGAAGAGCCATATGGTCGGGATTTCAAGAAATAGGATTTTTTGAAATAGTATATTCATAATCCGATTCATTTTTTTCATGTAAAAATTTAGCCTTAGCAGTCGCTTCATCTGCTGCTCTGAAATAGGAGATATGCTTAACAGAATCCCCTTTCTTTTTCCACTCGATGGTAAACGAATATAAAAACTGTGGGTTATAAAATTCATTTAAATAACTTCTCATTTTTTCAAGGCAATGAATACTACTTTTACCACTAACCGAATGCATGAGCATATAATTTTGGTGTGCAGGATTATAGGTTAACAGATTTAATTTTATAGTTTCATCATCACTCATCATATTTATATGATAATCGAAATGACAACTTACCCCATTATCGTTCTTCAAAATTTCAACTATTTGATGTTGCAAACGAATTTGCTGAAGTTTTTTATCGTATGAATTCATGATAGCAAAATTAGATATTAGATGTTAGACTTTTAGATATTAGATTGGGTTGAGTACTTTTGCTACAATGAACGACGAATATTACATGAAACAGGCTTATCGCGAAGCCTTAAAAGCCTTTGATGCCGACGAGGTACCTATAGGTGCGGTAATTGTAGCCGGAGATAAAATAATTGCAAAGGGTTATAATCAAACTGAATTATTAAATGACACCACGGCTCATGCTGAAATCATTGCTTTAACAGCAGCATTTAATGCGATGGGAAGTAAATTTTTGGAAGAATGCGCTATGTATATTACCATTGAACCTTGTGCTATGTGTGCAGGTGCCTTAAAATGGGCCAGAATCGGAAAACTAATTTATGGAGCGAGTGAACCTAAAAGTGGCTTCACCCTTTATGAACCATCTATTTTACACCCAAATACACTCGTAGTAGAAGGTGTTTTAAAAGACGAATGCCGCCAGTTAATGAAAGATTTCTTCTTAAAGAAAAGAGGTTAATAAAACTTAATTTTTCGCATAGCAAAAATTACCATTTTCAGTAATATCAATCCATGCTTAAATCTTGAAATATTGGTATCCCCATAGGTTCTTTCTCTGTATCTGATGGGAACTTCAACAATTTTCAAATTGAGTTTGTAGGCTCCAAATATTAAATCAAAATCACCAAACGGGTCAAACTCACCAAAGAATTTTCTGTTTTGAATCAACTTTTCATAATCATCTCTGAAAATAACTTTGGTACCACAAAGTGTATCTTTAAAGGGTTGTTCCAACAACCATGAAAATGCCATACTAAAAAATTTATTTCCCAAAATATTTAGAAAACGCATAGCCTTTTTCTCCATTACATATACCAATCTACTGCCATTTATAAAATCACCTTTACCGCTGGCTATAGCATTATAAAATTTAGGTAAATCCTCCGGAGGCATTGTTAAATCAGCATCTAATATGGTAAGAATATCACCCGTGGCCATACCAAAACCTTTGCGAACAGCATCACCTTTTCCTTTTCCATCTTGGCGGCCAATTTTTATATCATGACTGTCCTTATATTTTTCAGCCATTTTTTGAATCATTTCCCAGGTATCATCCGTTGAGTTTCCTTCAATAAAAATCAACTCGGTATGTTTACCAATTTTAGGGGTTCTTAATATCGCATTTTCAATATTTCCACTTTCGTTTCGGGCAGGTATTACTATTGAAATTGAATACTTCTCAGCAGCCTCCTTGTCAGAAACGGTTTGCTTGGGCATGGCAAACGAATAATGATTGATGCAGAAATGCCTGAACAAAGGCATTTTAGCCAAAAAATTATTTAAAAATTCAGATACAAAAGGAATATAAATCGGAAACATCATTCGGCGGGTATTTCTATAAACCTCAAAACCGGATATGTAAAACAAGTTATTTAAATCCTGAAGTGTAAGCCAATTTTGTTGTGGTGATTTTGTTTTTAATCCCAATTTTTCGCCCCAACGTAGGATTGGTTCCCATAGTTTGCTGTAGTAGCTTACGATAACTTTAGTTCGCGAGTGACAAACACTTTGAAGCTTTTCAAACACCTCCTGAACATCGGGCAAAAAACCAACCACGTTGGAAATAATGATAACATCAAACTTTTTATCAAAGTTCACAGATGTCGCATCCATTACCTCAAACTGAATTTCAGGATTATTTTTTCTGGCAATTTCAATCATAGCCGGTGAAAAATCGATACCTGTTTTATTGGTACTTTTTAGCCCGGCAAGTAACTCACCCGTTCCGCAACCAATTTCTAAAACCGAACAATTTTCATTTATAAAATAGTCACAATACTTGGTTATATCATTCCAGTAGTAATTGTGGTTTTTTCTTATTGAAGGCCGTTTTGCGGCTATTTTTTCAAAATAGGATAGATGACTCAAAATTCTTTATTTTTTCTTTTCAATACTAATTGTAACAAACATACTAAACCAACCTGCCAAAGGACTCAGCAATTTTTCAATACCCGAAATAATACTAAAACTTCCTTGCGGTACTAGTGATTTCATTGATACTCCTCCACTCAACAAATAGCGCAATGGCGTATGTGGTTTTATAATTTTCACCTTTAAATCAGGAAACTGTGACTCAAATTTTTGAATATCCCGTTTAAAAACTATCCATGGCAAAGCGCCATTGGCATCACTCATAGGGCCTGAAGACGGAATGGTCCAATCGCCTTGAGGATTAAAAGTTTCATGATGAAAATTTTTATATATGACCTTTCCCCAAGCTGAGTTCCAAGGTTCATTCATTAAAATTTTACCACCCGGCTTAAGAGTTCTTTGCATCTCTTGCAAAAATTTTAAACTATCGGGCACATGATGAAATACATCCACCATTAAAAAAGCCCCAATTGAATTATTTTCAAAAGGCATGTTCAATGCATCAAAGGTCATGTCGTTGCCGGGCAATTCTAATATATCACTGGTTTTCACATTGGGCATAATGTCCTTTAAAAATCCACCGCCTGAGCCCAATTCTATAATTGTTTCATTTTCCAGTCCTTCACATTCTTTTTTGAACATTGAATACCACTCAATGTATAGTTTTTTTAAAAATGGTTTTGATAAAATTATTTCCTTATGATGAATGGTCCTTCGCGGATCATCCAAGTCATAGGTATCAATACCTGGAAGTCGGAGAGATTTTAACATCAATAATTTATTTTATATAAAAGTGCCTCTTCATCGTTACCCATTTGTTTTATCAACTCAAATTTTTGAGGATATTTTTGCGCCACCGGCGAAAAATAATTTTGCATAGTGTTGATAATTGATTTTTGATCCTGATCCATATAAGCCAGATAAATTGCAGGATATTCAGGTGGTACATTTGACATAACATCTCCGCTCCTCTTTGGGTCAAGTCGTAAATTAGCAAACATTATATGCGTTACTTTTTGCTCCTTTAGTTTGGTTAAAATGCTATCCGCATCTCTAGGAAAATTTACTTTATAAATTGGGTAAAACTCCATTCCACGGCCATAAACGAAACTCATCGGGGCTTTGCGACTAGCTACAAATGAACCTTT
>CAMDSC010000047.1 GCA_945907065.1 Chitinophaga pinensis
AAACTATTGATTTGAGTGGTTTAGCCAAGGGCGTTTATAGTTTAAAAATAAGTAACCCTTTTGGAGAAATATCGTCAGTCCTAATAAAGAATTAGGAAAAGTAAGCTTTCCTTTTTGAGGTTAAATAGAACCTCTCTATCTTGTTTCTGTTTTATTTTGGAATTTTTTACACGGACAAGACCGTAACAAATTTTTTATTTCACCTTCATTAGTTTATCCTTGCACGTAACATTTGCATAACACTAATTTAACATAAAAGTGAATTTTAAAACAAAAACTAAGACTCTTTCTTTAAGCTTGTTATTAGGGCTATTTCTTTTTAGTCAAACCGTAAAAGCCCAGCAATGGGGCGATTATACACTGTATAGTGTTATGAATGCAACCAGTACTTATTTGTTGGATACTAACGGAAATGTGGCTAAAACATGGACGCATGCTTCCACGGCAAAATCAGGTTATTCTTGCTACCTTATGCCCGGTGGTTATTTATGGCGTGTAGTTGCAAAATCAGGAAATTCATTTACAGGAGGCCCAATTAGCGGGCAGGTTCAAAAAGTAGATTGGAATGGAAATATACTTTGGGATTTTGTATACTCTACTACTGACTACTGCACCCACCATGATATTTGCCCTTTGCCTAATGGCAATGTATTATTAATAGCCTATGAACGCAAAACTGCCGCTCAGGTGGCCGCAGCTGGAAGTACATTTACTAGCGAAGTTTGGTCAGAAAAAGTGGTGGAAATAAAACCAACGGGAGCTACAACCGGAGAAGTAGTATGGGAATGGAAAGTTTGGGACCATATTTTACAAGATAAAGATACTGCAAAAGCAAATTATCAATCTTCCATTATTAATCATCCTGAATTATTAAATGTTAATTATAAAATTATCAAAGATTGGATTCACATGAATGGCATTGATTATAACCCAATGCTCGACCAAATTGCGGTGAGTTCTCATAATTTAAATGAGTGGTATGTTATAGACCATAGCACCAATATTGCAGAGGCTGCTTCGCATACTGGCGGCAACTCAGGTAAAGGTGGTGATTTTTTATACCGTTGGGGAAATCCTGCCGCATATGGAGCTACAGGAACTGCTGTTTTAAATGTAACACACGATGCTCATTGGATTCCTGAAGGTGTGCCTAATGCAGGTCGTTTGGTTGGGTTTAATAACAAAGGGGTTTCATCGTCAAAATCCAGTGTTGATCAAATTGTAACCCCGGTGAATGGCTATACCTATAATTTCACTACAGGCTCTGCTTTCGAACCATCTGCCTACGATCGTCATGCATGCAATGGTTACACCAGTAATGCAGGTAATTCAGAGCAATTACCAAATGGCAATATGATGGTTTGTATTGCTCTTTCAGGCTATATTTATGAATTAGACCCTGCTGGAAATTCAATTTGGTCAAAAACTGTATCTGGAGCCGCTCAACAAGCACACCGCTATAACAAATGCTTTACAGATAACGAACCACCTGCCATCCCGGTTATTACAAATAATTCCAATGTTCTAACATCAACTTCTGCCAAAACCTATCAATGGTATTTTAACGGGCAAAAAATAGAAGGAGCTACCTTTATCAATTATACTCCTACCATTAATGGTGTTTACCTTGTTCGAATTACAGATAACAATGGATGTATTTATAGATATTCTCAGGGTTATAAATTTTCAGAAGGTTCTTCAGCAAGTATAAAAAGCTCACTTAATTTAGGTGTATTTAAGTTATTTCCAAATCCAAGCCATGGAAAATTTAGTATTGAAAATAGAGATAGAGTAGGGAAATTAGAGGTTAAAATTAGCGATGTTTACGGAAGAGTTGTTTTACAAACGCAAAACCTTGAAACTATTGATATGAGTGAGTTCAAAAACGGGATGTACTTTGCAACACTGTATTCTGAAAATTCGCCTATTGGAACCTTAAAATTCAATTTGATTAAATAAAATGTTAAAAAAAATAGTACTATTCTCTTTATTACTATTCACAGGATTAGCATTTGCCAAAAAGGTAAAATTTGCTGTGGATATGACCGGGCAAACCATAAGTCCAAATGGAATTCATGTGTCGGGAGATTTTCAAACTGAGGCCGGCTACCCAACTGATTGGGATTCAAAATCAACTTTGCTAACCAAAGAAGCTGGAACTGATATTTATAGTGTTGAAGTTAATATTCCGGCATTCAGAAAATATGAATACAAGTACGTTAACGGTGACCAATTTTATGAAGTTGAATTTGTGCCTGAAAAATCAAGAGTTGGGTACGATTTTAATGATAGTCGCTGGATTTATATTGATTCATTGAGCGATGGGGTAACATTAATGCCGGTATTACTATTTGGAGGCAATGCCCCTGTAGGAAAAAAAATGGTAAAATTTAAGGTGGATATGCAATCGCAATTTGCCATTAACAATGGCGGGGTTCATGTTGTAGGGAACTTTCAAAACTGGAATAAAAACGAATCTTTCATGTATAGTTTTGGTAATAAAGTTCATGAACATGTTGCCTATATTGATTCCGCAAATTGTGAGTACAAGTTTACAAATGGTGTTTCAGAAGAAACCTTAACAGGAAGTTGTAAAAACACTAAGGGAAACCGAAATATTGCGGTGACAAGTGACACAATAATCAACGAAGTGTGCTTTGAATCATGTTCCGATTGCATAGAATCCAGTATTAATAAAACTGCATCTATAAATTTGATTAACATAGCTCCAAATCCTTCTAACACTGTTTCCATCGTAACTATTAATTCTTCAATTGGACCATTTACCGTTTCGGTAAAAGACCTTACCGGGCGACAACTTATGAATTATGAAAATGTTATGGATTCGTTGACCGTTCAAACAACTTCATTAAATTCGGGACTTTACTTGCTTACTATTTCCAATGGCACTAATTTTCATACCATATTAAAATTACAAGTAAACCATTAAAATGCGAAATAAAATTGCCTTAATTCTTCTAAGCTTACTATTCTGTTTTAAAGGGTTTTCACAAAATTTTTATAACTTAAATACCATACAAAAAATTGAAATTCAGTTTTCAAAAACAGACTGGGATTATCAATTGGATTTATTAAAACTGGGTACTGACAAGTATTTAATGGCCGATTGGGTAAAAATAAACGGAATAGAATACGATAGTATTGGTGTAAAATATAAAGGGAATAGTTCATACGATTCTTCCTTCAAAAAAAATCCAATTCATATCGAGCTAAATACTTATAAAGACCAATCGCATCAAGGATATGTAGATATAAAACTTGGCAATTCGTATTCAGACCCATCTATGATTAGGGAGGTATTGGCCTATTCCATCCTTAAAAATTACATGCTTAGTCCAAATGCTAATTTTGCTGAAGTTTATATTAACGGAAAATACATGGGCATATATTCAAACGCTGAAAGTATTAATAAACGCTTTTGCGCTGATAGGTTTTATTCATCCGATAATACATTTATGAAATGTAATCCTAATATTACACCGGGTCCTACTGTAAAAAGTAATCTAAAATACATTTCGGCTGATAGCTTGGTATATAAACCTTACTATGAAAAAAAATCAAAAAATGGTTGGAATGATTTTGTAAAATTATGCGATACAATTTCCAACTTTCCAACTCGGGCTGCCAATGTAATTGATATTGATAAAGCGATATGGATGCTGGCTTTTAATAATCTTTTGATAAATCTTGATAGTTACAACGGTGCTTTTGCTCAAAATTATTATTTGTATAAAGATAACAATGGTCTTTTTAATCCCATCATTTGGGATTTAAACATGGCGTTTGGCGGTTTTCCTTTTGCAGGTAGCCCAGGCAATGGAATGGGCACTTTAAGTATCGCCAATATGCAGCAGCTTTCTCCCTTTTATCATGATACACATACCGATTGGCCTTTAATTAATGCCGTGATGCAAAATGCAACCTACAAAAAAATGTATGTAGCCCATTTGCGAACCATCATAAAAGATTTTTTTACCAATAATGAGTATGTTTCATTTGCAACACAAATTCAAAATTTAATCGAATCTAAAGTTCAATCTGATAGTAATAAGTTTTACAGCTACACACAGTTTAAAAACGGTATGAACAGCAATGTAAATATTGGTTCTTACTCGGTTCCGGGCATCAGTAATTTAATGAATGTACGAGTTACTTATCTCAAGTCAACTACTGAATTTACCCAAACCCCTCCTACAATTTCAGCCATTACGCCAATCCCTGCGGTTCCTGCTTACAATGCCCCTGTTGCTATAACCGCTTCGGTTACCAATACCAAAACGGATGCCGTTTTTTTAGGATACAAATTTGATGAAACCAAAAGGTTTGAAAAATTGCAACTATTTGATGATGGAAACCATAACGACGGGGCTGCCGGTGATAATATTTACGGTGTTTCGTTAACTATGACATCAGCAAACCTTTATTATTACATTTATGCTGAAAATGCCAATGCGGGCATGTTTTCGCCAGAAAGAGCAGAACATGAATTTTACCAATTAAGTATTCCAACAGATACCATAAAAAAGGGAGATTTGGTGGTGAATGAATTTTTGGCTGATAACAAAGAAAGTGATATCAATGAATATGGTCTTTACACAGATTGGATTGAACTTTATAATACCACCTCTAAAACCTTAAACCTTACCGGTTACTATCTTTCGGATAATACAGCTAGTTTAAAAAAATATCCTTTCGATGTAAATACTACCATTGCTCCAAACAGTTATTTAATTATTTGGGCTGATGATTTAAAAACAACCGCCAAATATGCTCACAGTGGTTTCAGTTTATCCTTTACTTATGGTCAGGTGGTTTTAAGTAATTCACACGGTGCCATTTTAGACAGCTTTACCTATTTTAATCAGTCAGAAGATGTATCAACAGGTCGCTGTCCCAATGCAACAGGAAATTTTACAGATATTAAAACACCAACTTTCAAAGAATCAAATAATTTCTTTTGTGTAGCAGGACTTAAAAATATTAAAGCTTTTATAAATACAGTTACTGCTTTCCCAAACCCGGCGAATAATCAGGTAACTTTTAAAAGTAATAGTTTAAATATTCAAACTGTAGAACTATACAACAGATTGGGTAATTTGGTTAAAAATTCACAATTTACAAATAAGGAATCTACTTTAAATTTGGATGGATTGGCTTCCGGAATTTATGTTTATATGATAAAAGATAAGCGTGGAATTATGGACGCACATGGAATTTTATCAGTTATTAAATAATTTAAGAAACAATGAAAACACTTAAAAAATCAATACTACTCATATTTGTAGCTACGCTATTTATGGCTTGCGAAAAACCGGAAGGTGAAGGAGGAAAAGCTACCATAAAAGGAAGTGTTTGGACAGAAGACTGGAATACAACTTTTACTGTTTTACAATCGGAATATCCCTCCGCTGATGTTGATGTTTATATTATTTATGGTAATGATTTGAGCTATTCTGACAGAACCCGTGCTAACTATAATGGCGAGTATGAATTTAAATTTTTGAGAGAAGGAAATTATAAAATTTACGTTTATTCCAAGGACAAATCGTTGCAATCTCCATCAGGACAAATAGCCATTGTAAAGGATGTGAAAATTAGCAAAAATAAAGAAACTGTTACCGTTGACCGAATTACAATCTATAATTAGAATGAAAAAAATACTTATCCTTTTCGTAATAATCTTTTCGTTTGTATACCTCATTGCCCAAAGCAAAAAGGAAGTAAAAAAGTTTAAAATAAAATCGGTAACGGTTACTGAAACTGCCGGCGGAAAAACCATAAATGAAAATAAAACTGTTTTTGCCAAAAGTGGTGAAACCATTGAAGAAACTGACTATACCAAAGATGGCTCTGTTAAATCCTTTCATAAATACAAACTTAATAGCGAAGGGGAAGTGATAGAAGAAACTGAATACGATGGAGCAAATAAACTAAAAGAAAAGAAAGAAGTGAAGTACAACAGTTTGGGTGAAAAATCAGAGGAAATAATTTATGGAAGTGATTTAAAAATAACTAAAAAGCATGTTTTTTCTTATAACAATCAAGGTTTAAAAACCGAGAAAAAAACCTATGATGCCGGTAATAAACTTATCTCTTCAAAAAAATACATTTACAGTTACCAATAATTCTTGAATCTGCTAAGCGACATATTGCAATCCTTTACTCCCATTACTCTGGCAGAGATGGAGGGTGTGAAATTAATGAACAGAACTGACCGAAAGTTTTGTTTTCATATTTCAAAATTACCTGCCATTTTAAGTCAAATACAACCCAATTATAAGATATTGGAAGTGGAGCAAAATAAAATTAGCCGCTATAAAACTTTGTATTACGACACGTCCAATTTTAATTTATATAAAATGCATTTGTATGGTAAGTTGAACCGATATAAAGTGAGACATAGAACTTATTTAGAAAGCAACCTTGGTTTTTTTGAAGTAAAATTTAAGAATAACAAGGGTAGAACCATTAAAAGCAGGGTAAACAGAAAAGAAGTCCCTGATGGATTTGATGAAACCATTCATTCATTTATTCAATCCAAATCTACCTTGAATTCCAAATCTTTAATTCCCGCCATTTGGGTAAAATACAACCGAATAACGCTTGTAAGCAGAGAAAGTGCAGAGCGATTAACCATTGATTTGAATCTAGAATTTACCAGAAACGACACCAATTTGTGTTTCGAAAAACTAGTGATAGCCGAGGTAAAACAAGACAAAAAACAAAGTTCTGTTTTTTTAAATGTGATGAAAGAAAACAATATCCGCGAAGGCTCCATAAGCAAGTATGCCATGGGAATAGCCATGACCTGTGATGTGAGACAAAATAATTTTAAAGAAAAACTAAAAACAATAAGTAATATAACCAATGATAGCCACCATACTTTTACAAGCCATTGAGGAAGTCCCTATTGAGTCAGGAATGATGGCTCTTCAGAAACTGTTAGCAAAAATAGGTTTCCGTTTTTTAATCAATTTTCTGTCCGTTTTTGTACTCATTCGATTTGTATATTTTCCTGTTTATAAAAAGCGAGACTTGTTCTTCACGTATTTTATTTTCAATGCTATAATTTTTCTCATTTGTTTTTTACTAAACAAGGTAGAACTAAGTATGGGTGCTGCTTTTGGCCTTTTTGCAGTTTTTAGTATGCTGCGATATCGCACTGAGGATATCAGTTTAAAAGACATGAGCTATCTGTTTTTGGTAATAGCCATGGGATTGATAGCGGCAGTAAGCCGAATAAAAGATGCTACCGAAACTTATGAACTAATATTTTTAGTATGCATAAATACTGCATTAATTCTGATTGCCTACTTACTGGAAGGAAAACTTTTTATGCGTTCAGAAGCCGTTAAATTAATACTTTATGAAAACATTGAACTAATTCATAATGAAAAACGGGCTGAATTAATACAAGATATTAAAAACCGTACCGGCATTGAAGCTCATAAAATAGAAATACAACGTATCGATTTTTTGAAAGATGCCGCCTACTTAAAAGTATTTTACTACGAATAATGTTGCGCTTTATCCTCACAGCCATTTTCATTTTATGTTTACTTTGCAAAAATCTTTTTGCACAGGCTGATTATAGTGACGATGCTACCGTTTGGATTGGCTTTAACCTTGAAAAAAAAATTAATAAACATGTATTTTTACATCTGAGTCAGCAAAATCGAATTACAGAAAACGTAAGCACTTATGGCCGAGGAAATATTGATTTTGGTTTAACCTACCGATTTAATAAAAACATTCGATTAATGGGAGATTATGTTTATTTAAAGCGTCCAAATCCTGATAACAGTTTTACCAATGAAAACCGTTTATGTGCTGCCTTGATTCTTAAAAAGAAAATTGGCCGTTGGGATTTTAGCTACCGCAATATGGTGCAAATGCGAATGAAAAATATATACACCAGTGAAGATGGTAAAATTCCTAAGTTTTATGAAAGAAATAAAGTTAGCGTAAAGTACGACCTAAATAAATTTATAAATCCTTATGTGGCATTCGAACTCTATTATCCTTTTTATCAGGAAAAGCATAGAGGATTTAGTAAATCAAGAAGTATAATTGGATTAGATTATAAAATAACTAAGAAAACAGATGCTGAAGTCTATTTTCTATATCAGCAGGAATTGAATGCCTTTAACCAAACCAACCGCGACTTTGTATATGGTTTGGAGTTATCGCATCAGTTTTAAATGGCAAAAAATCACAGAATCTTATTTATATAGTCTAGATTGCATCTATTAAATTTGCAGCCTTAAAAAATGCAAGTAGAAACATTTAATATCCAAGGTCCTTTATTAATTACACCCAACGTATATGCCGATGAACGGGGCCATTTTTTTGAAAGCTTTTCAAAAGAACTTTTCAAGAAACATGGGATAGATTTTGAATTTATTCAGGATAATCAAAGTCTTTCACAAAAAGGAACATTAAGGGGTTTACATTTCCAAGCTCCTCCGTTTGATCAAGGAAAATTAGTTCGTGTTTCCAGAGGATCTGTCATTGATATAATTATTGATATTAGGAAATCATCCTCAACTTACGGACAAAATATTACTGTTGAATTATCAGATACAAATTTCAATCAATTGTGGGTTCCACCTGGGTTTGCTCATGGTTTTTCGGTATTAGAGGACAATACAATTTTTCAATATAAATGCACCAATTATTACAATAAATTTTCAGAAGGAGGATTACTTTATAACGACCCCCAACTAAATTTAAATTGGCAAGTAAGCAATCCTATAGTTTCTGAAAAGGATTTATTACTACCAAAATTTATAGATTTCAACTCACCATTTATTTAATTAACATGGAAAATAAAAATATTGAATTGGTCATTTCAATAATTATTATACTAATTGGAGCCTTTGTTACTTCCGAAATTTTACGTTGGGTTATTAAGAGGGCTGCCAAGGTTAATAGCTCGAAAATTAAAGTTGACCCTACAAATTATAGTTTTTTAAAAAACACAATTTCCTTTGTTATTTATAGCATAGCTTTTGCATTGGTTTTTTATTCAATACCGAGTTTAAAGGCCTTGGGAGCTACACTATTTGCTGGTGCCGGTATTTTTGCAGCCATTATTGCTTTGGCTTCGCAACAAGCACTTTCTAATATCATTAGCGGAATTTTTATAGTAATTTCTAAACCATTTCGAGTGGGTGATTATATTGAATTAAGTATTTTACACCGCGGAACTGTAGAAGATATAACCCTACGTCATACTGTAATTCGTGATATTCAAAACAATAGGATTATTGTTCCCAATTCAAAAATTAATTCTGAAACAATTGTAAACTATCATTTGAACGATGAACGAAAAAAGGAGAAAATTGAATTTGTAATTGATATAGACAGCAATATTGATAAAGCTTTTAAGATTATCAAAGAAGAAATACTAAATCATAAAGGTTATCTTGAATTAAAAAATGAGAATCCTGAGAGTTCTGAATTAATTGTTCGGGTAACAAAAATTGAGAATGGCACGATTACTCTTCGGGCAATGGTAGGTTCCGAAGATCCCGAAAAAGCTTTTGAAATGCATTGTGACCTTAATTATTCCATAAAAAAACGGTTTGACAACGATGGAATAAAATTTGCAAAAAGAACAGCAATTGTTGTTTAATAATATTAATAATTAGTGAGGTTTTTTTTAAGAGTGCTACTAGTTTTTTTTTACGATTCTGTTTTTATTTACAGCATTTGGCTACATGTTTTTTCTTAATTTATCTTCACCTTGTAACACAATATTTTTCTTACTTCTGTCTCATATAGGTCTTATAGTTGGAATTTATTTTGCTAAAAAAAGTATTCCAAAAGAATTAATTTAATATTTCAATTAACGAGTAAGCACCACATAATCTTTGATTATTGTTTTTAAAAACAATTCCGGCTTATTTTCTTGAATAGTCACCCCCATTTTTTTAGATAATTTATTGGCAGTTTCTAAAACCAATAATCTGTGCGATTCATTATCAATAGATAAATAACGGTCTACAAGTTTCTTAATAGTCAACATATCATTTTCAGAAAATATGATAACTTCGGGATAGGAAGGTTCATAATTATTTTGTGAATTAATTTTCAATAAATCAACACTATTGATGGAAAGGGTCCCCTTAATTTTAACAATAACGGTTCCAGCAATAATATCCGCCAATCGTTGGTTAAGATTAGTAGTATTAATCATAATAGCAGCCAACACACCACTTGATAAATAAATCTCGATAAACCGCAAACTCCAGCGAATAAAATAATCCATAAAAGAAGGTTCATTCCCGTTAAGCTTTACTACTCTTAAATTCATAGCCCTTTTTCCTGGAGTTTGTCCATTCATAAAATATTCCATAAGTAAGGTGTAGAAGGAAAAAAATGAAATAATTACAACATAAAAATAGGCATCGCCAAATCCTGAGTCATTAAAAATTACCGATTTTATAACGGAGTGAATAATTACCCAAGCCAAAATAATCAAAATATCAATAAAATAGGCCGACAACCTTTGCCTGAAATCAGCCAAGGTATGGTCGATGGTTACGTTTTGGGTGGTGGTAATGGAAATGGTTGCCATTGTTACATTTCTGCCAATTGCAATTGCTCTGCTGAAGCTATCAGTTCAAATTTTCGTTCGGTATTATCTTGTTGTTTAAAAATAATGGTGCAATGGGTATCATCCTTCCAGTCAAACGATACATTTTCGTCCGTTAGGTCTTTGGCATAAATTTCAAATGCCAATTTTCCTTCTTTAAAACTGTATGCTTTTACCTTCAAATCTACTTTCCACGATTCGATGGCAGTAGCTCGCTTTGCCTCCACTGTTATATTTACTTTGCCATTGGGCGAAACTTTTTTAAGACTTGTTTCTGTTTTTCCACCGCAAGATACCAGTATTAAAAGCAAGAAAAACACTGCACAGTTCATTTTAGTAATCCAGTAGTTCATATCAAACGAAGGTATAATTTTTGACCAATATTTTAATATTTCTTATCGACGTTGATTCCTTTAAAATTAAATTGGCATTAACTTTGCAAAGTAAAATATTAAAATACAAAAAAATGAAAAAATGGTTTTTAGTAACATTTATAGCCTGTTTTAGTGGAATTGGCGGAGCATGGATTTTTAAAAAATTTAATACTAATGTCAGTGTTGTTGAAAGTAATTCATTTCAAAATGTGGCCCGAAGTGCCAATTATATGGCAGCCAACGGTGCTAATTTGGATTTTGTAAAAGCCAGTGAAACAGCTACGCCGTGTGTTGTATTTATAAAAACAACTTCAGAAGT
>CAMDSC010000048.1 GCA_945907065.1 Chitinophaga pinensis
CTTTACGTTGGTTAGCCATTTCTATGGCTCTGCCTGCAACATCTTCTGGCAAATCAATAGTTAATTCTTCTATGGGCTCACATTTTTTACCATCAATTACTTTTATAATAACCTGTGGTTGGCCAATTTGAAGTTCATACCCCTCACGACGCATAGTTTCTATCAAAACCGATAAGTGCAAAATACCTCTTCCAAAAACAATAAATGTATCTGCGGTTCCAGTATCTTCCAATCGCATGGCCAAGTTTTTTTCTAATTCCTTTTCCAAACGGTCTTTAAGGTGTCGGCTAGTTACAAATTTCCCTTCTTTACCATAAAATGGGCTATCGTTGATTGTAAAAACCATACTCATGGTTGGTTCGTCAATTGAAATACCAATCATAGCATCAGGATTTTCAACATCACAAACTGTATCTCCAATCTCAAAATTTTCTAAACCGAAAATGGCACAAATATCACCGGCATGAACTTCTGAAATTTTCATTTTTGCAAACCCTTCAAAAACAAATAAATCCTTTATTTTATTTTTAACAATCGTTCCGTCTTTTTTTATTAATGAAACTGTTTGGCCTTGCTTAATAGCACCACGATTAACTCTTCCAATGGCAATACGACCGGTATAGCTGCTATAATCCAAAGAAGTTATTTGCATTTGCAAAGTCCCTACTTCAGGTTTTGGCTCCGGAACATATTTTATGATTGTTTCAAATAATGCTTCAATATTATCCGTTTCATTTTTCCAATCATAGCTCATCCAGCCGTTTTTTGCACTTCCAAATACTGTTGGAAAATCTAACTGATCTTCAGTAGCATCTAGGTTAAACATCAAATCGAAAACTGCATCATGCACGCTATCTGGTGTACAATTTTTCTTATCTACTTTATTAATAACAACAACCGGTTTTTTACCCAATTGAATTGCTTTTTGCAATACAAAACGGGTTTGCGGCATTGGGCCTTCAAATGCATCTACCAATAATAAAACACCATCTGCCATGTTTAATACACGTTCTACTTCTCCTCCAAAGTCACTGTGACCCGGAGTATCAATAATATTTATTTTGGTACCTTTATAATTTACAGAAACGTTTTTTGCCAAAATGGTAATACCACGTTCACGTTCCAAATCGTTGCTATCCATAATCAATTCCCCTGGTGTTTCGTGGTCCTTGAAAACTTTAGCAGCTAAAAGCATTTTGTCTACAAGAGTTGTTTTCCCGTGGTCAACGTGGGCAATGATGGCAATGTTTCTAATATTTTGCATGAATTTTTAAAAGTCCGCGAAATTACTAAAATTAAGTCAAATTATGGCTATTCGCTTCATTTATAGTCATAATAATAATGTAATTGTATATCGTCAAACTGAAGTGAATCTCCATCAACCCTATATTTTAATGCTAATTTTAATGCTCCCGGTTCAAGAATTACTGTATCTTTTTTACATGAAAAAATTCCAACAATGATACAACTCAGAACTAATATTTTAAATTTCACTACCTCTTAATTAGTATATCAAATATACTTAAGAAGTTGTTCAGAGATTATGATTTATATCATGCAATAATCCTCTTTAGGAAAAAATATAGTGCAGAATTTCCTACTTTTTGAAAACCATAACTCGTGTAAAATAATTGGTATTATCCGTTCCTGAAGATTGAAGAATATAAATACCATCGCTTATTGAATTTAGTTTCATTTGGTAAGTTTCGGTTCCAGCTGCTGATGTTTCGTATTTCACTAATCTTCCCGACAAATCGCATAATGAAAAGATGAATTGTTCACTTGATTTTTTATTGATATTTAAAATCTGTCCATTGTTAGGATTTGGATATACACTTGGTTCATCATTTTTTCTTAATGCATTTACACTACTGATAGTTACTGAACCTTTCAAAAAATTGATTCCGCCGCGATTGTTTCCAATTATCAAATCTTTAACTCCATCGCCATCCAAATCGCCAACTGCCGGCCGAGTTTGTGCTCCAAAATCGCGAGTGGAATAACGCATGTTGGCCGAATCAAAAAGAATCGTGGTATCTTCTTTATATTTTAGCTGATTGTATGTTTCAAATTTGTAACACTTAATTTTTCCTTCATCTCCTCCACCAATAAGATCATATTTACCATCATTATCCAAATCTGATATTTCTCCTGAAGCATCTCCAATCCAATAATAAATAGGAGTTCCGTCAGTTTCACGCCCGGTTACCTCATTAATAAATACGGTTCCCAAAGTATCATCAACTGCTGCAAATACAGGGTTAGTAGTATTTCCAGTATTTCTGAAATAATTAAATTTTCCTGCTTTTTCCCCTATTATCAAGTCAAGCAATCCATCTTTGTCTAAATCAATAATTTGCGGAGTGCTTCTTTCTCCCCCTACTCTCACACCTCCATAATTTTTGATTGGTGTAGTAAACGCCCAAGTAGTGCTTGTTCCAATATTTTTATAAAAATACAAGCTACCAAAGTAATTGCCGGCTACCATGTCGGGTTTTCCATCACCATTCAAATCACCAAAAGACACTGAAAGAAACTGAATGGAGTCATTACTTAACCCCCATATATCTTCGTTTTCTAGTTTAAAAACAGGTTTGGTTTTTGTTCCAATATTTCTATAGAGAATAAGTCGGTAGTTTTGATCCCTGGTTTTGGCATAATCCCCATTTGATGCAATAATTAAATCTAAATCCTGATCGTTGTCAATATCATAAAGCACAGGATCGGTATAGGATCCATGGTCTAATAATTCATCGGTAAAGTAATTTTTCTTCTCAAATTTAAATATTGGTTTTTTGTTGGTTCCTGTGTTTTTATAAAACCAAACTTGTTCTGTTTCTTCATAAAAATAGGATTTGTCGGTTTGGTTAGGAGCAACCAAAATATCCTTTACTCCATCGCCGTCAGCATCCAACATAAAAGCACCTGCAAATGATTTTATATTTACGGGGGTTGTGTTAGCAGGCCAATGGCCATTATAACGAATTATGCTATCGTAGGCTGTATTAAAATCTTTTTTACCATTTTCTAAATAAATTAGATTTGGACCTCCTGCATTTCCCATCAATAAATCCATATCGCCATCATCATCATTGTCAAACCAAAGGAGTGTTGAACCCCCGCCATGTTTACGATAAATTTTATAAGTACATGGAAAAACTCTAACTCCATCAAAAGCGGTGTCGATAAAACTTCCCCAACAAAAATCAGCCAGTTCAAAAACCGGTGGACTTATGGGCAGTTTAAAATCAACCGTCATGTTTCGATATAGAAGCAAATTTCCTTCATTTGCTTGATATGAAAAAATATCTACATCCCCATCTCCATCTACATCAGCTATTGTCGGAATATTAAAATTATCGCATGAAATACTATTACTATCTAATGGTGGTTGTCCAAAATTATAGGCGACAAGCCAGGATGATATTTGGGCAAACTTTACCTTTTTGTCTCCTGCTTTGGTTACGTTTCTAAACAAAACGGTTCTAAAATTTATTTTGGTCCATAAATCTTCTTTACCATCATTGTCATAATCTACCAATAAAAACCATGCATTATCAATTTTAGGAAAAGCACTTACATAATTAGGACTGTATTCATATTTAGTAATATCATTATTCCCCTTATTTATGTAAGGTACAATAATTCCCCCAGAACGGTCATGAATTACAAGGTCTTTTTTACCGTCATTATTTAAATCGATGGCTTGAAATTGCGGTTGATTCAATCCTCCAATTAGTGCCTTGCTAAGTGTATCGCCTGATTTATTAATAAAAACCGGAAGATTGGATGGCGTATAGGAAAGTTTGCGTTGTTGTGCTACTCCTGCAATAGAAAGTATCAGGCCAATGCAAAGTGCTGTTTTTTTCATATTAATTTGTAATTGGTTTTGTAATAAGACCACTAAAATAGGACAAATGTTGCGTTTGAATAATTTTTATTTTTTTAATAAAATACCTCCAAGGTTTAAAACCTTGGAGGTATAAGTAATGTGGAGTTGCGGGGAGTCACATATATGCAACTATTTATCTGTATATCAATAGATTGAACTTTTATTATACAGGCAAGTGAAACAAATATATCCTATTAATTATTAATATTTAAAAAGTGTAATTATTTCTTCTTCGATCAATTCATTATAAAGTCTAATTCCCAAATTTGTATCTAATTTATCATTCTCTGCAAAAAGACTCGTAAATGCAACCTGACAATTTTGCCCCTTAAATTTTTCATTTCTGAACGGCTTTTTCTTAGCCGAATCAATGGTTGTTTTAGGGTACAACAAAATACTCAAATCTGTTTCATAATGCAAGTTATATACAAACATCTGCTTTAAATCAGCATCAGAGGGTTTATTGTCTTCTAATACCTTCCATTTTGTATCAATCACCAATCGTTTGTTTTCTGTTTCTACTATTATATCAGCTCTTAAACCTCTGGTCTCCCAAAAAGGTGTTCGGTTTTGTTCCGTCACTTTGGTTATCGGAATATCAGGATTGGATTGCAGTGTTTTTAATTTGCGGTAGATATAATTCTCATACAACATATTCATATCAAACATAATGGCTAACACATTTTCATTTCCACCTTTTAAATCTGGCGAATATCTGAGAATTATTAGTTTGGCTAATCCTATAGCCTGCCTGTAACGTTCTGTATTTCTGTCAAATTTGAGATTCTCAAACCATTTCTCGGTAATTATCTGCTCAGAAATGCCCTCAAAATTTAACAGCAACTTGTTAATTCGTATGTTATAGTCGGGGTTGTGGGCAATAATTTTAAGAATAGATAATGCTTTTAATAAAATTTGGTTCAATTTGTTATCGGCATCAAAATACTGGTGCTCAACAAAAAATCGCTCCTTGTGAAAAGCATTCCTGGATATATGCTGGGTAAACAAAATTTTACCCTTCACTTTATTTAAATTTTCATTCACCTTACGATAGCTCTTTCTGAGGCCATGCTTATAAATGGACTCCGTTTCAGATAGGAAGAGATCGTAGTAAAGATCTAAAATGGAAGCCGACTTTAATTTTAATTTGGCATTTGAAATGGTATTGAGTTTAATCAATTTACACTCCTTAAGCATGTCAATTAAAGCATTACGCCATTTATCTTTGGTCTTTTTCTCGTCTTCTGGTGCATTGTCAGCTTTTGGGAGAATTTCTATGGTTAGGTTTTTTACCTGAATAACCCCTACATAATTATTGAATTTGATGCGTTTGTTACCAACGGAAAAGTACTTTTCCTTGGTTTTGTAACCATATTTCTCCAGCGCATTAAAGTGAACCGTATCAAACTTTGAGCCGGGTTCAGCCTTTAGAGTATGGTGTTCAAAAACTTGTATTATGTTTTTGTCATTGCCCATAAATTGTTCTGAAAGAATCTATGTTCCAATTATCCGAATTGGTGAAACTGTAGATGGGTTTTTCTTCGTATTCTTCAAAATCCTCATAGGAATCGGAATTTAAAAACTTAACGGGTTCAACCTTTTTTTCAATAAACGCTTTTCCAATCACAAGCATTATTTTACCCCAATCTCCATAGAAATACTCTTGCAATAAAGGGAGTATTTTATTCTTAAAAATCTCCTTTAGCTCATCAATGGGATTCGTGCGATTATTTATCGTCATAAAATAGGAGTGGCCAATGCAATAATCCTTGTCCAATAACTTTTCTATTCTTCCATTCATGGCAGTTAGCATTTTTGCCAAATCGACACCTTCACACCTGAAATTAAGTTCATTTAATTTATTTGGTTCCGGATTCATTTCAACGAAAGAAAAACGTCTCCTTAAAGCGGTGTCCAAGGCTTCCACACTTCGGTCGGCAGTGTTCATTGTACCAATGATATATAAATTACTCGGAACTGAAAATGGTTGTTTAGAATATGGAAGCGTTGCCTTTATCTCATTTCTTTTCCCTTCCCTTTTATCATCTTCAATAAGAGTAATTAACTCACCAAAGATGGAGGATATATTGCCTCTGTTTATTTCATCAATAAAAATGGCGTAATCATTTGCGGAATCATTTCGGGCACGGTTACACATTTTTTGAAATACTCCGGTTTCAATTTTATATGCCACTTCACTATCTGATAATTCCGGTTTTATCCCTTCAATAAAATCCTCGTATGAATAGGATTGATGAAAGGTTAAAAACTCAAATCTTTCAATTCTCTTTTTAGGTAGCTCATCAAAACCATCAATTTTTGATTTTAGTTCCAAAATTTCTGGGGCTTGTTCGGTAAGTTCGGCTTCCAGTATCTCCCACTCAGATTTATCTGTTTTGTTAAAAATTAGAGGAGGCATTCTTCTTTGAACTTTCACATTTTCGCAATCTTCAATGGTATGAGCTTGCAACTGTCCCCAAATGGTTGGTGTTACTGTGGTTGAATTTGATAAATTCGCCTTTATTTGAACGAACTCATGTCTGAATATATCGGCAACTTTGGTTTTACTTATATCAAGAACAGCCAACGCTATGACTTGCCACCATGAACAATTTTGAATCAGATCAATTAAAAATTCTTCCCGGGTTATTGTATTCTCCGTTGATGTAAACATATCCATATATTTATTTTTAAGGACATGCGTTTTACCGGTACCAGGAGGACCGTAAAGGATAGTGTTTAATGAGAGATTAGGTTTCATATTTTCTTTTACCATTGTCATTTCATTTTGATAAACTTCATTAATAAAATCTTGATTGGTATATTTTCTATAAGGACACTTGTATAATCTTCCTAATTCTCTCAAAAGTCCGTCATTGACCTTGCTTTCATAACGGTCTATATTTTCTAAAATATTCCAATGGGCATCAATTTGACTACTTTGATTCGTAAATGGTCCATTTTTTTCACTTAAAATATCCTCTGAAATAAATGAAAATTCAGTTTTCTTATTTCTCAATCTTATACTGAAACAATATCGTTTTCCAATAATAAGAACCAAAATATTTTCCTTCCCTCCTACATTAAAACTCAATTTTTCGTCATTAGGATTCAGGTTATTGGCGACAACAAAATTCCTTAAAATTTCCAGAAATGATTTGAGTTTTTCAGGGTCCAAAACATTTTTTACAGCCAAATAAGTACTACTGCTAGTTGAGTTAACAATATCTAAAATTGTTTCGTATTGCTCCTCTGTTGCGGAGAAGTTTGTGCCTTGATTACCCACTTTTAAATCTGCAAGTTCCGGCACATTATCAATTTGTTCTTTGGTTATAGGATTGTGAGCTAAATTGTGAGTGACCTTAATTTTAACCCTTTTTGATATTTCGTTTTCACTGATTTCCTTGTAATATTTCATTTCCTCCTCTTCATCCTTCCCTTCATAAACTTCAGATGTCACCTCAGCCAGAGCATAGCAGCCTTGATCCTTACCAGTCACCCAAAGGATGATTTTATCACCAATTTGCATTTTGTCCTGGTGGGCTTTTACGCTCCAGGTACTTAATTTTTTATCATTTAAGGAAGAAACAATATCATAGATATTCGGGTTTCCCTGAAAAACCCAATAATTAATTTTTTCCTGTTTTTCTAGCATTTGATAAAGAATGTCTTGAGCTAAAAGTTTATGATGAATACCATCGTAATAGTCAGGAAGAAGAGCTTTTACCTGATTAATTAATTCAGTATCCGGTTTAATATATTTTTCAATAAGATCATCGATTAAACCCAAATAGTGAATATATTTTTCATTGGTGTTGGCTTCTTCTTCGCCAATAAGCTTGCAATATTTTTTGTAAAAGGACGATTTATAAAAAGTGTAATCCTGAGAGTTGTGAAATGTTAAATAAGTAGATATGGTTCTTTCATCCTGATGGTGTGAGAGCTTTTGATCCATTGACCGGTAAAGCTTCAATGTCTCTGCATTAAAATATTTAATTCGACCTGACAAGTCTTTACTTTCGTCAAAAAGGTTCTTAAAAAGTGATCTTAATTCTTCAGGTTTTTCTTTAGCAATATGATTTATAACCCCCGCAGCCAGATTATAAACAAGGTTATCAAATTTGATGCTTTTAATTTCCTGATAAAAATCAACTGCATCTGTATTGGGGCGGCCCTTATATTGGTTGAGTAACTTCCATTTGTATATCTCGTCTTTTAGGTTTGTTTTGGCAATATGGGTTTTATACTTTTCAATTAATAACTTTACATGATCTGTTTTGGGAACAATGGTAAAGCCTTCCTGCTTTAATAATTCAAATGCCGGTGTGCCTTCTCCTCCTTCAAAATCATTAGGATTAAGTTCTATATCATTTGCAAATCGATTTGCAATGGATAGCACCAGCTTTGGCGGATATAGCTTCCCGTTGAAGACCAAATCATACTTTGAGGATTGTCTCCCTTTTCTAATTCCTATATTTTCAATTTCCTGAATTGCTTTTTCAATATGTTCTTTAGTGATGTTATCTGGGATCATAATTTAAAACGTTTATGCTAATAGATTTGGTAAATGATTAACATAAACTGATAGCAAATGTATAATTTAGATGGATACTTGTTAGAAAAGATTTTAAGGTGAACTTCAATAATTAATAATTGAATGAGAATTATTTTTATATCTCTTTATAAAATGTATTTTTGATTTAAATAATTTTCAACAAAATGAATACTCATAAATTTAAAGCACTTCTAACAATATTGTTTGTTTTTACGATTTCACTATTAAAAGCTCAGGTAGAGTTAAATGAAAAATTAACGAATTACATTACAAAAACCTATTGGAATTTAGATAATCTCGGTATTGAAGCCCGGAAAGATTTTAATATTGTCAAAACTATAAATAATTATGGAGATAATCATCGATTGTTTTACACAGTTAACAGTGTATGCTATAATAAGATATATGTTGGCCATGTTGTTTCAGCTTCTTATAGGGACAAAGATAATTTAGGTAAAATGAGATTATTTTTCCCAGTTAAACCGACTATTTATACTGATAAATACAATTTTGAAATTATTGCAAACATTGTAAAAAATGAAAAAATAAACCCTCTAAATTTTAAATCATTTGAGATGTTAAATATCCTATCAACAATTCCTGAAAACAAAAAGAATTCTTGCGTTAAATGATGAATTAATATCAATTTAATAATTTAAATACCTAATTGGAACAATTACCATTTATCCCTAATAACATATACAACCGCAGAGCGGATATTCATGCTGTGTATGGTGGTAACTGGCAAAGCGGTATTTGTCCATCTGCAAACTTTCCTTTTATCTTTATTTTTTCAGGAAAATCGGGTCATCAACACGGATACAAAGATGGCTGGGATAATCCGAATATATTTTCATACACTGGCGAAGGTCAGGCCGGAGATATGAAATTTACCAAAGGAAATCTTGCCCTTAGGGATCATATACAAAATGGCAAAAGAGTATTTCTATTTGAAAGCGAGAATAGAGGTTATGTTAAATTCATTGGTGAGGTAGAGTTTTTTGATGCTGATTACTTCGAAACGCACGATACTGCCGGAAACCTAAGAATTGGAATTAAATTCTTCTTTAAGCGAAGGGGTGCTTATGTTCCTGTTCAACCGGATTTATTTCAAATGCCTGGATTGGCGGAAGAGCCTAATCCTGATGACGATATAATTTTCCCAAATGAAACAGAAAGAAAAGGATTGGTTACTTCACGTGTGGGTCAAGGGGCTTATAGAAAACGCATTATTCACCGTTGGGAATACCAGTGTGCGGTTACAGGGTTCGATAAATTAAATGTTTTAATTGCTTCCCATATTTTGCCTTGGGCAAGCTCTGATGATAACCAAAGACTCGATGTTCATAATGGTATTTTATTGTCACCTAGTTATGATGCGTTGTTCGATCGCCATTTAATAACTTTTGAAAATACAGGTGAGATTATTCTTTCAGATTCAATAGAAACCTTGGCCTTTGAAAAAATTGGTGTTACAGGAAAAGAAAAAATCAATAACCTGAGTAGTTATAATTTTGAGTACCTTGAGAAACACAGGTCATTATTTGTCTAATTTATAGATT
>CAMDSC010000049.1 GCA_945907065.1 Chitinophaga pinensis
AATTACGATGGAGTTGCTAAAACTTTTTATTTAAGAAAACAAAGTAGTATAAATGCATTAAACACTCTTACAAGTCAGTGGGCTTATTATACTCGTTTATTTACAGTGCAATCTGGAATGGATGAATCAAATGGCAATGGCGAAGGTAGAATACACAAATTTAGCAGTATCAGTAAACGAAACTACATTAATATTGAGGGCAGCAAAACCATTAACTTTTTAACTACAGGCCAGCAAGCTGCTACATTTTCTTGGCAGGATAAACGGACACTTTCACAAATTGGACAAATGACTGGATATAAAGTAAAGCCAAGAGGCGTTATTTCACAATTTAAGCATGGTGGTTTTGTTGTTTTTGAAGAAAATGGGCATGGTTTAGTAGCTGCAATCACAGATCTAGGGAGTATGGATTGGAACTCTGCTAAGACAGCTTGTGAAGAGTTAATATTAAATGGTTATAGTGATTGGCATTTGCCCTCAAAGGAAGAATTAAATTCAGTTATTGTTAATTTTGAACAGGTCGGAGTTGGCGTTTTTGCATATGAAAGCTGTTGGAGTTCCACCGAGTACGGTGATAAAAACGCGTGGATGCAGGACTTCGATGATGGCGGGCAGCATCCCTACGGCAAGAACAGCAAGAACATTGTTCGGGCTGTGCGGGCTTTTTAACTATTTATATCACAAAGATACGGTAAAGCGTGCTATATTAATGTATTAAATATATTATATTGATACAGTAACTGCATTGATACATTAATTCTGATTTGGCGTTGTTCTGAAATGGGGTAGCTTACAGATGTGTAACACTCCTTAGCAAAAAGTCCACTTTATGCTGACGATCTACAGTTAGTGTTTGTAAGCCTTCCCGAAAAATAGTATAATTTTAAAATAGTTATTTGTTTTCAAATGTTTCAATCAAAGCAATGTTTTTCTTTTCTATTGACGTTAACTTACTCATCACATCCTTAAATTTAGGTCGATACCATTCTTGTTTATTGAAATAATCTGATAAATCTTTAGCTTTGAATATATAGCCATGTCTTGCAAATATCTCGTTTCGGATTAACCTAAGCTTACTATTATTGTATTTAGATAATTCTGCTTTTGTAAACAACTTTTCACTTGCCTCTGAATATTTTCCTGAGACGGAGGATACCGATTTAGCACTAGTATTAACTTTATTTTTCACCAATTTATCCTTCGGTTCCGAAACAGATGGATTAGTGGTCACTTTAGCTTTTTTTTCAACCATTGCTGATTCCGAAGAACCATTAGTTAACTTCTGCTCGCTAACTCTTTGAAAAACAACACCTTTATTGTTTGTTAAATTTGAATAGTCCTCGTTGAATTTCCAGCTAATAGAAACATTATTTTGTTCATATACACCCTCAGCGTTTACATTATCGATAGCATTCCATTTTCCAGAAAGATCAATGACTTTAGTGAAATCTTCTGAATTTGTTTTGCCATTCATAGAATAAGCCGTAGTTCTACATATTAACCCATCAAAGGCAAGTGTAGTGTATATCTGAGCCTCAGTGTTGATAGACTCCCAAACATAGCCATAAGAGGTTCCAATTTCTTTCACGAGTTCACTATTTCTATCAATTTGTTCGACTCCTGTTTTCACCTCCTTACTGCCTGTACATTTTTTAACTAGTAGATCCCATTTTCGATTCAGCTCCGGTTCTTTAGAGAAATTTACCTTTTCCCAATTTTCTACACCCAATTCCTTGCTTATAGCATCGCGACAAGCGTCCTTATTTTCTGTCGCCCATTCTGAATTTCCTGGCTCTGTCAAGCATTTACATAAATCAACTGATGTGTTAACTATTTTATTTTCAGATTCATTTTTAGAGCCTCCACCACAGCTAGTCAGAATTACTGAAGCAAAAAGTACTACTCCAAAAATTGTCATTACTTTTTTCATTTTTTTTATTTTAAGTATCCAAAAATACATTAATTAAAAAGGTTTGATAGAACCGAAAACAATTAATTTTTAAATAGCTGTTTTTTGATATAAAAGAATAGCTAGAATATAAGCTATGAGTTGAATGATTTTTTAAGAGGTAAAACTTATTTTATTAAAACTTATCTATTTGAAAAGTATGCAAATTGTATGCAAATAAAAAAAAGGGTTTCAAACTGAAATGTCTGAAACCCTTGTCTTTATTGGTGGGCCCACCTGGGCTCGAACCAGGGACCACCTGATTATGAGTCAGGTGCTCTAACCAACTGAGCTATAGGCCCGATTTAGAGGAGTGCAAAAATAATTTTTTTTAAAGGTTTTCAAAACAAATTTTTAGAATAAAAAAATCCCTACCAAAAGGCCAGGATTTTTTTATGTTTATCTATAATATAATCTAACTGCAACCTAATGAATTTCCACAATTAAGGCATTTGTAACAGGTGCCACTTCTCACTGTTAGGTGCCCGCAAACATTGCAAGCTGGTGCATCGCTTTGCATACTTCTAAGATAGGCATCGGTGCCACTTGTGGTTTGGGCGGCCTTATATCCTTCAATATCTTTTTGTATATCTGATGAATTTGAGGCAGCAAATTCAGGTTCATCTTCTACTGATAATGGAAGGTCTTTAATAATTACGGGCTTTGCTGTTGGAACACTTTGTTGATTTGTTGGCTGTATTTGAACCAATTCATTCATGTGTAAATATTCGAAACCAAGCATTCTGAAAATGTAATCAATAATGGAAGTGGCGTTCTTAATATTATCATGACCTTCTACAAAACCGGATGGTTCAAAACGGGTAAATGTGAATTTATCTACATATTCTTCCAATGGTACACCGTACTGCAAACCTATTGAAACTGCTATTGAAAAGCAGTTCATTAACGAACGGAATGTTGCTCCCTCGCGGTGCATATCAATAAATATTTCACCTAATTTTCCATCATCGTATTCACCGGTTCTTACAAAAATGGTATGTCCGCCAACCTTGGCTTTTTGGGTAAATCCATGACGTTTGTGTGGTAATTTTTTACGGTGCACGATGTTGGACAAGGCCGATTTGAAATCAGTACCAATGGATTGATCCATAAGTTTTTTAGCGGCATCCAAAATCATTTCTGGAGTGAGGTCACTTAGTTTTATTTCGGCATTTTCACCTACAGCTTTATCGATAGCTTCTTCCGTTACCTCATCTTCTTTTTTATTATCTGATTTATTTGATAATGGTTGTGATAATTTACAACCGTCACGGTATAGTGCATTTGCTTTTAGGCCTGATTCCCAGCTTAGAAGGTAGCATGATTTTATATCATCTTCTGTGGCTTCATTGGGTAAATTAATGGTTTTGGAAATGGCACCTGAGATAAAAGGTTGTGCAGCGGCCATCATACGAATATGAGCATGTGGATGTATATAGCGGGTTCCTGTTTCACCACATTTGTTGGCACAATCAAATACAGGTAAATCCTTATCCTTAAGTTGGGGAGCTCCTTCTACAGTCATTGTTCCGCAAACGTAATCGTTGGCTTCTTGAATTTGTTTGTATGTAAATCCAAGTTCACGCAATAGATTAAAGTCTTGGTGCTCGTATTTTTCAGGAGCAAATCCAAGACGTTGAAGTGTATTATCACCTAAAGTAAAACGATTAAAAACAAATTCTATTTGGAATGCTGCTAATAATTGAGCTTCAATTGTGGCTAAATCTTCGTGAGTAAATCCTTTTGCAAGTAAAGTTTCAGGGTTGATATATGGACATCCTGATAAGGTGGCATGACCTTTGGCATAATTTACAATGTCATTTATTTGATTGGAATTGTATCCTAAATTTTTAAGCGATAAAGGAATACTTTCATTTACAATTTTGAAATATCCTCCACCTGATAATTTCTTAAATTTAACCAACGCAAAATCAGGTTCAATTCCAGTGGTATCACAATCCATTACCAAACCTATAGTTCCAGTTGGAGCTATTACTGTAGCTTGGGCGTTTCTATACCCCCATTTCTCTCCATTTTGAACAGCGGTATCCCAAGCATTGCAAGCTGCTTTTAACAAATCGTCAGGGCAATAGGCAGGATTAATTCCTTTAGCAGGAACACTTAATCCTTCATAAGCTAATGGTGTATTATATGCCGCATAGCGGTGATTTCTCATCACTCGCATCATGTGTTTTTTGTTTTTGGCAAATTGCTTGAATGGTCCAAGGAATTGAGCCATTTCGGCTGAGGTAGCGTAAGAAACCCCGGTCATTATTGCTGATACAGCTCCGCAAATAGCAGTTGCTTTTTCACTGTCATAAGGAATTCCTGAAATCATTAATACTGAACCAAGATTGGCATAACCTAAACCAAGTGTTCTATATTCATACGATAATTTTGCAACTTCTTTTGATGGGAACTGAGCCATTAAAACAGAAACTTCCAAAACTACTGTCCATAAACGGCAAGCATATTCTAAGGCAGGAATATCAAATTCTAATTTATCTTCTTTAAAGAATTTACGTAGGTTTAAGGAAGCTAAATTACATGCTGTATTATCAAGAAACATATATTCCGAGCAAGGGTTGGACGCATTGATAGTTCCACCTTCAGGGCACGTATGCCAGTCGTTTATAATTGTATCAAATTGTACTCCCGGATCAGCACAAGCCCATGCCGCGAAAGCAATATCATCCCAAACTTTTTCTGCTGGAATTTTATCTACTACTTTTCCGCTGCTGCGGCCTACTAATTCCCAATCTGCGCCTTGCTTAAGGGCTTCAAAAAATTTATTAGGTATTCTTACAGAGTTATTTGAATTTTGGCCTGCAACGGTCTGATAAGCCTCTCCTTCATAATGTGAAGAGTACCCTGCATCAATCAATACTTTTACTTTTTTCTCTTCCTGAACTTTCCAGTTAATAAATTCCATTATTTCGGGATGGTCCAAATCAAGGCAAACCATTTTAGCTGCACGGCGGGTTGTTCCACCTGATTTGATAGCTCCTGCAGCACGGTCACCTATTTTTAAAAACGACATAAGCCCGCTTGAGTTTCCTCCGCCAGATAGTTTTTCCTTGGCACCTCTTATTTTTGAGAAGTTAGTTCCAACTCCGGAACCATATTTAAAAATTCGGGCTTCACGAATCCAAAGATCCATGATTCCTCCTTCGTTCACTAAATCATCATCTACTGATAATATAAAACAAGCATGTGGTTGTGGTCTTTCATAAGCCGAGGTTGAGCGGGTTAATTTGCCACTTTCATCATCCACATAGTAGTGTCCTTGAGGAGTTCCGGCTATGCCATACGATGAAAATAGTCCTGTATTGAACCATTGTGGCGAATTAGGGGCAGCTTGCTGTGCAATGATGCTGTACACCAATTCTTCATAAAAAATATCGGCATCTTGTTTTGATGCGAAATAATTGTATTGCTCACCCCAAGTTCTCCAACAGTTGGCCATACGATGGGCCACTTGTTTGATAGAAGTTTCCGAACCAGTGCTTCCATCGGGCATCGGTACTCCTGCTTTACGGCAATATTTTTGCGCTAAAATATCGGTAGCTACTTGCGACCAAAAGTTGGGAACCTCCACATTATCCATTTTAAAAACAATTCCACCATCAGGATTTTTAATAACGGATGTTCGCAAATCGAAGGTGAACATATCTTCAGGTTTTATCCCTTCACGAGTGAAATGGCGATCAAATTTTAAACCTTTTGATAATTTTGAGGTAATTTTAGTCATAATATATTTTTTATAAATTGATTTTCAAGGGTTTCAACTCTCAAATAAAAGTTTCAGAGTTTTTATCCAAAGGTGACAAAATTTAGGTAGTAATTAAATTTGTGTTTTCCACATTAAGTTTTTAAAACAGCCATAAAGTTACCTTAAAGTTACGAAAAATCGAATCCAATACCCTGTTGAAAACAAATTTTAAAGTCAATTTATAAAAAGAATTGTCGCATTTTGGCCTTTAATTTGCAAAAAGTAATAAATTTTTTAAACCTCCAATGAACAAAGGTATTCTAGATATTATTCTAAAGGCATTTAGCACCAACAAGAAACTTGTTTCGGTGTTGATTGATCCTGATAACCGAAATTTTGGACAGTTGGGGAAATTGTTATCTCTGTGTAACCAAAAGGCTATTGATTTTATACTAGTTGGAGGAAGTTTGCTAAGTGAAGGGAATATTGAGGAAACAATTTTATTTATTAAAGAAAAAAGTAAAATCCCTATCATAATATTTCCCGGTACAAGCTCACAAATAGATAATAATGCCGATGCTATTCTTCTTCTATCATTAGTTTCGGGCAGAAATGCCAACTTGTTAATTGGAAAACATGTGGAGTCTGCATTTCGGTTAAAAAATTCAGGACTTGAAATATTGCCTACAGGTTATATGCTTATAGATGGAGGAAAACAAACCACCGCATCGTATATCAGTTTTACTCTACCACTTCCAGCCGATAAACCTATGTTGGCTGCTGCCACGGCTTTAGCTGCTGAACAGTTGGGTATGAAATTATTATATATGGATGGTGGAAGCGGCGCCGCAAATCAAGTATCTACTGAAATTATAAAATCAGTGAGGCAGCATACCAATTTGCCTTTGATTGTTGGTGGAGGATTAAAAACCAAACAAGATATAAACCGCACTTTTGAAGCTGGAGCTACAATAATTGTATTAGGAACTGCGTTGGAAAATAACCCGGAATTACTGAATGAACTTATTTAAAATTATTAATCGCAATTATATAATAGCATTCGGTTTAGGATGTTTATTTTTTCTGTTCGCCTTTAGTTTTGCCGATACTGATAAGTATAAAGCTTTATTTACCGAAAGCTATAAAATAAAAACACCTTACCTACCAGTAACCCTATTATTTGCAGGTGAAAAAATGCCTATTAATGAACAGGATATTAAAGAAAGAATGGATCGCGAAATTATGGCTACCGTTTTTTGGCAATCCAATACAATGATGTTGATGAAACGGAGCCGTAAATATTTCTCCATTATCGAACCAATATTGGCGGAATATGAAATACCTGAAGATTTTAAATATTTATGTGTGGCCGAAAGTGGCTTAACAAATATTAGCAGCCAGGCCGGGGCCAAGGGTTTTTGGCAACTTATGGAAGAACCTGCTAAATCCTATAACTTAGAAATAAATGATTTTGTGGATGAACGCTATCATCTTGAAAAAGCAACCAGAGCGGCTTGTTTGTACTTCAAAGAAAGTTATGCGAAATTTAATAATTGGACTTTAACAGCTGCAAGCTACAACCGCGGGTTTAATGGCATTGCTAGAGATATAGCATCACAGGATGTAAACTCTTTTTACGATTTGCACTTAAATGAAGAAACCTCAAGATACATTTTTAGGATTGCAGCCTATAAACTAATTTTTGAAAATCCAGAGCTGTATGGTTTGTATTTAAAACCAGAAGATTACTATAAAATAATGCCTACCAAAACAGATACAACAGATTCAACCATAAACACCCTATCAGTTTTTGCCAAATCAAAAGGCACCAATTATAAAATGCTAAAAATGTTGAATCCTTGGCTGCGCGATAAAACCTTACCAAATAAAAGCAGGAAGAAATATGAAATTTTATTACCTTTAGAGTAAAAGGTTAAAAATTTTAACCCCTAAAGTTCGTCTTCATTAAAGAAATAGTCATCGGGGGTTGGATAATCCGCCCATACTTCTTCAATCGTTTCATAAGGTTCACCATCATCTTCAAGGTCTTGTAGATTTTCGATAACCTCCATAGGAGCTCCTGAACGAACGGCGTAATCAATCAATTCGTCTTTGGTGGCTGGCCATGGAGCATCATCCAAATATGAAGCAAGTTCAAGTGTCCAATACATAGTTTTATGTTATTTTAATAAAAACGCGAAAAACGTCAATTTTATGCTTATTTGTATTATGTTTTTTTTAAAATTTTGAAATAATAGATACAAGGATTAAGGAAGCCTTTAAAAACAAGGGTTAAATCCTTCCTTAAAAAAATCTTTTTACATATTATTTATCAGTTCGGTACCAAATTCTGAACATTTTAATAAAGTAGCACCTTCCATTAAGCGTTCAAAATCATAAGTTACCCGTTTGCTGTCGATAGTTTTTTCAAGAGAGCTGTAAATTAAATCACTTGCCTCTTTCCAGCCCAAATATTCCAACATCAATGCTCCTGATAAAATCATAGAACCTGGATTTACTTTATCCTGATTGGCATATTTTGGAGCTGTGCCGTGAGTAGCTTCAAATATTGCATGGCCGGTGATATAATTAATATTTGCTCCCGGTGCAATGCCAATACCGCCAACTTGGGCAGCCAGTGCATCACTTAAATAATCACCATTAAGATTTAAGGTGGCTATTACATCAAAATCTTCAGGCCGGGTTAATACTTGTTGCAAAGTAATATCAGCAATGGCATCTTTAATAATTAGGCCGGCGCCTGGTTTTCCTTCAGGAATGCGGCACCATGGGCCACCATCAATTTCTACAGCACCATAAAATTCTTTGGCTACTTTATAGCTCCAATCGCGGAAACCACCTTCGGTAAATTTCATGATATTGCCTTTGTGAACGATGGTTACACTTTTTTGATTGTGCTTAATGGCAAAGCTTATAGCACTGTGCATGAGGCGTTCGGTTCCTAAATAACTTACCGGTTTTATACCAATTCCTACCTGAACATCAACATTTCTGGCTGGTCCGCCAATGGCTTCCAATTCTTTTTGCCAACCTTGAGATTTTTCTAAGGTTCCAAATCTTATTTTTTCAAAGCTTTTAGCAAATTCCTTTTGCAAGAAATCTAAAACCCTTTGAGCATCTTCACTTCCGGCGGCATATTCAATACCTGCATATATATCTTCCGTATTTTCTCTAAAAATAACCATATCTACAGCTCCCGGATTTTTTACCGGACTTGGAACTCCCTTGAACCAACGAACAGGACGCAAACAAACGTACAAGTCCAAAATTTGGCGCAAAGCCACGTTTAAAGAACGTATTCCTCCACCTACCGGAGTAGTTAAAGGCCCTTTTATTCCTACTAAATATTCTTTAAATGCATCTAAAGTTTCATCAGGTAACCAATTGCCGGTTTCATTAAAGGCTTTTTCACCGGCTAGTACTTCTTTCCATTCAATTTTTTTAGTTCCGTTGTATGCTTTTTCTACAGCAGCATCTAAAACTCTCTTGCTAGCTTTCCAAATATCTGGACCTGTTCCGTCACCTTCTATAAATGGAAGAATTGGGTTGTTTGGAACAGTAAGTACACCATGATTTATTGTAATTTTTTCGCCTTGCATTTTATGTTTTTTTAAATTTTCTGCAAACCAACGTCTTTAATATCAAAACTCAAAACGTTGAGTAAAATATACAGTTTATTTAATCTGTTTAAATCAATGTTATGACGAAACATGGCCTAAAAGGGAAAACACATTACTTTCGAACCTATGGATTATGTGGAAGCCAAAGGTCAGTTTATAAGCACTTGGGGAAACTACGGACAGCAGTGGGGAATCAATAAAGTGATGGGTCAAATTCATGCATTAATGCTGGTTTCTCAAAAATCATTATGTAGGGCAGAAGTGATGGAATTGTTGCAAATATCAAGTGGCAATGCCAATACTAATTTACGTGCGTTGGCAGATATGGGATTATTGATTAAAATTTATGTTCCCGGCGATCGAAACGTATACTATAAAGCGGATAAAGATATAGCTTCCATAGCTAAAATATTGACTACCGAACGCAAACGAAAAGGCATTGATCCAATTCTTAAATCCTTATCGCAGCTTAAAAACCAACAGGGCAAGGCTGTTCAAATTAAAGAATTCAGAAAGGTAATAAAA
>CAMDSC010000050.1 GCA_945907065.1 Chitinophaga pinensis
TTGGCAGAACCTGAAGGGGTTGGAGTGGAAGGTGAATAATAAGTAGTTGGTAATACTCTTCCGCTTTGGGTTCTAAATGTAAAACCAGTCATAATCCAAGTTACTCCATAATCACTGTTATTATATCCAGTAGGTGGAGTAATTTCATAGGCTAATTGATCGCCTTTCGCTACTATATCAGGATTTCCTTTAGAACCAATTGTGTTAGGCATTGTTGATTGAAATGGAGTGGATTTTACAAAAGCAGCACCTTTAGGGCTTGGCTTAACTGTAACTTGAACAGGAACACGGCTACTTGGACATGAAAGTTTTCTATAATGAACTTCTAAACCCATATAATAACCTGTTCCAACTGTGCTAAAAGGAGTGGCTCCATAAACCATTTTGGTGGAGGTTAATGTCATCTCTGCATCTGAAATATTCATTGTTCCCGAAGTCATGTAGTTCGAATTAGATATTGTTGAGGTGGTAGTTATGTAAAATCCATAAATTACATTCTTTGATAAAGACGTTTCCGGTATTTTAACATACCCTAAACTTTTACCGCCAACGCTAAGAACCCTTCCAACCACTCCGCTTGCTATCATAGTCCATGCCCCTGAATTGGTTTCAAATCCAACATAAGTTCCTGTTTTCATATAGACATTGAAGGTCTGACCAATATTCAAATTAACAAGATGGGTAGTAAAACTGTCAATAACTATATCATTTTTAGGAGTAAGATCAAACATTCCTCCACTAAATGCGGAAACGGTATAATAGGATGTTCCAGAAACACCATTACTAAGTTTTTGAGGCGCCGAAATTTTAAATGCCTGAGCATAAAATGTATTCGTTCCTAATACTAGTGGTGGGGATAAGGCATTTTTACCTTTAGCCACTACCGAACCACCAGTGGCGGCATCATACCATAATATTGAATCACCTTGATTTACAGGAGTTGCCGCTAGAGGTGCTTGTCCCGGACCACACTTAATAACATCTTTAACTCCGGGCGTACCCGCAGGCCCTTGATATTTAAATGTAATTTTTGAAGTATCGTTGGTTGCAACTGAATCTGTTTTGTTATTGGGTAATGAAGTCCAGGTTTTTACAGTGTAAGTATTACCATCTATAAAATTAAAAGTAGGGGTTAAAGTAACGTTAGCACTATTACCTAGAGTAGTCGGTGTATTATACCGCATTTGGTTTTGCAAAGTTCCATTTACAGACCAATTAATTTTAGCACTATCAACAGTATTAGTTCCAAAATTTGTATAAGTAGCAACTAAAGTGGGGGCACACAATGGCACCTGAAGAGCTGAAATGCCTACATCATTTGGCTTGGTTGACCCTTGCCATATTTCAATTTCTCTAAAATTCATATTTGAAAGTTGACTTCCAGAGGCTTGAAATTTGGTAAATCTTAATTTTAATGTTGTTACATTAAACGGAAATTTAACAGTATTAACACATACTGTATTTGATAAGCCGGAAAAAGTGAAAGAATAAACATAGGCTGAAGTTATTGCGTTCCATACATAAACATCAGCACCTGCTAAAAATCGAGTGCCTGTGTTACCATGCCATATAGTTACAGAATTGATAGATTGAGGTGAAGTCCAAGTAAAATCAAACCATTCAACATTAGGAGTAGTCGAAGGAGGAGTTGTTGTTGTAATCCACATTTCCTGCGTACAAGCGGAATTAATAACCTGATTGTTTAAAGTAGAGCAGGCACCTGTATTACAAGTACTAGCAGCGGCTGTTGCAGTAGGAGCAAGGTTTTTTTGTGCGGTTGCTAGTTGTATAGATAATACTACAAATAATCCTATAGCGCAAATACGAAGTATAAAAGTATTTTTTTTATTTATTGAGTATATATTTTTCATAATTAATGTTTTAAAAAGTTCAATTATTAATGTTTATCTTAACAATACCCGGAGCATAACACCCCGGGTATAAAAAAATTAATTTTAAATTATTTATTTAAAGATATCGTACGTGAAACTTGTTTGCCTGATACATTCATTCTAACGTAATAGAGTCCATTAGCTTCATTACTCAAATCAATGCTTTGAACACCGCTTTGACCATGAATATTATTAATAGAAGAAACCAAAGAACCTGTAGAATTATAAACATTTACATCCATGTTTTCAGGAGTTGCAAAGTTATAACTAACATTTATCATACCTGTTGAAGGGTTAGGGTAAACATTGATAGTTTTGTCTTTTCCAATGTTACCAACACTACCTTGAATAGTAGGATAAGCGCGGTTTACATTAATGATATGGTTAAAAGGTAGGCTAACGTTTCCGCTAAAATCTGTAACTTCATAGGTTACTGCATAAACACCCTCAATATAAGTATTAAGGTTGTTAAACAAAATTTTCAATCGTGGTCTCAAAGATGTTGGTGCATCATAGTTGTCAGTAATTGTTAATCCTTCAGATGCATCTACTGTAGACCAAAGTCCTACGTTTAATGGCAATCCATTCAATACCGGAGCAATATCATCAATAACTCTTACATAACGACGACGAATAGTAACATTACCACTACCATCAGTAGCTGTAAACTCATCCCAATAAAGACCAGTTTTGTAGAATATTACATTACTAGTTCTGGTAATAGATACTTGTGAATTATCATAGTAATTATCATAAGCTGCAGCCTGAACAGGATTATATGCCTTATTTACAGGGTGAATAATTGTATCCAAAGTATTTAAAACAACATTTGGACCTACATAATCATCAACTACATATTTGTAAGTTTTAGCAACTGCTTGGTTTACTGAAACGTCGGTTGAGTTATATATAAGTGTATATGTACCTTTAAAACGGGTATCAACACCATCAGGAGTAGCAGGGCCTTTAGTTACATTTAACGCAATTGGGTTATCATAATTATCGGTTACTTTAGTACGGTCGATAAATATTGAAAGTATTTGAACTTTTACGATATTATTAACATCGGCATCTGTGTTTGAAATAACTGGTTTCTGGCTATCTTTAACAATAACTATTCTGTTTTTAGTAGCTTTATTTCCTGCTTGATCAATAACAAGATAAGTAAGTGTATATGTTCCAATAACATTTGTATTAACTGTACCGGATACGGAAATTGAATTCGTTATATTTCCATCTTTATTATCCATAGCAGTAGCACCGTCTTCAGTGTATGCACTAAATACTTCTATACGAACGGTGTCACTTCCATTAAGTGTAATTACTGGCTTGGTTTGATCTCTAACTACATATACAACACGAGTTTTTGGTAAAGCTTTGTTTCCACCAGCATCTGTTACGTTATAGGTTAGATAATAAATACCAGTAAATGACATATCCAAATCGCTTGTGATTGTTACCAGTGAACTTATATCACCTTCAGTAGCATCGATAGCTTTGGCACCATATTCATTATAGGTTGAACCTACTTCTAAATAAAGTGTATCCTTATTATTTAATGTAAGTATTGGTGCAGTATAATCATTTACAAGTACAATTCTATAATCTTCAAATTCACCTAATCTATTTGCATCAGTAACTCCACTTGAAGCACCACATGGCATATTTGGATCACTTGAATAACTAGTACCAATTCTCATTTTTGTTCTTCCTTCAAACGAAGTTGCTATTGTTGGTACTTTAAATGTTGCACTAAAGCTTGCTGTTTTTGCTGTAGCTTCACTTGCTACTAATTCACCTGCATCATCAAAATCACCATCTATGTTCCAATCAACCCATACTTTTCTGCTCATTGGGTTAATATTAGTTACTCGTGAAGTTGTAATTTTATAAGTACCACCAAATGCAACATTGGCAGAAATATTAGTAGATGTATAATCATCATACCCTTGTAAATTATTAGCTGAAGTGTTATCTATCAATTTATTTGCTTTATCATCTTCTAAGGTAACATTATTAATAGCAATATCAGTTGATGAAGAAACTCCTAATAATGGAGTACAATGTTCAACCACAATTACATAATCAGATTTAATAACAGTAGCAGTAGTAGCTGATGGGTCAAGGGTATTCCACGCTGTTAATGAAACAGTATATTTACCTTTTGCATTAAATGTAACCTTAGGATCTCTACTGCTTGAATTAGTACTTCCTACATATTGAACAGTATTTGGGAAGAAACTCCATTTGAAATTATCGGCTTTTAAAGCCTTATTTGGAAGTCCAGAAATAGCACTTAAGAATACAGGTTCACCAGTATTTGGACGACGATTGCTTGCAGTAATATCTAAACTGGTTTTGGTATGAGGAGTTACTACTACTACAGATTTGGTATATTTACTATACCCCATACAGGTTGTAGCTTCCAAACTTACATCATAAGTATTATCTGTTAATATTCCAAAATCAATTAAATCTTTGGTATAAGCCACTTCACCATAACCCGGATCAACAGACCATATCCATGTGGTATTACCCAATACATTTTGAGAGGTATTAGTATAGGTATAATTTACAGGGTTATAAAGAGTATCAGGAATAACAAAGTCAGCAATAGGAGCAACTATAGGGCCTCTCTTTGTAGTCCAACTGGCTAAAAATCCTGAATCTGTGCCACTACCATTCGTACTAAAGTATAAATACATAGCTCCACTTTTGGCCACTATAGGAGCTGTAGGAACAACACCTAAAGTAAAACCTGTTCCAGGATGTAAAGGCTTTCCATTAGCATCTACACCATCATAAATTTTTAATAAATCACCAGTGGCTAGTTTACACTGAGCAAACTTTAAAGTTATTGTTTCAGCACCACAAGGAATAATTGTAGCATAATCAATTCTATTATTGGAGTAATTTCCATTTCTGCCACCATCATCCATTATATTGCCGCTTTGTTCATAAATTGGCTGAACCGTGCCTGCTCCCAAAGGATTGTCTTTAAATGGAGTAACCCTTAAATAATTTGGCTTACATAGCAAACTGGATGGTCCCTTATTATTTGATGCTTGCATACAAACCGTATAATTTCCGGTTCGGTTAAAGAATATCGCAGGGTTTTGATTTTTATATGGATCATTCCCTACAAGGGTTGAGTTTAGGGATTCTACATCCATTCTTGTAGCGGCTGAATCTATAGGGTCATACATATACCAACTCCAATAAGTAGGGCCATTAGTAGTAAGATCAAGGAAATTAGCAGTACCAAATCGTTCAATTTCATTAGCTACAACTGCAAAATCAACTACAGGTTTTGCTGTAGGATCTATTACGTTAATACATTTTAAAACAGAATCACGACCTAAGCAGTTTTGGCTTTTTAATCGAATACATCGTGTTCCTGTTGAAGTAAAAATAGTAGAAGCATTCGTAGTAGTATATTCAATTGAACCGTTATCATCCACATCCCACTGATGACCTATGTATCCAGCTTGATTATTGTTGGTTAATTTTACAACTGCGCCAACATAGGTAGTGCTTGGCATATAAAATCCAGCAGCAAGACTTGTTGGGTTGGCAAGGGTTATAGTGTAATCTTCAACTTCACCATATTGAAAAGAATTAGCAGTATAGGTAGGGCAACTTAAGCCCGCAGTAAGCGCAGCAAAATTATAACTAGCGATTATCCTCATACGCGAGGTACCTGGTGTAACTCCGCAAGGAACTGTAAAGTCTTTTGTTTGTAGAGTTCCGCCAACACCTAAAGCATTAGCTGAAGCAATTGTTCCCCATCCGGTCGACATATATTCATTAGCGGAATAATTTCCATCCCTGTTAAGGTCAATCCACATACCATAATTGATCGCGTAAGATGTACCAGTTGCCATAGTGACACTTACACCTAGTGAATATTTAGAGCCGCTGCTCAAAGTAAAAGATGGTTTGGTAGACATAAGTGTAAAGCCGTTAGGGCTTACTGCAGGTGCTGAAGGAGTAGGCTGACTGCATCCATCAGCGGCCTTGCTAAAGAGGCTGGAACCATTAATGTCTTTAACTACCACTCTTTCTATTACCCCATAACTAATATTGGAATAATTGCAACCATAATAGGAGAAAGGAATACAGTAAGACTGGGCTTGGCTTTGATTAAAGGACGAAGACCCTAACAAGCCTAACAGAATTATGAATAAACCTAATACTTTCGAGTTTTTTAAAGTAATTTTTTTTGTCATATCGTTTATATTTTGTGCTTCAAACATACTAATTGTATTGTCATTAAAATAATTATGTGTTATGATTATTTAAAAAATTAGATTAATATGATAATACAGTGAATTATACGTTTGATAATCAGGTAAAAAGAATTTAGATAATTTAAATAATTTTTTTATCTGAAAATCTAAAAATGACTTTCATTCAAATCATGTATTAAAGGATTATAAAAAAAAAATCCCCGGTTAATAAACCGAGGATTTTTCTTTTGGCGGAGAAAGAGGGATTCGAACCCCCGGACCTGTAACAGTCAACAGTTTTCAAGACTGCCGCATTCGACCGCTCTGCCATTTCTCCGCCGCAAAAGTAACATTATGATTTTTTTATTCCAAGCCTCCTTCCAAACTTTTTTCTTTGGATGCACGGTATATGCTGAAATTCAGCTCAAAACCTATTAAAATAATCATACTATTAAAATATATAAGCAACATTAAGGAGATAATTGTGCCTATTGAACCGTATAATTTGTTATAACTATCAAAGTGATTTACATAATAAGCGAATAATTCTGTAGCTAAAAAAGAAAGAATAGCTGACAAAGTGCTCCCGGGTGAAAAAAAACGCCAACGAAAATTTAGAGATGAGCCTATAAAGTATAAGGATGAGAAAACTAAAAAGAGTAAAAATAGGAGGGTGATATATTCGAATCCTATATAAAACCAAGTCCAAAATTCATTATTAACCAAATTTTTAGATTGAAGCCAATTAATACTTAAAGTAGTATAGACAATTACTGTAACTGTAACAATTAATATAGCAAAGACTAAAAACGTTAGTAATATAGATTTTATACGATCTTTATAGGGGTTGGCTTTTCGTTTTCTTGAACGGTTAAAAGCATGAATCATTGATAAAAAACCATTACTTGAAAAGAAAATAGCTGTGAAAAAACCAAATGAAAGCAAACTGCCTCTTTGGTGTTTTAAAATATCATTAATGGTAGATTGCAAACTACTAAATACATTATTGGGAAGCACAAATTCCAATTGCTTCATAATCTCTACATCCAGATTTTTTACTGGTAAATAGGCAATTGCAGTAAATAAAAAAATAATAGTTGGAAACAGAGCCAAAAAGAAATTATAAGCCAAATAGCTGGTTCGTAAATTTAGGTTTTCATCAAATGCACTTCTAAAAAAAAAGCGTCCAACCTTAAACAAGGAGTTACCTTCAAACCCCGGCAAAGTAATATCGTCTAGCCAGTTGAAAATAGCTTTAACAGGTCTGGAGTTTGTTATAGTTCTGGTTATTTTATTCACCAAAATGGGTTTTAAATAGTGTTTCTAAATCTTGTGGACATCGGATAGGTTTACCGGTTTTAATATCTGTAAAAACCAAACTTACTTTTCCCGTATTCAAAAGCATTCCAATTTGATTTTTACACTCATAATAAAATGTAATACGACTTGCCGGTAATTCTAATACTGTTGTTTTAATAGTTAATAGATCATCGTATCGTGCAGGTTTAATATATTTTACATCCAAAGAAAGCACAGGTAAACCAATGCCTTGTTGTTCTAAATCTTTGTAAGAAATACCAAGTTTCCTTAAGAATTCTACACGACCTACTTCATAATACAATGCATAATTACCATAATAAACATAACCCATTTGGTCGGTTTCACCGTATCTCACTCGTATGGTTTCGGTATGACTAAGCATCGCGGCAAAGTAACTAAACCTCAAGCAAAGCCCCAATATTTATTTAGAATTTATAGCTAAACCAAATGGCATTGATAAGATTTGTGTTAAAAAACATAGAAGTCGAATTACTTTTTGTTGAGTTTAAATCCTTTGATATTTTATCACTCATTGTATATTGAGTTGTTTTGTTTTCAGTACCTCCCAATCTGATTCCACCGTGCAATCCCGATTCTATTCCAATAGCTATTTTAGGTGAAAAGTTATACTTTAAACCTCCTAATAACGATAAACCTAAATTTAAGGAAGCTGTATTATTATTTGATTTATTGATACTACTTAATGAATTATTGTTATAATTAAGGCTTAAATTTTGAGAAGTTTGATTGCTTAATCCAACAGTTTTTATGAAACCATGATAAAAGTATAAATCCTTTGAACTGATATCATCCAGTTGAAGGAAATGTTCTTTTCCCCATGCAAAATTTATACTTGTGTAATTGTCTGTTGCCGATTTGTATTCATCCTTAATATTGTTAAGGTCAGAAGCTTGATAATTTGGAAAATCTGAATTGCTCTGAAAACTAAATGAAAAGTTTTTTCGTTTCTTAACTAAACTGTCTTTTGTGTCTTTACGGATAAGGAAGTTAATATTTCCGTTGTTGTTGAAATTTCGTAAATCAATACCAATTTCTTTTCCTTTTAATTTTTTTTGTGAAAACGAGGAGGAATAACCTAAAAAAATAAGCAATGTGAGTGTAATTAGTTTTTTCATGCATGTTGCCTCACAATTAACTTGCCAAATAATTATTTATTGGTAGAGTTTTTATTACCAATTATTTAAATGGTTAGTGACTGAAAATAATAGGTGACTTTGTACATATAAAACTACAATATTGTATAGTTTGTCTCGTTCGCATCGTTTGAAATGATCGAAAGTTTATATATAATTAACCTAACTATCATTTCGCCTAAACCTTAAAATATTGTAGTTTTGCAGCCGAAATAACTACCGATGACCAAAGTACACAACTTCTCAGCCGGGCCGGGCATTTTGCCCCAACAAGCCATTGATAATTCAATTTCAGCCCTTCAAAATTTTATGGGAACCAACCTTTCACTAATTGAGGTTTCACATCGCGATAAGGAATTTGAAAGTGTAATGGCAGAAGCACGCCAATTACCATTGGATATTTTAGGTTTAGGTGATGATTATGATGCTATTTATCTGGGAGGGGGAGCCAGTTTGCAGTTTTGCATGGTTCCTTATAATTTTTTGAATACCAAAGCAGCTTATTTAAAAACGGGAGTTTGGGCGGCTAATGCAGTTAAGGAAGCTAAGTTTTTTGGTGAAACCGAAGTTGTGGCTAGCAGCGAGGATAAAAACTATACTTATATTCCAAAAGATTTTTTGATACCGACGGATGCTGAGTATTTTCATTATACTAGCAACAATACCATCTATGGTACTCAAATGCATTCCATACCCGATAGTACGGTACCATTGTTTTGCGATATGAGTTCTGATATTTTTAGTAAACAAATAGATGCCAAAAAATTTGATTTAATATATGCCGGAGCACAAAAAAATATGGGGCCTGCGGGAGCTACCTTGGTTATTTTAAAAAAAGAATTATTAGAAAAAATAACTCGAAAAATACCAAGTATGTTGGATTATCGAAATCATTTTAGCAAAGAAAGTATGTACAATACTCCTCCAGTATTTGCTGTGTATTGTTCGTTGCAGGTTTTAAAATGGGTAAAAGAAATGGGTCTTG
>CAMDSC010000051.1 GCA_945907065.1 Chitinophaga pinensis
CAAAGGATATTTTTGTGGTTGGTTGCAGCATTGGTTTGCGTTTTTCTGATTTAATGGCTCTTCGCAAAATAAACCTTGAAAAAACGAAAGATGCAGTTTATATAGTTACTAAATCTTTAAAAACAAATACCTATACCCGGATTAAGATACCTGAATATGTTCTTAAAATTATTAACCATTATTGTCGCTTTCAAAAAACACTTTTACCAAATATCTCATTGAGTAATTTCAATAAACATCTAAAAAATTTAGGAAAAATGGCTGGGTGGACCCATGAAACAGGGAAAGTCAGAAGCAAAAAAGGTATTAAAAAGGAGCAAAAAATAGCAGGTGGAAAACTCTATCGTTTTTGTGATTTGCTATCAAGCCATGTGATGCGAAAAACAACAATAACAACAATGCTTATTTTAGGAATGCCTGAAACTTTGGTGAGGAAAGTAAGCGGTCATGCGGCTAATAGCAAAGAATTTTATAAGTATGTAAACTATTCAGACTCATTTATGGATAATGAAACCGACAAGGTTTTTGCAAAATTGGTGGAGTGATTTGATCAATTATTTCCAAATTTAATGCCGCCTGAGAATTTCGATATAATTTTTAAACCGAATATGGATGTCATTTAATTTACTACTTTTTAGATATTTAAAATTTCTAAATCCTTATTCTAAGACTGCTGATTTTCTAATTTCAAATTGCTTTTTCTAAAGTTGAATAAAATTCAATAATTTCTTCAAAATCTCTAACAATATTGTTCGAACACTGTAACTTTGAGCCCGCCAAGTTTTTCTAAAAAAACCGTATGCAGGAAATAACCGATGAAATATCAAACCTATATGTTTCCTGCTTTAATAATAAACCTTTAAATATTTCACGATTGCCGCAAAGTGGCAGCGATAGACAGTATTTCAGAATTGAAGGTAAAACACAGTCCATAATAGCTACGGTAAATTCCAACCAAAAAGAGAACGAAACGTTTTGTTATTTTTCAGAGCATTTCAAAGCGTTAAATTTTCCGGTTCCTGAAATTTTTGCGATAAATAATGATAAAACTATTTATCTGCAATCGGATTTTGGAAATGTTTCCTTGCTCAATGTAATTGAAGAAAAAGGCAAAACTGAAGAGGTTTATTACTTATTAAAACAATCATTAAAAAACTTAGCAAAACTGCAAATACAGGGTGACAAAGGTTTGGATTATGACCAATGTATCACTTCCAAAGAATTTGGAAAGCAGGCTATTCTTTCAGACTTACTATACTTCAAATACTATTTTTTAGATACTTTAAAAATCCCTTATGATAAGGAAAAGCTGATTGAAGACTTTGATGCTTTGAGCCATTATCTTTCACGAGTCGATTACAAATTTTTTATGTACCGCGATTTTCAAAGCCGAAACGTGATGGTAAAGGACGATAATGTGTTTTTTATAGATTATCAAGGTGGGATGAAAGGCGCTTTGCAATACGATGTGGCCTCATTTCTTTGGCAGGCAAAAGCTGAACTTAGTGATGAATGGAAAGATGGTTTGCTCGATTATTATATGGATTGCGTGGATGAAATACTTCCAACTCCAATTGACAGAAACAGATTTGTAAGTCAATACAACGGCTATGTTTTAATACGGCTTTTGCAAGTTTTAGGGGCTTATGGTTTCCGTGGTATTTTTGAGAGGAAAGCCCATTTTTTGGATAGCATTCCATTGGCACTTCAAAACCTTTACAATTTTTTAAACCACAAAATGGTTGGTATTTCTGTTCCTGAATTTGAAAGACTTTTAACCATAATTGTAAGCGATGAAATGGTTAACAAGTTTACCAATATCAAAGCCAACGACCAAACTCCACTAGTAATAAAAATCAATAGCTTTTCGTACATAAAAACCGGTTATCCAGGGGATGAGTCTGACAATGGTGGAGGTTTTGTATTTGATTGCCGTGGAATTTTAAATCCCGGAAGGTTAGAAGAATTTAAGGTTCAAACAGGCAGAGATAAACCTGTAAAAGATTTTTTGGAGCAAAAAACAGAAATGCCGGGATTTATGAATAACGTTTTTAATTTGGTAGATATTTCTGTTTCCGATTATTTGAAACGTGATTTTTCATCACTAATGATAAATTTTGGTTGCACTGGTGGACAGCATCGTAGCGTATATGCGGCCGATGCCTTGGCTCGTCATTTACGAAACAAGTTTAATGTGAAAGTAGAAATTAATCATATTGAACAGGGGATTAAAGAGAAAAAAGGATTTTGATGAAAGGAATGATTTTGGCAGCCGGGCTTGGCACACGGCTCAAACCTTTTACAGATAATCATCCAAAAGCTTTGGCCGAAGTGAATGGCAAATCCTTATTACAACGAAACGCAGAATATTTAAAATCGTTTGGAGTAACCGATATCATTGTTAATGTTCATCATTTTGCTTCCCAAATTTCAAAAACTATTAGTAATAATAATGGTTGGGGAACCAAAATTACCATAAGTGATGAAACAGATGAAGTGTTAGAAACCGGTGGAGGGTTAAAAAAAGCTGCTTGGTTTTTTCAAGATTCAGATGAACCCTTTGTTTTGCTTAACGTAGATATTTTAACAGATATAGATTTAAAAAAACTTTTAGAATACCACAATTCTAACAAAGCTTTGGCAACATTAGCAGTAAGCAACCGTGAGACTTCCCGTTACTTTTTGTTTGATGAAAATAATAATTTAAGCGGCTGGGAAAATATAAAAACCGAACAAAAAATAATTACTCGCCCTAACTCTAATCTTACCCGAAAAGCCTTTAGTGGTTTGCATATTATATCTGCTGAAATTTTTGAATACATCACTCAAACCGGCAAATTCTCAATGGTGGACGTTTATCTTGAATTATCAAAAACACAAATTATTAAAGGTTTTGACCAAGGGGATTGTAAATTTATTGATGTTGGAAAGCCAGAGAGTATTGCTCAAGCAGAAAGCATGTTTGAGTAAATATTATCGAATAATAGTCACTGTTCCCGTCATTGGCCAGTTTACATCATCCACACCTATAGCTTTTATTTTCCAAATATAAGCATCCATTTGGCTAAGTTGGCCATTGTAATAACCATCCCAATCCACATTCATATCACTGCTTTCAAATACTTTATCGCCCCAGCGATTAAATATTTTTATATTATAATCCCGGATCAAAAGGGGTACATCCATTTCGTGATGTGGCATCAAAATCTGCAATAGGGTTTTTAAAAACTTCAGTATATTTGGTTCGTGTTACACTATCTTTTTTTCCTTTTACATCAGTTACTATAAGTTTGACAGTATATAATCCTGGTGCATAATAAATGGCTTGAGGATCTTTGATGGTACTGGTATTCCCATTCCCCAAATCCCAAAAATATGTTAAACCCGTGCCAGTACTTTGATTAATATATTTTATTGTGGCTGGAGAACAGCCCTTATTATGGCTGGCATTAAACGCTGCTTTGGGTTGAGCCTTTGCAAAAGGAACAGCCACTAATAAAATTAATATAAAATTAAGTATTCTTTGCAAGGCGTTAGGTGGCGAATATAAAGTTTTTAAATAACTATAAAGTTACATAGACTAACTTGATCCTCTAATGGTTGCTTGAATAATGACTATAAAATGAAATATTTGAAGGTTTATTTAGTTTTTTGCTTATCAGCATAATTAAAAACCTTTTTCAATAAATCAGAAGTACGTTTTGAGGGATCTTGGCGTATTCTATTTTCTTCCAATTCTATTTGGCTAAAAAGAGCTTCAATTGCTTTACCAGTAACGTAGCCATTCAAGTCAGGATTAATTTTTTGAACTATTGGTATTTTATTATAAGCATTTATTGCATCTTTCCAGTATTTGGTTGCTCCCACTCTATCAAGAGATTGTTGAATTATAGGGCTAAATTTAGTTGTTAGTTCATTACTTGTGGTCCTTTTTAAATAGGAAGTTCCTGCTCCGTTTCCTCCGGTTACAATATTTATTGCATCACTTATAGTCATGGTAGTTATAGCATTTACAAATACAGGTTTAGCTTCAGCTACCGCCATTTCAGCACCACGATTAATACTGATAATTGCCCGATCACACATATCTCCCAATCCTGCATCGCGCAATGTTTGTTCTACTTTTTGAGCTTCGGATGGAAACAGAATTTTATAAGTGGAATTTTTAAAAAAACCATCCGTTTTGGATAAAAAATCAGTACCTGCTCCGGTTCCATTTTTTAAAGCTTCTTTCAAGCCATTAGCAGCTTCATCTTGAGTTATACCAACGTTTAAAGTTTTATAAACATCATTGGCCGTAGATAATATTTTTCCTGTATTACCACAAGAAAAAAGAAATAAAGTAGATAGAATAATTACTGATAATTTTATACGTTTCATAATTTGAAATAATTTATTGAAAGGTTTGCAAAATTAATACCAAATTTAAATCCCCTGAGATTTATATCGAGGCGCCAAATTTTTAATCATATCGGCCACCATAGCATCTAAATCATAATCGTTTTCCCATCCCCAATCTTTTCTGGCTTCAATATCTTCAATACTTTGTGGCCAGCTATCAGCAATTACCTGACGAGGATCAGGTCGATAGGTCATTTCAAAATTGGGAATATGATTCTTTATTTTTTCAGCTAATATCTCAGGAGTAAAACTAAACCCCGAAATATTATAGGATGAACGAATTTTTACATTCTCAGCAGCCGCATGGGTAATATCCAACGTTGCTTTTATAGCATCTGGCATATATAGCATCGGTAAACTTGTGTTTTCTTTTAAAAAACATTCATACTTTTCATGTTTTAATGCTTCATGAAATATTTCAACTGCATAGTCTGTGGTTCCACCGCCAGCATCCGCTTTATAGCCAATAAGACCAGGATAGCGAATACTTCTTACATCCAAACCATAACGTTTTTGGTAATATTCACAATACCGTTCACCCGTTTGTTTTGTTATACCATAAACCGTGTTAGGGTCCATAACGCAATTCTGTGGGGTATTAATTTTGGGTGTATTTGGCCCAAAAACTGCAATAGAACTTGGCCAAAACATACGTTTAACACCATATTCTAAGGCAGCATCAAACACGTAAAACAAACCGTCCATGTTTAACCGCCATCCTAATTTTGGGTTTTTTTCGGCTGTAGCGGATAGTAGGGCTGCTAGATGATAAATTTGGGTAGGTTTATATTTTTTAAGTACCTCAGCTATTTTTGAAGTATCTAGCACATCTAATATTTCAAACGGACCTTCTTGCCAAAAGGCAGTTTCAGGTTTTTTAATGTCGGAAGCTATAACATTTGCGGTTCCATATAAATTGCGAAGGGCTTCTGTAAGTTCAGTGCCTACCTGTCCGCAGGAGCCTATTATCAGCACAGTATCTTTGCTCATGTAAAGTAAATTTGAAACCGCTAATTTAGAGGTTTTGTGAAAACAAATTGTAAAGGAAATAAACCTCTTCAGAAATTTTTATAAAAACGTAATTTAGAAAAATTCTTAAAAATCGATTTGGTTTTAAAGTAAATTTGTATAATTTTGCACTCCTTTTAAAAAAATAACTTCACATGAAGAGGACCTTTCAACCATCCAATAGAAAAAGAAGAAACAAGCACGGTTTCAGATTACGCATGGCTAGCAAAAACGGCCGCAAAATAATTGCCGCACGTCGTGCTAAAGGACGTCATAAGCTTACAGTTTCTGACGAAGGACGTCATAAATTTCAATAGAATTTAATAGCCATTGGCTGATGGCAGGGTTATACACGTTATCCAAAAATGAACGGCTAACCAGCAAAAAGCTGATTGATAAAATCTTTAAACGAGAGGGTGAATTTATTTCAAAATTTCCCCTCTCGTTTATTTTTTTAGAGCATTCCTTGTCTGAGAATGTACCAGCCCAAATTCTTTTTTCAGTACCGGCCAAAAAAGTAAAAAAGGCCAATGACCGTAATCGTATCAAGCGATTAATGCGCGAAAGCTACCGATTGCTAAAACCTGAATTTTATAATTTTATTAATAAAACATCAGGTCGGCAGTACATTTGTTGCTTGATGTATAATGCAACATTAATTCCTAAATACGAAGACATTGATATCAAGATTAAGTTTTTAATAAATGAATTTTGTAAGAAAATTTCTTAAACTATTGGCCTATCCTTTTTTGGGGTTAATATGGTTTTATCAAAAAGCCATCTCGCCATGGCTGCCTTCTTCCTGCCGATATACACCCACTTGTTCGCAATATGCCAAAGAAGCACTTATAAAATATGGAATATTTAAAGGAAGCTGGCTGGCTGCCAAACGGATATTAAGTTGCAATCCTTGGGGTGGCCACGGCCACGATCCGGTTCCATAGATACCAATTTTACTAAATTTATTCTATTTTTCTGTCCCCAATTATCAAAATTTTAAAAATATTGTGATAAAGGAATTTATAAAATGTAATTTTGCGACATTAATATATTTACATACATTTAATTTTTTAACCAATGAACACAGGAACAGTAAAATTTTTTAACGCGTCAAAAGGCTATGGCTTTATCAAAAACAATGACAATGGCCAAGAGGTTTTTGTACACGTAACCGGTCTTATTGACCAAATTTCTCAAGACGATCAAGTAACCTACGATGTAGAAGTAGGTAAAAAAGGTCCTTCTGCCGTAAACGTAAAAAGAGCTTAAGATTATTTATATCCCTACCCCATAGGGAATTCAATAATATGGATGGCTTAAAACCCTGCTTAGAGTTTGTGAAATACTAACTTTATGCAGGGTTTCTTATTTTATAAAGGTTTATTTATTTGCCATAATAGGCGAACGGAGCCCAATAATACGGATGGCTGAAGCCTTGAATTTTACTCAAATCAACCTGAGCTTTATGCAGGGATTCCACTTTATTCATAGTAGATATATTTTCATAAAACTTTTTCATAAGCAAACTGGTGGCTTTATCATCCACCTGCCATAGCGAGGCAATTACAGTTTCAACTCCTGCGGTTAAAAAAGCAGATGCGGTGGTTTGCGGCCAGCCTTCTACCAAATCATTTTTCACAGCTGTTTCACAGGCTGAAAGTGCCACCAGTGTATATTCATTAATTTTATCAAGTTCTTCAATATCATTTAAAGTAAACCGACCATTGTTTGCCATTACCAAATAAGAACTGTCGAAGTTGTTATAATCTAAAATACCGTGGGTGGCCAAATGCATCACATTAAAATTGCCCGATTGAGCAAACAATTGCTCTTTGGTAGCTTGTACGTCGTCAAGTTCATTAGGACAAGTGTTAAGCAAAACTAAGTGATTGATTGTGATTTTGCAATAGGTGATTTATTCTTCGTTGTAAAATGGTTTTTTGCTTGATTTCTGCTCTTTGTTTGAGGATTTTCGCACCCCTATTGAAGTATACATCGGCAGGGGCTAGATTGTTTAAGGACTCATGTAGGCGGTTATTGTTGTAAAAATCAATAAACTCACCCAATGCCCGTTCTAATTCTTCTGGTGAATAATAGTGTTCAAGTAAGATTCTATTCTTCATGGTCCTGTGATAGCGCTCAATTTTACCCTGGGTTCGTGGGTGCATGGGCTTGCCACGAGTGTGTTCTACGCCTCTTTTTGATAAATAGGACTTTAACTCCCCCGATAAATAACAAGATCCTTTGTCCGACAGTAAGCGTGGTACTGCATTCGCCTTGATTCTGGCTTTGCCCAGCGCCTGCTCGACCGTTCTAACGGCATCTTCGGCTTTCATTGTTGAACATAGCTCCCAATGCACAATGTATCTGCTGTAATCATCTAAAATGGTCGACAAATAGTACCAACCCCAACCTTTGATTTTGAAGTAAGTAAAATCCGTTTGCCACATCTCATTCACCCGAAGGGTTTTGTCTTTAAATTCATCTGCCGCACTCAATACCAAATAGTTGGGAGCGGTTAGTAATCCTCGCTTCTTTAATAAACGGTATACCGTTGATTCGGATACAAAGTATTCACTGGACTCAGCATATCGAATGGACAACTCACGAGCAGATAATTCCGGGTTTTCCAAAGCAAAATCTATAATCTGCGATTGTATCTCATAGGGTATTTTATTCCAAACACAATGCTGTTTTGATGTAGTAATTTCCAGTCCGGTCTCGCCAAATTTGACATACCGATCATACCACGCATAAAACGTACTTCTATGAATACCAAGTTGTTCTAAAGTGGCCTTAACGCCAATGGGCGATTGCTCTACCATCTTGATGATCTCCATTTTTTCTGCCGCTGTCATTCTCATATACCTGTGGAATTTGATTCGAGACCATTCATGCTTTTTTTTAACGTCCGATTATCGAGCATTAACTCGGCCACCAGGTTTTTAAGCTCTACATTCTCGTGCTTGATCTGATTTACTTCATCTGTATTTGCCTCCCGCAAGGTGTCTCCATTTAATCTCCGTTTGCCGGCCTCTATGAAGTCTTTGCTCCATCGATAATACAAAGCTGGTGCGATGCCTTCTTTTCTGCAAATGGTGTTAATGGATTCATCACCACGCAATCCTGAAATGACAATTCTGATTTTTTCCTCAGAGCTGAATTTACGCTTGGTTCGTCTGCGAATATCTTTGATAACCGCCTCCGCATTTTTTGGTTCTTTTTCTTTCATTGTAAGCAATTTATGGTTTTAAAGTATGACTTTGTTAAGTCACACTTATGTCCACTTTATGCTGACGATTTACAAGGATTTCCGAATGGCTTATATGAAATTGGATAAATAAATTAGTATGTTAGGTATACGTTTTAATTATCGGTTTTATGATTAATAATAAGGTCCTGATCTTCTTTATCTTTTTAGTGAAGATCTCCAACGCCCAACAAACCATTCCTCTTTATTCCGGAAAAATTCCAAACTCGAAAATTAGTGCAAATGAAGAGCAGATTACAGCAAATGCTTTAGTAGATACCGTGAAAAGGAACGTTTCTATACCAACCTTAACCATTTTTCTTCCTTTAAAAAATTTATCTAAAGGTTCTGCTATCATTATTTGTCCGGGTGGGGGATATGGCGGTTTACTCACAAAACGTGAAGGTAGTGATGTGGCCAGGGCCTTTACAAAACTGGGGGTCACCGCTTTTGTGCTTAAATACCGACTTCCTAATGATGCAATTATGGAGGATAAATCAATCGGCCCATTGCAGGATGCCTTAAAAGCTTTAAAAATGGTACGTCAAAATGCCGTTAAATGGAATATTGATACCAGTAAAATTGGGATTATGGGATTTTCTGCCGGCGGGCATCTGGCCTCTAGTGCAGGTACTCACTTTGATACCCAGATCATTGAAAATGCAGAAAATATAGATCTTCGACCTAGTTTCATGGTTCTTATAAATCCTGTTATCAGCTTTTCAAACGAAATTGGCCATATTGGTAGCCGTAATAATCTGTTAGGAAAGTCGCCATCACCAGAAAAAATCACTTTTTTCTCCAATGAACTTCATGTTAATCAATCTACTCCGCAAACTTTTCTGGTGCACACAGCAGATGATACGGTGGTTTC
>CAMDSC010000052.1 GCA_945907065.1 Chitinophaga pinensis
TATCTGGAATATACCTTTCGGTCAAAAGATTTTATGAAAGCCAAAGAAGTGAATGGAAAACCAACTTTTCTTATTTCTTTAAAACCCGATAAAATAGAACAGTTTACCATAGCGAAGGACTCGGTAAAGATTGAAAATAAGCCTAAAGAAACCTTTGTAAATATTACCCGTCCCGAGGAAGTGGTGGATATTCACATTCATCAATTGGTGAAAAATTATAACCAAATATCAGCCGATGAAGCCATCAGCATTCAAATGAACCATTTCAAAAATATGTTCGAAAAGGCGTTGGCTCTCAACTATTCTAAAATTACCATTATTCACGGGGTAGGAACCAACGCCTTAAAGCAAAAAATCTGGAAAGAAATCAGCGGACATCCTGCCGTAAAAACCTACTACGAGGCTCAAAAGGAAAAATTCGGGTATGGTGCTACGGAGATAGTTTTTAAGTAGTACTTCTGTCCTAAACCTTCAAGGTTTTAGTTGGTGAAGCTTCTGCAATTTGAAACGTGCGTAATTTTGGTTGAAGAAACCTTGAAGGTTTTTTTTGAAATGTTCAATATTCAACGCTCAATTTTTAATGTTCAATTCTCGAGCGTTAGCAGTTAAGGGGGATGTTTTTTAGTTTTTCATAATCTTAAAGACTTCCTTGTTCACTTCGCCAATTTGTAGAAAATAAAAACCTTGAGCCAAGTTGATGATATCAATTGTAGTTAATTTGTTGTTCAACTCACCTTTTAGTATTTGTTTTCCAATTTGGTCGGTAATTATGAAGGGCAAATTATTTGGGGTTTGGTTTGATGAAACAGTTATAAAATTATAGGCAGGGTTGGGAAATACAGAAAAAGCTTTTGATTTAGCTGCCTTTTTAATACTCATTGTTTTTACTGTTAGTAATACAATTTTTGAAGAATCAGAACAGCCTTGGTCTGTTACTAAACAACGGTAACTATAATTATTTTGAGAAATGGTAACATTACTTATGGTTAATGTATCATTTGTAACTCCCGAATATTGACCTCCATTTGAAAGCTTAGCAAAACCACTTCCTGAATTTTGTTTCCATTGATATGTTGAAGTTGAACTTGATGATAATAAAGTAAATAAAACATTTGCTCCAACGGTCGTAGTTTGGTTTGAAGGCTGATTCGTAATTGTAGGCAAGGGTTTAACTGTCACTGTTATAAAACTATCACTTTTACATCCATTTGTATCAGTGCCTATCACTTTATAAGTAGTTGTTGAAAGTGGAATAAAGGATTTCCCATTTGTTATACTTCCAGTCCAAGTATATGTTGATGCTCCAGTCCCATTTAGAGTAACTGTAGAACCTTTACAAATTTTTAAAGATGGTGAAACTGTGTAACCAATATTTGGCAATGGCTTTACTATCAAAGTTAGCATTGTACTATCTTTACATCCCTTAGCATCTATACCTGTTACTGTATAATTGATTGTAGAAGTTGCGGAAAAAGTTACTCCATTGGTTAGACCACCAGACCAAGCATATGTTGATGCTCCAGTTCCGCTAAGAGTAACTGATGAGCCTTTACATACTGTTAATGATGGGTTAACGGTGTAACCCACTGTTGGTAATGGTGTAACTGTTACTGAAAGTGATTTAGGTTTACCATTACCACATGAATTACTTGAAGTAACAACAATATTACCTGAATACTTCCCAAACGATACATTGATTGAGGTCGTATTTTGGCCTTTAGTAATACTTGCCCCAAAAGGAACGTTCCATGTATATCCTGTTGCCCCCGTAACGGAACTAATTGAATATGTTGCCGAAGTTCCATTACAAACATAAACAGAACCCGTAATTGCACCCGCAGAAGGAGGTGAACAAGTACTTAATTTTAATATAAAGATTTTACCGCTTGACAAATCATAAGTTCCGGAACCAGGATCAAAGTCCACAGTATCCGAAAAACCTCCGATAACATATATATTTCCTTTATTGTCAAGAGTAATAGATTCTCCTCTATCAGCTTTCACTCCACCAATTTGTTTAGCCCATTCAAAATTTCCTGAGGAATTCAATTTTGAAATAAAAACATCATTAACACCATTTGATGTTAAATTATACGTACTTGAACCAGGATCAAAATCAACGGTCCCAGTAAAGTATCCTGTAACAAGGACATTATTAGAATAATCGAGAGCAATGGAAAGTCCTTCATCTTGATAAGAACCTGTCATGCTCCTGGCCCATAGAAAATCTCCTAAAGAATCTAATTTTGAAATAAATATATCAGGTCCTCCACCAGAAGTTAAATCATATGTTCCAACCCCAGGATCAAAGTCAACTATATCAGCAAATAAACCTGTAGTATAAACATTTCCTAGTTTATCAATTTTTATAGATAATCCACCTTCACGATCTGTCCCTCCCATTCGTTTAGCCCATATAAAATCTCCAGAGGAATTCAATTTTGAGACAAAAATATCTATATCATTACTCCCGCCAGTCGTATTTAAATAATAGGTGTTTGAACCAGGATCAAAATCGGTCTTACCTCCAAACCACCCTGTAGTATATATGTAACCTGAGGCATCAATAACTATTGAACGACTATCATGGTCTCCAGTTCCTCCAATCTGTTTAGCCCATACAAAGTTTCCATAAGAATTTAATTTTAGTATAAAAATATCGTCACCTCCGGCTGAGGTCAAATAGTAGGTTGCGGAACCAGGATCAAAGTCGGCTTTTCCTTCGAAAAAACCTGTTATGTAAATATTACCTGTAGCATCAAGTGCCATTGCATATCCTATTTCATCATAAGTCCCGCCCATTTTTTTAGCCCAAATAAAATTTCCATTTGAATCCAATTTAAATACAAAAATTTCCCAGCCACCAGATGAGGTCAAATTATATGTACCTTTTCCAGGATCAAAATCTACTGTTCCACTAAAACGTCCAGTTATAAAAATATTATTTGAGGCATCGGTTACTATTGAACAAGGAACTTCTTGATCCCCTCCTTCTGTTTTTTTAGCCCAAACAAAATTTCCCAATGAGTCTAATTTAGAAATAAAAATATTATCATCTAAATACGACGTTGTAGACATTAAATAAGTTCCTGAACCCGGATCAAAGTCAACTGTGTCAGTAAAAAATCCAACAGTATAAATATTGCCAGATGCATCTACAGCACTAGAAGTTGCGCTACTAATATTTAGTTTTGAACCTTCAAATTGTTTAGCCCAATTGAAATTTTGAGAAAATGCACCTAAACTATATAAGTACAAGACAATTAATAAAAAATGTTTTTTCATTGGCTTGATTTTTTAGAAGTATTCTAATGCAAATCTATAGTAATATTTACTGATTTCAATATATCCTTAGACTACCAAATTTACAATCCTTTCTTTAACAAAAATAAATTTTTTAACTGTTTTACCTTCTATCCATTTTTGCACAGTTGTATCAGCTAACACTGCTTTTTTAATGTCATTTTCAGAAGCATCATTTGGAAAAAGCATTAAGGTTCTTGTTTTTCCATTGATAGAAATTGGATAATTGAATGTGCTATCTTTCAAATACTTTTCGTTAATTGATGGATAAACAGCATCTATAATGGTTGATGTATTTCCTGTTCTGTGCCAAAGTTCTTCAGCAGTATGTGGGGCAAATGGGCTTAACATTATCAGGAATTTTTCGAATACTTCGCGGTTGCGGCACTTTTGGGCTTGCAACTCATTAAGGCAAATCATAAACGAACTGACACAGGTATTGAAAGAATATTTTTCAATATCTTCTTTTGTTTTATTCAGGATTCGGTTGATGATTTTTAAAGAGGCTTCATTGGCTGGTTCGTTATTTAAAAGAACTGTGCCGTCATAATCTATGCAATAATCCCAAAAGCGCTTTATAAACCGGCTCACACCGTCAATTCCTTTTGTATTCCATGGTTTGCTTTGTTCAATTGGACCTAAAAACATTTCATACATTCTAAAAGCATCTGCTCCGTAACTCCTTACTATATCATCTGGATTTATTGTATTCAATTTAGATTTAGACAATTTTTCATTTTCTATTAAAGTTGATAAGAACTTCGGAGTTCCTACATTTCTAATCCACCTTTGTTTGTAAAAAATACCGTCTTCAGTTACATAAACTCCCTCAAATTTTTCAATTGAATAATTATATAATTCATTTATATCTACTATTTTGTTTTCATCAGGGTTTCCAATAGGAATATATAATTGCGAAGAATTACTTCTTAGAGTTTCATGTTTTTCGATTAATTCACTTGAGAAAAATATTGGATACATTTTATCAAATGGTATGAAATACCTTTCATTAAAAATATCATTTACAATTTTTGGCATTGTATTCCAAATAGAGTGTTTACTCTCATCAGAAGTACCATTATATCTCCATATTATTTGAGATGGCCCAGTAATCATTCCCTGGTTTACCAGTTTTTTATATGGTTCATCAAAATTTATATACCCCAAATCGTGCAATACTTTGCACCACATACGGGAATATAACAAATGCCCAACAGCATGCTCGGCACCACCAATATACAAATCCACCTGTTGCCAGTAATCCGATTTTTGCTTTTCGCAAAATGCATCGGGATTTTGAGGGTCCATATACCGTAGATAATACCAACTACTGCCTGCATAACCAGGCATGGTATCGGTTTCACGGATATTTCCATTGGACATATTTACCCATTCAGGAATGGTGGAAAGCGGTGATTTTCCATCACCTGAAGGTTTATAGCTTTTTACCTCAGGTAGAGTAATTGGCAGGTTTTCTAAAGAATCAGCAACTACAATTTCATTTTTATAAGATATTGGGAAAGGTTCACCCCAGTAACGTTGACGGCTGAAACCGGCATCCCGCATCCGGTAATTAATTTGTTTGGTGCCGATTTCTAAATCTTCCAATTTTTCCAACACCTTTTGCTTCGCTTCCTGAACGGTTAACCCATCAATAGAAAACCAATCGCAACTTGAATTGGCAATTTTTCCGGTCTTTTCTTCGTAGGCTTTCTCACTCACATCCACTCCTTCAAAAATATTTGGAATAGAAATTCCAAATTTCAAAGCAAACGCATGATCGCGACTATCACCACAAGGCACTGCCATTATAGCTCCGGTTCCATAACCCATCAATACATATTCGGCGACGTAAATTGGAATGTTTTTTCCGGTAAAAGGATGTTGAACGTAAGCTCCTGTAAAAGCTCCTGTTATTTCTTTGGTCTCTGATTTTCGCTCCAGTTCCGAACGGGATTTACAATAATTAACATAATCGGCTACTGTAGTTTTTTGTTCATTGGAAGTTATTTGAGCTACTAAAGGATGTTCAGGAGCAAGTACCATGAATGAAACTCCGAAAATAGTATCGGGGCGGGTGGTAAAAACAACCACATTATCGGGATGTTCAGCAAGTTTAAAGTTGACAGATGCCCCTTCACTTCTCCCAATCCAATTCTTCTGCATTTCCTTCAAACTATCAGAAAAATCTACTGTTTCCAGTCCTTCCAATAATCTATCAGCATACTTTGTGATTCTCAAAAACCACTGGCTCATGAGTTTTCGCTCTACCGGATGGCCACCTCTTTCTGATACTCCGTTTACCACTTCATCATTTGCCAAAACAGTTCCTAGCGCCTCACACCAATTAATATAGGATTCGTCTTTATAAGCTAATCTGTGTTGGGTTAATTCTTTTTGTTGTTCTGTTTCTGTAAGTTCATTCCAAGGTTTACCAAATTGATTTTTTTTGCCTTTTTCGTAAAGGGTGATAAGATTATCAATACTTTCAGCTTTGTTAGTTTTTGGGTTAAACCAACTATCGTAAAGCTTTAAAAAAATCCATTGAGTCCATTTATAATAGTTAGGGTCGCAGGTTTTTACCTCTCTATCCCAATCGTAGCTAAAGCCAATATTTTTAAGTTGCTCCTTATACCGTTCTATGTTTTTATCAGTAGTCACCGCAGGGTGTTGACCGGTTTCAATAGCATATTGCTCCGCTGGCAACCCAAAGGCATCAAAACCCATAGGGTGCAAAACATTAAACCCTTGCAATCTCTTAAATCGTGCCACTACATCACTGGCAATATATCCTAATGGATGCCCAACATGCAA
>CAMDSC010000053.1 GCA_945907065.1 Chitinophaga pinensis
GTGATGAACAACCTTACCGTAAACCTTCATTTGATGATGGTGAGTTTTTACCGCCCCACAGCCACCCGTTACAAAATAATAATGGAAGCCGGTGCTTTTCCCAGCGACCAATACGCTATGGAAAGTCAGGTGCGGTTTCATGGGTATAACCCGGAGGATGCCATTATTGAAATAGCACCCCGCGAGGGAGAATACCACCTGCGAACGGAAGATATTATTGATACTATTGCCAAAAATGCTAACGAAACCGCCTTAATTATGTTTAGCGGGGTTCAGTATTACAGTGGTCAGGCGTTTGACATGGAAGCCATTACCAAAGCAGGCCATCATCATGGCATTACCGTTGGGTTTGATTTGGCTCACGCTGCCGGAAACTTATTGTTAAAACTGCACGATTGGAACGTGGACTTTGCGGTGTGGTGTGGTTACAAATATTTAAACTCAGGGCCGGGCGGGGTATCGGGTGTGTTTGTAAACGAACGGTTTGCCAATGCCCCGGAGTTGCCACGATTTGCGGGCTGGTGGGGCCATAAGGAAAGCGAACGCTTTTTAATGAAAAAAGGCTATATACCCGAATACGGAGCTGCGGGCTGGCAACTGAGCAATGCCCCGGTACTTACCATGGCGGTGCATAATGCCTCGCTTAGTATTTTTGAAGAAACGGGGATGGAAGCCCTTACTACCAAAAGCAAAACATTGACCGCCTATTTACAGTATGCTCTGGAGCAAAGTGGAAAAGGTTTAAAAATTATAACCCCCGAACAGCGAGGCTGTCAGCTATCCATCTTAACGGATGCCAATGGCAAAGCCCTTTTTGAACACCTGCAAAACCATGGCATTATAGCCGACTGGCGTGAACCCAACGTTATTCGTATGGCTCCCACTCCGCTTTACAATTCCTTTGAAGATGTGTGGCGAGTTGGAGAGGTTTTGAAGGGGGTATTAAATTAAAAGTATGTTTGATGATTTATAAAAAATCAATAACTTGCCGACGGAAAAAGTATGATAGTTATCATACATATCTACCCAAATTAGGGTGTATATGTATGATTTTGTCATACATACATGCTAGTTATGGGCAAGTTTATGAACCAAAACGGAAAAGAGCGATCAAGAGAGCCACCAAAATAACATTTACATTACGTCTTAATAGAAAACAAGACAGTTAAAATAACTTATTAAATGGAGTTCAGAAACCATTAAAAAAAACGGATAATAAAAATAATTCAAAATGAAATTCAAACTTTTACTATTATCATTTTTAACAATTCTATCTGCTTGTAAAAAAGCTGATTCAGATACCAATCCTAATACTAATGCTCAAAATGTAGATTATGAATTTACAATTACTATTAATGGTTTATCCCATAAAATAAAAGGGAATACTGTTAACGGTATACCTTATTATATTTATTCACCTAATAATCCCAACAATTGTATTTCTAGTAATCCAGCAGGTTCAGTTTGGTTAGGAATAAAAGACGTTTCAGCATCTAATTATATTAGTGGTCAAGTACTGGGGTGCACAATAACATTACCTAATTTAGCTTTAGGATTGAATAACGCAACACTTCGGTTTGATTTAGGAGGATATTGGAGTAACTTAACTGATTCCTTAGGTGGTGTTTTGGGGTTAGATTTGTCAACAACAAGTGGCGTTTCAGTTGGAAGTGGGTCTTCTAATATTCCATTTAATATAACTGATTTAGGAAATGCTCCTACAATATACACTAACCCTCCTCTAGTGTATAATCATAAAAAAACTCTCAAAGGGAATTTTAATGGAATTTTATATATGGTAAGCAAAGTGAGTCTTAAATATGATATTCCAATTAATATTTCTATAGATTTTAAAGCAGTAAGAATGTACTAATAAACCTTAATAGTTCTTAGTTTTAAGAGTATCCTTTTTGACTATATATTAACTATCCATTTCCGCCAACTCTCAAATAATTAGAACACCAAATTCTTGTTTGTTCACGACTTTACAACAAACAAAAATATGTTTAAAGAACAAGACCGAGTAAGGTTTATAGACACAGAAAAGGACAAACAATTTGGTGTTCTAATTATTTTCAACATCAAAGGCGACATTGCAACTCTTGGTAGCGGTGACTATGCAACCCTTGGACAAAGTATGTGTAACGCAAAACTATCAGAACTGAAACGTGCGGAATAGAAAACCAGCCGATAACAGCACCTACAAGAAATTGGCGGTTCAGTGGTTAAATGAAGCTTTGTGCTTCGTATCAAGTTCAGTGGTGGCAGAAAGTTTTCATCTCCGAAATCGCCAACTTCTTGTAGCTGCAAACCGTTAACAGAAGAAATTTTTACGACCTTAAGACACCCAGCGCTTCTGCTTCCCAACTTAGTCTCCCATGAGCAAAGGCTAAGCATGGCGGGGACTCGACGGTCAAACTTGGAGCCGTAAGGCTTTAAAAAGAGTCGTATAAGCATTGCAAACACCACTATCACTCAAGGCTAAACCTTTCAACCGTTAGTGTGCTATTACAATCTTTCGTGTTCCTATTAAAGCAGAATCTGCTTTTAGATTTAAGTAATACAAGCCAACCGGAAAATCGGAGGTATGGATTGAAACCTCCCGTTCGGAATTGTAAAAATTTTCGCTATAAACTACCCTGCCTGCCAAATCCGTTAAAACAAGGGTAAATTCCTTTGCTGTACTATTTGGCAAGTCAACATTTAAGGTGGCGTTTACAGGGTTTGGAAAGGTGTTGAATTCAGTTAGACCAAGGGTTGCATTGAAGCCTGCCGTATTCTGTTTTTCAACAGCCACATTATCAAAAGCGATAACCCCAACTCCCCTGTTCCATCCAAGATTTTCCACAAGGTGACTGTCTCCCGTAAATCTAACCGTTACCGGATTACCGGTTCCAATAATAAAGGCAGAACGCATCCTGACCCAATAAATAATATTATCTCCCTGGGTATAGGTAAAGTTGCTATGATAAATTCTACCGCCATAGGGCTTGCCATCCAATGAAATACCAACACCGGCATCCCAAAGATCCCAACCATAAAAAGTTCCGAGATCGAAAGACAGGAAGTAAACTTCGTCTTTAGTTGTATTGATGGTTTGCTCAATATAATTTCCATTTCCATAACCCGTGCCAGTTAGATCAATCCATGAATCTTCCGTTTTTATAAATCCATCGGGAACAAATTGGGAGCCTCCATTCGTCCAATTATTAATAACTTGCGCACTGGGATCTCCCAGCTTAAAATCACCATTTTTAAACTGTGCATTCAAAATAAAAGGAGAGCTAAGGATAATTAAAAGAAGTCCGGTTTTTAAGTTTGATTTCATAATCTATAATATTTAATGGGTTACATATAAATATAGACTTGCTTTTTTTAATATGGTTGCAGGCTATATTTTTAAACGACTTACAAATGACAAACTTCTTAAACATTTAAAATTTCTTTTAAAAATAGTGAACACCAATTAATAAATCTTAGATACATTTGCGAAGGCCTAATTGCAATGACCAAACCCTCTTTATTAAAACGACTTATTTCTTTTATAAGACCAACGCTAACTCCCAGGCTTTTAGCCCGTCAATTGCGTCAACCAAGTGGAAAACTGGGTGAGGCCGTTGGCAAAAAAATGAACGAAAGCAATAGTTTTTTGTATGACTTTGTTTTTGATGCCATGCAAATAAAAGACAAGCAAAACATACTGGAAATTGGTTATGGCAACGGAATGTTTTTTGATAAACTATTTTTACGGGCTAAAAACCTTAAAATTTCAGGGATTGATTTTTCAAGTGCTATGTTTAAAACCGCACAAAAAAACAACGAGGAAGCTATAGTATCTGATATATTAGATTTGCGGTTTGGCGATTGCGAAGTCCTACCATTTAACAATGATTCCTTTGATAAAGTATTTTGCATTAATGTGGTTTACTTTTGGGAAAAACCCTTCGATAATTTGATGGAAATACACCGGGTATTGAAACCTGGTGGAAAATTTTATACCGGTATACGAGATAAGGAAAGTATGAAAAAAATGCCGTTTACCGAATTTGGATTTACCATGTATGACGAGGAAGATTGGAAAATACAACTCGTAAGAAACCTCTTTAAATTTGAAGAAACACTAAGTACAGAAGAGCCAGCTATTGAATTTAATGGCGACTATTTCTCCCCAAAATCGCTTTGTGTTGTGGCTCATAAACCGCTGTAAATGTTTTGGCAACCATTCCATTGCACCTTCTTTCTATTACCTCGCCCATAGGGCAAATGATAGCTGGAGCCACTGTTGAGGGAATTTGCTTTTGTGTATTTGATGAGAACCCCTTAAATGAATTTGATACCAAATCTATTTCTCCGTTTTTTGAAGTTGAAACTGACCAATTTTTAAACCCACATTTGGAAATTTTAGAAATTCAGTTGGGAGAGTATTTTGAAGGTAAACGAAAAGAGTTTTCAATTCCTATTGCCGTTCGCGGAACAGAGTTTCAACATAAAGTATGGGCGCTGTTGCAAAATATTCCTTATGGAACTACCCAAACTTATAAACAACAATCCGAAAATTTGAATCAACCGTTGGCCATAAGAGCCATGGCTCACACCAGCGGACAAAATCCAATTTCGATAGTAATTCCGTGTCATCGGGTAATTGGTACCAATGGAAAAATGACGGGATATGCCGGTGGATTGTGGCGAAAAAAATGGTTATTGGAATTTGAGCGGATTAATTCACCCTTGAATGGAACTTTATTTTAGGAATTACTCCTTAATAAATTTACTTTGATAAATCTTGTTGCCAGTTGTTATTAATACTGAATAAATACCTGAATGCAGATTTTTAACATCCATGGCCATTGTTTCTAAATTATAAGCTGGTCGAATAAAATCTTTATAATTCTTTTCCAAAACAACTCTTCCTAAATTATCAATAATTTGGATGGTAGCATCTTGAAGATTAAAACCTGTATATAAAACATCC
>CAMDSC010000054.1 GCA_945907065.1 Chitinophaga pinensis
TTCTGCCCCTATAAATTGATAGGTAATTGGGAATCCCATTATTATTGCTGCTTCTCTTACTGTTGGCAGACGATATTCGCCATCATCCAATCTGTTAATTTCAGTTTTATAAATTATAGACTCTCTAGAGTTTGCAATTTTTGTTGCTGTAATTGTTCGACTAGGTTTGTTTTCGTTTTCAGGAAATGACATCTTCCCCATAAACGGATGGTTTGTTTTCCAATATTTTGAAAACTTCCATTCCACTTTGTAAATTCCCGTATCATAAAAATGATCAGTCAATTGTCTTTGTGAAATCTTAATTTGATAGTGTGGGTCTTTAATAATCTTATCTGAAAGTTTCGTAAAGGGATGAGGAAAGCTTTGCTTCATCTTTCCGATTGTTAAATATTTATTTTTGCCATCAAGCCCATCTTCTGAATGGGATGATTTAGGTAATATAAGTTTACCCTTTTTAATTATTTCACCAGAAATAACTCTTTTTCTAGCTTGAAAAGAGCCATAGTCAGCAGAATTAATTATAGCCGAGTTTTCATATAGGTCAATTGCAATTTTTAAAGGACTTATTCTATTTTTATTTGCCCATTCAGTTAACCCTAAATCCTTGAAAGTATAAGCAGTTTGTAAATATCTTTTTGAGTTTACTACATTTTCCATAAACCAAGCTTTTAGAATGGAATTAGGTTGGTGTTTTTTTAAAGCAACAATTCTTAAAAAAGTCTCAGTTAATTCAACTCCTAATGATTTATCTGCATTACCTGATTTATTTGAACTTGAAAAACTAACACAAGGTGGGCTACCTATGATAATTTCAGTATTGGGTAAATTTTCAATTTCAGCTATTGACTTTTTGAAGTCTAAGATGTTTTTTATCTCACAATTCAAATTGAAATTATGGTTAAAAGTGTCTACAGCAGGTTTCCAGTGGTCAAAACCATAAATGATTTCATAACCCATCTGCCTGAATCCTTCAGAAAAACCTCCGGCACCACAAAAGAAATCTATAACTCTAAGTTTTTTCATTACAGCTTTATTGTTATTGGTGCGTTGGAAAAAAATGGCTCTTTTGGTTTTGCGAAGTGTTGGCTTGTGTATCGGGCAAAACCAAATGTGCCATTTGTGCGGCTGGCAAAAAGAAATTTTAAAAAATGCGAAGGGTCGGCTGTTTCTGTATTTTCTGTCACCTGTCCCAATAGCAAAACACGGTCAGTTTGAAAGTCTGTCCACTTGTTTGTTATGGTCTGTATGTCGAGTTTATTTTTAGTCATTGTCTTACTGTGTTGTCTGTCTTTTTAGCATTGGTGGTAACGTTTTGCAGCTACCCGAAGGTGGCGATTTCGAAGCACTTCAATTTCAGCCAAGCAGTAACTTTGATAGATGCATAAAGCTTGATTTAACCACTGAACCGCCACTTTTGGGTAGGTGCTGTTATGGGCTGGTTTTCTCATTTCAACTTATATTGTTCGCGTCCAACTCGAATAAAATATTCAGTGTATTTTCTGTTGCCTAGTGAGTGTTTTGAAATAAAACTTGGACTCTTGACTAGAAATGGAAAGTCAGAGGATTTGAATGGTTCTTTTACATTGCCATTTCGCACAGCATCTCTGATTTGTTGAACTAAATTTCTTTGTCGCATTAGTAACTTCGATTATAATTTTTAAACTATTTTCTTTGCACCTGTACCAAAGTGTAAAGGACAAAGTTTTCCAGCTGAATATGCTTCAAGCAAAGCCCTTTGTCGAATGTCATCAACTTCTAAATACTTAAATTTATGTGTGCCTCGCATTTTGATATTATTTGGTTTCAAGTATTTTTCATAAAAAACTCCGGTACATGAAATGTGATTATACAACCTTTGATTAAGCCCTTTTCTACCACTCGGTGTATTTCCAACATGTAACACTTCATTTTTTGGATTATAAATTATATAAACTCCATGTTTCTCAGTTATATTTATTTTTCCTTTTTTAGGGAAAATATGATAGTCGCTTAATATTAGTTTTTTATGTAAACTCTTTATAAGAGTAGGTTCATTTATTTCCTTTTGTTTAACATAGTTCGCACTGTCTTGTTGTTCTTTTGCAAGTATCGGACTTTGTTTGTCATCTATGCGTGTTTGCTTGCACATAATTTATTTATTGGGATAATTATCTATAGTTGAGTGATCTCTGATACTTATACCAATAGTATCAGGATATAATTGTTTAATTCCATCTAAATTATTTTCATCCATATTTTGTATTTGAGAAAAGTATATTGAGTACCCTTTTTGACTACCATATTTAAGTAATAATGTATTCAAATCCAACGTGTATTCAAAAAAAGGAATCTTGAACAAGGAGTTACCACCACGAGTAATATTTTGACCCGTGCATTCTGATGTTGAAATTAGTTTAAAAATCGAAGGAATTGATACGGGAGTGTTATATCCATTATAATTATCTATTCCGATTTGTTTTGTGTAACCTCCTGACAAAGGAATGAAATATATGCGGCTATAATCTTCTTTCAAATAACTAATCCATCTCCAAGTGTAATTATTCTCATTAACCCCATAATTAAAAGCCCTATTTATAAATTCATATGAATTATTTAATGGGTCTACATATAGAATATTTTGTATTGATTTTTGATATGTAATGTTTTTATTTGTTATTTCTTCACATGTGGCATAAATACCTTTCCTTAAAGAGTCTAATTGTGAAATTATTTCCGGGTATTCATTTTTGTAATATTTTCTATCCTTTATGTAGAGTTTGCCACTAATTGATAATGAATCAATATATGAATTATCTATCAAATCATATTTAGCGAATGAAAAGATTAAACCATTTAAATATTTAGCATTATACCGGATATTATTAAAAGCAAATGTAAACGTTTCGTATTTCCCTTCATCAAAACTAATAAAACCTACAATTTTTTCCGTGAAATTGTTTTGGTCAACAAAAGCAGAATAGGTTTTCGTGTACTTTCCTGAAATATATGTGTTTAATATGGTTTCATATTGGTCGTAATAGTATTGAATTTTATATTCTCTTTCATAAATATTGTATTTTCCATTTAGTTTTCCAGAATGAATTTTACCTTTTATTAATAAAGCTTTTGAAGATTTATTATTATATTTTGGAGTAATAAATTGAATGTAATTATCACTTGTTATTAGGCCATCATGCATAGTACCTTCAACTAGTCCGTTGTTGAATGCACCTTCAATTTTGCCGGTAATAGGGTTAAAATTATAATACTCTACGATCCTTCCACTTTCATCAAAATATGTCTCTTTTAAAAGGCGCAATTCTAAATCTAATGTCTTTTCTAAAATAAGCCCATTATCCGTCTTCGTTTTTTCAGTTACAGTTTGTTGGGCATTCACTGCTTTGGAAAAGCCAATAATGACAATAATGCCAATAATTAAATGTTTCATTTATTGAGATTTAATTTTCCTACTCATAAGGCTTTTCGGTTTCGCCCCGTTTTTTTAGTGGGTTCTGGTCTCCACTTTTGCTTGTCAATTTCACAGAATATTTTTTTAGAACAATCACAGATCTTCTTTGGTGGCTCTCTTGTCTGTCCGCTATGTCTGTTTAACTTGCCCATAACGTTTTGCAGCTACCCGAAGGGCGGGACTTTTACCACAAAACTTGATTCGAAAAACTAATGTTTTATTAATCACAAAACTGTCTTTGGAACACGAAACCCCGCCTTTTGGGTAGGTGCTGTTAGCGGCTGGTTTATTGTCTGATAATCTTTGTTGTCCGTTGCCCATCGGTTAATAAATAAATGCCTGTCTGCAAGTTGGAAAGGTCAAGTGAAACTAAAGTGCCACCCATTACTTCAGTTGTCAAGATTGTCCGGCCCATAATATCAGTCAGTGTCAAAGAAATTTTTTGTGAAGTATTATTTCTCACGTTCAAGATGTTGTCAGTCGGGTTTGGGAAGATTGTTAGGGTCTGCGTAAGTCCTATCTCATCTATGCCAGTTGTAAGGCAAGTTAGTGAATGCTGTTTGAAAAAATTCCAAATGTCGGCACTGGCATGAACATCTTCATTTGTCTCGCCTGCTATGAGTTCATAAAAAGTGTTTTCAACTCCTGGCCAAGTATGCCCACCTCCATTAACACGATAAAGAATAGTCTGCACATTGCAGTTACAATTACTGTATTCAAATTTTATAATTGTAGAGTTGTCCGTGAGGTTTGTGTCTGGAAGGTTTTGGCTAATCGGAATTATGTTGCAACCATTTTTCAATGCCCAGAAATTCATCAGTGTATCTGTTGGGAAATAGGTAAGCGGCCAACCATTGTTTGTAAATGTGGCACCGTTGTAAGGAACCAACAGGTCGGAAGTACCATTAATTACCATTATTGAAATTGGTCGGGTAGGATTGCATGAAATCATTTGCAGAGAGTCAAGGTTAGAACAAAGCGGTGCTACTGCTGCAATACGGTTACTTAGCTGACAGGCTAGTCGTTGGCTCATAAAGCCACCCTGTGAAAGTCCGGTTGAATAAATTCTGTTCGTATCAACATTGAATTGCGATGTCAAAGTGTCGAGGAGTTTGTTGAAAAACAGAATGTCGTCAATGCCCAAGGTGTCTGATGGAGAACCAACTCCTGCTGCCCAACTGCAACAATTAGTTCCAACTTGTGTCCCTTGAGGATAAACTACAATGAAATTTGCGGTGTCAGCTACATTGTTCATTTGTGTGAAGCCAACAGTTCCTAATGCATTTCCCCCGCCTCCGTGGAGTGTTAGAACAGCAGGCCAAGGTGTTGCTCCGTTATATGCAGCTGGCAAGTATGCTCCGTAATATCTATACTGAGTTTGATGATAAATGCTGTCAATTACCCAAGTCTGTCCACTTGCAGTTACCCATGCTGAAAGGGCAAAAATCAATATTGTTAATTGTCGTTTCATTGTCTGTTTATCTATTGGTTGGTGTGT
>CAMDSC010000055.1 GCA_945907065.1 Chitinophaga pinensis
TCGGGATTGGCCATCCAATAACCAACGTTCACATTGTTGGTGTATAAACTTGTAAGAAATGGTCTTTTTGGGTCATTGGCCATATTCAAGCTTCCACCTGCAATGACAAAGCTATCTTTTAAAATTAATGAATTAACAATTGATCCATCGCTCAACATCGCATTCCAAGAGGTAGCAGAGCCTGTTGTTGCATCAATTTGGGCTATACCTTGGCGAATATCAAATCCAGTTTTTATGTTCGGACTAGGATTTGACACATTGAATAAATTAAGATCTCCACCAACATATAAATTATTGTCTAGTAATTTAATGTCTCTTACGCCCCCTGTCGATTTAACATAACCAATCTGACCACCATAAAACCTATATTTATAAGCCTGTGCATTCCAAGCCATTAAACTGCCATCCGTTTTGAATTTAGCTAAATAGTTTCTGTCCTGGCCAGCGATGTTTCCGAAATCTCCACCTAAATATATTTTATCGCCTTTGGCAATAATTGCCCTAACAGCACCATTCGGATTAGGGTTCCAATTCAATGCATAAGAAGTGGATAAATCCAATGCAGCAAAGTTATTTCTATTGGCACCACCTATTGTTGTAAAACTTCCGCCAACATACAAAGTGTCATTTGAGTTGGCTAGCGATAAAACTTGACCATTTGGATTTGGACGCCAAGCCAGAGGAGCGGCATTGAACTTATCTACAGCGGCAAGATTGTTTCTTCCTTGTCCTCCAACATTATTAAACAATCCGCCAATATAAACATTGGTATTTTTTAGTATTATGGTATTAATACTGCCATCAACCTCTGGATTCCAATTTTTAATCGCACCCGTTTTAGCATCTAATGCAAAGGCATTATTTCTTTTTTGATTATAGGTTGATGTAAAGTCTCCACCAATGTATAATTTAGATTTGTGAAAGCTAATGGTTCTAATCCAGCTATTACACTCGTTTTGCCAAATAGGATCTAAGGTTTCAGAATTGACTTTAAATAAACCATATGAATATATTCCAGTAGAGTAATCAAAAGTATATCCACCGGCATACACTGTCTTATTATGAATTTTTAAAACAGAAATACCCCAGAATGTATACAAGGCTGTAACTGAATGGGTTTTTTTATTAATTGAAATTAATCCGCGACTACGGGTCCTATTCCCATTGATATCATACCAATCGCGGTAAAAATATCCTCCAAGATAAATTTTAGCATCATCACATGCAATAGAATAAACGGCGCCCGAACTTATTAAATCTGGATAGCTTTTGGTAGGTAAGCCAGTGGCTTTCGAAATTCTTCCAAAGCTTAAACTTGCGCTATCGCCAATCTTTGTAAATTTACCTCCTATAAGTAGCTCATTCCCGCTAGCTTTTAGGCAATAAACAACATCATCCACCTGGCTTGAAAAACTGTTTGGATTGCTATTGTTAAGCTTGCAAGCGCCCATGTTTTTTGTAAATTGTCGAATGCCGGTAATGAGTCCACCTCCTAAATACATTTGGTTGTTATAAAAACTCATGGTATTAATAGATTGCCCAGAAATAGGTGCCACCCAATTTGTGACACTGCCGTCATTAATATAAATTTCTACAAAGCCATCTCTTTTTACTCCATTTGTTGAATCAAAGCTGCCAGTAAGGTATAAAAATCCATTATTAACTACTGCGTTGGTTATTAAGCCATTTGTTGTGAGATCGAAATCCCTAATACTGAAATCAAATCTCGTATCTATTCTAGCAATTTTACGTTTAGCAACACCACCTATTGTACTAAAATCACCAACTGCATATAAATCGTTTGATTCATAAGCAAAAATGTTAATCTTACCATTGGTAGACAAATTGTAATTACTTAAATATTTACCGCTATTTGAACTAAATACAGCACAAGTGCCATCGAAGCGTGTATTGCCATTGAGCCAATTAAAATCACCAGAAATAATGACAAAAGTATCTGTTTCAAAAACTGCGTTGATATAAACGAGCCCCCAACGGTAAGGAGTACCATCTATATTCCAACTCTGCGCATTAGCCATATCCGGACTCCAATTATCTTTAGTGCCTGTATTGTTAAATCTTGTAAGCCCTTTCGTAGTCGCTGCATAAACATAATTTGCGCTAGTGTATAAGCCAAAGTTCCCCTTATAAAAATTATTCTCTTGAAATTCTGAATATTGTGCTTTTCCTTTATTATCAATAATTGATGCTCCGTAAGGTCTTATAGAATCTCCTACAGTGGTGAAATTGCCTAAGACATATAAAAGGCTATTCGAAACAGTCATGCGATTAATTATTCCGTCGACCTTTGGATCCCAGTTACTTAAAGTGCCATCCGAATTTATTTTTGCTAAGTAATTCCTTTCAACATTGCCAACTTTTGTAAATTCACCGCCGATATACCATCCACCTTGCCCATCTGAAGCGGAACATAATACATTGCCATTAGGTGTTATTCTAGAATAATCAGGGTTGGAAGGGTTATTAATATTAAGCGTGAGATCAAATCTGTTTTTCGATTCCCACATAGAGGTAAAACTTCCGCCAAAGAACAAATCACTGCTATCGCTGTCTATGCAAGTTATAGATCCATTCGTCATTATTTGCCAATTGGTTAAATTGCCGCTAGATAATTCAAAGGATGCAAGCGAAAATCTTGTTTGGTCGTTAACAAATCGAAAATCGCCCCCAATGTAAATCGTCCCATTTTTTATTGTAATGGAGCGCACAAGGCCATCTAATTTAGGAGCCCATGGTTTAATTGTGCCATCGCCATTCAGCCAAGCTAAATTTGTTCTTTTATATTCGCCAATTGAGCTAAAACTTCCGCCTATTATCCAGCCCCCATTGCCATCTTCTATTGAGGAATATACTTTTCCATCTGGGTTCGTTCTGTAATTAAAATTAATGTCAGGTACTTTTGAAAGGGTATCAAATTGGCAGCCTTATTTGATGTTGGGCGCCACACTTGTAAAAGTACCTCCAACGTAAATCGTATTGCTATCGCTAGTGATTACCTTAACCTCACCATTCGGTTGCCACCATTCTTGATTAACTTTTAAATTTTGAGCAAGAACATTGCTGAAAATAAAAAAAGTACTAGCAATTAAGTAATTTTTTTTCATATCCATCATTCAATATTAATTATAATTTAGGATATTATTAAAACTAAATGTTAAGAAGTAAAATAATTATTTTTGGCTCTGTTAACAACTATTGTAGTTTCTGATAATTTTTTACCTTAACTTTCTTAAGTAACACTTATGTCCGCTTTACGTTGACGATTTACAAAACCAAAGCGGATACTATAATAAGGACTTATAATATGACTGTTTTTTTCATTCTGTTAATTTTTATGGTGCAATAGTAATTATGTATAAATAATTATTAAGTAATAAATTGGCTGAGTTGTAGAATAGGTTAAATGAATTGTAAAAAAAGATGAATTAAAAATTTAAGTACAATAAAAATTCTACTTTCGATAAACTTACTTTTGTAAAAAAAATACGTTTTGAATAGGCAACAACTCATTGAACAAATCCGAATAAAGCAATCCTTTTTATGTGTAGGGCTTGATACTGAATTGAGTAAAATTCCAGAACATTTACTGGAGGAGGATGACCCAATTTACAGATTTAATAAAGCAATAATAGAAGCAACAGCGCCATATTGCGTAGCTTATAAAATTAATCTTGCTTTTTATGAGCAATACGGAATTGCAGGGTGGCAAAGTATGGAAAAAACTTTGGAAGCCATTCCCAAAAACTGTTTTGTGATAGCTGATGCCAAGCGTGGAGATATTGGTAATACTAGTAAAATGTATGCCAAAGCTTTTTTTGAAACCTATAATTATGATGCCATCACAGTTTCGCCTTATATGGGCCATGATTCGGTTGGTCCTTTTTTAGAGTATAAAGATAAATTTACAATTGTTCTTGGATTAACTAGCAATGCAGGAAGTAATGATTTTCAAATGCTAGAAACTACTGAAGGCAAAGTGTATGAATCTGTATTGAAAAAAATAGCGACTTGGGGAACTCCGGATAATTTGATGTTTGTGATAGGAGCTACCAAAGCTGAAAAATTTGCCGAAATACGAAAAATTTTACCCGACCATTTTTTATTAGTTCCCGGAGTTGGTGAACAAGGTGGCAGTCTTGAAGAAGTTGCAAAAAATGGTATAAATAAAGATTGTGGTTTATTGGTAAACTCATCACGTGGAATTATTTATGCCTCTAGCGGATTAGATTTTAACGAAGCTGCTGGTGAGGAAGCAAAGAAATTGCAGGAGGAAATGAAAGGTTACTTGAAAGGATAAAAAATACCAAATTTTAAGTTAGACTTGTTTTTCAAATTTTGTTTTATAAAATTTGAATACCGTTATGCAAGAAAAGCTCATTCATTTTATTTGGCAAAATCTTAACCAAACTGTATGTCGTCAAACCAAAGTGGACTTTTTGTTAAGGAGTGTTTCAAACTAATTCAAAGTTAAATTTAAGTTTTTAATATTGGTTGATTTATTTTTTTTAAGGTTTTGATATTCGATTCTTCTATTGCGAATTGATTCTTTTTTTA
>CAMDSC010000056.1 GCA_945907065.1 Chitinophaga pinensis
GTAAAGGTATTTACAGGGCTATCTTTAATAATGCTGGCATCAGTATGACAGCCGCTTCGGGCACAGGTAAGTTCGCCCGGAGCTCCGGTGCTTGAGGGGTGTCCGCCGGAGGTTTTGTTTACGGCATTTATAAAAATTAAACTTGCCAAAAGGGCAAAGGTTGAATAGGCGATTTTTTTAATCATGAGTTGCAAATAATTTTTTGGTAAGGATTCCTGTACTGGTTTGTATGGTGGCAATTACTACTCCGATGGTAAGTTCAGGTAGTTTTATTTCTGTGCCGGCATCGGCATTATTAATGGTTTTGGTAAAAAGGATTTTACCTTGAATATTTGTAATTGTAATGGTTTTAATAGAATTAAAATAGGGATTGGTGATAATAAGTAAAGAGTTTGAAAGATTAAATGTTACCTCTTTTGCATTGGTGATTTTTGTGATTTTTGAAGCTTCAGCCACGGTAATGCTTTTGCTGGTAGTGTAGGTAAAATCACCTTTATCCTGCCCATCATTATTGGCAGAAATACCAGCTACATAAAATGTAACTTTTCCTTTGGTGGTTGATTTCCACTTGGCTTCCCATTCGGCTTCTCCATCGGTATCAATGGTTCCTAAATAGGTATAAGTTAAATACTGGCGGTTTGGAAAACTGTTATTGCCTCCCAAAATTTGAGTTCGTTCGGTATCGGTAATTATAAATTCACCCACTTTAGTATTGGATTCATCTAAGGCTGTAACCTGAAATCCAAACCGTGTTTTTCCTGCATCCTTAATTTTTACTTTAATGGTAGCATCTTCACCCACTTTTACCATATCATCTATTTCAACAGATAATTGTGCCGTTCCACTGTTAATACTATTATCATCGTGGCATGTGCTCATAGCACAGGTTTGCTCGCCGCCACCGCCAGTGCTGGCTGATGGAGCACCGCTGCTTGTTGGTTTATTAATGGCACTTATAAGTATAAAAGTGGCCACCAATCCAAAACCTGAAAGGCTTAATTTTTTTATCATTCTACAATTTTTAAAAATCAAAAGTAGGTGATTTTGATAAAAAATGAGTTAAACGGAGTGTCAAATTATAAAATGCATTTAATTTTGTCCCATCAAAACCAAGATACTTTTTGTTTGCCTAGGCAATATATGCCGTTCGCCATTGGCGGAGGGAATATTTGATGATTTACTTCAAAAAAATAACACCGCTCATTTGTTTGAAGTGGACAGTGCAGGAACCGGTAATTACCATATTGGTGAACAGCCCGACCCTAGAACCTTAAAAAATGCACGAGCCAACGGGGTTATTTTGAACCATAAGTGCCGACAGTTTGTGGAGCAGGATTTTTATGATTTTGATTATATCATTGCCATGGACGACAGTAATAAAGCCAATATTTTAAAGATAAAACCTGAGGCTGAATTGAATGTTAAAATTATAAAAATGCGACAATACGACCCATTGCAAAAGGACACTAATGTGCCCGACCCTTGGTTTGGAGGTGAAAAAGGTTTTGATGAGGTTTACCAAATATTATTAAGAAGTTGTAAAAATTTTTATGATTCATTAATTGGATAATACTCTCAAAAATCTAAAATATCATATTTATTATAAGCTTGAAAATAAGTTAATTTTGCAAATCGAAGATTCGATAATTCCTGTAAATAAGAAATAAAAATAAATTAATTATCACTATGATTCAAAAGGTTTTACCATTCTTTGGTATTCTTTTATTATTAAGTAACGGGGGGTGCAAAAAAACTACTCCATCCGAACAGGTACTTGAAAAAGACACCACTATTGATGATTTGTCTTTATGTCGGGAAGGAGTAATTGAGTATGAAATTAAAACTGTAAAAGCCGTAGCATCCAATCCGCAAAATCGGTCAAAAATAATTGCTGAGGTCCATATAAAATATCCAGAATTACGCTGTGCTAATACCAAACTTAGAACTTCAGTGGGAAATTACATCAGTAATTTTATTGAAAATGAGTTAAAAGATAATATGAATGCCGAAGATACGGCCCGGGCTAAAACTATAACTACCGCTTCTAAAGCTTTTATCCGTTCCTGCAAATCAAATATTGCCGATGCCAAAAAAGAAGACCCCGACATGGATCAGGTATGGTATTGCGATGTGATTGGTAATGTCGAAATGCAATCCGGCAATTATTTCACCATTCGGCTTAAATATAACTCATACACCGGCGGGGCTCATGGTAATTATGGTGAGGATTATGCCACCTTTAATATTACTACCGGAAAAAAAATACAATGGAGCGATTTGTTGGCAGATGCTGATAAATTTACCAAATTGGCCGAGTTGCGGTTTAAGCAAGTGAACGGAATGCCTGCTGCAAAAAAACTCACCGAAGACGAAGGGTTTTCCTTTGATAACGATAAATTTTATCTGTCTGAAAATTTTGGACTTACCACTGATGGGTTAATTATTTATTATACTCCTTATCAGGTGGCACCTTATTCATTCGGTGCAACCATCCTTCAGTTTAAATATTTTGAAATATCAGATTATTTAAATCCTGCCTTGTTTGAAGAGGCGATGTAACAGACTTGCATAATTACCCCCCAATAGCAATCATACTGCGGTTTTCCGTGGGTACTGAAAAATCCTGGCCGCCGGTTTGTTCTTTTTTATCCTTTAAAGATTTAAAAATTAATTCTTCAATATCTCCTCCATTTCTATAAGGAGTTAGTAAATCAATTTCCCCTTTGGAGAATAAACAATTTTTCATTCTTCCGTCGGCGGTAAGTCTAAGGCGGTTACAATCTCCACAGAAAGGAAGTGTCACCGTATTGATGAAAGCAAAGGTTCCGGCGCAACCTGAAACCTTATATTTTTTAGCAGTGGAATGTTTCTCATCATAAAGTTTCTCAACTTCAAAATTCTCCCGAATTCTCTCCAGCATTTCTATGTAGGTAAACACTTTTTCACGTTTCCAATCGTTGCCCGGAAAAGGCATAAATTCTATAAACCGAACATGAACCGGATGGTTTTTTGTAAACTTTACAAAGTCTAATAATTCATCATCGTTTACTCCTTCCATGGCCACCACATTTAGTTTTATATGGAAATTATTAGCAATTAATTGATGTATATTATTCCAAACCGTATCAAAATCATTGCGGCGTGTGATGGTAAAAAATTTCTCTTTATCAAACGTGTCCAAGCTCACATTCACCGATTTGATTCCTGCTTTTTTAAAGTCATCAATGAAAAAGTGAGTTTGAGTGGCGTTGGTAGTTAAAGTAAGTTCAACCGGTAAATCACTTAATAATTCTATAATTTGATGTGCATCCTTTCTCACCAAAGGTTCACCGCCGGTTAATCTTATTTTTTTTACTCCCAGATTTACAAAGGTTTTGGCAATGTCATAAATTTCATCAGCCGTCATTAAAGTTGAGTGTAGCGCAAATTGCATATCCTCACTTGGCATGCAATAGGTGCAGCGCAAATTGCAACGGTCGGTTAGTGAAATCCGCAAATAATCATGCACTCTGCCAAATGAATCGGTGAGTAGAGAGGTTTTTATTTCTGTGTTTCCTGCGGTTTCGGAGAGCAATTTTGCCTTTGATTTTGAAAAATCAAAAGTACAACAAAGCCTGTAAAGTTAATTTTATCCATTTCATTTTCTTGTCTGTCGGAAAAAATGAAAATCATAAATCGCAAATCTAAAATTAGTTTAAGTTTGCTACCTTAATTTATAAATATGAAAAAGAGTTTTTACTTAACCATTGTTGCCGTTTTATTTCTAGGTTTTACCGCCAGTGCTCAGGATACCATCCGTAACAAAAAAGGTGGCGGGTATTTATTTAAAAAGGTTACCAACCTTGATGCTACACCTGTTCAGGACCAAAATAATACAGGAACTTGCTGGAGTTTTTCAGCCCTTTCTTATTTTGAGTCCGAACTTTTACGCATGGGAAAAGGAACTCAAAATTTGAGCGAAATGTACGTGGTTCGCCAGTCCTATATTGACAAAGCGGATAAATATGTAAGAATGCATGGGAAATCTAACTTTGGGCAAGGTGGTGGTTTTTGGGATATTCCTTATGTTATAAAAAATTATGGTATTGTACCTGAAGAAGTTTATAACGGCAAAAACTACGGTGGTGGCGAAAAACACAACCATTCTGAATTGGAGGCAATGCTAACCGCCATTGTAAAAACAGTTACTGATAATCCTCAAAAAACACTGACCACAAGTTGGAAAAAGGCTTACACCTCTGTGGTAGATGCTTATTTAGGTGCAGTTCCTGAATCCTTTACCTACCAAGGGAAAAAGTATACGCCCAAAGAATATGCTAACAGTTTGGGTTTAAAGATGGATGATTATGTGGCTATTAGTTCTTATACCCATCATCCTTTTTACCAGCCATTTATTTTGGAAGTGGAGGACAA
>CAMDSC010000057.1 GCA_945907065.1 Chitinophaga pinensis
CGAAGCCGGATTATATAAAAAATAAATATATCATTTATGAAATACACAATCATAGCCTGTTGCATTTTAGCCTTATCATGCAACACAAAAACCGAAACCAAAGAAACAAAATCGGAAAAAATGAACTCGTTTGACAGTATTGCCAATGATCGTATTGGTATTTATGAAACGGTAAAACTTACCTCGGATTTAAGCAAACTGAAACCCTATGAACGCCAAATGTTGCCTTTGCTTATAGAGGCTGCGCAAATTATGGATGGCCTGTTTTGGAAACAAGCCTACGGCGATAAAGACGCTTTGCTGAAAAGCATTAAAAACGCTACTACCCGCAAATTTGCCGAAATAAACTATGGCCCCTGGGATAGATTAAATGACGATAACTCATTCGTGGAAGGCTTTGGTAAAAAGCCCGACGGAGCCAATATTTACCCAAAGGATGTGACCAAAGATGAACTTGAAAAAAGCAATTTGGCGGATAAAAAAGGCTTGTACAGCGTGGTGAAACGCGACAAAGATGGAAAATTATATACCGTTCCTTATCATGAGGAATACAAGGCCGAACTTACCAAAGCTTCCGAATTATTATTAAAAGCGGCTGCTTTGAGCGAAGATGCTTCTTTAAAAAATTATTTAACCCTCAGGGCTAAAGCTTTAGTAACATCCGATTATAAGCCGAGCGATTTGGCGTGGTTGGATATGAAAACCAACGGTATTGATATTATCATCGGGCCAATTGAAAATTATGAAGATAAAATATTTGGGGCTCGAGCTTCTTTTGAAAGTTATGTGCTGATAAAGGATATGGATTGGAGCAAAAAACTGTCGCATTACGTTTCGTTTTTAACCGAGCTGCAAACGGGATTGCCTGTGGATGCTAAATATAAAAAAGAAAAACCGGGAACCGATAGTGAACTCAATGCCTACGATGTGGTATTTTATGCCGGCGATTGCAATGCAGGAAGCAAAACCATAGCAGTAAACTTGCCCAATGATGAGGAAGTTCAAATAACCAAAGGTACTCGCCGCAGCCAACTCAAAAATGTTATGAAAGCCAAGTTTGATAAAATTTTGGTTCCTATCAGCAGTGAACTGATTAGCCCTGAACAACGAAAACACATTACGTTTGATGCATTTTTTGCCACCACTATGTTTCATGAAGTGGCGCATGGTTTAGGTATAAAAAATACCATCAACGGAAAAGGGACCGTTCGCGAAGCGTTGGGTGAAAAAGGCAGTGCATTGGAAGAAGGCAAAGCCGATATTTTGGGGCTTTATATGATTGATAAATTATTTGCTAAAGGCGAAATAAAAGAAGGAGTATTGATGGATTATTACGTTACGTTTTTAGCATCTATCTTCCGTTCCATCCGGTTTGGAGCCAGCAGTGCTCATGGACAGGCCAATATGGTTCGCTTCAATTATTTTGAAGAAAAGGGAGCCTTTACCAAAAGCGCTGATGGAACCTACTCCGTAAACCTTCAAAAAATGAAGGAAGCTACTAATTCCCTTTCAGCCTTGATACTAAAACTGCAGGGCGATGGCGATGCCAAAGGTGTGGAAGAATTATTAGCCAAAATGGGAAGTATAAGCCCTGACCTGCAAGCCGACCTTGACAAACTGAAAACGAAAAAAATCCCAGTAGATATAATATTTGAACAGGGGAAAGATGTTTTAGGGTTGTAGAAACCGTATAAAAATAATATCACAAAAAAAGCCGCTCCTCCATGGAACGGCTTTTTTGTTTTTAACGGTTACCCATTTGGGTTATATAGTCCTGTAATTCGGATGTGCTGCTGCTAAACTGAAATGCATCTTGTACTATAACGTAATTCTTTTTATCGCTAGTATAACTGTAAGCATATTCGGCAAACTCCAATCGGGTAGATTCAAAAGAGAACAGTTTGGTAATTTCTGCCACTTCGCTGCTTAGCATGTTTCCTTGGGCTACCGCATTTTTTGCTATTTTCAATCGTTCGGTATCAAAGGATTGTTTTTTTATTGCATTTAGGGTAAGGGCAAAAGTTTTATTGCTTCGTTGATTATAGTTTCCAGAATTATATTGGTCTTTGTCTCTGTTAGTTGAATACTGACGGTCATCATTACGATCATAATCATCATTCCTATTTCCATCAGTTTCACTGTTATATCCATACCAGTAATCATCGTGTCTTCCATCTCGGTCATCCCTTCGTTGGTCATAATCGCGGTTGTTATCATAATCACGGTTATCGTAACGTCTGTTTCGGTCGTTGTTTCCGCGATTGTTATCTCTTCGGTAAGTTCTTTCTATTACAAATCGGCCGTTGTTATTTACTGAAGCCCAAACTTTAGCATTTCTAGGAATAAAAACTATCCCGTTGTATAACACAATACGTTCTAACAGTCGGCCTCTTCTTGAAACAATAACCTGAACAATTTTTAGTCTGTGATTACCTGAACGAAGATTATCCATTTTAAAACGGTCGTAAACTCCGGCGTAAGGCATGTTGTCAATAAAAATGGTGTGTTCACCTGCTGGTGGAAGCAATAATCGGAGTGATGAGCCCTGATTATGGTCAGACCCTGCAAAGGCACTTGCTATGCTAAAGATGGATACGAATAAGGCTGCGATTTTGGCCTTACTAAAATGGTTTTGAGTAATGAGTTTCATAATTAACTTATATTAATTTTTTAAACTAAGGTGTTATGGAATGCCCCATTTTCATTTATAAGTATTATGAAAATCTTTATTGGCATTTCATAATTTGCTTCCTCCTTACAGGTATTAGTCAAATAAAAATCCGTATAGTTGAATTTATGTTAAATCGCTTAAAATCTACAGATTAAATTTATTTATCAAATATAAAGGAACTAAATTTGTCTATTTAAGGATACACAACTAGAGCTTTAAAAAAGCCAGAATATTAATTCTTAATACGGAAGAGAACCTTAGTAGAAAACCAAGATTATAAAATAATTAACCTTATAAGCTTATTTGAACTTGACCAAAATGAGGTAATAAGTTCTGTTGGTAGAATAAAAATTCTACTACGGTTAAATTAGGAGAGAAATTATTTTTTAAAAAATAGCATTACTCTACCGTAACGGAGCGTCTCCCAAGGGGGAATCATTTCATAACCAGTTCTATTTAACCTTAGCGGTGGACTATTATTCCGCAACATTATGGCATGCCCCATATAGTGAATACCAACAGTTTCTCTTTGATACGGTTGACAAGATGCACAAGGATGGTAACTCCTATATAAAGGCGTCCCAATGGTTCAATGATAATGGTTATCTAACACCCAGGGGTTCGGTCTTTAAGCCGAACCATGCCTGGAGTATTCATATGAAAAAACAACAGAGTATAGATAGATTCAGTCGCACCTTTGAACCCGTTATAACTGATGTAAACGTTGATATAATTAAGATATAGCCATCAACTCCTGGGCTTTCTTAACCTTGGTAATAGTTGTCCTGGAACACGGTACAATCTTGGATATTTCATCATAGGAGTACTGTTTATCCAGGTATTTCAGTATGGTTTTTGAACGCTCCTTCTCCAGTAATCGCTGGGCGGTGTCAGTCGTACCAATCCTACGTCCAGAGTATAATCCCTTTTCCTTGCGGATCTTTATACCCTCCATCTGGCGTTCACGAATAAGGTTACGTTCAAACGAGCTCATAGTGCTAAGTATAGACATCATCAATTCACTAAATTTATCTACCCTACCATTATCATCAATATTTCTGATATTGGGATTCCTGCACACTACACTTATACCTCTCTTGGTTAAATCCTCCCAGATACCCAATACATCAAGAGTCGTTCGTCCCAATCTATCAATAGAATGGATCTCCAGGTGGTTAAGCGTAACATCATTCAACATCTTTTTAATCTGTGAACCTTTGGGACGTTCAAACAATGGAATAGATCCAGAACAATAATCTGTAAATACATAATCGAACCCTTTTAATTTTTGTAATTGTCGTTCTGGATTCTGAGATCCATCGTTTGAGCTAACCCTTGAATAAAACACTTTCATTTGTACCAATTTATAACTGGTAGTGAATTTACCCTAATTCTATTTAATGTGCAAGGGTTTAGGGGTGTTTTTGTGTACCATTTTGGAGTATACCTATAAAATGAACAAGTGCTTCATTTTTAGATTGTGAATTAATTCAATCGGTCACACTCTATATAATAGGGTTACCAGGTGAACCAGGTGATTGTATTTAATTCAAGAATTTATATGATACTAAAAACGGTTTGGTATAGTTTTAAAGGGTTATTGATTATTCAACAAAAAATCCCAAAAAAAATTTTCCAACTTTTTCGTTTGGAAGTCTAAGGCCCCCCATGCTGGCAATGGG
>CAMDSC010000058.1 GCA_945907065.1 Chitinophaga pinensis
AGATATAGCTTCCATAGCTAAAATATTGACTACCGAACGCAAACGAAAAGGCATTGATCCAATTCTTAAATCCTTATCGCAGCTTAAAAACCAACAGGGCAAGGCTGTTCAAATTAAAGAATTCAGAAAGGTAATAAAAGATATTTCTAGCTTTGCTTATAAATCAGATAAGTACATGGAAAAATTGTTGGAGAGTTTTTAATAATCTTATCATTTCATAATAATTTTATTTCTTTTTATCAGTCATTTTCTGTGAGCCTAATTTAATACATTGAATTTGACTTTATGATTGTAATCAGTTTTTATAAATAATCGGGACAATATTGTCCGAATTATGAATTATGATTTTATATTTGTTGCCGAATCAAATTATAATGTTCAGCAAAGCTTGCGAATACGCCATAAAATCAATGATCTACATCGAGTCGAACGGCGTTGATAATAGCAAAATAAAATTGAATGAAATAGCCGAAGCCATTGATTCACCTGTTGCTTTTACTGCAAAAATTTTACAACAACTAAAAAGAAACGGTTTATTAATTTCAACCATTGGAGCTAAGGGTGGATTTCAGATTGAAAAGAACAAACCAATCACGATTAAAGAAATAGTTTATGCCATTGATGGAGATGGTTTTTTTAACAAATGTGTTCTGGGATTGAAGGTTTGTTCGTCTGACAATCCTTGCCCTGCACACCGGGCATATATAAAGATTAAAGAAGCGATGATTAAGGATTTACTGGATTTGGAATTAGATGAATTTACAAAAAATATAATAAACAAATCAATTACTCTTAAATAAATAATTATGATACTAGAAGAAGAAGTAAAAGTTGGTGATGTGGTTTCAGCCAATATCAACTCAGCCCATGTATTTAAAAAATATGGAATCGACTTTTGTTGTGGGGGAGGTATCTCCATCCAAAAAGCCTGTGAAAAGAAAAATGTAAACCTGGAATCCTTGTTGCTGGATTTAAAAAATCTGGATGAAAATGTAATGCCATCTCAAAATTTTAAGAATTGGGAATTGGATTTTTTGATTGACTATATTGTAAACACACACCATATTTATGTAAAAGAATCTCTTGAAATGCTGGATGCTTATGCAAGCAAAGTAGCCCGAGTTCATGGCGAAGGACATCCACGAGTTGTTAAAATTTATGAATGGTTTTTGGCCGTAAAAGAAGAACTAACAGCTCATATGCAAAAAGAAGAAATGGTTCTATTTCCTTATATAAAAGAACTGGTAGCTTCCAACAGAGCAGGTTCCAATATTGAATTATCCCATTTTGGAAGTGTTCAAAATCCAATATCCATGATGGAAACAGAACACGAAAAAGCCGGGGATATTTTAAAAGAAATAGGCAAGTTAAGTGATAATTATAACCCGCCCGATTGGGCTTGCAATACGTTTAAAGCTTTGTATGCCAAGTTGGATGAATTTGAACAAGACCTGCATTTACACGTACATTTAGAAAATAATATTTTGTTTCCAAAGGCTATTTTATTGGAAACAAAACTATCGAATTAGGAAGGCACAGTTGGAAATGAAACAGCCCTTGGGCAACTAAACCTTGATGATTTAAACATTCTGCTAGCAAGTTCACTTCCTACGCAAATCGCATTTCCCCTTTCTTGACTTTTTGTATGAGAAAATCCATTTTTCACATCCATTTTTCCATTGGCACAAACACTTTGGATACTAGCCAAGCCTCCTTGAGTGGTTCTAGAACACAAAAGAAATTTCTCTAGACCGCATTCATTTTTGGCAACTGCGGCTTTATTTGCTTTTATAGCTAATTCAGCATTTGAATGGGTACTTTCTTGCTTCTTCAAGAGTTAAGGTTGTTTTTGATTACCTTGCTTCATCCCCCAATTTATCAATGGTTTTTTTAGCATTTGCCAACCTAACTTCTTTATTCTTTGTTATTAACCTATTAGTTGCCCATTTTTCTAATTTATGGTGAAGTGGAATTAAAATGGCCGCCAAACAAACCAATACCAACAACATAATTACAGGAGTATGGTTGGTTATCTCTTCTAAAAGTGGATGTAATAACAAATTGAGAAACTCAAAGATGATAAGTAAGGCCATAACACCAAAAAACTCTATCACTTGTGTACTTGTAATAAAACTTCGACTAAGGAGTAAATACAGCGTAATAAATACAATTATTCCTAGTGCAATTAAAGCAAACTGAATATTCTGTTTTTGGTGTATTTCGTCTTTTTCCTTTTCGGTTGCTAATTCCATTGTCCTAATATTGGCACTTTCAGTTAGGTCTTGCATTTGCTCATTTGCCATTTTACTAAAAAAAGAATCATTTGCAACTTGAAAAATTTTTGCATATTTTAAAGTACTGTCACAGTTGCTTTTCTCATAAATTTCAGCAATCATTTTAGCTGGCTTTATGCTTAAAGTAAAGAAAGAAGAATTTTGCATGTATCTCAAGGCTTTTTTTGCATAAAATAAGCAACTGTCTTTTTGATTGCGGATGAAATAATGTTCCGCCATAGCTATATAGGATGTAATTGTGATTCGAACTATCTTCTTTTTTTCTGCATTATCTACACCCATATTACAGTATGTTTGCCCTAATTGGTGGTTGCCTAATTTGGTATGAATAATTCCTAAATTCGAAAGTATATAGGAGATACTTCCATAATTATTTGTTTTCACACACAATTCATATGCATTTTGCGAAAAAACTAATGCAGAATCTAATTGATTTAAATTGAGATAAACAAAACCAAGATTCATATTTGCAGCGATTATCGTTTTATGTTTCTTTCCTATTGCACCATATTTAAGTGACGATAAATAAAATTTTAATGCTTCTTTCCAGTTTTCACGATCTTTGTACAAATTACCGATTGAATTTTTGCAATATGATAATAATATCGCGTTGCCATTTTTATCAGCCAAATCACAAGCAATTTGATGGTAGTATAAACTTTTTGCGCTTTTCCCCAAAGAACGATAAGCAGCAGCTATCATACAATTTGAGAATGATTGTGTTATAATATCATTTGATTTCAACGCTTGCTTTAATATAATTTCTCCTAATGCTAAGGATGCATTGGGACTATTTACATAAAAAGTATCTAATTTATAATCAATTAACGAATCAACTTTTACGTTTTCATCCGTATATGCAGAAAATTTAAGAATTGATGCCGCAGCTTTATCAATTTGTGCAAAGCACCATTGTGTGCATAAAAGCAAACAAAGTAAAGGTATTATTTTTTTCATATTTATATGGTTAGTTGCCACTTTTTTTCATAAACCGGCGTTTACAAAAACTTACTTTTAACGTTGTTATTGATGCCATAATTTGCACCAAAGTTATTCAAAAATGCCAGCTTTGTATCTTTAAAAGCTTTTTTAAATGCTCAAAGCCATATTAATTTTAAAAATGACACACTTTAATAAACCCTTTCTGGCTCAGCCCTATGTGTCATAAATAACTTAACCACCATTTTTCTTTATGTTTTGTTTTATAGTTGTCATACCATTTACATAATGGATATAGGGTTAGTGCAACTGCTATCCAAATTGAGTAAACTAAAATTAAGTCTCCTCCATTTCCTGGCACCACAAAAAAGAATGGAAAATTTTTGCCAATATTCCAAACTTCACTCATAGTATTACCATTGATAAAATAAAATGCCATAACAATTAAGCGGATAAAGATATAGCTTCCATAGCTAAAATATTGACTACCGAACGCAAACGAAAAGGCATTGATCCAATTCTTAAATCCTTATCGCAGCTTAAAAACCAACAGGGCAAGGCTGTTCAAATTAAAGAATTCAGAAAGGTAATAAAA
>CAMDSC010000059.1 GCA_945907065.1 Chitinophaga pinensis
CCTGTTTCAAAGTTTCCAAATTCATCGCTCAGTTCGGCAAAAAAATAATTGGAAGTATCAAATAGTCCTTTTTTTGTAAACGGTATTTTTATGGTATCTCCGGCACAGTAGGGGCCGGCTTTTACCTTACCTCGGGTTATAAAATAATCAGTTACTTTGGTAAGCCAGCCATCTTCTGTAGATCTGCTACTATTGTATTTTGATGTTGATGTATAATTACCAAATTTTATTTTCCCATCAAAATACCCCCCCATGTACACAGATTGTTCGGAGATAGCACTTAAAGTTTCAGGATAACTATAGAATGAATCTCTTTCGCCACCTCCGCTTGCAGCCCATAATACATTCCCTAAAAAATCCATTTTAAAAAGTAGTGCTCTAGGAATTGTACTCCCATTTTTTCTACGAAAAGCTAAAAGGGTATCGCTTCCGGCAATAATACTTCCTCCTAATATGCCTCCGAAATACATTAAACCATTACTTACAACTAAGTTTGATATATGGGTATAATCGCCTGAATAAAGCTCTTTTGATGGATCAAGAATTTGAGGGTGGAAGAACCATCGTGGTTGCAAATCTGAGGTGACTGATGCGGTAAAAAGTTCTTGATGTTGAAATAAAAAAGTCCCACCTGTAGAATATTTAGGGACTACTTTTTGTTTACCCCAAGTTACACTATCGCTAAATGCACCCCCGAAATATAGGTGTTCTCCATCGGTAGCTAAACAATCATTACTTATAAATCGTTTAGATTGTATGATAAACCGTTTTTGATACTTACCTGTAGTGTCAGTTTCTACAATGAAGGTTCCCCTTAAAAAGGTATCCTTTCCTACAATATTTATATTGTTGGTGTTACCTGACAAGTAAATCTTTTTTTTCAAATAAACCATTCCTGTAATTTCAAAATAGTCATACTGCTTAGTAATTACCAAACATCTGTTCCATAACATACTGCCATCAGAAGGTTTTAATTCACCATAAATATAGGTTCTATCTCTACTCCACAGTATATTATATACTGAACTGCAAGGATATAAGTTTTTTCCTATAGGGGTTAACTCACTACTGCTGCAATAAAAATAAATATGACCCGATGAATAAATGATGTTATCTGGTAGCGAAGATGTAGAATTACCGGTTTGGGTAACCCATACTAGGTTAAAATCTTTATCAAATTTGGCAAAGAAAATTTTACCCTTCGCACTACTCATAGTCTTTCCTCCCACCGATTGAGTACCGGATAAATTGCCTGTTATATAAATATTACCTGAATTATCTCTGCACATTTTACTGTAGTTCCAATCGTTACCAATATAATAATAATGTACAGATACCATATTGAATGATCCTATATTCTTTGCTTTTATTACTTTACCATTATAATCTAGTCGTACTAAATACATGGCGGTATTATTCGAGTTTTTAAAGATATACTTGGCTGTATCAAATAGCAGTGTATCAGGACCATTGCCTGAATTTACTGTACCCGAATCCCTTTGACCCATTAGAAATACACAGCCTCCTGTTGGTTCAGCACTTATTCCGCAAATATATTCCCCCAATAATTTTGTACCATAAGTTTTTAGGTAGTCAAAATTTTGTGAGTAAGCAGATTTTGACAAACAGAATAATACAAAAAATAGGCTGTGTATTCTCATTAATAATAATTCAAATGTAAATAATAAATGAAAGGTTTATTAGAATAAACATCAAACAATTAATTAATGTTAATGGTTACCACAGTGCTACCAATAGGTGGAGTGCTACCACAACTAGGAAGTGAAGTTACCCCTTGACAGTTTATACCTGAAGAACAAGATACTTTTGGAAAACTGCATTGAGGAATGACGGCGGTATAGGGAAAACTTCCTCCTGACCCAAAAGTATATCCTTGACAATTTCCACTCATATCTGATATTACTATTGAAGCGATATTAGCATTACATCCAGTAGGATTGTAAAGGATGGAACTTGCTGTAGAGATAATGGAATCTATTATAACGTTGCTATTATCTAAAATTAGAACTCTCCAACTACAGGTGCCAATTGTATTATTGTTGACTGTAACCGTATAGGATTGCGCCTTTGCCTTAAAGCCAAAACTGGTAAAAGCTAAAATAGCTAATAGGATAAACGTTTTTTGAAAGAAATTTTTCGTGTTGGTGTTTTCACCAATCTTGGTTGGGTTTGTTGTTTTTGTTTTCATGTTTTTTTTTAATTATTTACTCAAACTTAAAATCAATTAAACCGTTAAACCTAACATTTAGCCCAAAAATCATTAGAAATAGGGATGCAAAAATTGAAAATTCATTAGAAAGTGGGATGGCTTTCGAAAGGTAAATAGTGTTTTTACCGATTGATTTTATCACCAAACGAAACCAGAATTTTCTGATTCCAAACCGAATCCCCATTTTTTACCCTTACGGCCCCCAAGCCCCCAAAGGGGGATGGTTTGCTGGATAAATCTATTACGTAGATAGATTTATAAGGCTCGGTTTCCACTTTGTAAATTAATTGCCCCATAAGGTTAAAAATTTCAATGGAAACATCTTTGGAAGGATTTTCGATTTCAATGGTAAAGTTTCCTGTGTTTGGGTTGGGGTAAAGTTTAAAACCATCAGATTTTAAAACCTTTAAAATTCCTACCGATACATTTTTACAGGTTTGAGATGAGCAACCGGAAATATCCGTGGCAGTGAGGCACACCTTGGTTTGGTCGGAGGATTTGATGGTGTGAGAATAAGTGGTAGCCGAGGTTTTTACACTGTCTGTAGTTCCAAATTTCCATTGGTAGGAGTTTCCGGCTTTGGTTATTTTGAGGTCTACTTTGGTGCCACTGTAAGTATAACTAAAATCAGAACTTGGATTTTTGTTGATCGTAAGGGCTTTGGAAATTGAATCCGAACAACCGCCAGCAACTTGAGCTACCAGTGTTACATTATACGTGGTGGTGCTTGAAATTTGGAATTTGTGCCTTGGATTTTGAAGCTTTGAGTTTTGTCCATCTCCAAATTTCCAAAGGTAGCCTGTGGCATTTTGTGATTTATTTATAAAAACGGCCGAGTCTGTTTCACACACGTCATTGGCAGTAAAATCAGCTTTCGATTGCGGTTTTATAACCACATCTTTTTTGATGGTATCCGTGCAGCCGTTGCTTGCTGTTGTGGCTAAACTTATTTTTTTTGTTCCAGCAAGGGTAAATAAATACGACGGATTTTCGAGATAGGACGGGCTTTCGTTGTTAAAATTCCAATGAAAAATTGTGGTTATGGGTGAGTTGGGTTTTGTGCCCGTAAACTGAAATTTGGTAACCGTTCGGCTGCACGCCACATCCCAACTGAAATCAGACTTAGGACTAGGGTTTACAGTGATTGTTTTTTTTACGGTATCGTTTGAGCTACAGTTGTCGGTGGTGATTAAGGTTAAGGTTGAGGTTAAGGCTGAGGTTAAGGTTAAGGTTGAGGTGGTGTCGATTTGTTTGCCATTTAGTAACCAAGAAAATTTATAATTTTTACCAGTTCCGCCAGTGGCGGCAGCGGTGTAGTTCAAAGTTTTTGCTGCACAAATAGTGGTGTCTCTTAAATTTGTGATGGCCTTTAACTCAGCCTTAACCTTTACCTCAAATTCAGCCGTATCGCCCAAGGCTTCACAACCATCGTTCACTATCAGTTGAATTTTTAAAGCATTTTTTGTTAAAATTTTTAAACTATCGGTGGTTGAAAGAATTGAATTGGTTACCAAATCTTTCCATTGGTAAATGTATTGCTTGAGCACTCCACCGGTGGTTGTGGCCTTGTATTT
>CAMDSC010000060.1 GCA_945907065.1 Chitinophaga pinensis
TCTTTAGGCTTATTTTCAATCTTTACCGAGTCCTTCGCTATGGTAAACTGTTCTATTTTATCGGGTTTTAAAGAAATAAGAAAAGTTGGTTTTCCATTCACTTCTTTGGCTTTCATAAAATCTTTTGACCGAAAGGTATATTCCAGATACCAAGGGGCTCTTGGCTTTTCAACTTCCTGCTCATGAAAAATAATACGAAAACAATAGGTTCCCCAAAGTTCCAGTTCGGCTAGATTTAAGGTATTAATAAGATAAGACGTGTGTTTTTCAACTTTTCCGCCAAACAGTGGTTTGAAAACCTTTCCTTGCTTTACCGTAACGCTCAAAAGAATATCGCTTCGGCTATTGTTCAGCAAACTGGCTTTATACCACGTTTGTGAACTTTGCTCAAACCATAAGGAGATTTCAGAATCACCAATGGCAATTTTATTAGCATTTGGAATTTCTGCTTTATCATGTTGCTCCACCAAATTAATGGGGGTCACAATCATTATTTCCCGCTTTAATACAGGAATTTCAAAACCATCTTCAATACTTACACCAATGGTTTTGTCATCAATCAGCCGGGTTATAGTCCCACTCAATGATTCATTTATGAACTTTACTTTATCGCCGATTTGCATTTTTTTTAAGTTAAAAGTTAAAAACTAAAAGTTATAAGTCTTGCAGAAAGTTAACAGTTAAAAACTAATAGTTATAAGTAATTTCAATTTATAGTCCTAAATAAACTTTTAGCTTTTAGCTTTTAGCTTTCAGTTTCAAAGTTTTAGTTTCAAAGTTTTTATAGAGGAAACTAGCATAGCAATTAATTCTTTACAAGCATTTATGAGGTCGTCAAAAGGTCCTTGTTCTAAGTAACCGGTATCTTTTAGAAGGATAAGCCAATATTCTGTTTCATTTGCTTCTTTTAAAGATATACTCATTTTATGAATAAAATCAGCTGTGCTTTGGCCATATTCAGCTTCGCGAAGCAAAGCTCCTATGGCAGTTCCTGACCGAAGTAATTGACGACTTAAAACAAATTCTTTCTTATCTGTTTGAAGAGATTGAGAAAGTTTTACTACCTGAATAGCAAATTCATAACTTTTATCCCTCAATACAGATTTAGCCATACAGTTACTTTTAACTTTTAGTTTTTAACTTTAAACTTTAAAACATTAGTTTTAGCAACTTCTCCTCCGTGGCTTTACCCACATTGGCCAATGGCAATCGAACTTTATCGCCGCAAATTCCTTTTTTCTTAAGTAATACTTTTATTCCTCCCGGGCTGCCATCTTCAAAAATGGTTTCCATAAGGGCTAAAAGTTTGTAATGTAAAACTCTGGCTTCATCCCATTTTCCTTCCAAACACAGTTTTACCATTGTTGAAAATTCTTTTGGATAGGCATTTCCTATTACAGAAATTACTCCTTCCATTCCCAAGGCCATAAAGGGGAAAGTAAACGCATCGTCGCCGCTTATCACCATCATATCCTTTGGACGGGTTGCCAGTATTTCCATCACCTGACTAAAATTTCCGGAGGCTTCTTTGGTTGCAATAACATTTGGTAATTCCGCTATTCGCAATTGTGTGGCTGAAGTAATATTACTTCCTGTTCTTCCCGGTACATTGTAAATTATAACTGGTTTTGGGCTTGTTTCAGCAATGGCTTTATAATGCTGAAATATTCCTTCCTGATTTGGTTTGTTGTAATATGGGCTAACACTTAAAACAGCATCGTATCCTGTAAAATCAAATGCTAAAATTGTTTCAATAACTTCTTTCGTATTATTTCCTCCAATACCTGCTACCAAAGGAACTCTTCCTGCAGCTACTTCTTTTATTTTGGCATAAACCTGTTTCTTTTCGTCTTTACTCAAAGTGGCTGTTTCGCCGGTTGTACCAAGCACTACCAAATAATTTACCCCACCTGAAATAAGCGATTCGGTAAGTTTGGCCAATGCGTCAAAATCTACTGCAAAATCATCTGTAAACGGGGTAACCATAGCTACTCCCAGTCCTTTAAATTTTATTTTAGTCATTTTTTAATTTGTATAAATATAATATGTAAGCATCCAAAAGTTCGGATGCGGTTTTGGTACCTTCCTCGTTGAGCATAAAATCATAGCAACCTGTGTATTTTTTATGAAACGTTCCTAATCGGCAACTGGCTTTGCTCAATGCCGAAAGCCCAACCAAGGGCAGTTCATCTGCGGTAAATACATTCAATAAATAATCGAAAGGCTCATTGGCAAATCGGCTTATTCGTTCTTTTATGGGTAATTTATACCAATGTAAATCTTTGCGACAGTAATAATCTTCTTTGGTATTGGGTTCCAAATTGGGGGGTAGTATTTTTTTATCTATAAACCCCAATGTGTAAATTTCCTTTCCCATAGCATTCAGTTTTTTGCTGATATGTTTTACCTCAGCTATTGTTTCCTCAAGGGTGGCATCGTATAAAATGCCAATGGTTTTAATTTGATTAAACGATGTGATTTTTCGCGGATGCTTATTGGCTCTGGCTTGCGTCATTAAATATTTTTCAGCTACCCGCCTTCCTATATTTTTCATCGTTTCAAAATTATTAGATACTATGGCTTCATTGCCATGATTCGTATCCCCACGAATCAATTTGTTACTTATATTTCTATTCGTGAGTATACCAAAAGGGGCTATTGCAATGAGCCTTCAAAATTAGTTTAAAAAAAAGTGGGGGGCAAATGGAATGGATATTTTGAAAAATAAAGAAAAAATTAAACTCTTGCAAAAGTCAAATTACACAATTAACTATATTCGTTTGTGTCTACCTATATAATTTTCTTCTCTTAACTTTTGCCTTGATGAAAAAGTTACATAAAGCTTGACAGTAAAATAAACTTAATGCTCGTAAACTCACCTCAATAAACACCCTTTACTTCATCAACATCCATTTAAACAACTGTTTATAGGTTGGTTTTTTACCCATCATCAATATCCCAACTTTGTAAATTCGTCCGGCTAGCCAGGTAAATAATATAAAGGTTAAAACGAGGGTTAGCATGGACACAGCCAGTTCCCAACCCGGTGGGTCAAACGGCAAACGAACCATCATAATAATGGGCGAGGTTAAAGGAAATATGGACATAAACGTAGCCATAGAACCATGTGGATCGGAGGCCAAAATGGAAAAACTGGTGGCAAAACTTATTACAAGCGGTATAGTAACCGGCAACATAAATTGTTGTGTATCGGCCTCACTATCTACCGCTGAACCTATAGCCGCAAACATGGCGCTGTAAAGCAAATAACCAAACAAAAAGTAGAAAACAAAAATGGCAATGTAGAACCCAAAGTTTAAATTAAAGAAAGCTTCTAAAATCGGGTTCATGGCTTGTATTTGATTTCCGGCTTGTGGCATTTCGCCAGATATACCGCCCATTTGCGAAGCAAAAAAGATAGAAATAACGCCTGTTAAAATTCCGCTGAGTGCTATCCAAATTAAAAACTGGGTTAGCCCAACCATGGCTATTCCCAATATTTTACCCATCATCAATTGAAATGGTTTAACTGACGAAATAATAATTTCTACTATTCGGTTGGTCTTTTCTTCCATCACACCCCGCATTACCTGAACGCCGTATAAAAAGATGAAAAAATAAATGATGAAAGCAAAGGCAGCCCCAAGTCCAAAATTTAATTCAGCCTGAGA
>CAMDSC010000061.1 GCA_945907065.1 Chitinophaga pinensis
TAGTGGCTATTCAGATATGGCCATTGGTTTGGCTAAAATGTTTGGGTTTGATTTTGATGAAAATTTCAAGCATCCATATGCTGCACAATCTGTTGGTGATTTCTATCGGAGGTGGCACATTTCTTTAGGTAAGTTTTTCAGGGATTATGTTTATATCCCAATGGGCGGAAACAGAAAACTACAATTAAGAAACATTATGGTAGTATGGTTATTAACTGGAATCTGGCATGGTGCAAGCTGGAATTTTGCCTTATGGGGTTTTTACTTTGGCTCTTTTATGATTATTGAAAAACTCCTAGAAAACTTTTTAAAGAAAATCCCACGTTTCCTCCGTCACACATACACCTTAATCTTAATAATATTTAGTCGTGCGATTTTTTACTTTGTAGATTTTAGCCAACTGAAAATTTTTGTGGGTCACCTCTTTTATTCTAAAAATCCTGTTGGAGCTGGATTTACTACTGATTTATTTGAACATTTATTTTGGTTTGTTTTGGTCGTTTTGTTCTGCATACCATGGAATGAGATTTATCCATCCGACACGAAAGTCAGCCAGGAAGTTAGCCGCCATTATCATATAATGAAACCAGTAATTAACATTGCTATGCTATTTTTGGCAACCATGTTACTCGTTAATTCTTCCTATAATCCATTTTTATATACTCGTTTTTAATGGTAAATAAAATTAATTCCATCTTGTTTTTAATGGCTTTAGTAGGGATGTATTGTTTCTATCTATTTCTCCCGCCTCAGGTTGTATCTGTAGGAGAGAAAAGAAAGTTGGCAGTATTTCCTAAATTAACTTACAAGAGCTATTTGAACGGAGCTTGGGCACACAGCATGGATGATTTTATTGATGATCATTTCCCATTTAGAGATAAATTTATATCAATGGCGGATATTTTCCACGCATCGAAAGGGATTCATTTTAGCCACCAAGAAAAAATATTTATTGGAAAGAAAAGAAAGCAGGTTAACCCAAATGAGGAGGATACTAGTCGCACAAAAATAAAGGTTAAAGATGATTTTGACGAAGCCTATTCAGGTAGCTTATTAATCCTTGACGGAAGTGTTTATCCGGTAGGTGGGGGAAATCCAAGAATGTCAAAGTATTTTAGTGCGATGCTCAACGAATATGCATCTAAATTAAGTGGGAGAGTAAGAGTTTTTTCAGTGGTAGCACCTCTTTCCTCGGCATTTATTCCAGTTTTAAAATATCGAAAATATAATAATCAAAATAAAGCGACATTACTTGCCATTAAAAATTCACTTGCCAATGGAGCGATATTTTGCGATGTATTTAACGAACTAGATAAGCATGGCAATGAGAAAATGTATTTTAGTACAGATCATCATTGGAATGCTACAGGAGCTTATTATGCTTATGTCGCGTTTTGTCGAGGAGCTGGAATCCCACCAGTAGAGCTGAATAAAATGGAGAAAAAAATAAAATATAATTTTTTAGGTTCCCTTTATCAGTTAACGCGTGATCCTTCAGTGAAAGCTAATCCCGACACCTTAGTTTATTATGTTCCAATGGTAACCACAACGGCTGTTCGTTTTAATGAAAACAACTTTGAAAATCCAATAAAGGCAAGTGTGTTTTCTCATAAAAGTTCTGGTGGAAACACCTATTTAACTTTTTTAGGTGGCGATGCACCGTTGATGAAAATTACAACATCAGTAAAAAATGGCAAAAAAGCAGTCGTAGTGAAAAATTCAATGGGAAATGCTTTTGCCGTCTACTTAATTAGTCATTATGAGGAAATTTACGTGGTTGATTTTCGCTATTCCAATCATAATTTAATTGACCTAATCGAAAAAAACAAGATAAATGATTTAATTTTTGCTTTGGGAATGTATGGTGCCATGAGTAATGGGACAATTAACATGATGCGCCATTTAGCAGTAAATAATGGTGTCCCAAAATATATGCCGCCAGCTTTAGAGTCAGACACGAATAAAATTCTTATACCAGTAATCGATACTTTAAAAATAGATTGAATTGAAAAACATATTAGTTGTATTGCTATTTTTTTTATTAGACATCCCTATACACGCTCAATCTATTAACGAAGATTTAAAGGTAGACTCTAATTATAATTATATTCAGTTTTATTCTCCTGAGGTGGGGAAAAAGCTTCTTGAACATTTTACTAATAGTTCAAATGAAAAATTGGTTTTTGTTCATTATGGCGGGAGTCATATTCAAGCGGAGATACCCACAACGATAGCACGTGGAATGTTTCAAGATAAATATGGAGATGGGGGCAGAGGGTTAATTTTTAATTATGGTGCAGCAAATACCTATTCTTCCGTAAATTATAAATCAACTTTTATAGGAAACTGGTCTTATGTAAAGAGTTTTCAAGGGAGAAAAGAAATCCCTTTAGGCGTTTGTGGGATGTCTGTTGATACAAAATCGGAAGTTGCAGAACTCAATTTTGCTTTCAAATCGAATTTAGAGACGGAGAATAGCCTTCTCTATCTCTTTTACGAAAATGATATAATGCATGGGGAGTTTAGTATCTGGTTCGACACTATTAATCTATTGCGCGATAGTTCCCAAATCAAATATACTGATTATGGATTGGTTGTTCCTTGTCCAAAATCAGTATCAACAATTAGCATCAAAGTTACGTGCGTGCTAGGAAAGCATTTTACGTTTTATGGATTAAATATTGAGAAAATTGAAGACAAAGGAGTCATTTATCATTCTACGGGTGTGGGTGCAGCGGCAATTAGGTCTATTCTTTATCTAGATAAATTAGAACAACAGTTACCGGTTATTGAGCCTGATATTGTCTTTCTTGATTTTGGAACAAATGACATTCTTTATACAAACAAAATTGATCCAAGTTTACCGGGCCAAGTCCAAAAAGCAATTACAAAAATAAAATCAATAAGACCTGAAGTACTTGTCGTGTTAACGAGTACCCAAGATTTATTTTATAAGGGCAAAATAATAACGGCTGGACCTATTTTTAGAGACTTAATGGATTCAATTGCCCGAGCAAATAATTGTTTGTTTTGGAATTGGTATGATTTATCGGGCGGCATAGGTACGATAAAGACTTGGGCTAATTTAGGTTATGCACAAACAGATGGTATTCACCTAACTACAAAAGGGTATCACCTTAAAGGGTTAAAAATATTTGAATCATTTGAAAATACATTATTGAAAATTAAGGAACAACCAACTAGATCATCATTAGTAATACAGGGTAAAAATTATCAGAGTACCGATACCCTTAAAATCAATCCTGGTGACGAAATAATACTGCCACCCAAAAAACCTCTTGGAAAAACCTATACTGTTAAATCTGGAGACACCTTATCAGAAATCGCTCAAAAATACCATGTTTCTATTGCGTCACTAAAGCGAAAAAATAAGCTAAAAGGTGATATGATACGCATAGGTCAAAAATTAAAAATCCCATAATTAGCTATTTTACAACTTGCATAAGTGAAGCCTTATGTGTAGTTATGGTCAACCATTTATGTGTAATTTAACGAGCATAGTAATAAAACTTGCCTAATCGCTTGACAAATGGGGGTGAGATAGTGTATCTTTGCAAGCATTTCAAAAATGCCCCTAAAAAATAGATATGAGTAAAATGAAATTATCAGAGTTTAGCTTTGATTTACCAGAAGA
>CAMDSC010000062.1 GCA_945907065.1 Chitinophaga pinensis
GTTTGCGAAGGCGGTGATTTTACCACCAAACTACCAACGAAGAACCAATGTTAAAGATAGCAAAAAATGTCAAACGAAGCGATAAGCCACCGCTTTTGCAAACCCAATGTTATGGGCTGGCATATTTCCAAATGTGGTTTTAATTATTAACTAAAATCTTTTGTCGTGGTATAGAAAAACGACTAACACAATATGAGTAAAGTTCAAAATTTTTGGGTTGTAACAAAACCAACAAAACGTTCCACGCTGATTGACATTCTGTTTTGTGCAGATATGAAACGAATGGAATTACAGTATAAAGGAGGCTTGTCTGGAAGCGAAATTATCGGTACATTTACAACGAAAAACGAGGCTGAAAAAGTGGCTAAAATGGCGTTATTAAAAGCAGGGGCAATTACAAGACTTTAATCCAAAAAAGTAGTCAATGTATTTATTGCACTACTTTTAAAATCAAATCATCAAATGGGAAAACATTTAAAAATACTTACTGCTGAATATTTAAACGAGTATTCAACTAAACTTAATATTGATTGGCTCGATGTGTTTAATCAATTTAGAACAAAAAACTTTTATTCTAAAGATGATTTTGAATACTACGTGCAATCTTCTGCAACATATTCATCAAATATTGAAGGAAATAGTATAGACATTGATACATACTTAAAAAATAAAAAATTTAAAGTAAAGTCTAAGCCAAAAGAAATGACTGAAATTGACGATTTGATTCTTGCATATAATTTTGCAATGAAGAATAAATTAAGTCAAACAACATTTTTAGAAGTTCACAAGATTTTAAGTAATACTGTTTTGACGCTAAAAAGTCAAAAAGGCAAGTTGAGAAATCAACAAGTCGGTATTTTTAGTAGTGGCAAAGTTGAATATATGGCTGTTGAACCTGAGTTTGTCAAGGAAGAATTTACAAAGTTGTTTTTTGATATAAAAGAACTAATAAGTAGAGATTTGTCGCATAAGGAAATATTTTATTATGCTTCTATGATACATTTAATATTTGAAAAAATACATCCTTTTATGGATGGAAATGGTCGTGCTGGTCGTTTATTAGAAAAATGGTTTTTATCAGAAAAGTTGGGGGAAAATGCTTGGTCAATTCAAAGTGAACGTTATTATGCAAAACATAGGTCAGAATACTATCAAAAAATTCATATTGGATTTAATTATTACGCATTAAAAATGGAAAGGTGTGTGCCATTTCTTTTGATGTTGCCAATGTCATTACGGTCTGCTTAATGCTTGCCCATAACGGTTTGCAGATTTGCGATGACGGGGCTTCTCACCACAAATGCTGATTTGAAATACTAAAGTTTGTTTACCCACAAAACTGCCATAGAAGCACATCTGGCCCGCTATTGCAAATGTGCTGTTATGGGCTAGTTTACTTGTCTGACGAATAAAAAAATGGACGAACTGTCACATGACAAAGGTCCGTCCATATTAAGCAAATTAACACTTTGAGAGAATTTATTTGTCTTTGTCGTATAAATATTTTGTTATACTTGGTACAAATACAATTGAAAAAATTGAAATCCCCAAAATCAACATCTCGCCTCCTGGCCAATGCTGTAATTCAAAAATGGTACCAAGCCCTGTAAAAGAAGCGGATAATGCTCCCGAAATAAATGCTAATTTTTTCTTTTTTATTTATTAAAATTTTCCTACTCATTTGGCTTTTCGGTGTCGCCCCGTTTTTAAAGTGGTTGCTGGTCTCCACTTTTATTTTGCAATACTAATAATTTTTTTTAAACTTTCATGAAGTGTTGTAAAAATTTCATTTCGTTTACTGCTAAAAGCTTGAGAGATGTTAGAAAACGAAGGGATGTAACGAGCAATTCTCCAAACCCTAAATATTCGTAGCAAGTTTAAATAATTCGATACATTAAATCCTAGAAGTCCAAATATAAATGGAATAATGGATAAAATATCAATTATTCCATAAAAAGAAAAGAGGTACATGAACTTTGCTTTAATTCCTTTATATTTTGGATTTAAATATTCTGCTAAAAGAATACGTGCTAAAATTTCGAACGAAAAAATAATACTTGTGCTATAAAATATAAACTTAAAAACACTTGTGTATTTAAGAAAATTAAGATCAGTAGAAAAGATGATTTCGAAAGTACTTATTAATATTAAAAAAATGATTAAATTATTTCCCCAAAAGCTAATTTTTGATGACCATAAATCTCCATCTAAAACATCAACCAAAAGGCGAATAAAAGGTTTGTTTTTAAGTTTTTCATTTATAACCTTATCCTCAATATAAATTAAAGGAGCATTTTTAATTTTTTGAAACATTGAATTTTTTATATTGTTAAATTTATTAATAAAAATTTATTTTTTCCATTTTGAATATGGAAAGGTAGCTAAAATTGAATTATAATATTTTTGAATGCCTGTTACTTCATTAGCAATCCAATCGGGCATCTCAAATTGTTCATCTTCATTTTCTAATTCAATTTCAGCAACAATTAAGCCTATGTTTTCACCCAGAAACTCATCTACTTCCCAAATTTTATTTTTGAATAAAATTTTATACCTGACTTTTATTAATTCAGAAATAGAAAATTTATTTAATAATACCTCTGCATCCTGCATTGGTATTTCATATTCAAACTCAGGCCGAGATATGCCGATAGATGCGCCTTTAATTGTTATATATCCTTTATCGTTAGTTTGCCTTACACGAATAGTTTTGTAAGAATCAGAAAACAAATAGCCCTGTCTGTAAAAATCATTTTTTAGAGTTTTAATTTAAAACGTTCAGAACTGTATTAGTTAATATTTGATTATTATTTGATTTCACGAATTAATCTTATTTTACCTGCGTAATTATCTTCGTGTTTAAGTAGTTCCTCTCCTGTTTTGAAATTTAATACATATACAGAACCGTCTTCAACATTATGTTCGTTTACAATATCCCAAAATTGTGTACTACTCAGATATGTTTCAGAATAATCAAATCCGTTTAAATCTTCTCCGTTAATAAACATATTTTGAAGCAGACTAAAGTGTGGTAATGTCCATCCATTTATGTCTATTTTATTTGCTTCTCGCCAAGTTAATTTTTCAGGATAGTCAGCCTCGGCAACTTCATATTTTCTATTATCGGCGATAATTGTTTTCATATAGTAATAAATAAATGTAATAATTAAATCTTTTTATATTTTTCAACCCTGTAATCAAATATAGAGTTTAATTCTGTTTAATACAAAAATTAAAAAAATAAACCAACTAATCTTTGATGCAACGGACAGAAAGATAATAATGAGGAGCGTCTGGATAATAATAATTTTTAATTATACACTGTTCGCATTCAAAAACAACATAACCACCTCGGCAAGCAAACCAAGATTGCCCCCCCAAACCGTCAAAACCATTATAGTAATAGTAGAACCTACCACCGGGAAGAGCATTAAAACCTTTTTCGTTTAAAGTGGGTTTATTATACCATGTATATTCTAAATAAGTGGGTATATGAAAGCCCTCTGGCGCTATACCCCTCTTATCAAATAC
>CAMDSC010000063.1 GCA_945907065.1 Chitinophaga pinensis
TTGGCAGAACCTGAAGGGGTTGGAGTGGAAGGTGAATAATAAGTAGTTGGTAATACTCTTCCGCTTTGGGTTCTAAATGTAAAACCAGTCATAATCCAAGTTACTCCATAATCACTGTTATTATATCCAGTAGGTGGAGTAATTTCATAAGCTAACTGATCTCCTTTAGCAACAATATCCGGGCTTCCAGCACTTCCGTTAGTATTTGGCATTGTTGTTTGGAAGGGGGTAGATTTAATAAATGTGGATCCATAAGGACTCGGCTTTACAGTAACCTTTACAGCCACCCTATTACTAGGACAATTGGCAGTTCTGTAATGAGTCTCCCAAGTTAATGGATAGTTAGCATTTAGCGTTCCAAATTCAGATCCGCCATAACATATTCCTTTTTGAAAAACCACAAGGTCGGAGTTTGTGGTAGTGAGACCAGCTGGAGTTGAAGTTATTGACCACGGGGTACTCGACTTTGCAGGAGTAGTGGTAACATAAAATCCATAGGTAGTACCAGCAGCTAAAAGTGTTTCAGGTATTTTAATATAAGCCCTATAGTAAGAACCAACATAGCGAACCCTTGACACAGCATTGTTAGCTATTTTTGTCCATACTGAAGAATTGCCTTCAAAACCCAGATATGTACCTGTTTTCATGTAAACATTAAAGGTTGCATCAGGAACATTACCTGTTAATACTATAGCAAAACTATCAATCAAAACTCCTTTATTTGGAGTAATATTTGCAAAACCACCTGAATAAGTAGAACCATAGCCCGTAGAAGGTTGCATTGAATTTGCTAGTGCTGCAGGTAGAGATATTTTAGAGGCTTGAACATAATAGGTATTAACCCCAACAACCAAAGGTGGCGAAAAGGTGTTTTTACCTTTAGCAATTATATTGCCTGCAGTTATAGCATCATACCATATTAGTGAATCTGCAGCATTACCAGGTATTGCTTTTAAAGGAGCTTTTCCAGGTCCGCATTTTATAACATCAGAAACTGTTGGATCTAATGCAGGTCCAAGATATTTGAAGGTTGTGATAGATGTATCATTTGCAGGTACTGAATCTGTTTTGTTATTTGGTAATGAAGTCCAAGCTTTAACCGTATAAGTATTGCCATCAATAAAATTAAAAGTAGGTGTTAGTGTAAGATTAACAGGTTTTCCACCTTGAAGAATTGCAGTTGTATATTTATTTTGGGTTTGCAAGGCTCCGTTAACTGACCAGTTAATTTTAGCGCTGTCTAATGTGTTCGTTCCATTATTATTATAAGTTACTACAATATTTGGAGCACACAAAGGCGTTGCAATTGCAGAAATACCAGCATCATTCGGTTTTGTTGGCATTTCAAATTTTATTGTCATAACTTGACTTGGAGCACCGCAAGTTGCAGTATTTATACCTCCCCAGTTAACGTTAGTTCCGCCAATACAAGGACGAATTATATATCCTGGTGAAGGACAATTGCTACCACTGCATGAAGCCGGTGGATCTATCCATATTTCACCTGAATATCGGTTGCATATTGACCACACATGGCCGCTTGTTGTTCCCGATATGTAGGTTGTCCCATTTTTTATAGCAGCTACAAAAGCTGTGATAATAGTTTTATCAGTACATGAAAATCCCGTGGCATCATAGGTTCCCGAAATTGTCATTTTAATATAATTTCCACTTGTTGATAGGGTTGTCATGAATGTTGTCCATGCTGCACATTGCGCAGAAGATCCAGCACTCCCAGTGTAGGATTGCGAGAAGGTGGCTGTTTGAGCATTAACTTTTTGTATTATGCTAAATACAAATAAGACAAGGTAAATAGTGATTTTGTAAAATGTTTTCATATGTCTTGGTATTATAAATTTAGTATTGAGGTTGTAATTTAATTGTTGGAATTTAAAAGGCTGTTTCGATATCGAAACAGCCTTTATATAGTAGGACTAACTATTTATTAATAGTTATTTTTTGAGAAGAGGTTAATCCTCCATTAGTTACTTTTACAATATAAATTCCATTGGCCACATTTAAGTCTACAGAATAAGAAGATTTTAAAGGGTTGGTTTCTATAACTTTAATTACATTTCCTAAAAGATTGTAAACCGTAATTGAAATATCTGTTTTAGGATTTTCAACAGTTACAGTAAAGTTACCTCCGTTAGGATTAGGATAAATATCAACACCTGTTAATTTAGTTAAACTATTAATACTTCCTGAAATGGAAACTTCTTTACACGTTTGCGAAATACAACCTGCAGCATTTACTACGGATAAACATACTGTGTATTTTCCTGAAGGATAATTTTGGTAATGATATTGAGTAATTGGCGCACTTGAGCTTCCACCGTCGCTAAAATTCCACTGATATGAGGTATTTGAGGTTTGAGATGCCGCAAAACTAACCAAACGACCACTAGGTTTAAATGTAAAGTCTGAATTTGGTTTTGCATTAACGGATATTGGTTTGTTAATCGAATCTGAACATCCACCAGGAACAATAGCTACCAAAGTAACATTATAAGTCTGTGAAGTTCCCGTTGGGTAAAGGTGACGAGGAGATTGAGCGATTGAATTATTACCATCTCCAAATTTCCAATTGTAAAGTAAATTACCTGCAGCTACGGTTGACCTGTTAGTAAATACAGCATCATTGCCTTCACAAACATCTATTGTAGAAAAATCAGCCTTAGACTGTAATTTAATATCAATTTCTTTTGAAATAATATCAGAACAACCGTTGTTAGATGTTAGAGTAAGAGTAATTAATTTTTTACCTATCAAACTAAATAATTTTGTTGGGTTTTCTACTGTAGTAGTACCTTCTCCTGCAAAATTCCAAGAAAAACTGGTAATTGCTCCAGTAGGTTTTGTGCCTGTAAAACTAAATTGAGTTGGAGTTAAATTACACAAAGAAGCGGTACTAAAATTAGCTAAAGGAGCCTCCGCAAGGTTTAAAGTTTTGGTAATTGAGTCAGCACATCCAAATTCTGAAATAGCTTTCATTTTAACAGTTTTTGTTCCTGTATTAGCAAAGCTATGGTAAGGGTTGGTTTCACCTGAAATAATTCCATCCCCAAAATACCATACATAACCCATATTTCCAAGAGGAATTGTAGATCCGTTGGTAAATAAAATTTCAGATTTATCACATAAAACAGAAGGTACAGAATATTTAGCCACCGGACGTGCAAATTGCTGAGCATTTTTTGTCATAACGCTTTTACAGCCATTATAAGTAGCGGTTAAAGTTACTTTATAGCCACCAGCTAGCGCATATTTAATTCTTGGATTTACTTTGGTACTAAATGCTCCATTTCCAAAATCCCATTTGTAATCTATAGTTCCAGAGCTAATTGTAGTTGAATTGATAAATTTAACACTATCCC